>NZ_CP015622.1:2437898-3047373 GCF_001643015.1 Corynebacterium crudilactis
TTATTGCCACAATGAGATGTTCGCTGCAGTGATTCCGTCGATAAGCGCGGTGCTTGTCGGGCGCACTGAGCATGGCCTGCAGCCTGATCGTCCAGCACTCGAGGCGCTTGATAATCACGATAAGCTTGCCGACGCCCTCCTGAGCCGTGATGCGGATGCCGCAGAAACTGCGTCCCGAAATATCCTCAATGAGGTGCGCAGCGTGCTGGGAACGCTCAACTAATAAAAAAAAATTGCCTCCAACCTAATTAGGTTAGAGGCAATTTTCATTCCGCTTTAAAGCATGCAGCTGACGCAGCCGTCAACTTCGGTACCTTCAAGTGCGACCTGGCGCAAACGGATGTAGTACAAGGTCTTAATGCCCTTGCGCCATGCGTAGATCTGCGCACGGTTGATATCACGAGTGGTAGCAGTGTCCTTGAAGAACAAGGTCAAAGACAGACCCTGGTCAACGTATTTGGTAGCCACAGCATAGGTGTCAATGATCTTCTCGTAGCCGATTTCGTAGGCATCCTCGAAGTACTCCAGGTTGTCATTGTCCATGTGTGGAGCTGGGTAGTAAACGCGACCGATCTTGCCTTCCTTGCGGATCTCAATCTTGGAAGCGATTGGGTGGATCGACGAGGTGGAGTTGTTGATGTAGGAGATCGAACCGGTTGGTGGAACTGCCTGCAGGTTGCGGTTAAACAGGCCATGCTCCATCACATCAGCCTTCAGCGCAGCCCAATCCTCCACGGTTGGGGTGTGAATATCAGACTTCTCAAACAGTGCCTGAACCTTCTCAGACTTTGGTGCGAAATCATTAGCATCAAAACCATCGAAGTATTCACCGGTTGCGTACTGGGAGTTTTCGAAGTTGTTGAAACGTACTCCACGCTCACGAGCAATCTTGTTGGATGCACGCAGGCACTGGTACAGCACAGCAGCGAAGTAAGCATTGGTGAAGTCCAAGGAGTCCTCGGAGCCGTAGTACATGTGCTCGCGTCCGAAGTAGCCGTGCAGGTTCATCTGGCCAAGACCAATCGCGTGAGCTGCTTCGTTGCCCTTGCGGATTGATGGAACAGAATCGATGCTGGTCTGCTCTGAGACAGCGGTCAAACCACGGATGGCGGTTTCGATGGTCTTCTCAAAGTTTGGTGAATCCATTGCCATTGCAACATTGAGGGAGCCCAAGTTACAAGAAATATCTTCGCCGACCTCTGCATAGGTGAGGTCATCGTTGAATTCAGATGGGGTGGATACCTGAAGGATTTCAGAGCACAGGTTGGAGTGGGTGATGCGGCCTTCGATTGGGTTAGCTGCATTCACGGTGTCTTCATACATGATGTATGGGTAACCGGATTCGAACTGGATCTCTGCCAGAGTCTGGAAGAACTGACGCGCGTTGATCTTGGTCTTGCGGATGCGGTCATCATCGACCATCTCATCGTAAAGCTCAGTGACTGAGACGTCTGCAAATGGCTTGCCGTAGATGCGCTCCACATCGTATGGGGAGAACAAGTACATGTCATCGTTGCGCTTTGCCAGCTCAAAAGTGATGTCTGGAATAACAACGCCCAAGGACAGGGTCTTGATACGGATCTTCTCATCGGCGTTTTCACGCTTGGTATCAAGGAAAGACAAGATGTCTGGGTGGTGTGCGTTCAGGTAGACGGCACCTGCGCCCTGGCGAGCACCCAGCTGGTTAGCGTAGGAGAACGCATCTTCTAGAAGCTTCATTACTGGGATAACACCGGAAGACTGGTTTTCAATCTTCTTGATCGGTGCGCCGGATTCACGAAGGTTGGACAGCAGCAATGCGACACCGCCGCCGCGCTTGGACAGCTGCAGCGCGGAGTTGATGGAACGCCCAATGGATTCCATGTTGTCTTCGATACGCAGCAGGAAGCAAGATACTGGCTCGCCACGCTGTGCTTTACCGGAGTTTAGGAAGGTTGGGGTAGCTGGCTGGAAACGGCCAGACATGATCTCATCAACCAAGTTTTCAGCCAATGCGCGATCGCTATCAGCAAGGGTCAACGCGACCATGCACACGCGATCTTCAAAACGCTCCAGGTAACGGCGTCCGTCGAAAGTCTTCAGTGTGTAGGAAGTGTAGTACTTGTACGCGCCAAGGAAGGACTGGAAGCGGAACTTGAAGGAGTAAGCCCGCTTGAACAGATCCTTGATGAATTGAAAATCATACTTATCCAACACGATTGGATCGTAGTATTTGTTTTCTACCAGGTAATCAAGCTTTTCCTGAAGGTTGTGGAAAAAGACAGTGTTCTGGTTGACGTGCTGCAGGAAGTACTGGTTCGCAGCCTCGCGGTCCTTATCGAACTGGATCTCGCCGGTGTCATTGTAAAGGTTGAGCAACGCGTTGAGAGCGTGGAAGTCCATTTGGTCTCCGCGTGGCACGACAGTGGTTCCCGATGCAGTCAAAGGAGTGTCCCTTTCAAAAGAGGTCTGAACTATATTGTGGTGATTTAAGTTTTAAGTTTTAGCTCGTGGTTGCTGGTTCGTATGGTTCCAGCCCCAAAGCTTGGGCATTGTGTAAAAGTCCTCCGCGGAGAACGCTTACATCTTCCTCGTTGCCCATGAGTTCGAAACGATAGACATAGGGCACTTTACATTTCTTAGAAATGATGTCGCCAGCCAGCCCAAAGTCCGAACCAAAATTTGTGTTTCCACCTGCCACAACAGCCCTGATAAAGCTGCGATTGTGTTCATCATTTAAAAATCTGATTACTTGCGGTGGCACTGGACGAGAATTTTCGCCAGTCATGGAGACTCCGCCACCGTAGGTGGGTGTTATCAAAACATATGGCTCATTGATTTTCAATGGTTCGTCACCTCGGGTGAGAGGGATACGCACATTGGGTAAATCGAGTTTTTGCACGAACCGGTGCGTATTATCGGTGGTCGAGGAGAAATACACGATAAGCATCCTCGAGCTCACTTCCCTTCTAAATACTGCCTAGTGCAAGCATTCTGCGCTTGCCATGCCAATTGCTCTTTCTTGTTTCAAAGAGAACTGAACTTCTATTATTCTCGGTTTCTCCCCATGTGCGAGACGACCCCCGCGTGTGCGGGGAACACGTTCCAAATATATGAAGAAAAACGAAACGCCGCCAGATATCGGCGACGAATAAGAGGAAGGCCACAAAGGTGTGGCTGGAGTGGCACGCGTTTTAAGCGAAGATATCGTGCCACTCAACATGCAACATTAAGCAGCTGCAGTTGCCATCTCACGGATGCGCTCTGGGCGGAATCCAGACCAGTGTGCGCCGTCTGCAACAACAACTGGAGCCTGGAGGTAGCCAAGTGCGAGAACATACTCGCGGGCTTCTTCGTCGAGGCTGATATCAATGAGGTCATAGTCAAGACCAGCGCGGTCGAGGGCCTTCTTGGTGGCGTTGCACTGGACGCAAGCAGGCTTGGTGTATACGGTGATTGCCATTTTTAGGGCCTTCCTTATGTCAGCTTTCGCGTTTAATGCTTAAGGCTGAATCTTACTTTTTAAATCAGTTTTTAAAGTCTTTGTATCGCTCAAGGCGACACATCAGACACTATACTTTGTGGTGAATTAGTGCAACTGGCACTACATGTAGTAGTTACATCGTGAGTATTCCCAGGATGGCAGTTCTCCAGCCACCACATGTAGCGATCCTTAGCTCCACCAAACTCTCCCCCTGTAACTACATTCTTGTCATTTACCCAGTTCATCAACCATAAAGAATCGTGCCCGTTATGGAATCGTTACATTAGGTATGTGGGCGCAGACCCCCAAAGAAAATACGCACACAAAAACAATCAAGCACCGAACCCCCACAAGTGAGGAACGGTGCTTGATTGCTTGTATAAACCGTGCTTAATCTTAAAGATTAACCCTGGCGAGCCTTGAAACGTGGCTCTTTCTTGTTGATCACGTAGACTTTGCCACGGCGACGCACGACCTGGGCGCCCGGCTTGTTCTTCAGCGACCGAAGGGAATTGCGTACCTTCATTCGGGCGCTCCTTTCTCTCATGCGCTATTTAAGGCTATTTTTCAGCGGTCAGATGTGGCATATAAATACGCACGTCTAACCAGCTATGACACGAGGGATTATCTTAACCGACTGCCGTAGCAAACTCCAAACCCTTCACACATACGACGCTAGTTTTAGGGCCCCTCAACCCGCTTTTCATCGAACTTTGCCTAGGATTAAGTGCATGACAAACACACAATCTGAGATCATCAATGCACTCAACGTAAGTCCAGGAATTGATGTTGCCCAGGAAGTCGAACTCCGCGTGCAATTCTTGGCCGATTACCTCCGCGTATCCAAAGCAAAAGGTTTTGTGCTGGGCATTTCAGGAGGGCAAGATTCCACTTTGGCTGGCCGTCTTGCGCAGCTAGCAGTCGAGAGCATCCGTGCAGAAGACACCACTGCTGACGCCCTTTTCTATGCAGTCAGGCTCCCTTATGGCATCCAAGCAGACGAGGATGACGCCCAGGTGGCACTAGATTTTATAGCTGCCGATAAGGAGGTAACCGTCAATGTTAAAGATGCTTCCGATGCTGTGGATTCCTCTGTCGCTGCTGCACTTGGGATCGATGAGCTAACCGATTTCAATCGTGGCAATATCAAAGCTCGTCAGCGCATGATCGCGCAGTATGCAATTGCCGGCCAGCTAGGCCTTTTAGTACTCGGCACCGATCATGCAGCAGAAAACGTCACTGGATTCTTCACTAAATTTGGTGACGGCGCAGCGGATCTGCTCCCCTTGGCAGGTCTGAACAAACGCCAGGGCGCAGCTATGTTGGAGTACCTCAGCGCACCGCCTAGCACGTGGCTCAAGGTGCCCACTGCTGATTTGGAAGAAGACCGTCCAGCTTTGCCAGATGAAGAAGCACTCGGCGTTTCCTATACCGACATCGATGATTACCTGGAAAACACAGAAGTCAGTGATGCAGCCTCTCAACGCATCGAACACCTGTGGAAGGTTGGACAGCACAAGCGCCATCTACCAGCTACTCCTCATGACACCTGGTGGCGTTAATTGATCTCCTAATCCAGCAGCTTCAACGTGGCTTTCGCAGCCTGGAATAATTCCACGCCATAATTAGGACCAAATGAAGCTGCATGAACTGCCAAAGGGTGGAGTTGATGCATGGGGGTGCGCTCACGCCATCCGGCAGGCAGTGGATTAATGGACAGATAACCAGCACGGATCTCATCAAGATACGGCGCGCCGAAAACATCAAGCATGGCTAGATCAGTTTCCGGATGCCCGCCGTGTGCCGCTGGATCAATAAATATCGGCCCATCGCTACCAAACAAGAGATTGCCAAACCACAGGTCACCGTGAATGCGAGCAGGCGGAACTTCATCGGGCAACTCCCTGATCACATCGCAGGCAGCTTCCACCACCCACAGTGCATGTTCGGTGAGATGATTCCGGCGACGTGCCCGGCGCGCAAATGGGAGAACGCGTTGCTCGGTGTAAAAACGGCCCCAAGTGGACGTCGATAAGCATGCTTGTTCTTGGGTACCGATATAGTTCGGCCCCGCCCAGCCCAGTGGAGGGCTGCCGAACGCTGGGGCGCCGGCAAGGTGGATGGTGGCCAGCTCTTCGCCCGCCTTAAAGGCCGCATCGGGTGTGGGCAATTGCGTATCGACGCCCACTGTCGTGATACTCACACCATCCGCGTCCACCACTTCGACTACAGAGGCGGAAGCTTCCGCAAGCCACCGCAATCCAGCAGCTTCTGCCAACGCAGCTTGCGGTTGCGCGGGGCGTTTAGTGAAGGTGAGCAATTAGTAGCGCTCAGGCTCCTCACCCAAAGCAAATTCCCTGCCGGAAACCTCATTCGGAACAAGACGAACGTAGTTGTACTTCAAGGTTGGGATCCATGGCTTCAGCTCAAGGGTATCGGCGTATGCGATCTCATCGAGCTTGCTCACGATTTCAGCGTTGGCGCGCACAACTACTGACCAAGCCTTATCCTCTGTGACTTCATCAGCTTCGAAAAGGACATCGCTGTTGAGGTTCATGCTAAAGAGCTTGTTACCCTCTGCAGTACGGATATAAATATCCCCCTTATCAACAATGAAGTTGACAGGGAAAATATCAATGTCTTCGCTGCGACGAACCACAATGCGACCAAGAGATACAGATGCAAGACGCTCCAAAGCGTCCTTTTCATCAAGGATATTGACGGGGTTGTCCATTGCTTTCTCCGCTCCTATGTAAAAAACTGGTACTAACCCCTATTCTAACCGGCGCTTCGCCATTACCGCTGGTTAATGAACTCGAACGGCCGTGCGACCATGCAGTTTTCCTGCCATCAAATCTTCACCAGCCTGTGCCACATCCTTGACATCAATTACGGTGGTCATATCATCCAAAACAGAGGTATCAAGCTGCTCAGACAACAACGCCCACGCACGTCGACGCAGTTCACGAGGCGCATCAACGGAATTAATACCCACCAAATGGATACCGCGCAGAATAAACGGCAGCACCGTTCCCGGCAGATCTGGGCCTTGCGCCATGCCACACGCAGTGACAACACCGCCCCATTTAGTCTGCGCAAGCGCATTGACAAGTGTGTGAGATCCCACTGAATCCACTACACCCGCCCAACGCCCCTTCTGCAGCGGCTGCCCCTGATCGGCCAGCTCTGCGCGATCAATAATCGAGCTCGCCCCCAGGCTGGTCAGATATTCCGCATGCGCTTCTCGACGCCCCGTCACCGCCACAGTCGTATACCCCAACTTATGCAACAGATGCAGCGCAATAGAACCCACACCACCCGTTGCACCAGTCACCAGGATCTCACCATCCTCTGGCTTTACCCCCTGATCAACCAATGCATTCACCGACAACGCCGCCGTAAAACCAGCCGTGCCCAATGCACCGACCTGCTTGGCCGAAAAATTAAACGGAATATGCAACAAGGAATCCGAAGGCAACCTCAGACGCTGAGTAAACCCACCATGCCGGCTCTCCCCCAACCCAGCACCATTCAGCACAACTTCATCGCCCCGACCAAAACGAGGATCAGCGCTCTCAATAACAGTGCCCACCGCATCAATGCCCGGAATCAACGGCACAGTACGAACCACACCTTTATTACCCTGCAATGCCATCGCATCTTTGTAATTCAGGCTCGACCACCCCACTTCGATGAGGACTTCGCCTTCACCCAAGAAAGAAGAGTCGGAAAATGTGTCCTTGTAGGCAGTAGAGAATTTCCCTTCCTCATCCTGGCTAAGAACAACACTGTTGATTGGACCTTCGGAAAATACCTGTGCTGGAGTCATAGCCCCGAGTGTAATGAAACTCTTGAGAGTCGTGCCATGAAATTTGGTGGGATTTTATCTTTGGAGAGCTCTGCATGAGGGCTTTGCTAGGAAGCGCAATGTTCCGGAGCGCAGTGCGGAAGTTCGAGATCGCACCTTCAATTTCACATGCTCAATTTTGCGTCGTCGAGAGGAGTCCGAAAATCAGCGTTTTAGCACTGGTCTCGAATGTGAGAAATTGTCAGTGAGAACTCGACAACATGATCTCGAAGTTAAGGGACTCTGTGATCTGTACGCGTTGCAGCTAGATTTCTGGGAAACACAGCCATCCCTGCCACTGCATTCAAGCTATAAGTATCCACGGTCAGTGACTAAATGCAGCACCTAACCTGGGAAAACAAAAATCCTCTGGGTTGAATTTTCATTCAACCCAGAGGATGTTGGTGGAGCTAACGGGATTCGAACCCGTGACCCCCACACTGCCAGTGTGGTGCGCTACCAGCTGCGCCATAGCCCCGTTATACAACGCTTGTTACTGTAGCGGAGCGTGGTTCATTTAACCAAATCGGTTGTATTGCATGGAAAATAACAGCAAAAATCCCCCTACCCTCCCACGATACGTGGAAAGCCAGGGGGAAATTCCAAAGAGGAATCTAAGACTTCAGAATTAGGAAGCCAACACTGCTGGGATCCACTGGTTGATGTCTGCTACGTCAACGTCCTTGCCGTCCTGGAGAACGCGTGGAGAGGACAGGCTACCGGTTGATTCGGTGAGCTCGGTGCCGTTAGCTTCGCCCATGTCATATGCACGCTGCAGGTTGTCACCGTTACGGATGGCATCGACTACGGAGGAGTCTGCACCAAGTGCTGCAATTCCATCTGCGAAATCATCGTCAGACCACTGGTTTACTAGTTCGTCCTGGTCTTCAAGAAGGAAGGTGCGGAAGTTCCAGAAGAGTGCTGGGTCATTGGCATCTGCGACAGATAGTGCTGCTGCAAGTGCGTGGGTGGAGTGTCCATCGATGTTCTTCTGGTCAAGGAAATTCAGCGGCTTCAGTTCGACGACGAGGTTTCCATCTTCGATCTGAGCTTTCATGTCATCGTCGGTGTTTTCTGCAAGCTGTGCACAGTAGTGGCAGGAGAAGTCTTCGAAAAGCTGCACTGCCTTGGCATCAGCTGAAGCATTAGCTGCTGCAAGAGTGATGGAGTCAGAGCCAACTTCCATGGTCATGGAGGTATCTGCAAAGTCTCGGTCGCCTAGTTTTGAGGCTTTTGCGCCCTGGCCTTGGATGACAATGAAGCCTACGACGACGATCGCAATAACTACGATGGCTACCATTGCCCAGAGGAAGTTTTTGCTTCCGCCTTGGTTCGGATTCTGAACTTTGTTGCTCACTTGTTGCCTTACTTTGATCTGATTTAGTTCCCTTGAGCTTCCACTAAACCCAGCAAAAGCCCAACGAAAACTCTAAATTCCAACGCTGCACATCGTGTTATGCAGCATCAGCTTCCTCTTTGACCTTAAACCATGAGTACTTTGTTTGACACGTCCACTAGTTGCTCTGGACAAGATTCACAGGAGATCTTTCAATCCCTAGGCAATCTTGTCAGCTGGTTCAAAGCTTTTACTGGCCGAGAACTTCGCTAACCAATGCTTGTGCTTCTTTTTGGACCTGTGCGAGATGTTCTGCGCCCTTGAATGATTCGGCATAAATCTTATACTTGTCTTCGGTGCCAGAAGGGCGTGCTGCAAACCAGGCGTTTTCGGTAGTGACCTTCAGTCCACCAATTGCTGCACCGTTGCCAGGCGCCTCAGTGAGCTTTGCGGTAATTGGTTCGCCTGCCAGTTCAGTCGCGGTGACCTGTTCTGGGGAAAGTGCCTTGAGCACTGCCTTTTGTTCACGGTTGGCTTCAGCATCGGTGCGTGCATAGGCAGGTGCACCGAATTCTGCAGCCAGTTCCGCGTAGCGCTGTGATGGAGTTTTACCAGTGACTGCGATGATTTCTGCAGCGAGAAGATCCAGGATGAGGCCATCTTTATCAGTGGACCAGGTCGTTCCGTCCATACGTAGGAAAGATGCGCCAGCGGATTCTTCGCCGCCGAAGCCGATTTCGCCAGAGATCAGTCCTGGAACGAACCATTTGAATCCCACAGGTACTTCAACCAATTCGCGGCCAAGTGTTGCCACCACGCGGTCGATCATGGAGGAGCTCACCAGGGTCTTGCCCACTGCAGTGTCTGCGGACCAGCCTGGACGGTTGGCAAAGAGGTACTCAATTGCTACTGCCAGATAGTGGTTTGGATTCATCAGGCCAGCGTCTGGAGTGACGATACCGTGGCGGTCAGCATCTGCATCGTTGCCGGTTGCGATATCAAATTTTTCACGGTTTTCGATCAGTGATGCCATCGCATCTGGGCTGGAGCAGTCCATGCGGATCTTGCCGTCGGTGTCGAGAGTCATGAAGCGGAAAGTGGCATCAACGTGTGGGTTGACCACGGTCAAGTTGAGACCGTGAGTTTCGGCGATCGCTCCCCAGTAATCCACTGAAGCGCCGCCCATTGGGTCTGCGCCAATGCGGATACCCGCTTCACGGATTGCGTCAATGTTGACAACATTTGGCAGGTCGGCGATATAAATGCCCTTGAAATCATAGGCAGTGGTGCGCTCATCTAACACGCCGGTGACGGCCACGCGCTTCACATCTGCAAGGCCACCGCGCAGCAGTTCATTGGCACGATCTGCGATCCAATCGGTGGCATCGGTATCTGCTGGTCCACCGTTTGCAGGATTGTATTTGAAGCCACCGTCGCGGGGTGGGTTGTGTGATGGTGTGATCACGATGCCGTCGGCAAGCGGGCGGCTTGGGCCAGCAGCGCCATAAACCACATTGGCGTTGTGGCGCAGGATCGCGTGGGAGACGGCGGGGGTCGGGGTGTAGCGGCCGTCGGCGTCGACAAGCACTTCGACGTCGTTGGCAATGAGGACCTCAAGCGCACTGATCATCGCTGGCTCAGATAGCGCGTGGGTATCGCGGCCGATGAACAGCGGGCCGACCCAGTTGGCGCCACGCTGATTGCGGAAATCCACAATCGCCTGGGCGGTAGCCAAGATGTGGTCTTCATTGAAGGCGCTGTCTAGCGCAGATCCACGGTGCCCAGAGGTGCCGAAAGCAACCTGCTGATCAGGGTTGCTGACGTCCGGCTTACGGGTGAAATATGCGGTGACTAGCTCCGCGACATCAATCAGATCTTCTGGTTGGGCAAGTTGCCCGGCGCGCTCATGTGCCATTGTTCCTCCTAAAAAACCAATATGTCCCTTTCATCTTCCCTGCAAAAGCACTTGTGCGCAGGAGAAGTGCGTAAATTCACGGAGTAAGGTGTGTTAACGTGCATAAACTCATCCAAGGCCTCAGCGTTGGGGCCGGTGCCGCGCTCGGAGTCTGCGCGCGCCTTGCACTTACTTTGTGGCTTGGCGATAGCGCCTGGCCCATCCTGGGGATCAACATCGCGGGCGCGTTTTTGATGGGCTGGTTACGCCCCAACGCATTTTGGGGCACCGGTTTCCTCGGCGGTTTCACCACCTTTTCCGCCATGATGCTTAACGACGTTCCCTTCTATTTCCTTACCGCTTTGGGCTGCATTACCGCATGGTTATTAGGCGATCGGATTGCTCGATGATTTTTATCTATGCAGCACTTGGCGGATTTGTCGGCGGTTTTCTGCGGTGGTTAATTGCACAGCTAATCCCTGGAAAACGTGCCACGTTGATGGCGAATACTGTGGCGTGTTTTGTCGCTGGTGTCGTTGTCTGCCTAGAGTTATCGCATCTCTATACCGTTTTGTTGATCGCCGGTTTCTGTGGTGCATTATCTACCTGGTCAACATTGGCAAAAGAAATAGGCCAGCTTATCAATGATAAAAAATGGCAGATGGCGCTTGGTTACCTCAGTGTGACACTTATTCTTGGTTTTTCGGCAGTTTTTATCGGAATGCAGCTCTAGAATCTAGAACTATGAATCGTTCAACAATTTCTCCCGTTGCAGCCCGTCAACAATTCCGCGGCGGACTCATCGAACCAACGTCTGGATGGTCGGCTGGATATGCACAAGCCAACCTTATTTCCCTGCCACAGGATCTCGCATATGATTTCCTCCTTTTTGCGCAAAGAAATCCCAAGCCGTGTCCAGTATTGGAAGTCTTGGATGCCGGTGAAACTTTCGGTGGCATCTTCGGCACAAATGCTTCCGAAGCAGATATCCGCACTGATGCTCCCCAGTACCGCATTTATGAACACGGTGAGTTAATTGATTCGCCTGCCAACGCGCTGGATTATTGGCGCGATGATTTGGTGAGTTTCTTAATCGGGTGTTCCTTCACCTTTGAACACCCCATGGTGCAGGCTGGTGTTCCAGTAAGACACCTTGAGGCCGGACGCAATGTTGCCATGTATGAGACTTCCCTCCCCTGCCGACCAGCCGGTGCCCTCTCCGGAAATCTCGTGGTCTCCCTGCGCATGATTCCAGCATCACAAGTTGCTGACGCGGTACGTGTCACCTCCCGCTACCCTGCGGTCCACGGCGCTCCCGTACATATTGGAGATCCGTCTTTGATCGGCATCGATGATATTCATCATCCCGATTTTGGTGATGCTCCGCTGTCTGAGCCTGGTGATATCCCCGTATTTTGGGCCTGCGGTGTTACCCCTCAAGCAATGGTGATGACATCCAAGCCCCCGCTTGCCATCACCCACGCCCCCGGCCACATGCTGATTACTGATGCACCTGATTTAAGCTTCCAGGTTCCTTAAAGCAATGAACTGATAGATATCCAAACAACAAACACGATGGGCAATCCCATCATGACCACAGCGAGGATCTTTCCTGAGGTGTGAGCGATATTGAAGGTATAATTCATGCCTGTTCCGGTGTCCACCAGCGGGCTTTTATTATCTGGGTCATTGACAAAAATTCCCCAACGTTTCTTGTCTTCCGCAAGCGGATGCTTTTGTTCAACCGTCCGAGTACTTTTCACAATGCACCACAACAATACAGCGGTGGCGATAAAGATAGCGATCATGCTTAATGCAAAACCTGCACGCAGTGGTTCTGGGCGATACGCGTTAAGCATCATCAACAAAATAGCGGTATTCATCACAAAGAAAAACCAGCCTATATGCTTTGATGTCGCGTTCAGCGATGCCCACTTGCGGTGTGCCTCTGCTGCGGTTTTCGCTCCGCCCGGACCTGTAATATCCCCAGATTGCATGCTGACCATCATTTGAGCAAACATAGCCGTGGCGAGCAAAATAACTGGCCCCAAAAGCACCGAGAAGAGGAAAGTTCCCATTGTTTTAGGCTCCCATGCATCTGCTTCCCCGCTGCCATTCCAATGTGTCGGCATCGGATCCGGAATGCTTGGATAATAAACCGTCAGCATGAGAACTACGATGCCCACGGTAGCCGCTAGGGTGGCAATGATCCAGGTCCAGTTCATGGGAATTTTAGGCAGATCAGGGAGCTCTTCTCGGCGATTTTTCACAATCGCTACCTTATCTTAAAAGAAATTGCCCTCGCCCCATTAAGGGTGAGGGCAATTTCTCTGCGCTTTTTAAAGATGAGGTTCTAGCTACGTACTTCTACAACCTGCTCTTCGGTGGACTCCACAGTTGCTTTATCTACTGCAGCACCACCCTTTTCAGCAGCATCCCAGACTTCTTGATCCAGGATTCCTTCGCGTTTAGCCACGATTGCAGGAACCAGAGCCTGTCCAGTCACATTGGTTGCGGTACGGCCCATATCAATGATTGGTTCAATAGCCAGCAGCAAGCCAACACCTGCAAGTGGCAGCCCTAAAGTGGACAGAGTCAAGGTCAGCATGACTGTCGCACCGGTAGTGCCAGCAGTTGCTGCAGAGCCCAGCACGGACACAATCATGATCAGGACATAATCCATCAGAGTCAGGTCAATGCCGTAGAATTGCGCAACGAAAATAGCCGCTACAGCTGGGTACACTGCCGCGCAACCATCCATCTTGCTGGTTGCGCCCAATGGAATGGCAAATGATGCATACGCACTTGGCACACCCAAGGACTGCTCAGTAACACGCTGGGTCACTGGCATAACGCCCATGGAAGAACGAGTAACAAAACCCAAGCTGGTCACAGGCCAGACGCGCTTAAAGAAGCCCAAAACTGGAATGCCGTTGATCTTCAGCACGATTGGGTAAATGACAAACATAACAATGGCAAGACCAACGTAGATGGCCAGTACGAATTTGCCTAAGGATCCAAGTGCGGACCAACCATAGGTGGATACTGCCTTACCGATCAAGGCTGCAGAACCAATCGGAGCCAGACGAATAATCCACCACAAAATGATCTGGATGATCTTGAGGAAGGACTCGGTGAACTTCAAGAAAGGCTCAGCAGATTTCCCGGCCTTCAGAGCTGCCACACCAATGGCGATGGAGATAACCAAAATCTGCAGCACATTGAAGGAGAGGTTCACACCAGAGCTCTCGCTATAAGAACCAGAAAGACCCAAGATATTGCTTGGAATAATTGATTGGATAAAGCCCATCCAGCTACCCACTCGGGAAGGGTCAGCAGCGTTGGAAGCATCTACGGTAGAGCCCACGCCCGGTTGCATGATCAATGCGACAGCAATACCTGCAAGCACAGAGAAAAACGCAGTAATGGCAAACCACACCAAAGTAGATACTGCCAGGCGAGCAGCGTTGGCTACTTCACGCAGCTTTGCCACACTGGTGACAACTGCAGCGAACACCAATGGTGGGACCATGACCTTGAGCAGAGAAACATAAGCAGAGCCAACTCCACTCAGCAGACCGGTGAGCCAGCTGGTTTCACCTTCGGCAGCTCCGGTGTCCATTCCACGGGCAATAAGACCGAGGATCAGGCCAATAATGAGGCCAGCGATAACCTGAGCACCAAACCCGGTCATCCAGCCGGGAAGGCCTAAACGGCCTTTCTGTGCAGTGGCAGTAGCCATGTGTAGCACTCCTTGAATTGAACAGTTGAATTGAATTCATTAACTGTAACGCTCCAGGCTGTCGTTTATTGCATTAGTGTGACCAAATTAACCATTCCTGTCTATTATTCATAGACAGATTAGTCTAAAAACTCTTTATAAGTGCAGCTAAATGAGATGTTATACATTAGACTTTCTGGTCTAGTCTGGCATAGCAAAATAGATTCCAGACACAGAAAAAGGGCTTTCCAGGAAAACTTCCCGGAAAGCCCTTTTCACAATTGCATCTCTGCTAAAAACTAGTCAGTAATCGCATCCAAAGGTGGAGTCTTCGAGGCCTTGACTGCTGGCCATAGTGCTGCGATAACGCCAACCACTGCCGAGCCAACCAGCATCAGAGCAACCTGCCCCCACGGCACAGAGACTGCTGCATCCAGCCCCTCGCCAGACATGACAGTGACAAATGCCCAGCCTAAGCCAAGGCCAATTGCAATACCGATCACCGCACCATAGATGGCAATTTGTACGGATTCAAGCGTGATCATGGTACGAATCTGACCGCGCTTTACGCCAACTGCACGCAGCATACCGATCTCTTGACGACGCTCAATCACATTGAGTGCCAAAGTATTGATAATGCCGATGACAGCAACGATGACAGACAGTGCAAGCAATGCATAGAGGATATTCATCATCACGTCGATCATGGCTACGGTCTCGCCTGCGTACTCAGTCGAGGTCTTAACTGAGATGACAATATAATCAGCTACTGCTTCTTCAATATTGCTGCGAAGCTCTTCCTGGTCGCTACCATCTTCACCCTTGACCAACATCATTTGTGGAATAGCTTGATCTGCTACTGGAGTATCTGCAAGTGAGCTCTCAGAAATGATCATACTTCCTACGGCGTCATTACCTGTGAAAGTACCGATCAGTTCAACTTCACCGACGGATTGTCCGGCAGCTTCAAGAGGCAAGGAATCACCAACCTTCCAGCCCTGTTCATCAGCAAACGTCTGGGTAGTAACAACACCAGGTTCGCTCAGATCCAGTGAACCTTCAATAGACTCTGTGCTAATAACGGTTCCTAGGTCACCATCCGCAACAAATGTTACTGAACCGTACGTAGCTTGACCATCAACGGAAGCCCCATTCAACGAAACCGTCACCACATCTGCAACGCCATCAGTTTCACGGACAACATCGTCCGCATCCTTCGGCATAGTGATAGAACCATCTGTAGGTCCCTGCAAGATGTAATCAGCGGTGTACTGCTCCTCCATCATCTCAGAGACAGCATCTTTCATCGTTGCAGAAAGCATGCCGATAGCGGTGACCAGAGCAATACCCAAAGTCAGCGCAAAAGCGGTTGTTGCAGTACGACGAGGATTGCGCTTGGAGTTAGTTGCAGCCAGGCTGCCGACACTGCCGAATGGAGCGCCCAGGATCTTACCCAAACCACCGACAACTGGCATGGACAACGCTGGCGAGAAGAAGAAGGTACCGACGACAACAAACAACGCACCGATTCCGACAAGAACTGAACGTAGACCGGTAGAAGAATCTGTCATCAATGCACCAGCAACAGCTAATATGATGCCGAGGGCTAGGACAATGCCACCAGTAACGGTTCGTCCCATCATGGAGCGCACAGTAGTAGTTTCCATGTTGCGCATAGCTTCCACAGGCTTCACTTCACCGGCACGACGAGCAGGTGCCCACGCGCTGATCACCGTGACAATAGTACCGAGTACAAGTGCGGTAATCACGGCACTTGGGGTCAGTCCAACGCTGGATCCCATTGGCATACCGAAGCTGTTGAGCACCGCGGAAATAATAGCAACAAGGCCCATTCCACCGAGCACACCAAGCGCGGAACCAAAGAGACCCACGATGCTTGCTTCCAGCACCACAGACCGTGTGATCTGTCCTGGAGCTGCACCCAAAGCACGCAGCAATGCGAATTCACGCATACGCTGAGCAACAATCATCGAGAAAGTATTCGCAATGATAAACGTGCCCACCAGCAATGCGATGAGTCCGAAGGCGACAAGGAAATACTGCACAAAGCTCAGCATTTCTTTAATCATGCCGGTAACTTGTTCGACTAAAGCTTCGCCGGTTTCAACATTAAAGTTTGAGCCAAGCTCCACGGAGAGTGCGTCGACAAGCTCCTGCGGCGTGGTGCCCTCTGCAGCTGACAGCGTGACGCCGGGAACGGTAACCCCGTCGGTATAGCGTTCCAGGTAGCCGGATTCCGACATCTGTAGATTCAGCGCAGAGCCAGAATCGTTGTCAGTAGTAGTTAGTCCGGTGACCGTAACGTTGTAGCGGCCACTGGAATCCACGACGAGAATCTCATCGCCCACGCCGATGCCCTTGGCCTCAGCGCCAGCCTGCGAAGCCAGCACCTGCTCGGTGCCAGTTGGAGCTTCCCCATCAACTAGCTCGAGTGGCTGAGCCACCGCGTCATCAGGGCTGTAATAAATGCTTATCGACGAGCCCCCAGTGGTTTGAATCGCCTTGGCATCAGAATCTGCCAGGACAACGGACTGAGAAGCATTAATGTTGAGGGCGCTGATGCGAGAATCTTCACGCAGCGATGCCACAGTGTCAACAGGAACGCCCTGCACATCCGATTCGGAGCTTGCAGACACGACCACGTCAACACCATCGAGGCTATTAGAAATAGCCTCATCGAAGGTAGAAGACAGCGCATTAGTAAACATCATGGCACCAGAAACAAACGAGGTGCCGAGCACTACTGCCAGGACTGTAAGGAACAGCCTGATCTTATGCGCGCCAATATTGCGCAGGCTGATCCTGCGCATTGTAGAACCGGAATTCATGAGGCGATATCCTCAATTCCGTTCATCGTCGCTAGAATCTCCTCGATAGTTGGATCAAACAGCTGATTAACAATGCGACCATCCGCCAAGAAAATAACACGATCCGCATAAGAAGCGGCCTTCGCATCGTGCGTAACAATCACTACAGTCTGATCATCCTGATCAACTGCAGTACGAAGAATATCCAGTACTTCCTTAGAAGAATTGGAATCCAAGTTACCGGTCGGTTCATCACCGAAAATGATCTCCGGGCGAGAAACAAGCGCACGCGCACATGCAACACGCTGTTGCTGTCCACCGGAGAGTTCTGCCGGACGGTGCTTCAGACGATCAGTAAGACCCAGACGTGAAGTGATCTCATCAAACCAAGACTGATCAATCTTTCGACCAGCAATATCAGTTGGAAGTGTAATATTTTCCGATGCCGTCAAAGTTGGCACCAAGTTGAATGACTGGAAGATAAATCCTAGACGATCACGGCGCAAAGAGGTCATCTCTTTATCTTTCAATACAGAAAGATCTGTATCACCAATAAACGTCGAGCCACCAGTCGCAGCATCCAGCCCCGCCATGCAGTGCATCAACGTAGACTTACCAGAGCCTGAAGGACCCATGATCGCAGTGAACTTATTCTTCTCAAATTCCACATTGACGTGATCCAATGCTGTCACAGTGGTATCGCCTTGGCCATAAGCCTTATAAAGATTCACTGCACGGGCAGCAGCTTCACCCATCCTGTTTTTTACAGAATCGGTGGAATCAATCTCAGTTGCTGGAGTAAAAGAAGAATCCCAATTCTTCTTCGCCAGATCATCCGAGTTGTTGGCAGGTGTGCTCGCGGCAGGATTACTCATGAACTACGATGCTTTCCTTAATTCAATATCGACATTACAGACTGCCAAGCAATAAAAGCAGCCCAGGTACTCCTGCCAATGTACCGGAGTGAAAGGTCATAAGAATCAGGGAAGTCCCCCAAATATAAAAACCATGCTGAGATCACTAAAAATACTCAGTTGAGGCTCTTTTGTGGGTGCAATAAAAAGAGGGAGGAGCGAACCACCACATATAGTGGTGGTTCGCTCCTCCCTCTTGAATTGTTTTCGGGTCTCTACATCCAACACGTAGATACAAGAAAAGATCCTCACTGACCTGCGGACGATTCGGATCTCCTTTAAGTTTTAGGTCGGTTGAAACTTGCTCTCCCACACTTTCCCGAGTGCATTACTGTGTTTGGGAATACCCCTGTAATCATTAGAGCGCATATAAATGTGATTTTATTATTGACCAACTTTTTGGCTAACAGAACACATTAAATGCAGAAGAAGACGCAGTGCGTAATAAAATTTTAGCTACCATTGGGGCTGTTGCCATGATGATCACAGTCGTTGCGAATTTGCCTTATTGGGTCACACTGGCGCTGGGAGTCATAGTTATAGCTCTTATCTATACTGTTCCTAACCGCTCCAAGTAAAATACCGAATAACGCCTGCCAGGTTTTGGCAGGCGTTACTTTTATGAAAGCTCTTTGTTTCTTAACCTATAAAAGCAAAAAGAGGGGTGGGTAAGACCAACAACAACTGTTGGTCTTACCCACCCCTCCTAACATGCTCGAAAGAACACACAAAGAAAAGATCCTCACTAACCCATAGGTTAGTGAGGATCTCTCCTATCTTTTTAAGTTTTAGGTCGGCGGTAACCTACTCTCCCACACCCTCCCGAGTGCAGTACCATCAGCGTAACCAGGCTTAGCTTCCGGGTTCGAAATGGGACCGGGCGTTTCCCTGCTACTATCACCACCGACACACCTTGTGTCACACCAAACACCAACCAATAAGGTTGGTTGTGTTGTGTCAGATACTGCATAATGGACGCGAGCTTATATTCATTTGCTCTTTGTTACGTTGCGTTACACCACACACTAATCGTGTTGTGGGTGTTGTTATCGGTAAATTAGTACCAGTCACCTCCACACCTTACAGTGCTTCCAGATCTGGCCTATCAACCCCATAATCTCTAGGGAACCTCAAAAGAAACCTCATCTCGAAACAGGCTTCCCGCTTAGATGCTTTCAGCGGTTATCCCTTCCGTACGTAGCCAACCAGCCCTGCTCCTGGCGGAACAACTGGCACACCAGAGGTACGTCCGTCCCGGTCCTCTCGTACTAGGGACAGCCTTCCTTCAAGTTTCAACGCGCGCGGCGGATAGAGACCGAACTGTCTCACGACGTTCTAAACCCAGCTCGCGTGCCGCTTTAATGGGCGAACAGCCCAACCCTTGGGACCTACTCCAGCCCCAGGATGCGACGAGCCGACATCGAGGTGCCAAACCATCCCGTCGATATGGACTCTTGGGGAAGATCAGCCTGTTATCCCCGGGGTACCTTTTATCCGTTGAGCGACACCACAACCACAAGTTGGTGCCGGATCACTAGTCCCGACTTTCGTCCCTGCTCGAGCTGTCACTCTCACAGTCAAGCTCCCTTGTGCACTTACACTCACCACCTGATTACCAACCAAGCTGAGGAAACCTTTGGGCGCCTCCGTTACATTTTGGGAGGCAACCGCCCCAGTTAAACTACCCACCAGGCACTGTCCCCAACCCAGATCATGGGCCAAGGTTAGACATTCAATCCGATCAGAGTGGTATTTCACCAACGACTCACACACAACTAGCGTCACATGATCACAGTCTCCCACCTATCCTACACAAACCGAATCAAACACCAATACCAAGCTATAGTGAAGGTCCCGGGGTCTTTTCGTCCTGCCGCGCGTAACGAGCATCTTTACTCGTACTGCAATTTCACCGGGCCTGTGGTTGAGACAGCAGGGAAGTCGTTACGCCATTCGTGCAGGTCGGAACTTACCCGACAAGGAATTTCGCTACCTTAGGATGGTTATAGTTACCACCGCCGTTTACTGGGGCTTAAATTCTCAGCTTCGCCTTACGGCTAACCGGTCCTCTTAACCTTCCAGCACCGGGCAGGCGTCAGTCCGTATACATCAACTTAAACGTCTTCGCACGGACCTGTGTTTTTAGTAAACAGTCGCTTCCCTCTATTCTCTGCGACCACAACACGCTCCCAACGAAAAGTTGTTCACATATCATGGCCCCCCTTCTCCCGAAGTTACGGGGGCATTTTGCCGAGTTCCTTAACCACAGTTCACCCGAACGCCTTAGTATTCTCTACCTGACTACCTGTGTCGGTTTAGGGTACGGGCCGAATATCAACATCGCTAGAGGCTTTTCTCGACAGTACAGGATCACTCACTTCACCCACGAAGGGCTCCGCATCACGCCTCACACAAAAAACCGGCGGATTTACCAACCAGTCGTGCCACACGCTTACACCACAATCCAATAAGTGGCCAAGCTACCTCACTGCGTCACCCCATCACTTAGCTACTACCAGATCAGGTCCCACGCAACCACACACCACGACAATCAAAGATCATCTATGGGTGCTTATGGGCGGTTAGTATCACTGATTCACCATGGTCGCCAATACTCGGGTACGGGAATATCAACCCGTTATCCATCGACTACGCCTGTCGGCCTCGCCTTAGGCCCCGACTCACCCTGGGAAGATTAACTTGACCCAGGAACCCTTAGTCATCCGGCGGATACGTTTCTCACGTATCAATCGTTACTCATGCCTGCATTCTCACTCGCACACACTCCACACCCCGTCACCAGACTGCTTCAACGCGTGCACGACGCTCCCCTACCCAACAATCTTCAAAAAGATCATTGCCGCGGCTTCGGCGGTGTACTTAAGCCCCACTACATTGTCGGCGCGGAATCACTCGACCAGTGAGCTATTACGCACTCTTTCAAGGATGGCTGCTTCTAAGCCAACCTCCTGGCTGTCTTCGCGACCCCACCTCCTTTTCCACTTAGCACACCCTTAGGGGCCTTAGCCGGCGATCTGGGCTGTTTCCCTCTCGACTACGAAGCTTATCCCCCGCAGTCTCACTGCCGTGCTCTAACTTACCGGCATTCGGAGTTTGGCTGATGTCGCTAAGATTGTAGTCCCGCTAAACCATCCAGTAGCTCTACCTCCGGCAAGAAACACACGACGCTGCACCTAAATGCATTTCGGGGAGAACCAGCTATCACGGAGTTTGATTGGCCTTTCACCCCTACCCACAACTCATCCCCTCAGTTTTCAACCTAAGTGGGTTCGCGCCTCCACAACCTCTTACAGCTGCTTCACACTGGCCATGGGTAGATCACTCCGCTTCGGGTCCAAGACATGCCACTAATTCACCCTAGTTAGGATTCGGTTTCCCTACGGCTACCCCACACGGGTTAACCTCGCGACATGCCGCTGACTCGCAGGCTCATTCTTCAAAAGGCACGCCATCACACCACAAGGATGCTCTGACGGTTTGTTAGCACACGGTTTCAGGTACTATTTCACTCCCCTCCCGGGGTACTTTTCACCATTCCCTCACGGTACTAATCCGCTATCGGTCATATCAAGTATTCAGGCTTACCGGGTGGTCCCGGCTAATTCACAGCAGATTCCACGAGCCCGCTGCTACTCGGGGTATCAACAACCACACACACCACCATGATCTTCGTGTACAGGACTCTCACCTACTCCGGTAGGCGTTTCCACACCACTTCCACTAATCACGCAGCACATGCCAACATCCGGCAGAATGTTAACGCCATTGCCCCACAACCACCTACATGCAACCCCTGCCGGGTATCACACACATAAGTTTTAGCCATCATCCACGTTCGCTCGCCACTACTAACGGAATCACAATTGTTTTCTTCTCCTACGGGTACTGAGATGTTTCACTTCCCCGTGTAAACCTCCACACTGGCTATATATTCACCAGCAGGTAACCACACATTACTGCAGCTGGGTTTCCCCATTCGGACATCCTCGGATCAACGCTTAGTTGGCAGCTCCCCGAGGCATAACGCAGCCTCTCACGTCCTTCATCGGCTTGATATGCCAAGGCATCCACCGTGTGCCCTAAAAAACAACACACACAACACAAAAAACTACCAACCACACACAGTGCGATTGGCGCGTTCGGTTACACAACAAAAAAACAAAAAAATAAAGATGCTCGCGTCCACTATACAGTTCTCACACAACACAACACCACCACCAACAAACATCAATACACACTGTGTATCTCATATTTCTTGCTGATCGTATTCGATGTAGAAACAACCCACACACACTACTTACCGTAATGTTTGCGATGTCATTCCAGACACCCAACAGCATGCCACCTATTACCTAAAACTCTGTTGTCTTAGCTTTTGTCACCCTAGGGGTCATCTCCACCCGATTAATAGTGTGTTGATGGCAACCACGAACGGGTTCCAACACCAACAACCACACACACAACACACAGTGTTGCCGGTGGTTAATAAAGCTCCTTAGAAAGGAGGTGATCCAGCCGCACCTTCCGGTACGGCTACCTTGTTACGACTTCGTCCCAATCGCCGATCCCACCTTCGACAGCTCCCCCCACAAGGGTTGGGCCACTGGCTTCGGGTGTTACCAACTTTCATGACGTGACGGGCGGTGTGTACAAGGCCCGGGAACGTATTCACCGCAGCGTTGCTGATCTGCGATTACTAGCGACTCCGACTTCATGGGGTCGAGTTGCAGACCCCAATCCGAACTGAGGCCGGCTTTAAGAGATTAGCTCCACCTTACGGTGTGGCAACTCGCTGTACCGACCATTGTAGCATGTGTGAAGCCCTGGACATAAGGGGCATGATGATTTGACGTCATCCCCACCTTCCTCCGAGTTAACCCCGGCAGTCTCTCATGAGTACCCACCATAACGTGCTGGCAACATAAGACAAGGGTTGCGCTCGTTGCGGGACTTAACCCAACATCTCACGACACGAGCTGACGACAACCATGCACCACCTGTGAACCGACCACAAGGGAAAACGTATCTCTACGCCGATCCGGTCCATGTCAAGCCCAGGTAAGGTTCTTCGCGTTGCATCGAATTAATCCACATGCTCCGCCGCTTGTGCGGGCCCCCGTCAATTCCTTTGAGTTTTAGCCTTGCGGCCGTACTCCCCAGGCGGGGCGCTTAATGCGTTAGCTGCGGCACAGAAGACGTGGAAGTCCCCTACACCTAGCGCCCACCGTTTACGGCATGGACTACCAGGGTATCTAATCCTGTTCGCTACCCATGCTTTCGCTCCTCAGCGTCAGTTACTGCCCAGAGACCTGCCTTCGCCATTGGTGTTCCTCCTGATATCTGCGCATTTCACCGCTACACCAGGAATTCCAGTCTCCCCTACAGCACTCAAGTTATGCCCGTATCGCCTGCACGCCCGAAGTTAAGCCTCGGGATTTCACAGACGACGTGACAAACCACCTACGAGCTCTTTACGCCCAGTAATTCCGGACAACGCTCGCACCCTACGTATTACCGCGGCTGCTGGCACGTAGTTAGCCGGTGCTTCTTCTCCAGGTACCGTCAAAATACATCTTCGTCCCTAGCGAAAGGAGTTTACAACCCGAAGGCCTTCATCCCCCACGCGGCGTCGCTGCATCAGGCTTTCGCCCATTGTGCAAGATTCCCCACTGCTGCCTCCCGTAGGAGTCTGGGCCGTGTCTCAGTCCCAATGTGGCCGTACACCCTCTCAGGCCGGCTACCCGTCGACGCCTTGGTAGGCCATTACCCCACCAACAAGCTGATAGGCCGCAGGCTCATCCCACACCGCAAAAGCTTTCCACACCTTCCCTACGAAGATGTGAATATTCGGTATTAGACCCAGTTTCCCAGGCTTATCCCAAAGTGCAGGGCAGATCACCCACGTGTTACTCACCCGTTCGCCACTCATCCACCGAAGCAAGCTCCAGTTTCAGCGTTCGACTTGCATGTGTTAAGCACGCCGCCAGCGTTCGTCCTGAGCCAGGATCAAACTCTCCACAAAAATGAAAAACATTTTTAGGCCGTGAAAAGCCCAAACCTGACAAAAAACAACAACAACCACCCACACACAGTGCGACTAGTTGTAGCTGACATTTCATCAAAAAATTAATGATTACCCACACCCACAACGTGGGCATGGAAGATATATGGGCCTCTTCCCTTGACGGGGAACAAGAAGACCCACAAAAAATAATCATGCCAACAAAATTTACACACCCACCACCGAAATGATGACTATGCTTTATTTACAGTGATGGATACAATTGGCAATCCACCACCCGGCATGACCCACAACCAAAAACACTGTTTCCGGTTGTAGTGACAAATAAAATAAATGGCACACTATTGAGTTCTCAAACAACATACGCACACCCCAAGTGCATAACCTCTGTTTAGGAGTTCATGTCTTGTTGGCAGCTTGATCGACTTTACCCTCATCGTTAACCAGAAAGCAACTTGCGTTACATCCTCGAAAACTTTTCAGAAGTCTTTCAACACTCGTTCACCCGAAGCTCTAAAGCCCGGCCCGTTGCGCTGACTCGAATAAATCTACACACCCGCTCTCAGAACAGCAAAACGTGAGCTCAAGACACATTTATCGAAGATGAATGCCCGCCACACGGGCATTGCCTCAACTCCTGCGGACGGAACACTCCCCGGCAGTGGTTGCACGAAAGGAAGCAACGGGGCGTCGAAAAGCGCAATGCTTTAGGTGTGATCTTTAGGGGGATGTATTTAATGATCCTACCAATCCTGCATTTTCATCTGTAAAGTGATGTGTAGCGCAAGATCTTAAAGTCACATACCTGCATCACAGTAATTGAGGGTGCCTTGTTTACTATTACAGGATTTGCAGATGAGATCGCCCATGATCTCGATGAACAAATTTCTTTGTTATCCAAATTGAAGATCAATCACGTGGAATTCCGCAGTGCTTGGGGAACCAAAGTTCTCGACCTTTCTGAAGAACAGCTCACCGAAGCAAAATCCAAACTAGATGCTGCAGGCATTTCTCTTTCTGCAGTCGGTTCCGATCTCGGCAAGATTAATATCACTGATCCTTTTGAAGATCATCTGGAACGTGCACGCCACGGAGTCGAAGTAGCTCAATTCTTCGGCACAAAATATATCCGCATGTTCTCCTTCTTTATCGCAGAAGATGAAAATCCAGATAAGTACCGCGATGAAGTCCTTTCACGCACTCTCGCGATGGTTGAACTCGCGGAAGCTGGCGGCATCACTCTTCTCCATGAAAATGAAAAAGGAATCTACGGTGACTCTCCTCAGCGGGTAAAAGATCTGATCACGAGCATCGACTCCCCGAATTACCGCGCCATCTACGATGCTGCCAATTATGTGCAGACTGGTTTCCAGCCTTTTAATGAGGCTTGGCCAATCGTGAAAGACTATGTGGATTATGTCCATATCAAGGATGCCACCATCCCCGATCAGGAAAATCCTATTGGAATCATCAAGCCGGCAGGCCAAGGTGATGGCCAATACCCCGAACTACTTGCAGCACTCCACGCTGCTGGCTACAACGGGTTTGTTTCCATCGAGCCTCATTTAGGTGATTTTGATGAATTCGGTGGTCTTTGCGGTCCTGAGCTCTGGAGCAGCGCTCATGACGCGCTCACTGATATTTTGAACACCCTCAGTGCAGACTTTAATTAAGGACTTAAATAATTATGATAAATGCTGCGCTAGTAGGTTGTGGCGATGTCGCAACCGTGCATGCAGAAGCCTTGGAGGCCTTGGGGTCAGATCTGGGAATTACCTTCGTTGCAGTGGTTGATAAAGATATAGAAATCGCTGAAGCATTTGCTTCCCACACGGGGGTCAAGGCTTACGGCACACTAACCGCGCTTTTCGCTAAAGAAAAGATTGATGTTTTACACGTCACTACCCCACATGATCAACACATTGACTTAGCGCTTGAAGCACTTCGCCACGGTGTGCATGTAATCCTGGAAAAGCCTCTGGCCAATGAGCTACACGAAGCACAGCGTCTCATTGATTATTTGGATGCTAATCCCAACGGCCCCAAAATTGCAGTGTGCTACCAGAATCGCTACAACGTCTCTTCCCAAGAGCTACGTCGCCTGTTAGATTCCGGAGACCTTGGTGCCATTAATGGCACATATGCCTCTGTGGTGTGGACTCGCACTCCGGGCTACTACACACAAAAGCCATGGCGCGGCCAACAAGATCGTTCCGGCGGTGGATTACTCATGAACCAGGCGATCCACACTCTTGATCTCTTGCAGTGGTTCTTAGGACGCGCGACCGAGGTCAAGGGCACTGTCTCCACTGATAAATATGCAAATGTCATTGATGTCGAAGACACCGCACATGCATATATCGGCCACGAATCAGGTCTACACACCAGTTTCTACGGAACACTCACTAATTCTCGGCACCGCCACGTTGAAATTGAACTTGATTGTGAAAACGCATTAGTCGAGCTCCGTGATGGCCTCACCGTGAATTGGAATGATGGCAAAGTCGAACGCTTCGAAGAACGCACCCAAGAAACCGAAGGCAGAAGTTACTGGGGAGTAAGCCACGAGCTACTCATCAGGGACTTCTACGAACAGCTGGATACCCCAGAACCATTTTGGATTGGCCCGCATGAAGCAATGGCAGCGCTGAACATCGCTAAATCAATCTATTCCTCATCTCAAAAAACATCTCATACCAATTCTCGAAACATATAAGGAGCAACCATGAGCAAGAAAATTCGTCTAGGAATCATCGGCCTCGGTGCCGAAGGTGGAATGTACGCAAACTTCCTTAGTGAAGGTCGCGTGAACAATATGGAAATCGGCGCAATCTGTGACATCCTTCCAGAGAAGAAGGAAGCAGCCGAGAGCTACGGTGTTCCATTCTATTCCGATTACAAGGACATGATCACTTCTGGTGATGTTGATGCGGTTGTCACCACCGTGCCTCACTACCTACACCCTGAAATGGGCATCTTCGCCCTGGAGAACAACATCCATGCCCTGGTAGAAAAGCCAGTTGGTGTGTACACCAAGCAGGCAAATGAACTCATCCAGTTCGCCAAGACCAAGCCAGAGCTTAAATTTGGTGTTTTCTTCAACCAGCGCACCAACCAGCTCTACAAAGATCTCAAAAGCATCATGGATTCCGGAGAGATGGGTAAACTGCGCCATACTTCCTGGATCATCACAACGTGGTGGCGCCCACAGGGTTACTACAACCAGTCTGATTGGCGTGCAACTTGGGGTGGTGAAGGTGGCGGCGTTCTGGTCAACCAAGCTCCTCACCAGCTTGACCTATGGCAATGGATCTGTGGCACTCCGGAAAAAGTATTCGCACGCAACGCTTATGGTTTCCGCCGCGATATTGCTGTAGAAGATGAAGTCCACGCACTGGTCTCCTTCGCTGATGGCGCATCTGGCGCATTCATCACCTGCACCCACGATATAATCGGCACCGATCGCCTAGAAATCCTCTGCGACAAGGGCAAGATCGTCGTTGATGATTCTCAGAAGGTCACCATCTCCCGCCTTGTGGAAAACGAAGAAGTTCTGTCCAAGGACATGGATATGGAAGATGTAAAGAAGCTGTTCACCGGCCAGCTTGATATGACGCAGTACGTCTCTGTTGAAACCAAGGAATACGAATCTGTATGGGGCAATCAGCACTGTGAAGTTATGCGCAACTTCGCGGCAGCCGTCAATGGTGAAGAAGAGCTTCTTGCACCCGGAAGTGACGGTATCAACGGCGTCCAGCTGGCAAATGGCATCCACCTCTCTTCCTGGACCGGGCAGGAAGTTGATCTGGTCAATTTTGATGAAGAAACTTACCTTGAAGAGCTCAACAAGCGCATCAAGGGTGAAGGAAAGTTTGAGGAGCGTAACTAATGGCTAATATCGGCGTACAAATGATGATGCTTAAAGATCAGGTTGCCGAACTCGGCATGTACCCAGTCTTGGAAAAACTCAAAGAACTCAACATAGCTTCCGTTGAGGTTTCTCAGATTCCTATGAATGAAGAGAACGTGGCTGCTCTTGAGCGTGCTATCTCTGAATTAAACATTGAGGTTGGCGCGCTGTCTGTAGCATTTGGGCCATCTGCAGCACCTGGCACAGATAACTTGGAAGATGATTTCGATAAGATCGTGGCTGATTGTAAGCGTCTGGATGTCAAGTACACGCGCATCGGTATGATGCCTTTCCAAGCTATGACATCCAAGGAAGCCACTGAAACTTGGGCGGCACAGGTTGAACCATACGCGGCACGTTTAGCTGCAGAGGGCATCACTTTGTGCTACCACAACCACCACGTTGACCTGCATAAATTCGGCAATGAGCGCATCTTCGATATCGTCCGACGTGTAGCTCCATCGCTTTACTTTGAAGTAGATCTCCACTGGGTTCAGCGTGGCGGAATGGCACCTCTAGACATGCTTAAAGAATACGCCGGCGTCTGCAAGCTCATCCACGTCAAGGACTTCCGTGTCACTGAGCTCCCTGCGGAAGCAATGGAACTATTCACTGCTGGAGACTTCATGAAGGGCTACGAGAAGTTCGTTAATATCGTAGAATTTGCTGAAGTTGGCCAAGGAAACATGAACTGGCCGGAGCTCCTTCCAGCATCTGAAGCTGCTGGCGCCGAGTTCTTCTTCATCGAACAGGACATGACCTACGGCCGCGATCCTTTCGATTGCATCAAGGATTCCCGTGAATACCTCACCTCAATCGGCTGGTAATTTGTAATCCTTAAAAAAGGGAAGCAGTCACCGTAACTGCTTCCCTTTTCTCATGCCTAAAAGATTTTTGCTTTTCGACGCCCCTCTCCTGCTGCCCTTCGCCCAATACATTTATCAGCGCAGTCGATTGTGGTTGGTTTTCACCAAACCATCAGCTCAGGGCTTCTTTGGTATCCCGCAGTCTGTTCTGCCCTGTGACTCTTTCATAAAACTCAAAACTCCCTTGTTGCTTCAGACCAAGCAACAACGGAGTTTCGTCAGATGACGTTATATGACTAAAGGGTTAGAGCTCTACAGCTTCGCGTCGAGAAGCAAGAATTGCCACATTTTCCTCAACCATCTTCTTCTTTAGTGGATAAAGGAAAAACAGTGACAAGGACACGAGGATCAGACCAACACCTGGAATGACATTCGCCAGGAAGTACACGCCATTGACGGCACTTTCAGACTGCGGGAGCCCCTGCGATGCAATAGCAGAATCAAATCCAACCCAGGCGAGAGACGCACCGATCAAGAAACCAGCAATCGCCTGGCCGAGCTTACGAGCCCATGAGTAGACCGCATAAACAGTTCCATCATCACGGTGTCCGGTACGAACTTCCTGATAGTCAATGACATCAGTAATAAAAGCCCAGACAAGGAAGTTGAACACGTTGACACAGAACATTGCGACAGCGTAGAAACCAATCCACACCGCTGCGCTTTCAATCTTCAAGAAATATGCCGCCAAGAAGATAAGGCCACCAAGGAAAGTAACAGTAATACCAACTTCAGCTTTACCGAACTTCTTCGCCAACCATGGGGACAAAACAATCAAGACCAGCGATGGCACCAAAGCAAGGAATGAAGCTGGAGATTGGAGGCGACCATCCCGGAAGTACTCCAAGAAGAGATAACCAAGCATGCCACCGACATACATGAAAGCAAGCAGCAAAATCAGAGCGGCAACAATCAAAGCCAACAGTGCACGGTTACTCAACACAGTACCAAGCATCTTGCCAAGTCCAACCCTCTCCTTTGGCGCATCTGCATTCTCAACAACGCGCTCTTCCACAAGAAGGTACAGACCTGCATAGCAAAAGACTGCCAAGATAGAGCACACTACTGCAGACCACATCATACGATCGCCGGAAATGATAGAGACTCCAGCTTCGTTGGTGACATAAACAATAAGCGGCAAAGCAGTGGAGATAACGATGTTCGCCAGGTTAGCTCCAGTGGAACGCCATGCAGAGAGATGCGAACGGTCATCAGGATTGGTGGAGATAACTGAAGCCATTGAGCCGTAAGGAATATTAATGGCGCTGTAGCAAAATGAACCCCAGAGGAAATATGTAGCAGTCATCCAGACGACCTTGGCTGTGTAAGACTCAAAGTCAGCAACAAATGACATGTACATCAGCGCAGATGCAATCGCTACAGGAATCGCGATCCACTTAACCCAACGCTTGAATTTAAAACCAGCCTTAGCGTTAGGGAAACGGTCCACGATAATACCCATGATCACATCAGTGAAGGCATCGAAAATTCGCGCAACAAGCAAAAGCGTACCTACGTGGCCAGGGTGAATGCCGACAACATTGGTATAGAACAACATGAAGAAAGTGGACTGAAGAATAAAGGTGAAGTCGTTTCCGAAATCACCAAACATATATCCAAGCTTGTCACGAAAGCCGAATGGACGAACATCACGTTCGATGGTCTTAGCCGCCGAAGCACCAATTGTGTTGGTCATGAGTGTCTCCAATTTGAGCAGAAACTGAACAGGTTGCGTTGAAATGAATTCAACCACGCATTGGTGATACATACTATCAATCACATGCCAATGTTAACTAGCCCACATCATGGTGGGGTAGTGAGTTGTTCAATGATTTAAGGTTGCAATGAAGATCTCATTCTCTAGGGCTAATGTGTAGATATTCTCCAGCCACGACACCTGCACAGATAACCTGGACATTATCCCTATATTCACACACTTCACAGAACTACTAAGTAGCTGTCAGTAAAATATGGGGGTAAGGAATCTATTGCTTTCCACGACCTGGATCACTGTAAAAATTGGGTTGTAAGACAACTGTTTGACGTCGATTCAGCCACAAAATAGAGCTTCTCGACGCCCGGCTTCTCCAATCAGTGATTTCACCGCCGTTGCCGGCTAGCAGGCCACGCTGGGCTTGCTCATCAATACCTACACAGTTCGCATAACCTACTAAGCGCAAAAAAAGAGGAGTGTAGCTAGTTGACCCCACATAATTTGTGGGGTCAACTAGCTACACTCCTCTTAGAATTTCTACACACCAGACAGCTCCTGGCAGCTGAGCTACAAGGAGCTGTCTGTGCTATCCCCTAGAAATAAAAAAGCGAGTGGGAGCACCACCCGTTACAGGTGATACCCCCACTCGCTTACCCATAGATAACAACAAAGAAAAGATCCTCACTAACCCATAGGTTAGTGAGGATCTCTCCTATCTTTTTAAGTTTTAGGTCGGCGGTAACCTACTCTCCCACACCCTCCCGAGTGCAGTACCATCAGCGTAACCAGGCTTAGCTTCCGGGTTCGAAATGGGACCGGGCGTTTCCCTGCTACTATCACCACCGACACACCTTGTGTCACACCAAACACCAACCAATAAGGTTGGTTGTGTTGTGTCAGATACTGCATAATGGACGCGAGCTTATATTCATTTGCTCTTTGTTACGTTGCGTTACACCACACACTAATCGTGTTGTGGGTGTTGTTATCGGTAAATTAGTACCAGTCACCTCCACACCTTACAGTGCTTCCAGATCTGGCCTATCAACCCCATAATCTCTAGGGAACCTCAAAAGAAACCTCATCTCGAAACAGGCTTCCCGCTTAGATGCTTTCAGCGGTTATCCCTTCCGTACGTAGCCAACCAGCCCTGCTCCTGGCGGAACAACTGGCACACCAGAGGTACGTCCGTCCCGGTCCTCTCGTACTAGGGACAGCCTTCCTTCAAGTTTCAACGCGCGCGGCGGATAGAGACCGAACTGTCTCACGACGTTCTAAACCCAGCTCGCGTGCCGCTTTAATGGGCGAACAGCCCAACCCTTGGGACCTACTCCAGCCCCAGGATGCGACGAGCCGACATCGAGGTGCCAAACCATCCCGTCGATATGGACTCTTGGGGAAGATCAGCCTGTTATCCCCGGGGTACCTTTTATCCGTTGAGCGACACCACAACCACAAGTTGGTGCCGGATCACTAGTCCCGACTTTCGTCCCTGCTCGAGCTGTCACTCTCACAGTCAAGCTCCCTTGTGCACTTACACTCACCACCTGATTACCAACCAAGCTGAGGAAACCTTTGGGCGCCTCCGTTACATTTTGGGAGGCAACCGCCCCAGTTAAACTACCCACCAGGCACTGTCCCCAACCCAGATCATGGGCCAAGGTTAGACATTCAATCCGATCAGAGTGGTATTTCACCAACGACTCACACACAACTAGCGTCACATGATCACAGTCTCCCACCTATCCTACACAAACCGAATCAAACACCAATACCAAGCTATAGTGAAGGTCCCGGGGTCTTTTCGTCCTGCCGCGCGTAACGAGCATCTTTACTCGTACTGCAATTTCACCGGGCCTGTGGTTGAGACAGCAGGGAAGTCGTTACGCCATTCGTGCAGGTCGGAACTTACCCGACAAGGAATTTCGCTACCTTAGGATGGTTATAGTTACCACCGCCGTTTACTGGGGCTTAAATTCTCAGCTTCGCCTTACGGCTAACCGGTCCTCTTAACCTTCCAGCACCGGGCAGGCGTCAGTCCGTATACATCAACTTAAACGTCTTCGCACGGACCTGTGTTTTTAGTAAACAGTCGCTTCCCTCTATTCTCTGCGACCACAACACGCTCCCAACGAAAAGTTGTTCACATATCATGGCCCCCCTTCTCCCGAAGTTACGGGGGCATTTTGCCGAGTTCCTTAACCACAGTTCACCCGAACGCCTTAGTATTCTCTACCTGACTACCTGTGTCGGTTTAGGGTACGGGCCGAATATCAACATCGCTAGAGGCTTTTCTCGACAGTACAGGATCACTCACTTCACCCACGAAGGGCTCCGCATCACGCCTCACACAAAAAACCGGCGGATTTACCAACCAGTCGTGCCACACGCTTACACCACAATCCAATAAGTGGCCAAGCTACCTCACTGCGTCACCCCATCACTTAGCTACTACCAGATCAGGTCCCACGCAACCACACACCACGACAATCAAAGATCATCTATGGGTGCTTATGGGCGGTTAGTATCACTGATTCACCATGGTCGCCAATACTCGGGTACGGGAATATCAACCCGTTATCCATCGACTACGCCTGTCGGCCTCGCCTTAGGCCCCGACTCACCCTGGGAAGATTAACTTGACCCAGGAACCCTTAGTCATCCGGCGGATACGTTTCTCACGTATCAATCGTTACTCATGCCTGCATTCTCACTCGCACACACTCCACACCCCGTCACCAGACTGCTTCAACGCGTGCACGACGCTCCCCTACCCAACAATCTTCAAAAAGATCATTGCCGCGGCTTCGGCGGTGTACTTAAGCCCCACTACATTGTCGGCGCGGAATCACTCGACCAGTGAGCTATTACGCACTCTTTCAAGGATGGCTGCTTCTAAGCCAACCTCCTGGCTGTCTTCGCGACCCCACCTCCTTTTCCACTTAGCACACCCTTAGGGGCCTTAGCCGGCGATCTGGGCTGTTTCCCTCTCGACTACGAAGCTTATCCCCCGCAGTCTCACTGCCGTGCTCTAACTTACCGGCATTCGGAGTTTGGCTGATGTCGCTAAGATTGTAGTCCCGCTAAACCATCCAGTAGCTCTACCTCCGGCAAGAAACACACGACGCTGCACCTAAATGCATTTCGGGGAGAACCAGCTATCACGGAGTTTGATTGGCCTTTCACCCCTACCCACAACTCATCCCCTCAGTTTTCAACCTAAGTGGGTTCGCGCCTCCACAACCTCTTACAGCTGCTTCACACTGGCCATGGGTAGATCACTCCGCTTCGGGTCCAAGACATGCCACTAATTCACCCTAGTTAGGATTCGGTTTCCCTACGGCTACCCCACACGGGTTAACCTCGCGACATGCCGCTGACTCGCAGGCTCATTCTTCAAAAGGCACGCCATCACACCACAAGGATGCTCTGACGGTTTGTTAGCACACGGTTTCAGGTACTATTTCACTCCCCTCCCGGGGTACTTTTCACCATTCCCTCACGGTACTAATCCGCTATCGGTCATATCAAGTATTCAGGCTTACCGGGTGGTCCCGGCTAATTCACAGCAGATTCCACGAGCCCGCTGCTACTCGGGGTATCAACAACCACACACACCACCATGATCTTCGTGTACAGGACTCTCACCTACTCCGGTAGGCGTTTCCACACCACTTCCACTAATCACGCAGCACATGCCAACATCCGGCAGAATGTTAACGCCATTGCCCCACAACCACCTACATGCAACCCCTGCCGGGTATCACACACATAAGTTTTAGCCATCATCCACGTTCGCTCGCCACTACTAACGGAATCACAATTGTTTTCTTCTCCTACGGGTACTGAGATGTTTCACTTCCCCGTGTAAACCTCCACACTGGCTATATATTCACCAGCAGGTAACCACACATTACTGCAGCTGGGTTTCCCCATTCGGACATCCTCGGATCAACGCTTAGTTGGCAGCTCCCCGAGGCATAACGCAGCCTCTCACGTCCTTCATCGGCTTGATATGCCAAGGCATCCACCGTGTGCCCTAAAAAACAACACACACAACACAAAAAACTACCAACCACACACAGTGCGATTGGCGCGTTCGGTTACACAACAAAAAAACAAAAAAATAAAGATGCTCGCGTCCACTATACAGTTCTCACACAACACAACACCACCACCAACAAACATCAATACACACTGTGTATCTCATATTTCTTGCTGATCGTATTCGATGTAGAAACAACCCACACACACTACTTACCGTAATGTTTGCGATGTCATTCCAGACACCCAACAGCATGCCACCTATTACCTAAAACTCTGTTGTCTTAGCTTTTGTCACCCTAGGGGTCATCTCCACCCGATTAATAGTGTGTTGATGGCAACCACGAACGGGTTCCAACACCAACAACCACACACACAACACACAGTGTTGCCGGTGGTTAATAAAGCTCCTTAGAAAGGAGGTGATCCAGCCGCACCTTCCGGTACGGCTACCTTGTTACGACTTCGTCCCAATCGCCGATCCCACCTTCGACAGCTCCCCCCACAAGGGTTGGGCCACTGGCTTCGGGTGTTACCAACTTTCATGACGTGACGGGCGGTGTGTACAAGGCCCGGGAACGTATTCACCGCAGCGTTGCTGATCTGCGATTACTAGCGACTCCGACTTCATGGGGTCGAGTTGCAGACCCCAATCCGAACTGAGGCCGGCTTTAAGAGATTAGCTCCACCTTACGGTGTGGCAACTCGCTGTACCGACCATTGTAGCATGTGTGAAGCCCTGGACATAAGGGGCATGATGATTTGACGTCATCCCCACCTTCCTCCGAGTTAACCCCGGCAGTCTCTCATGAGTACCCACCATAACGTGCTGGCAACATAAGACAAGGGTTGCGCTCGTTGCGGGACTTAACCCAACATCTCACGACACGAGCTGACGACAACCATGCACCACCTGTGAACCGACCACAAGGGAAAACGTATCTCTACGCCGATCCGGTCCATGTCAAGCCCAGGTAAGGTTCTTCGCGTTGCATCGAATTAATCCACATGCTCCGCCGCTTGTGCGGGCCCCCGTCAATTCCTTTGAGTTTTAGCCTTGCGGCCGTACTCCCCAGGCGGGGCGCTTAATGCGTTAGCTGCGGCACAGAAGACGTGGAAGTCCCCTACACCTAGCGCCCACCGTTTACGGCATGGACTACCAGGGTATCTAATCCTGTTCGCTACCCATGCTTTCGCTCCTCAGCGTCAGTTACTGCCCAGAGACCTGCCTTCGCCATTGGTGTTCCTCCTGATATCTGCGCATTTCACCGCTACACCAGGAATTCCAGTCTCCCCTACAGCACTCAAGTTATGCCCGTATCGCCTGCACGCCCGAAGTTAAGCCTCGGGATTTCACAGACGACGTGACAAACCACCTACGAGCTCTTTACGCCCAGTAATTCCGGACAACGCTCGCACCCTACGTATTACCGCGGCTGCTGGCACGTAGTTAGCCGGTGCTTCTTCTCCAGGTACCGTCAAAATACATCTTCGTCCCTAGCGAAAGGAGTTTACAACCCGAAGGCCTTCATCCCCCACGCGGCGTCGCTGCATCAGGCTTTCGCCCATTGTGCAAGATTCCCCACTGCTGCCTCCCGTAGGAGTCTGGGCCGTGTCTCAGTCCCAATGTGGCCGTACACCCTCTCAGGCCGGCTACCCGTCGACGCCTTGGTAGGCCATTACCCCACCAACAAGCTGATAGGCCGCAGGCTCATCCCACACCGCAAAAGCTTTCCACACCTTCCCTACGAAGATGTGAATATTCGGTATTAGACCCAGTTTCCCAGGCTTATCCCAAAGTGCAGGGCAGATCACCCACGTGTTACTCACCCGTTCGCCACTCATCCACCGAAGCAAGCTCCAGTTTCAGCGTTCGACTTGCATGTGTTAAGCACGCCGCCAGCGTTCGTCCTGAGCCAGGATCAAACTCTCCACAAAAATGAAAAACATTTTTAGGCCGTGAAAAGCCCAAACCTGACAAAAAACAACAACAACCACCCACACACAGTGCGACTAGTTGTAGCTGACATTTCATCAAAAAATTAATGATTACCCACACCCACAACGTGGGCATGGAAGATATATGGGCCTCTTCCCTTGACGGGGAACAAGAAGACCCACAAAAAATAATCATGCCAACAAAATTTACACACCCACCACCGAAATGATGACTATGCTTTATTTACAGTGATGGATACAATTGGCAATCCACCACCCGGCATGACCCACAACCAAAAACACTGTTTCCGGTTGTAGTGACAAATAAAATAAATGGCACACTATTGAGTTCTCAAACAACATACGCACACCCCAAGTGCATAACCTCTGTTTAGGAGTTCATGTCTTGTTGGCAGCTTGATCGACTTTACCCTCATCGTTAACCAGAAAGCAACTTGCGTTACATCCTCGAAAACTTTTCAGAAGTCTTTCAACACTCGTTCACCCGAAGCTCTAAAGCCCGGCCCGTTGCGCTGACTCGAATAAATCTACACAGCACCTTCAACAAGCACAAACCCCCAGTTCAACGACTGTTTCACTGGGGGCAGGCTGGTTAATATTTAAAATTTAAGAAGAAACTCTTTCAATGGTGGCACCAAGCTTCTGTAGGTTTTCCACGAAATTGGGGTATCCGCGATCAATATGGAAGACGTCATGCACTTCAGTAACTCCATCAGCACACAGTGCAGCAAGCACCAGCCCAGCTCCTGCACGAATATCTGAAGACCACACCGATGTAGAAGAGAGTTGTTCAATTCCTCGAATCACAACATGGTGTCCATCTACATTGGCATCCGCCCCAAGACGAAGCATTTCATCAACAAAGCGGAATCGGGATTCAAAAACATTCTCTGTAATAACAGAGGTGCCGTTTGCTACTGCGTTGATCCCAATAGCCATTGGCTGCAAGTCAGTAGGAAAGCCTGGGAAAGGCAGAGTTTGGTAATCCGTTGCCTCAGGTTGCTTATCCATCTGTACGCGGAAGCCGTTTTCATAGGACTCCACTTTCGCTCCAGCAATCTTGAGCTTTTCAAGTGGAAGGTGCAGGTACTTTGGCGCAATTCCGCCGACAGTAATATCTCCGCCAGTCATGGCTGCTGCGTAGGCCCAGGTTCCTGCAACAATGCGGTCACCAATTACTTCATGGGAAGTCGGAGTGAGCTTTTCCACTCCATCGATGGTGATCGTTGGGCTACCTTCGCCTTCGATTTTCGCACCCATGGAACGCAGCATGCGGCAAAGATCCACAATTTCAGGTTCGCGAGCAGCATTATCTAAGACAGTGCGCCCCTCTGCCATTACTGAAGCAGTAAGGATATTTTCGGTTGCACCAACAGATGGGAAGTCTAGGGTGATATTCGCGCCGATGAGATGGTCAGCTTCAGCAACAACGGCTCCGTGGGAAATTCGAGTGGTAGCGCCGAGCTTCTCCAGACCACTTTGATGCATATCCAATGGACGGGAACCAATGGCATCTCCACCAGGCAAAGAAACCACTGCTCTGCCACAACGTGCAGTCAGAGGACCCAAAACACACACAGATGCACGGAATTGGGTGACAGCTGGGAAGTCCGCATTAGAACTGAGTTCTGCTGGGGTGTTAATGATGACAGTTGGACCGTCAATCGTTACTTCGCAGCCAAGACCCACCAGAACATCACGCATAAGCGGGACATCGAGAATTTCGGGGCAGTTGGTCAGCGTTGTTGTGCCCTCAACGAGAAGTGCTGCTGCCATCAGCTTCAATACGCTATTTTTTGCTCCATCGACTTTTACAGCGCCCTGTAGTCGAGCTCCACCAGTGACTAAAAACTTGTCTTTCACGTGCCCCACCTTAACCGTGTTCACCACCTCGGTGCGTAACGAGCGCTAAAGTCTGTGGTTATGGCCGTTCATTTAACAAAGATCTACACGCGAACCGGGGACGATGGGACCACCGGACTCTCTAATTTTGAGCGCGTTTCAAAAGATGATCCCCGATTGATTGCTTATGCAGATTCAGATGAAGCGAATTGCGCTCTGGGTCAGGTGCTAGCCTTGGGCAATCCAAGTGAAGATATGGCAACAGTGTTGCGCTCAATTCAAAATGATCTTTTTGATGTCGGTGCTGATCTAGCCACACCGATCGAAGAAAACCCAAAATATCCCCCACTTCGCGTTTTGCCGGAGTACATCGAACGACTGGAAAAGGAATGCGATAGATGGAACGAGGATGTACCAGCACTGGACTCCTTCATCCTGCCGGGCGGAGCTCCCGCAGCAGCACTGTTACATACCGCGAGAGTGGTCACCAGGCGCGCGGAGCGCGCAGCGTGGGTGGCGGTCCGAGAATTTCCGAACACCACCTCTACGTTGCCGGCTCAGTACTTAAATCGACTTAGTGATCTGCTCTTTATCCTTTCACGCGTCGCCAATAATGGCGATGATGTGAAATGGGTTCCTGGCGGTCAGCGATAAAAACCACCCTGCACCGAAATGTTTCGGTGCAGGGTGGCGTCGATAAGCATTAATTTTTAAGGCAAAGCGCCGATGCGGCGTGCGGCATTGACTGCCTCGTAGCGCGTGTGGGCGCCGAGCTTACGCATGACTGAGCGCAGGTAACTCTTCACGGTTTCTGCTCCGATGCCCATTTCTTCAGCAGCTTCGACATTGGTATGTCCGAGTGCAACACAAGCCAAAACATCAAGCTCGCGTGCGGACAGCTTCGTCGTCTGCTTGATGCGGACTGGAGTGACCATCTGATCGCACAGTTCTTCCAAATCGCGACGAAGCTCTTCATCAGTGACGCGGTTGGCCAGCATCCGAAGCTTAGAGTGAGTTGAGCGAACCTGCTCCCACTCCGCGCCATTCATCACGCGGTTTGCTTTCAAGGAACCGCGTCCATCTGGAACGCCATTACGACGAAGCGCAGAGTTGATCGCAAGGTTTTGCTCCAACGTGCGAGCGGTCATGGTGACTTCTTCAATCACGGTGTCACCAAGGCGTACTGCAGAGTGCACGCCAACATATAAAACGCCACGAATTTCGCGATGCACGATAACCGGAACGGCCACAATAGAATGCAGCCCCTCATCCTGGATCGCAGTATCCTTTTCATGCGAAATAACATTTGCCCTGGTGTAATCACTAACACCAACCGGGCGGCGCGTTGCCACAACACGTCCACCTACGCCGACGCCAGGCTCAATAATCAGATTTTGAAGAGCCGGGGTACGCAAACCAACCCACTGAGTTATTTGCAGACGATTGTCCTGCAAGACAGTGGCGAACATGGTGACTGGGATGCCTGTTGCGGTTTTCAGCGATGTCAGCGCCGAACGAATAGCATCTTCGTCATCTTTAATCCGCTGAGTATCCACCTTCAGATTTCCTCCTGCTTTACACCCGTGCTGGTACACCCATTGAGTGCTTCACGAGTAACAATCATTCGACAAGGGTACAGTGTACCTCCCCTTTGGGGGTGATCATAGTTGAGTCAAATCGCCATTATGTTGACAACTATGCCTACTTACTTTGCTTTTCGGGGGTATTCAAATAAGTTCCCCACCCCTCATACCGCACCCCCGAGACTTCAACCACCCCCAATGAGGTACTTAATCTGCAGTTCACAATGGTTTTGCAGAAAATCTCAAATCCCTGCCCGGTTAGCCCCTCCTCAACACACCCGCCACCCCCATCTGTGGTGGGGGGATATCTTAAGTTTGCTGAAATAAGTGTCATAGAACACTAATTTACCTACGGAAAAGGTGAAATTATTGGGCGCAACTGCCAAATCTTTAAGATTTTTCCACCAGGTCATACATTTAAAAAGATGCTTTTCGACGCCTCCCCACACAGGCCACCCTTCCGGGAAAAATATTCATTCCGCACAAATGCCCTCACCTGCAAAAACTGCCTGTCTACAAAAAATGAACAGCACTGTCTATTTTTTGAGTTGCTTTTTGTGTAGACTCATCTCACAGGGGCTACTTTTTCAAAATGGCAGTCCAACTAAATTTAAAATAATCATTGATTGGAGCACTCCCCCATGGGCAACGTGTACAAGAACATCACCGAAACAATCGGCCGCACCCCACTGGTAAAGCTGAACAAGCTCACCGAAGGCCTTGACGCAACCATCTTGGTTAAACTTGAGTCCTTCAACCCAGCAAACTCCGTCAAGGACCGCATCGGCCTTGCCATCATTGAAGCTGCAGAGCAGTCCGGTGAACTAAAGCCAGGCGGCACCATCGTTGAGGCAACTTCCGGCAACACCGGTATTGCATTGGCAATGGTTGGCGCTGCCCGCGGCTATAACGTTGTTCTCACCATGCCTGAGACCATGTCAAACGAGCGTCGCGTTCTCCTCCGTGCCTACGGTGCAGAAATCGTCCTCACCCCAGGCGCTGCAGGAATGCAGGGAGCTAAGGATAAGGCTGACGAAATCGTCGCAGAGCGCGGAAACGCTATCCTGGCTCGTCAGTTTGAAAACGAAGCAAACCCAAAGATCCACCGTGAAACCACCGCGAAGGAAATCCTCGAAGACACCGACGGCAACGTTGACATTTTCGTTGCTGGCTTCGGCACCGGCGGCACCGTCACCGGCGTTGGCCAGGTCCTCAAGGAGAACAACGCAGACGTTCAGATTTACACCGTCGAGCCAGAGGCTTCCCCACTGCTTACCGCAGGCAAGGCTGGCCCACACAAGATTCAGGGCATCGGCGCTAACTTCATCCCTGAGGTTCTAGACCGCAAGGTTCTCGATGACGTGCTGACCATCTCCAACGAAGATGCAATCGCATACTCCCGCAAGCTCGCTACTGACGAAGGCATCCTGGGCGGCATCTCCACCGGTGCAAACATCAAGGCTGCCCTTGATCTTGCTGCAAAGCCAGAGAACGCTGGCAAGACCATCGTTACTGTTGTCACCGACTTCGGCGAGCGCTACGTCTCCACCGTTCTTTACGAAGATATCCGCGACTAATTCCTCGCCCCCAAACACCCAAGCTTCCCCGCTTGGGTGTTTTTCATATGCACTAATCATGTGAATATTTCTCTGCCGAGTTTCCACTCGCTCAATAGACACGCTGTTAGACTTGCCTGCATGCTCTCGACTCTGAAAATGATCCGCGAAGATCTCGCAAACGCCCGTGAACACGATCCAGCGGCCCGAGGCGATTTAGAAAACGCCGTAGTTTATTCCGGCCTCCACGCCATTTGGGCGCACCGAGTCGCACACAGCTGGTGGAAATCAGGATTCCGCGGCCCTGCTCGTGTTTTAGCCCAATTCACTCGCTTTCTTACTGGCATTGAAATCCACCCTGGAGCAACCATCGGCAGACGTTTTTTCATTGATCACGGCATGGGCATCGTTATTGGCGAAACCGCAGAAATCGGCGAAGGAGTCATGCTCTACCACGGTGTTACTCTCGGTGGTCAGGTTCTGACCCAAACAAAGCGTCACCCAACGCTGTGCGACAACGTTACTGTCGGCGCCGGCGCAAAAATTTTAGGACCTATCACCATCGGAGAAGGCTCCGCCATTGGCGCCAATGCAGTTGTTACCAAAGATGTTCCATCTGAACACATTGCTGTCGGTATTCCTGCTGTAGCAAGGCCTCGCGGCAAATCTGAAAAGATTAAGCTCGTTGATCCCGATTACTACATCTAGAAGATCTTAGAAATAAATCACACTGCCAACGACAAGCTTTGGCAGTGTGATTTTATTTTCCCCAAATGCCACGGGGAGATGTCGAAAAGCTAATTTTTTAGATCTTTGTACTCAGGGTTTTTCTGGATAAAACCAGCAACCGCAGAACACGCATCATGGATGCGAATGCCGGACTCCCTGGCGTCATCCAAGGCAAACTTAATCAGTGGAGCCGACAAACCCTGTCCGCGAAATTCAGGCTTAATGACAGTGTGGTTAAAATTGCGGATATCCGATCCGTCTAAATAACTGGCGAAACCCGCCGGGGTGCCATCAACACTAATAACAAAACGCTTCTGCCCCGCATTGTGGGTGACCTCGATGTTCGTGTTCTCACTCATGAGTATTCTCCTCGGTATCTCTCATCCCAATTAAAGCAACCGGGACTACTCTTCCTTTATACCTTTTGAACACAAAGACACCCCGTTTTATTTCTTAGGAAATAAAACGGGGTGTAGATGGTGGCCAGAGCCGGGATCGAACCGGCGACCTTTCACTTTTCAGGCGAACGCTCTACCGACTGAGCTATCTGGCCAGGGGCTAACCTACATTGTAGACTAACTCCAGCGACCCTGACGGGACTTGAACCCGCGACCTCCGCCGTGACAGGGCGGCGCGCTAACCAACTGCGCCACAGGGCCTTAAAGCAGTACGTTGTTCAGCGTTTGTCACACTGTCCTGCGTACAGATGAATACTCTACACAGACACATTGATTAGCCACAAATCCGCAGGTCATTCCATAAAATCAAGGCCAATAATTACAAAGCTGCAACTACCTCTCGCATCAGCTTCGCAGTTTCACTTGGCGTTGTACCAACTCGTACCCCTACGGCTTCCAGAGCAAGCTTCTTTGCCTGCGCTGTACCTTCAGAACCAGTCACGATAGCTCCAGCGTGCCCCATTGTCTTCCCCTCAGGCGCAGTAAAGCCCGCAACATAACCCACCACAGGTTTAGTGACATGCGAGGAAATAAACTCCGCAGCTCGCTCTTCTGCATCACCACCAATTTCACCGATCATGACAATCGCCTTGGTCTCAGGATCCGCTTCAAACGCCTCCAACGCGTCAATATGCGTGGTGCCAATAATTGGATCGCCGCCAATACCAATGGCCGTTGAAATACCAATATCAGAAAGCTCATACATCATTTGATACGTCAGAGTTCCAGACTTAGAAATCAACCCGATCGGGCCAGAACCTGCGATATTCGCAGGAGTAATTCCTGCAAGCGATTCACCCGGAGTAATAATTCCTGGACAGTTCGGGCCAATGATACGAGTATGTCCCACCTTTTTGGCATAAGCCCACGCTTCTGAAGCATCACGAATAGGAATGCCCTCAGTAATAATCACACACAAAGGAATATGTGCATCAATCGCTTCAATGATCGCTGCTTTGGCAAAAGCCGGTGGCACAAAAATAACCGTCACATCAGCCCCAGTTTTTGCCATTGCTTCTTCCACTGTGCCAAATACTGGCAGCTCTGTGTCATTAATAAGAATGGTTTGCCCAGCCTTACGAGGATTAGTACCTCCAACAAGCTTCGCACCAGACGCGAGAATGCGGCGCGCATGCTCCGAGCCTTCAGAACCAGTAATGCCCTGAATGATGATGCGTGAATCAGAGTTAAGAAAAATAGACATGATTAAACAGATATCCCTTGACTAGTTAGCGGTTGCGAATTGATCATGCTCGGCCAAATTAGCTAAATGCGCCGCACGATCAGCCGCAGCATCCATACCATCAACCACTGTGACCAGCGGATGATCATATTCCGCCAAAATGCGACGCCCTTCAAACACATTATTTCCATCAAGACGCACCACGAGAGGCTTCGTTGCTTGATCGCCAAGCACATCCAAGGCTCCAATGATTCCTCGTGCCACAACATCACACGCAGTAATGCCACCAAACACATTTACAAACACACTGCGCACCTGGCGATCCCCCAGAATCACATCCAAACCAGCCGCCATTGATTCTGCTGAGGCCCCGCCTCCAATATCAAGGAAGTTCGCCGGACGTTGCCCTCCATGACGCTCACCCGCTGCAGCGACAATATCCAATGTAGACATCACCAAACCAGCACCATTACCAATAATGCCGACAGAACCATCCAACTTCACATAGTTCAGGTCATTCTTCTTGGCTTTTAGCTCCAAAATATCCAAACCACCAGCAGATTCAGCCAATGCACCACGGTTTATATGGCGAAAATCAGCATTATCATCCAACGTGATCTTTCCATCCAAAGCGATCACATCACCGGCATCAGTAAGAACTAAAGGATTCACCTCAACAAGTGTTGCCTCTTCCTCGTAATAAACCTTCCAGATCTTCATCAACACTGGAATGACCTTCTCAGCCACATCCGCTTCAAAACCAGCCTTAGAGACAATTTCTCGCGCTTTATCTTCATCAATGCCAGTCAGGGGATCCACTTCAACCTTGGCCAACGCCTCCGGCTTTTCCTTAGCTAAAATTTCAATCTCCATGCCACCCTCCACAGAGCACATGGCTAAATAAGAACGATTCGCACGATCCAACAAAATAGAAAAATAGTATTCCTCAGCAATATCAGCACCTTCTGCAACCATCACGTGATCAACAGTGTGCCCCTTGATATCCATGCCAAGAATTGCCTCAGCTGCATCAAAAGCCTGAGCTGCCGTAGGAGCCACCCGAACTCCACCGGCTTTACCACGACCTCCCACCTTCACTTGAGCTTTCACAACAGTCAGACCACCAATTTCCTCGGCGGCTTTCCGTACAGTCTCTGGAGTTGAAGCCACAATGCCTTTCAGCACTGGCACGCCATGAGATTCAAAGAGGTCTCGTGCTTGGTATTCAAAAAGATCCACTGCCAATTCCATTTCTGGCCCCACGCGATGAGAGCCTTCTGCATCTTGAACAAAGCTTCCACACGCCCACTTTAAGTGCTTTAACTCACTGATGTGAACATATTGTGAAGTCTAACACTGTAAACTTTGCAAACTACAACAAAACTTAATTTTCAGTGTTCAAGGCCCCTTAATTGAAAACTTTTCCGCAGAAATCTCCAGGAAAGGCTGCCCTGCAAGTGAGCTCTTGAGAGATTGATCCAGCAACTCATCCTGAAGTTCGACTTCCCATGGTCGACTTCAGTAGGATTTTTCAGATTTTCATAGTGAAGTCGTTGATGAGGAGTTGAGCATGAGAAGTCGTCTCCGCGAAGTCGAACTTTAAGCCCTTTCCCCCAAGGCCCGCACTCTAAGTTCGAGATCCCGTTAACGAGCTCTCACTGACAATTTCGCATACTCGAGATCAGTCTCTTTTTTACTTAAAAACCGAGCGGTCTCGAACCATGAAACCGCAAAAACTCTGCAGGACCCCCCAAGTTATATATCCCAGAGTCCCTCAACCCCATACCTCGGAAAACCTGGACCAAGGGTCCTTAAGCCGAAAACCTCAAAGAATCTCTATAGGAAATAAAAAACAGAGGTTGTACAATTTCTTAAAGAAAAAGTACAACCTCTGTAATCACATTGCTGCGACCCTGACGGGACTTGAACCCGCGACCTCCGCCGTGACAGGGCGGCGCGCTAACCAACTGCGCCACAGGGCCTCATTTGCAGCATTCACTGCTACTTCCTTTGGGGAAGTAGTACTCCCAACGGGATTCGAACCCGTGTCGCTGCCGTGAAAGGGCAGTGTCCTAGGCCCCTAGACGATGGGAGCTCGTCGCTCTCGGCGACTGGATATAAATATACGTGACTTCTTCAGATCTGCAAAATCGCGCGTTGACCTGCATGTTTAAACACTAAGACCTGAATTAGTCACGAATAACTTAAGCGCAGGTGCCGTCGGTTGAGCAGCTTTGACCATCAATCACTTTGAATGGGCTCGCTGGGTTCTCTGCGGACCATTCCTCAAATGCTTTTTCGATGGTTCCGGAGAATACTTCTGATTGCTGCGCTCCGTTGATGGCGTACTTGCGGTCGAAAACGAAGAAAGGGACACCTTGTACTCCGAGTTGACGTGCTTCCAAGACATCTTGTTCAACTTCTGCATTGAAAGCACCTGATTCCAGAGCTTCACGTGCTGCTGCACCATCTAGGCCAACCGCAGTAGCAATTTCAACCAAGGCATCTAGATCATCAATGTTTTTGCCATCCACGAAGTGTGCTTTAAAAAGTGCTTGAGTCAGTTCCTGTTGTTTGTCTTGTGCTTTTGCAAAGTGCGTCAGGCGGTGGGCATTGACGGTGTTCGCTGCAATAGATGAATCTGGGTGCATCTCAAGGCCGGCAGAATTCGCCATTGCCTTAACTTGTTCATTCATTTGGCGCGCTTGTTCCAAGGGCATGCCTTTTGCTTCTGAGAGCATTTCGGTACTGGAACGCAGTGGATGGGTTTCTAGGCCGGGCATGAGTTCGAAACTCTTGTACTCAACATCAATGCGGTCGGACTGTGTAAAAGTATTTAAGACATCATCGAGGCGCTTTTTGCCGATATAGCAAAAGGGGCACATGATGTCGCTCCACACTTCAATTTTCATTTTTGCTGGTGCAGTGAATTCTATAGTCATGATGTTGGGGACCTCGTTAGTTTTGAAAGATAGGAAAGTTCTACTCCCCCATCTCAACCACCACTAGCGCCTAACTATTCCGCGCAACAATGCTTCTAACAGTGTCAATCATGGTGCTAAAGCCAGGTTCTTCTATAGGGAAATGCCCGCAATCTTTGAGCATGACCACTTCGCTTGTGGCAGGTATCCGCTTGAAAGTGCGCAGACTTAACTCAGCAGGGGTTAATTTATCGTGGTCTGGATGCATCAACGTGAGTGCGGGAGCGCCACCGAGCTTTGGTTTGTGCTGTAAATAGGATGCAAGAAAGCCCCAGGTTATTTTGGATGCGCCGCTGTGTTCATCGGCGGCGCATAATTTGCTCAAGCCTGGACTGCGACTGATTTTATTGAAGTTAACCACCCTCGACGTCGAGACTTCACGGTTGCGCAGAGATCCCTGGATCAAACGTGTAAGTGGAGAGAATCTAAATAGGGCCCGGCGCGTTTTTTGGTCTGCGGGATTTAAGAGGCAGGTTACGATGACATGCGATACCAATCCGGTGCGGCTGGCGGCTTCTGCACTGAGTAGTCCACCTGTGCCGGCGCCTATAAGGATGAGTGGCCTGCCGTCGTTTTCGGAAGTGATGAAAGCTTCTAGAAGGCGCAGCCAATCGTCGTAAAGCGGAGTTTTAGGCAGGTCAATCGCGGCCAGGTCCGCGCCTTCTATGGCTGCGACGAGGGGCCAGAGGGCACCGCTGTGCGTACCAAGGCCGTGTACCACGATGACACGGACGGGCGCTTCTCGACGTCTCCTTGCGATGTGAATCCGTTTCGATTCCCATTCCCACCAGGTGTTTTCAGGTTGAATACCTGTACGGTGCTTCAGGGGCACGAAGGCTTCATAAGGGTTCGTCATGCTCCCAACCTAACAAAAACAAAAATCCCCCGTTCAGTGTAATTACTCTGAACGGGGGATCATTTGTGGGCCCATCGGGACTCGAACCCGAGACCTGCGGATTAAAAGTCCGTAGCTCTACCAACTGAGCTATAGGCCCAACTCTGACCATATTAGTACATAGCACCCAGCTATTTAAAATCGCCCTTCATTAATCTCAAAAAGGTGACTTGAACTGGTTATATAAGAAAGAACCGCCGTGTCTCTTATTGCGAGATGGCGGTTCTTCATTACAGATCCAAAAGCTTAAGCCTTCATGGAGCCGTTCTTTGCCAGGTTGATGTGGAAATCAAAGGCAGTTGCAAGGTCATGAGGGGTCTGCATGAACTTGTTGTCGCCGGAGGTTGCGCGTGCGTAGTACTCCTCGAGCAGTGGACGGTAATCAGGGTGTGCCAGGCCGATCATCTTGGCGACGCGTTCGCGTGGAGCTAGACCACGAAGGTCTGCGAAGCCGTACTCAGAGATAACAACCATGACATCGTGCTCAGTGTGGTCGATGTGGGATGCGAAAGGAACGATAGCGGAGATCGCGCCGCCCTTTGCCTCTGAAGGGGTGATGAAGCTAGAGATGTAGCCGTTACGAGTGAAGTCGCCGGAGCCTCCGATGCCGTTCATGACACGGGAGCCGGAAACGTTGGTGGAGTTAACGTTGCCGTAGATATCAGCCTCGATAAGGCCGTTAGTAGCGATCAGACCAACGCGACGGATGACCTCTGGGTGGTTAGAGATCTGCTGTGGGCGCAGGATGATCGACTCGCGGTAGCGCTTTGCCTCGTTGTTCATCTTCTCTGCGTACTCAGGAGACAGGGAGAAGGAAGTAGCGGATGCAACAGTCATCTTGCCAGCGTCGATGAGATCAACCATGCCATCCTGGATGACTTCGGTGTAGGCCTGGATGTTTTCAAACTTGGAATCCAGAAGGCCAGCCATCACAGCGTTTGGTACGTTGCCCACGCCGGACTGCATGACGTAACCGTCGTAGGTCAAACGGCCTGCAGAAACTTCGCTTTCCAGGAAGTCGAGGAAGTTGCCTGCAATCTGCTTGGAGATGTCATCGACAGGCTTGAAAGGTGCGTTACGGTCTGGAGTATCGGTCTCCACGATTGCAACAACCTTGTCGGTGTCGAATTCGATATATGGGACACCAATACGGTCGCCGGCCTTGTTGATTGGCACTGCAATACGGTTTGGCAATGAAGGTACAGACCAAATATCATGCATGCCCTCAAGGTCTGCAGACTGCCAGGAGTTAACCTCCAGGATGACCTTTTCCGCTGCGTTTAGCCACTCAACGTTGTTACCAACAGAGGAAGAAGGGATAATGTAGCCCTCTTCGGTGATACGAGTGACTTCGATGACTGCAACGTTGAGCTTGCCGAAGAAACCTTCTTCTACCTGCTGACCGGAGTGGGAAAGGTGGATATCAGAGTAACCCATCTTTCCTTCGTTGATCTTGCTACGCATGATTGGATCGGACGCGTAAGGCATACGCCAACGAATTGCGTCAGCTTCAGCTAGGACGCCATCGCAATCAGGTGCGGTGGAAGCGCCAGTGAACAAATCAATTGCGTAGTCGTTGCCTGCACCGTGAGCATCTTTTGCACGGTTAGCGATTGCTGTCGGCAGAGCCTTAGGGTAGCCAGCGCCAGTAAAGCCGGACATGCCGACCTTGTCACCGTGGTTAACGAACTGTGCTGCTTCTTCGGCAGACATGACCTTCGAGCGCAGCTTCGCTGAAGCAATGCGATCAGACATTCAGTACCTCCTCAGGTAATCGGACTACTTCATAGAAATACTCCGCACTACAAAGCCCGAGGTTCACGTTGAAAGATTCGCCTTGGGCAGGAATAATGCGGACCTTTTCAAAGTCCGACGAGATTAATTATCGCAGTTCACATCATGGCTTCTAGGTATGACCAACTACTCTAGTTAGATCACTTCCAATAGAAGCATATGACGTACCCCACTTTGATGTTGTATTTCCAGGATAAACCATGATGGCAGTAAAAGCCCGAGTGACGTCCCTGACATGGGGATTCGCATTCCCGTTTACCCCCATTTTCGTGTTTGGTTTGTTTTGCAAGCTTTTCAAAATTCTAGAAATTCCCCACTCCCCCACATGCTAAATTCCGTCTACTAGACAACTTCCTACCTAAACCCCTCACGCCACAATCCAATCTGGAAAGCACTCTCCCCCACATTTCCGGGTAAATATTTTGCCCAAACCAGCATGCGGGGGACAATGATAGGGTGACTTTAAAAATCGGCCCCTTTGATCTTGCTTCCCCTGTGATTCTTGCCCCCATGGCAGGAGTTACTAACGTTGCGTTCCGCACGCTGTGCCGTGAACAAGAAATGCAGCGCACGGGCACAATTTCGGGGCTGTATGTCTGTGAAATGGTGACTGCGCGAGCACTCGTTGAGCGCAATGAAAAAACCATGCACATGACCATTTTTGCGCCGGATGAAAATCCGCGCAGTCTGCAGCTTTATACAGTTGACCCTCGTTACACCTACGAAGCAGCCAAAATGATCATCGATGAGAATCTGGCAGATCATATTGATATGAACTTCGGCTGCCCAGTTCCAAAGGTCACGCGCCGGGGTGGCGGTTCCGCCATTCCTTATAAACGCCGACTTTTTGAAAACATTGTTTCCGCGGCCGTCAAAGCCACTGAAGGCACAGACATTCCGGTTACAGTGAAATTCCGCGTGGGTATCGATGATGAGCACCACACGCACTTGGATGCTGGACGGATTGCTGTCGACGCCGGTGCAAAGTCCGTAGCACTTCACGCTCGCACCGCAGCGCAGCGTTATTCCGGTGAAGCTGATTGGAATGAGATTGCTCGCCTCAAAGAACACCTTGCTGACACCGGCATCCCAGTTCTAGGCAACGGCGATATTTTCGCTGCGGAGGACGCCACTCGCATGATGGAACAAACTGGCTGCGACGGCGTCGTAGTTGGCCGTGGTTGTTTGGGTCGACCTTGGCTATTCGCAGAGCTCTCTGCAGCTGTCCGCGGTAAGGAAATCCCTGAAGAGCCAACCTTCGGCGAAGTTACCCGTATCATTCTGCGCCATGCTGAACTTCTTATTCAGCACGATGGCGAAACCAAGGGCATCCGCGATTTGCGTAAGCACATGGGTTGGTATCTGCGCGGATTCCCAGTAGGCGGAGAATTCCGCTCCAACCTGGCGCGCGTATCCACCTATGTCGAATTGGAAGATCTTTTGGCCCCGTGGTCAAATTCCACAGCAAAAGCCGAAGATGCTGAAGGTGCACGCGGCCGTCAGGGCGCTCCAGCAAAGGTAGCTCTTCCTGATGGATGGTTGGATGATCCAGAGGATGCCACGGTGCCTGAAGGCGCCGAGATGGAGAACTCCGGCGGATAACCTGCACCCCTTGATAGTTGGCTCTCCCCCATTATTAGGTGATTAAACGTTACCTGGATCTCTCAACCTGCGGAACGGTTCAGAGCGTCTTATAGTATTTCCATGCGTACGGCCTATAGACAGCAACTAGATGAATTCGCACACGACCTGATTATTTTGTGTGATCTAACTAAGGAATGCATGGAGAGCGCCACCGATGCTCTCTTGCGTACTTCTTTGGCTTCTGCAGAAAAAGCTTTGGGTGTCGCCGATCAGCTTGATGAAATCCGCCTTCGGTGTGAATCTCAGGCTGTTGAGCTGCTGGCTCTAGAAACCCCTGTGGCACGCGACCTCCGCCAGGTTGTTTCCTCTATCTACATCGTGGAGGAAATCACTCGCATGGGCGCTCTAGCCATGCATGTGGCTAATTCTGTCCGCCGTCGTTATCCGGATCCGGTTATTCCTGAAGAGATGCGTGGCTATTTCAAGGAAATGGCTCGTATTACTTCCGATATGACTGATCACATTCGCCAGATTCTGATCAATCCAGAACCAGATCTTGCACTTAAGATGGCTGAAAGCGATGATGCCATCGATGATCTTCATCAGCACATCATGCGTGTACTTACACTCCGACCGTGGCCACACAGCACGAAAAGTGCTGTCGATCTCACTTTGCTGTCTCGCTTTTATGAGCGCTACGCCGATCACACCGTCAATGTTGCAGCGCGCATCATCTATCTATCCACTGGGCTACACCCGGAGGAATATTTGCAAAAGCGCGAGCAGCAGGAGGCCGAGGAAGATATGGAAAAGCGCTGGGCAGCGCTCGAGCGGCAGTTCCGCTCAAGCAGTGATTAAAGCCTTGCTTATCGACGAAAAAAGCCACTCCCCTTTGGCGGGTAGTGGCTTTAATTCTTCTTCGATTTATCCGAAGCGTCCGGAGATGTAATCTTCGGTTTCCTTCTGATCTGGGTTTTCGAAGATCTTCTTGGTTGCACCGATCTCAACCAGGCGACCCGGCTTACCGGTTGCTTCCAGTGAGTAGAACGCGGTCTGATCAGATACACGTGCAGCCTGCTGCATGTTGTGAGTCACAATAACGATGGTGAACTCTTCCTTCAGCTCGTGGATAAGATCTTCCACAGCCAAAGTAGAAATTGGGTCAAGTGCGGAGCAAGGCTCATCCATGAGGAGGATTTCTGGCTCCACTGCGATCGCACGTGCGATGCACAGACGCTGTTGCTGTCCACCGGACAGGCCACCGCCTGGCTTATCTAGACGGTCCTTCACTTCTTCCCAAAGGTTTGCGCCGCGCAGAGACTTTTCAGCAACTTCTTTGAGCTTCTTCTTGTTCTTCTCACCGGAAAGCTTCAGTCCTGCAACCACGTTGTCTTCGATGGACATGGTTGGGAATGGGTTGGCCTTCTGGAAGACCATGCCGATGGTGTTTCGGACTGCTACTGGGTCAACCTTGGAACCGTAGATGTTCTCGCCATCGAGAAGGATCTCGCCCTTCACGTATGCACCTGGGGTGACCTCGTGCATGCGGTTGATGGAACGCAGCACGGTGGACTTGCCACAGCCGGATGGTCCGATGAATGCGGTGACTGAGCGCGCTGGAACTTCGAGGTTCACATTCTGCACTGCGTGGAAATCACCGTAGAAGATGTTGACATCATTGAGTTTGAGCTTTGACATCGCGTTAAATACTCCTGTGTTATTTTCTGAGATTGTTATTGCTTGACAGAGAACTTGGCGGAGATAATTCGCGCGCCAATGTTGAGGACGGCAATGATGAGCACCAGGGTGAGGGCTGCGCCCCACAGCTTATCCAGTGTTGCTGGTGCGGTGCCGGCCTTGTACATATCAAGCATCATCAGTGGAAGGGAAGCCTGTGGGCCAGCGAATGGGTTCCAGTTGATGGCCTGGGAAGAACCAACCAGGACTAGAACTGGTGCAGATTCACCCATGACGCGAGCAACAGCGAGCATGACGCCGGTGACGATACCGGACAGCGCGGTAGGAAGAACGATCTTAGCGATGGTCTTCCACTTTGGCACGCCCAGCGCATAGGATGCTTCGCGCAGATCCTGCGGAACAACACGGAGCATTTCTTCAGTGTTTCGGATGATCACTGGAACCATCAGAATAACCAAGGACAGTGATACTGCGAAGCCAGAGCGATCGAAGCCGAAGAGCACAATCCACAGAGAGTAAACGAACAGTGCAGCAACGATGGATGGCACACCGGTGAGGATGTCCACCATGAAGGTGGTCAAACGGCCGAGGCGGTTACCGTTGGAGTATTCCACAAGATAGATCGCGGTGAAGATACCGATTGGGATGGAGACCACTGAGGTAACCACTGCCTGCATGAAGGTACCGATCATCGCGTGGGCAGCGCCACCTCCTGGCAGCATCAGCATGACGCCAGCCTGGGATGTGGTCCACCAATCAGCGGTGAGGATTGGGGCAAGACCCCGAGCAATAACAGTCCACAGTACCCACACCAAGGGAACCGCTGCGAGAGCCATAGCACCATAGATGATGACAGTTGCAGCAGTGTCGGTGGATTTACGGCGAGATGAGATATCAGTAAAAGCAGAGCCCTTCTTCAATGGCTCATCCATACGCGGAGTAACAACGTTGTTAGTCATGTTTTATTCCCCTTCTACTTTCCGCGGTTAACCATGGCGCGTGCGCCAGCGTTGACGATGAAGGTGAGGGCGAACAGCACGAGGCCGGCTGAGATGTAGGCACCTGCACGGGTGTTGTCGTTGAATTCTGGGGCAGCGTTCGCGATGGCCGTTGCGAACGTGGTGCCGCCGTCGAAAAGCGAGAAGCGGAACGCCGAGGACGGCGAAACCACCATATAGAGCGCCATCGTCTCACCCAATGCACGACCAAGGCCGAGCATCGCGCCGGAGACATAACCAGACATGCCGAATGGCAGGACGGTCAAACGAACTACTTCCCAACGAGTTGCGCCCAGTGCCAATGCGGACTCAATGTGGCCTTTTGGAGTTTGGACGAAAACTTCACGTGCGGTTGCTGCGATGACCGGCAAGATCATCACTGCGAGCACGATGCCACCGGTGAGCATATTGCGGCCTGTGGCGAAGGAAGGTGAGTTTTGGTAAGTAGCAAAGAGGAAGAAACTTCCGCCCCAGCTTTCGATCCAGGTGTAAAAACCAGACAAAGCTGGTCCAAGCACCTGCCAGCCCCAGAGACCATAAACGATCGAAGGCACAGCTGCGAGCATATCTACCATGTAGCCCAGTGGTTTAACCAGGCGCTTTGGTGAGTAATTAGAGAGGAAGATCGCGATTCCCAGTGCAATTGGCATTGCGATCAGCAGCGCGATAACAGAGATGAGAAGGGTTGCTGCAAGTAGGTTCGGAATACCGAAATACATTGCATCGATGTCGGTGGTGTTCCATGCACCTGAGTAGGTGAAGAAGCCAACAATGCCTTCAGCATTACGCATCAAAGCTGGAACAGCACGCCAGATAAGGAACGCCGCGATGGCAAGGATCATAGCAGTAATAATCGCTGCAGAGGCGGTAGAGAGGAACTCGAAGATGCGATCGCCGGGGCGTTTAACGCTTCCGCCACCTTCCGCAACGATCTTCCGTGAAGGCTTGGTCTGTGAGGAGTTCGCGTTGGTGGCAACAGGGTGTGCCTCTACCTTGGAGGAATCCAAGATCCGCTTCTCCGAAACTGACTCATTAGTGGCCATTGGTGATTTATTTCCTTAACTGGCGTATTGATAAAAAGCTTGTTAGGAAAATCGGGCGCTCTCCCCCACTTGATATGGGGAGAGGGCGCCCGATTGTCTTAAATGCAGTACTCACACGCGTTTAAGCAGTGAGACTACGTGCAAGCAGTTGATTACTGGATTGCGTCAACTGCTGCAACAAGGCGGTCGTAGTGAGCGCCGGTAACTGGGATGTAGCCAAGAGCTTCAAGCTGATCATCCTGGGAGTCCAGAGCAACGGTCAGGAAGTCCTTGACCTGGTTGCGAGTGGTCTCGTCGTAGCCAGCGGAGCAGACGATCTCGTAGGTGGTGAGGATCAGTGGGTAAGCACCGGCTTCGTTCATTGCGAACATAGCGTCGGTGTCAACAACCATGTTGTGGCCCTCAGTCAGGAAGTCGAGTGCACCAAGTGCAACGCCGACGGACTCTGCATTGAGCTCAACTGGGCCGGAGCCGAAGTCAATGTTTGCAATACCAAGACCGGACTGCTGAGCGAAACCAGCCTCAACGTAGGTGATGCCACCCTCGATGTTGGAGGTCTCAGAAGCAACACCGTTGGAGCCCTGTGCGCCAGAGCCAACCTCGGTTGGGAACTGCTGGCCTTCGGTCTCCCAGATATCGGTGGAAGCACCGAGGAACTTCTGGAAGTTATCGGAGGTGCCGGATTCTTCGGAACGGTACAGAACAGAGATGTCCAGATCAGGAAGCTCAGTGCCCTCGTTCTGGGAAGCGATTGCTTCGTCGTTCCAGTTGGTGATTTCACCCTTGAAAATCTGAGCAATGGTGTTGGTGTCCAAGTTCAGGGACTCAACGCCAGGAACGTTGTAAGCAACAGCAACTGGGCCGATAACGAATGGCAAGTGCCATGCTTCATTGCCTTCACAACGCGCTGCTGCTTCTGCAGCCTGGTCTTCCTTCATTGGGGAGTCAGATCCACCGAAGGAAACCTGGCCTGCAGCGAAGTTGGTACGGCCGGAACCGGAACCTGAAGGGGTGTAAGCCAAAGATGCGCCATCAACAGACTCGGAGTACTTGATACCGAAGTAGTCCATTGCGGACTGCTGGGAAGATGCACCTTCAGCAACGAGCTGACCGGATACACCGGAAAGACCCTCAACAGCCGCGGAATCAGATCCGGTGGAAGCTGCGGAAGAGGAAGAAGCGGAATCAGACTCGGTGGAGTCGGAGCAAGCTACAAGTGCGAAGGAGCCTGCGGTAACTGCGCCCACGAGGGCGATGGAGCGCTTAAGAGTGAGGTTCACGGGGAAGCCTTTCCGGTTTAAGTTAAGACATCGTCTGAGCAGATTCAGCAGGCGGGTTTACACCCTTCCTGTTTGCTCACGATCTAAAAATCTAAGACCTGGAAATGACCAACTAAGGCTAATTTGGTTAACAGACAATGAACTCTGGGATAGCGTTCGGCAAATTTTGCCACCCCTTGCATCTCACTCGCACTACTTAGAGACTCCAGTCACAAAAATCGGGCATTTTCCAGCCCCTGGGGGCGGAAAATCCCGATTCTTATCATTTTCACAGTTACCTGGCATGCAGAATTTTTACTTTTCGTAAACAACGTGACTTTCTGCGACAGAAAAGCCTAATTTTTCGTATGCAGCTACTGCCGGTTTGTTGTCTGCTTCTACATACAGCACAACTTTTTTAGCTCCTTGAGCCTTCATATGATGCAGACCCAAGCGCACCAATGGGTCCCCCAAGCCACGACCACGATAGGCAGCTGACAATCCAACAACATAGATTTCCTGTAATTCAGCACTGTGTTGCTTTACCCAATGGAAGCCAACTACTTCCTCGCCATCCCAAAGAAATAGCACGTCAGCATCTTTGTACCAAGAAGCCTTCTGTGCCTGTGCAAGCCGATACGTGGTCCATCCGCCCTGTTCAGGGTGCCAATCAAAGGCCTCATTGTTTGCTTGCAACCATTTTGCTTCTGCAGCAGACTTCTCAATTGGGGCATTAGCCAAGCTGCTGTGCGTAATACCTTCTGGATCAAGGAATTTCGCAGATTCTTCCAGGGCTAAGCCATCAACTTCCATAACTAAAAGCTCACGGGTCTTTTTCATACGCAAGGTGGAAGCCAATGCTTGGGCACCAACGGTGTTTCCATGCGCCCAGATAGAAGCCGAAGGGGTCGCGTCGATAAGCGCCTTGCCGATGCCCTGGCGCCTGTGCGCCGGGTGGACAGCTAGCTCCGTGGTTTCCTCATCCGTGGCCGCGAGGCCAACCAATTTGCCATTCAGCGTGACAATTAAATGTGTATGACCAAGCCCAGGTTCAGCAAGACCGCGAAGGAATTGCTCCGAGAGCGCGTCAACGCCATCCACCGCGCGAACCTCTTTCAGGAGCAATAGTGCCTGCTCACGAAGGTCTCGGTCCAGCGCTATCTGAGTATTTTTGATGCGATTGGAGGTATTCATGACCCCAGGTTAGCCCCAACTTTGAATCTCTTGCAGGAACGTGGGGTAAAGATATAGATGTGGAAAAATCCAGAAAACGAGTATTAACCATTACAGCGTCGACAATTGGAGCAGTTGCAGTGGTCGGCGGCGCATTTTGGATTGTCGATTCTTCCATTGCAGCGCATGCAGAACGCAACCTTTCTGTCGCTGTTGCAGAGTCCGCAAATCTAGAAAATGCACCACGAGTATTTTTGGGCAGTTCTGTGTACACCATGGCATTTTTCACAGGCGAGCTCGACTCGGTGAGCATCGACATGTTAGATGTCGAAATTCCAGGTGTCGGCATGGTCAATGCACGAACTGAAGTAAACAAAGTAAAGGTGACGCCAGCTCAAATTTTCTCCGGCGATCTCAACGGCACGACTGCAGAGACTTTTGCCCGCACCTTGCGCATGGACGGAGTCGCGATCGGTGCGAAGTTGGATATCACCGACCTGGATATCTCCCACCCCATCGATATTTCTCCCTCAGGCGGACAAGCCTCCGAAGCACTCCTCACCGGCACCCCGCCAGGCATGGAAGACCCCGTGAGCGTCCTGGTCAACCTGCGCCTAGTCGGCTCCGAATTCCAGATGCTTCCATATGAGCTTGTCGACGCCCCCTCCGGACTCACCCTGGATGATGTAGCCCCAGCTTTCACATGGAGGGTAGACACCTTGCAATTGCCTTTAGCCGACCGTGCCATGGCTGTCTATCTCTCTGGCGGATCGATCCACTTCCAATCAGAAGCCCGCAATGTTGAACTGACCACCCGAGAGCTTTCTCCGCTGGCTGCTCCAGAAGAAAATTCAGATAACTCCTAAACCTTCCCTTTGTCTAAATCCCAAAGCTGCGCACGCGGATGAAATCCCTCACGTGCTTGCGCACATGGCGAGACCAACTCATCGTTGGCGGAGCTGGATTAGTGTTAGGTGCAAATACTCTTAAGGCATCAGGAATAGATTCCAGCACCACCTGAGTTGGCTTTCCTTCAAATTCGCCGTCAACTTGAAAACGCTGACCACTAGTACACATAAGAGTGACTTTTTCCACATCATCAAACTCAATGGTTCGTTTGGCGATGAGCTTTTCCAGCTTTCTTCCACGCCCCAGACCAATGAGGTGCATCATTGCAGCGACCCCGCCAAAACCACGGACATCTGTCAGGCCAAACAGTCCGAGGCCGGAATCAAAAGAATTTTCAGGATTCGTGACCACAGGCAACGGACCTAAAAATGTCCACGGATTGGTATTGGAAGCAAGCAACAGGGGAATATCCTCCCGCTGCAGCTCCTCGCCTTGAGTATCAACAGCCTCCACAGTAATTTTTGGCGGCTTGATCTGAGTTTTGATCCACGCCCTGATACTCACTTGCAAATACAACAACGGGGACGCAGCAAAACCTTGCGCGCGGGCACGCTCTACACGGGCAATAACATCTGCATCGATGCCGAACCCAGCATTCACTGCAAACCAGCGAGTATCCTCTTCATCGCCTTTCCAGGTACCAAGCGTGATTGTGCGAGTGTGCTTCTTGCGTACCAAATCCACCAACATTTCCGCTGCTGTATAAGGATCAGTTGGATAGCCTAACGCCCGTGCAAAAACATTTGCAGAGCCCGTTGGCAGGACTGCAACCGCCGGTAAATCCTCAACGTTTCGAAGATCACCTTCGGCTTTGCCGAGTAACCCATTTATCACTTCATTGACAGTGCCATCACCTCCGGCAGGAATAATGACATCAAAATCATCACGGGTCATACCCTGGAGCATTTCCTCAGCATGGCCTGCGTAATGGGTAAATCTTGCCTCAAGGTGCACATCATCAATTTTCATCAGCTGTGGGACCACACGCCGGAAAAGTTCTTGTGTCTGAGTAGTGGACTCTGGGTTCGCGATCAGAAGGACATGCATATTTTCTAAGGCTAGTAGCAAAACGCTACGCTTGAATGCCATGAGCGAAAATGACACCCCAAAAAATCCAGTAGTACCCGGCACCGGCGCAGACGGACCATCCCTATCTCAATCTGCAAGCATCAGCGGTTCAGATGCAGTTGACCTCGCAGCAGAACAGTCCAAGGGCACTGCACACCGCAACATCCCAGGATTGGGCGACCTCCCAATCCCAGACGACACTGCAAACCTCCGTGAAGGACCTAACCTGCACGATGGTCTCCTAGCCCTGCTCCCCCTCGTTGGCGTATGGCGCGGTGAAGGCCAGGCAGACACAGCAGAAGGCGGCCAGTACCCATTCGGCCAGCAGATCACTTTCTCCCACGACGGCGAAAACTACCTCTCTTATGAGTCCCGCATGTGGAAACTCAACGAAGAGGGCGAAACCGTAGGCTCAGACCACCGCGAATCCGGTTTCTGGCGCATCAGCCTCAAGGATGAGATTGAATTCGTCTTCACTCACGCAAGCGGCGTTGTAGAAATTTACTACGGCCAGCCACTCAATGAACGCGCATGGGAATTGGAATCAGCTTCCACCATGGTCACCGCAACCGGTCCTTCCACTCTCGGACCAGGAAAGCGCCTCTACGGCCTACTTCCAACCAATGAACTGGGCTGGGTAGATGAGCGCCTCGTAGGAGATGCCCTCAAGCCACGGATGTCCGCACAGCTTTCCCGCGTGATCGGCTAAAAATCACTAAAAGGGCCTTGAAATTTCAAGGCCCTTTTTCTGATTTCGGAGTCTTTTGTGTCCCATATCGAGCAATTCAGTCCCTGAATAATCGCTCCATGGTGCTATCCAGACTGATTGACCAAGAACGGTTGATTTCTCTCCACCTTGGTCACCCAATCTGGTTTGTTCAAAACACTGTTCGCACCTCCGAAAAAGTGCCCTCCCTAAAATCGCCCCTAAGCCTTTCCCAAAGCATCTCTCAGGAAATATCCATGCCGGAAATCTGAGGCCTTAAATCGACTTTTGAGCCCTACTAAAATTTCAGCGTGAAAACTACCCAAGCGCTTTAGAGATCAACGCTCTGATTTCTTTCTCATTGTCAGGTTTTGGAAGTTTATGCCCATCAAGCCTGGTGACGCGCACTGCTCCTCGCACAGAGGACACCAACCACACGCTATCTGCGCCGAAGAGATCATCCACGCTTAAGTCTTTTTCTTTACAACGCCACCCTTTTTGCGTTGCGTATTCAAATAATGCGGCTTGAGTGGTTCCGGGAAGAATGTCTCCCCCTGGGGCTGGGGTGCGGATTTTATCCCCTTTAAAACTGACCACAGTGGAGGTAGCGCCTTCTAACACACGGTCCTCATCGGTGAAAATAACATCATCGAATCCATTGGCTTTGGCGTATCGCAGAGCAGCCATATTTGCGGCATATGCCAAAGTTTTCGCCCCGACAGTAAGCCATGGAGCTGGGGTTTTTTCCACTTTGGATAGCTCGCCACGTGTTGCTTTTCCAATTCCAGGCAGTTCAGTATCAATGGAATATCCGCGTGAACTAGTCATCACCGAAACACCGTGATCCCGCTCAGCGAGTTTTTCTGCTGACACAGGAGTGATAGTTAACCATCCTGATGCCAAACCAGTAGTTGATCGGCCTCGGCTTAAAGTCCACGTGCATGAAGCTTCGCCTGCTTGCGGATTGGAATACCAAGATTCGATACCCATGCGCGTAGCTTTTTCCCAATCCGCCAGGATCGGTTCCGGCAGTCCCAACAGAGCTGCAGAAGCTTTGAAGCGCTCTCCGTGCCGGCGCAGATTACACGGATGACCATCGCGGATGAGAAGTGTTTCGAAAATTCCATCGCCGCGGGTCAATGCGGCATCGTCCCAAAAGACCATGGGCAAATTGGGGTTTTGCTGTCGGATAGACCCACCGTAGGGTTCGACAATGAGGATCACCGGTGCCGGTGCAGACATGGGACGAGGTACAAGCGCCATAATGCCTGATTATGCACGGTTATTTCACTTCGCGCTCACTGGTGCTAACCACTTGCGTTATTTCAAGGAATAACCCTTCGCGTGAGATTGTGGGTACTATCGATTCTGTGGCTAACGAACAAATCGAGGTCGCGAACAACACTGATCAGATTCCTGCAGGCTATAGTTCCCCTCTTCTTTCTCGAAGTGGCGCAGCAGAAGCTCAGGGCACTGCCTCTCAGGCAGATACTGAAGGTGTCGCGTGGCATTACGGTTCCCCTCTCGTCGAGCAACGCATCTTCGAAACAGGTACGGGTGTAGTTGACCGTTCCAATCGCAAGGTGATTAAAGTCGATGGGCCTGATGCCCCCACGTTCCTCAATAACATTTTGTCCCAAAAAGTTGATACCGCCGAAGACGGCTTCACCGCTGGTGCGCTCAATCTAGACGCACAAGGCCGTATCCAACACTCCATGCAGATAACCCTCGTTGACGGTGTTTTTTATCTTGACACCTCAGCGGCAGAATTTGATCCCCTCATTAGCTTCCTCACCAAGATGATTTTTTGGTCGGAAGTAACCGTCGAAGAAGCCGATCTAGCTATCATCACTCTCCTCGGAGCAGAGATTGCCCTTCCGGACGCAGTCTTTGCCCGCAGAGTCGAGTGGAACGGTCCCACGCGTATCGACGTCGCCATCCGGCGTGAAAAACTCACAGAGGGCGTCGATAAGCTTCTAGAAGCTGGTGCAAAGCTGACCGGCCTCATGGCCTACACAGCCGAGCGTGTGAAGGCCCTGGAGCCCGCTGTGGGCGTTGATCTAGACGATAAGACTATTCCCCATGAAATACCTCATTGGATTGGTCGTGGCGATCATCTAGGTGCCGTGCATCTGACCAAGGGCTGCTACCGCGGACAGGAAACTGTTGCTCGCGTAGACAACCTTGGCCGTTCCCCTCGTGTGTTGGTCATGCTTCATCTGGATGGCTCCGCCCCGCTAGATCCAGTGACTGGTGCAGAGATCAAATCTGGCACGCGCATAGTTGGACGTCTAGGCACTGTTGTCCATGATGCCGATTACGGACCGATCGCTTTGGGATTGGTAAAACGCAGCGCGCTAGCTGGAGAACTTCGCATTGATGAAGTCTCGGTAAATGTCGATCAAGATCTTCTTCCCGTGGAGGATAGCCAGCAACGCGGACGCGCTGCCATTAATAAGCTCAAAGGCCTGTAACTAAACCCATTTATAGCGGATTTAGGCGATTTTTAATGAATACGAAAATCGCCTACTTTCGCATTTTTTTTCAATAACACGCAGGTCAAGGGCAAGTTGCAGAAATTTTCCGAATAACAGGCTATTGTGTCTAACAGGAATACAGTTAATACATCTTGAAAAGCCCATGAGTCGGCCACATTCCCAGGGTCGGCTCGCTCACTCCAAGGGGGTCAGGCAATGGGTCGCGGTCGCGCGAAGGCAAAACAGACCAAAGTTGCTCGCCAGTTGAAGTACAGCTCTCCAGACATGGATCTAGATTCACTGCAGCGGGAGCTGGCTAACCAGTCTCCCAGGCGTTCCTACTCCGATGCCCCTGATGATGAGGATCAGCACGCAGACTATGCGGGCTGGAGCGAGGACGACACCGAAAACAGTGCCTACCGCACTAAATAATTTCGTGTGTCTTTAACTTCAGACACGATGCCGATAGCGGAACTACTTCGCAGTCGGTGTTGCTGCGAGAGTTGAAAACCTCAAGCCCATCGTTCGGTGGCTTTGCGACCGTTTCAAGGTGTCACTTTCACCTCCAACGGTCCTTTCCCGTTCAACCACTACCGTAGAAGACGGCGCATGGTTTGACGCGGACAAAGTCCAAGGAGTACTTTCCCTCTGTGTTCCCGCACTCCTAGGATTTCAGCCCGTGCCAGATCTGGTGCCGTCTTTTGCGTGTCTAGGGTCTGTTCTATGACCTGTCTTGAGACTCTCCTGCCCTCTAAATAGCTGCGGCGCTTATCTCAAACAGTGTTCTTCTTAAACCTTCAGCAGCTACTGGCTGAACTTTTCGTCTAGTCAAGTTCTCATTGTCTAGATCAGTCTCTTTTTACCCAAAACCGAGTAGTCTCGACAACGCGATATTAAGCTCCGCTTATTTCTCGCCCCTCGCCCTTCGCTCCTCGCTCCTCGCCACTAACTCTATCTACGGCAAGAAAACCGGCCCCTCACACATATGTGTGAGGGGCCGGGGAACTCTAGAGGTTCAAGGCTACTTAGTAGCCAGGGTGCTCTCCGTTAAGGAGAACGCGAGGCTCGCCTTCTTCACCATTGCGGATGGTGCCAAGCTCCCAGCAATCGATGTGGCGTGCAGTCAGCATTGCCAACGCACGGTCGCGGTCCTTTTCTGCAACAACTGCAACCATGCCGACCCCCATGTTGAAAGTCTTTTCCATTTCTTCGCGTGGGACCTTGCCCAGGGAAGCGATGATACGGAAGATCTGACCTGGAGTCCAGGTGCCACGGGACATTTCAGCTACGAGGCCTTCTGGGACAACTCGCTCAAGGTTGCCAGCGAGTCCGCCACCTGTGACGTGGCAGAAGGTGTGCACTTCGCACTCAGCGATAAGTGCAAGGCAGTCCTTAGCGTAAATGCGAGTTGGTTCTAGCATTTCTTCGCCCAGGGTGCGGCCGAGTTCTTCGATGTGTCCATCAAGAGCTAGTCCAGCCTTTTCGAGGAGGACGTGGCGAGCCAAAGAATAACCATTAGAGTGCAGGCCGGAGGACGCCATACCGATGAGGACATCGCCTGCGCGAACGCGGTCTGGTCCGAGTAGTTCATCAGCTTCAACAACGCCCACTGCAGTAGCGGAAACGTCGTAGTGGCCTGGCTCCATGACGCCTGGGTGCTCTGCGGTTTCGCCACCAAGCAGTGCACATCCTGCCTGGACACAGCCTTCTGCGATGCCGGAGACGATTTCAGCAACGTGCTCTGGAACAACCTTGCCGATAGCAATGTAGTCCTGCAGGAACAGTGGCTCTGCGCCTGTGACAACCAGGTCGTCGACACACATGGCGACCAAGTCGATGCCAATGGTGTCATGCTTGTCCATCATCTGGGCGATAACAAGCTTGGTGCCCACGCCATCTGATCCAGCTGCGAGGATTGGCTTCTTGTATTTTCCGAGCTCAAAGAGTCCAGCAAAGCCTCCAAGGTTGCCTAGAACCTCTGGGCGAGTGGCGCGCTTGGCCATTGGGGCAAAGAGTTCGACGGCACGATCGCCGGCTTCGATGTCGACTCCTGCAGCTGCGTATGAAACGCCTTCGGCAGTGGTGTCCTTGTGATCACTCATCGTGTACTTCGCTTCTCCTGCTAGGTATAGAACGTGGGTTTAAAACTTGGATTTAGTTTTCTGCAGACTCTCACCCTGCGCGTCTAACTGAAAACTTTTCAGTTAGACGCCGGTGTTGCCTTTAGATCTTAACTTGAGCGCGCTGCTTGCATCTTCTGCACCAGCTCCGCGTTACTGTTTCCCTGAGGCATACCCATTGGATAATGTCCATCAAAACAAGCAATGCACAGCTCATTAGCTGGCTGTTCGGTTGCTTCCACCATGGCATCAATCGACACATAACCGAGGGAATCCGCGCCAATAGCAGAGCGGACTGCTTCCACCATTTCAGCTTCTTTATCACTGGTTACAGCGTTGGCAATGAGCTCGCCTGGGGTGGCGAAGTCAATGCCGTAGAAGCATGGCCATTTTACTGGTGGAGAGGCAATGCGTACGTGTACCTCCGCAGCACCCGCTTCACGCAGCATACGGATCACAGCACGCTGAGTGTTGCCACGGACGATGGAATCATCCACCACAACAAGGCGCTTACCTGCGATTACTTCGCGCAGTGGGTTCAGCTTGAGGCGGATTCCCAATTGGCGCAAAGTATCAGAAGGCTGAATGAAGGTACGGCCAACATAAGCATTTTTAACCATGCCCTGGCCGAAAGGAATTCCTGAGGCTTGAGCAAAACCAACTGCTGCTGGGGTGCCAGATTCTGGTGTTGGAATAACTAAATCGCCAATTGCAGGTGCTTCTGCGGCTAGTTTACGTCCAATTTCCAGACGAGCTTCGTTGACGTTTCTGCCTTTGATTACAGAATCTGGGCGAGCCAGGTAAACGTATTCGAAGATGCAACCTTTACGGGTTGTTTCTGCGAATCGAATGGACTTCAGGCCGGATTCGTCGATAGCAATCAGTTCGCCTGGCTCAACCTCGCGCACCAGCGAGGCACCCACGATATCGAGCGCAGAGGTTTCAGAAGCCACTACCCAGCCGCGTTCAAGACGGCCGATGGACAGCGGACGGATACCAAAAGGATCACGCGCTGCGTACAGAGTGTGTCCATCAGTGAAGGTGAGGCAGTATGCGCCCTTCACGCTTGGTAGTAATTCCTGTGCGGAATCAAAAAGAGTTTTCCCGTTACCCACGCCGTTTGCCAATAAGGCAGTGAGAACATCGGTGTCTGAAGGCTTCTTGTCTGGGTCGACGAGCCCAAGCTCAGTCGCCTTATCCAACAGCTCAAGGTAATTGATGAGGTTGCCGTTATGTCCAAGGGCAATATCGGTGCCATCAGGTGCCATGCGGAACATTGGCTGGGCATTTTCCCAGGTGTTTCCGCCGGCAGTGGTGTATCGGGTATGTCCGATGGCAATATTTCCACGCAGGGATTCCAGAATTGGTTCATCAAAAACTTGAGAAACTAGACCCAAATCCTTGAATACCAGGATCTGCTCGCCGTCGCCGACTGCGATACCTGCGGCTTCTTGTCCACGGTGTTGAAGAGCGAATAGGCCAAAGTAAGTAAGCTTTGAAACTTCCTCACCAGGTGCCCACACGCCAAAAACACCGCATTCTTCTTGCGGAGATTGTTCGTTGAGATCATCGTACGGGTGGTTAACCTGGGTCATCCCAGTGGAATGCTCGGTGTTTACCATTGAACCAGGGAGGGTGTGCTGATCAAGTAATGCCACAGGTGAAATCGTAGTCTGTCGCTTGCCCAGAAACTAATAAGGACAACGAAAGCTAAAGTTTCACTACTGGTAACCAGTCTGCAATCTCTTTTGCTCGGGTACCTGAAGCGCTAATTTTTCCATTCTCAAATTCTGCGTCGAATGTCGTTTTCCCAGTTGCCAGGCGCAACCAGGTCAAAGTATCCATCTCCACCACGTTGGGTGGAGTGCCACGTGTATGTTTCGGACCGTCGATACATTGCACTGCAACAAATGGGGGTACCCGCACCTCTACACTGTTGCCGGGCGCATCCTGAGCCAGCAGTCGAACACTCAGGCGCGTGGCAGCTGCAAGCACTGCTCTACCAGGCTTTTCGACGTCTCCCTCCCCGTCAATCCAGTCTTTGACAGCCAACACTGCTTGCCGAGTTTCCAGCGGATCAATCCTCATGAAGCATCAGCCTAGTACGAACCGTTAAAGTGTCCATATGTCTGAGAACATCCCCAAAAATCCTCATCGCTCGCCAGAAGTTGTCCTCCGATTTATGGCTGCCCCTACCGACGTATTGATGGCAGGCAGCCATGGAGTCGGTGGTGGCCGAGTCCTAGAATGGATCGATAAGGCTGCTTATGCCTGCGCGACTCAGTGGTCAGGTACCTACTGTGTCACCGCTTATGTTGGCCACATCCACTTCACCCGCCCTATTCCTTCAGGACACATGGTTGAGGTGCGTTCTCGCATTGCGATGACTGGACGTTCCTCCATGCACATCGTGAATGAGGTGCTTTCTGCGGATCCTCGTGATGGCAAATACACCCGTGCCTGCGATTGCTTAGTTATTTTCATCGCTAAAGACACCGCCACTGGTCGCGCTACTCCGGTTCCAACTTTCGTGCCGAAGGATGAAGAAGAGCAGCGTGTGCTGGAATCTGCAAATTCCCGCATTGGTCTGCGTAAAGCTATCGAAGCTGAAATGGAAAAGCAGACTTACGATGGCCCCTCTGAAGCTCCTCGTTTGATTACCCGTTTCTTGGCTAAGCCAACTGATATCAACTGGGGTGGCAAAGTCCACGGTGGTACCGCCATGGAATGGATTGATGAGGCTGGTGCTGCTTGCACCATGGAATGGTCCGGAAACCACACTGTGGCAGTCTACGCCGGCGGTATCCGCTTCTACCAGCCTATTCAGATCGGTGATCTCATCGAAGTGGACGCTCGTATGATGCGCACTGATAAGCGCTCCATGCAGATGTCTATTCACGTCCGTGCAGGCGATGCGCACCGTGGCCGCGCTGAGTTGGAAACCGCAATTCATGCCACAGTCACTTACTTGGGCATCGATATTGATGGGGAGCCTTTACCTACTCCACAGTTTGAGCCTCGTACCCCTGAAGATATCCAATTGGCAGAGCACGCCAATATCTTGAGGGATCTGCGCGCAGATTACACACCGATGCCGCTGTTCCCCCGCCGTGCTCCACGACAGATCGACTAGACACAATTAAAAAGCAGCCACCGAGAAGATTCTCGGTGGCTGCTTTTTAATTAGCGACAACCATCCACACGGCAATAAGGTGAATAATCGCTGCGATGATCGTAGCGATGTGGAAATGCTCGTGGTACCCCAACCAGCGTGCATTTCGGCCTGGCCATCTGAATCCATAAACAAGGGCACCCAAGCTATATACAATGCCACCTGCTAGGAGGAGCCACACCACAGTCTGTCCCGCACCGGACCATAATTGAGGTATCAACGGCACAATCAGCCAGCCTAGAGCAAGATAAACTACCACTCCGAGCCATCGTGGATGATTGATCCACACCATATTCATAATCACACTGGCTATTGCACCAATCCACGCAATGCTGAGCATCCAAGCAGCTGTGACAGGCTCCAACACAATCAAGCACAGCGGAGTGTAGGTAGCTGCAATAAATACCGCGATTGTAGAATGATCGGCCCGTCTCCACCACGCAACTGTATGCAGCCGACGCCATGGCCCACGGTGATAAGCAGCAGACACTGCAAAAAGCCCCAACATGGCCAATGTGTACACCATGACGCCTAATGCTTGCCACCACACGAGCTCCATCCACGCATAGGTGGAAAGCACCGAACCCGTCACAATGCTTAAAATAGCGGCGATTTGGTGGAAAAGGCCACGCGTAACTGGCCTTTCGCCGCGATCAAAAACATACTTAGTTAATGCAAGAAGAGGTTCATCAGAACTATCTTTTTCTTCTGCACCACTAACTGCATCTTCAATCAGCGGATCTGCGTCCATATATTCACGATCTTTAGACACTTCACGCTTCCTTCTTCACCGATACTTAATTATTAATCTAGTTGAAGAGAAAACTAAAAGCCGGGCTTCGCTAATACGAAACCCGGCTTCACAGCAGAAAATTAAGCAACTACTGCGTTAGCTCCAACAGCGTGGCCAAAAGCCTCTGGCAAAGTGTTGGTCCATGCATCGCGGAGTTCTTCCACGGACACGGTCAATTCAACATCAGCACCCTTGACGGTGATGGCTGCAGAATCATTAGTGCGACCAAGCTTGAAAGCTGGAATGCCTAATTCAGCTACACGTTTTTCCAGCTCTTCACCGCGGTTGGTGGCAACCACGATGCGAGATGCGGATTCAGCAAACAGTGCGGTGAACAAAGATGCGTGGATCAGGGAAAGATCTACATCCATGCCCTTGTCAGCGTGGATCGCAAGCTCTGCCAAGGTCTGGCCAAGGCCGCCCTCGGAGAGGTCGTGGGAAGCTGCAAACAGTTCAGATCCAACGAACAGTTCTGCAAGACGCTGCTCATTTGCCAGGTCGACTACTGGTGGCATGCCGCCCAAACCAGCTCCAGAGATCTGCTGCCAAATGGAACCACCGAATTCATCGAAGGTTTCGCCCAAGAGGTAGAGATCGTTGTCTTCAGATGGCAAAACGTTGCCGATGGTCTTCTCAACGTTTTCGAGCACGCCGAGAACGCCGACTACTGGAGTTGGCAGGATCGGCTCGTCACCGGTCTGGTTGTAGAAGGACACGTTGCCACCGGACACAGGAATGCCCAGCTGCTTGGATCCATCTGCAAGTCCGTGGACTGCTTCCTTGAACTGCCACATAACGCCTGGGTTCTCCGGAGAACCGAAGTTCAGGCAGTTGGTGACAGCCACTGGGCGTGCACCGGTGGAGACTACATTGCGGTAAGCCTCGGCGAGAGCAAGCTGTGCACCAGTGTTTGGCTCGAGCTTGGTGTAACGACCAGAAGCGTCTGCAGAAATTGCAACGCCACGGTTGGTCTCTTCGTCGATACGCAAAACGCCAGCGTTAGCGTTCTTTGCCTGTACGGTGTTGCCACGCACATAGCGGTCATATTGTTCAGTGATAAACGCACGGGAAGCCAGTGCAGGTGAGGCAACCAGCTTGAGCCAAGCATCCTTGATTTCTGCAGTCTCAACTGGGCGAACAATTTCGCCTTCGAGCTGCAGCTCATCCTGGGTTTCTGGGCGTGCTAATGGACGGTTGTAAACAGGGCCTTCATCGATGGTTGATGGAGGTGCGTCGATAACAACTTCGCCGTTGTGGACCACAACGTAGCGGTCCTTTTCGTTCGTGACTTCACCGATTTCTGCGCAGGTGACATCCCACTTTGCACAGATCTCAAGGAAACGCTCAACGTTTTCTGGGGTCACAACAGCACACATGCGCTCCTGAGACTCAGAAGCCAGGATTTCTGCTGCAGACATGTTTTCTGCGCGCAGCGGAACGTTGTCCAGGTTGACCCGCATGCCGCCGTCGCCAGCAGCTGCGAGCTCAGAGGTAGCACACGCAAGTCCGCCGCCACCGAGGTCCTGAATACCAACAACGACGCCAGCCTTGTACAGCTCGAGGCAGCATTCGATGAGGACCTTCTCTGCGAAAGGATCGCCGACCTGCACTGCAGGAAGCTTGCGCTCTTCGCCTTCTTCGAAGGAAGCGGAACCCAGAACAGAAACGCCACCGATGCCATCAAGGCCGGTGCGGGATCCGAAAAGGATCACTTTGTTGCCGGTGCCGGATGCGAAAGCCAGCTTGAGGTCTTCTACCTTGAGGGTACCCACGCACAGTGCGTTGACCAGTGGGTTTCCTGCGTAGGAATCATCAAATACGGTCTCGCCGCCGATATTTGGCAGACCCAGGCAGTTGCCGTAGTGGGAAATGCCATCGACAACGCCAGGAAGTACACGCTGGGTGTCTGGGTTGTCGAGTGCGCCGAAACGCAGCTGGTCCATCACAGCAATTGGGCGTGCACCCATGGCCATGATGTCACGGACGATGCCGCCGATACCGGTTGCAGCGCCCTGGTGTGGCTCTACAAATGATGGGTGGTTGTGGGACTCAACGCGGAAAGTCACGGCGTTGCCGTCTCCGATGTCTACAACGCCTGCGTTCTCGCCGATACCAGCAAGAATCTTGGAAGCCATTTCCTCAGTGGTGGTTTCACCGAAGTAACGCAGGTGAACCTTGGAGGACTTGTAGGAGCAGTGCTCCGACCACATGACGGAGTAAACGGTCAGCTCAGCGTCGGTAGGACGGCGACCTAGGATTTCCCGGATGCGCGCGTACTCGTCTTCTTTGAGGCCAAGAGCCTCAAATGGCTGATCGAGATCTGGGGTCTTGATCGCGTCATCAACGGTGTCATTGACAAAAGTGCTCATATTTTTCTCTGACTCCTCTTAGGCAGCGATGGTGCCAACGGCGGACAGGAAGAGCTCCAGGCCATCGACAGATGGGCCTGTTAGCTTTTCGACGGCATGTTCCGGGTGCGGCATAAGACCGACGATGCGACCAGTTTCATTGGTGATACCGGCGATGTCATTGATGGAACCGTTGAAGTTGTCGGTGTAGCGGAAGACAACGCGACCTTCACCTTCAAGCTTTGCAACAGTTTCTGCATCTGCCTGGAAGCGGCCTTCGCCGTGCTTCGCAGGGATGTAGATCTTTTGCCCCTTTTCCAGAGTGTTGGTCCATGCAGTGGTGTTATTCTCAACAACTAGATGGGTATCTACACAGTGGAAGTGCAGTCCCTGGTTACGAGTCAAAGCACCTGGCAGTAGACGGGCTTCGGTAAGAATCTGGAAGCCGTTGCAAATTCCGAGAACTGGCATACCTTTTCCGGCCTGCTCAATAACGGACTGCATAACAGGAGCCAATGCAGAAATGGCACCGGTACGCAGGTAATCGCCGTAAGAGAAACCACCAGGAACGACAACAGCGTCGACGCCCTTGAGATCTTCATCGGCATGCCACAGACTGATTACTTCTGCACCTGCGATGCGAGCAGCACGTGCTGCATCTACATCGTCAAGTGTGCCTGGGAACGTAATAACACCGATTTTGGCGCTCACTGTACGACCTCAACTCCCACCACATCGAAATCTTCGATGACAGTGTTTGCAAGGAGGGTTTCAGCAATTTTCTTTAGGTCAGCTTCGGTGACGGATCCGTCTACCTCAAGCTCAAAACGCTTTCCCTGACGAACATCGGAAACGCCAGATACGCCGATACGTCCGAGGGCGCGGTGGACCGCCTGCCCTTGGGGATCAAGAATCTCAGCCTTAGGCATGACATTGACAACTACACGGGCCACGGTATTTTCCCTTACTCAAGAAATGGGGACGACAATGTTTTACGAGCACAAGTGTAATGGTTCGAACTGGCCAAACCTAGCCGGACTTTAGAGGGGGAGGTTGTTTTCGATTGCCTCAACCACGACAGCTGCGGATGGATCCACACGAGGACCAAAGCGCTCAATCGTATTACCATCTATATCTACGAGGAATTTCTCAAAATTCCACTCGATTTCACTACCACCAGTTGCTTCTTTAAGCACCTTATATAGGGGGTGGGCATCCGCACCGTTTACGTCAGTTTTTGCCAGCAACGGAAAGGTGACGTTGTATTCATTTTGCGCGAATGCGCACACTTCAGCGTCAGTTCCAGGTTCTTGCCCATTAAATTGATTGCATGGAACACCAATGACAAAGAACCCTCGGTCTTGGTACTCCTCATAAAGGTTCTGCAGTCCTTCATACTGTGGAGTGAGACCACATTTAGAGGCAACATTCACAATGAGTAAAAGGTGCCCAGCCCAATCCGCCATAGTCGTGGAAATGCCATCATTGAGCGTCACATTAATGCCATGAATCGAAGTCATAAGTGCCACCCTAGTTGAGGGGAGGGATTTAATGCAGAACTTTAAGGGCAGCAAGACAAGAGATGAACTTTAGATAGCACCTAAGTAAATTGCCAGGAGAAGCAAATCTGCTGCCGAGCGGACTCCAAGAAACATCGGTAAATCATATGTTTTGTATCTTATCCATACTGAACAGAGGTCTTTCCCCAATGTCTCGAATTTCTGCGCGCACCCTGGCGATCGCATTAGCTGGCGCAACCGCTGCCAGCCTGGCAGTAGTCCCCACTGCTGTTGCTGCTCCTGATAACTCCGCTCCTGTCATCAATGAAGTTTATGGTGGCGGCGGAAACAAAGGATCAATTTTCTCCAATGACTTCATCGAGCTCTATAACCCCACTGCAGAAGCAGTCTCCCTCGATGGCTGGAGCGTCAACTACTACTCTGCGAGCGGAAACCTTGGTGGAGCTACGGCGCTAAGTGGCACCATTGCGCCAGGAAGCTTCTATCTGATTCAGCAAAAGGCAGGTGCCAACGACACTGGTGCGCTCCCCACTCCAGATGCCACTGGCAACCTCGCGATGAGTGGTTCCCAGGGTTCTGTTGAGCTGACAGACGCAACAGGTGCAACGGCAGACCTCGTTGGATTCGGTGGTGCTACCAAGGTAGAAACCGCTGCAACCCCTGCCACCTCTAATTCCGAATCCGCGCAGCGTGCAATCGATGGTGTGGACTCCGATAACAACTCTGCTGACTTCATCATTGCGGCTCCCACCCCAACGTCTTCCACTGGCACCACCCCAGGCCAGCCTGAAAATCCAGAAGAGCCAGAAGTTCCAGTCGTTCCTGGTCAAACCATGACCATTGCAGAAATCCAAGGCACTGGCACAACCACTCCAGTCAATGGCCAGGTTGTCACCACCGAAGGCATCGTTACCGCTGTCTACGCTGAGGGTGGATTCAACGGTTACTACATCCAGACTCCTGGAACCGGCACCGCAGTCAAGACCGCTGGCGATGCTTCTGATGGCATCTTCGTCTACGTTGGCGCAAACGGAACTTACCCAGAAATCGGTGCATCTGTCACTGTCACTGGTAAGGCAGCTGAATACTTCGAGATGACTCAGCTGGGTAATTCCGCTTTTGAGCTCTCCCCCACTCCTTTCGAGGCAGTCACCCCACTGGCAGTGGACACTGTCCCAGCTGGTGATGATATCCGCGAGTCTTATGAAGGCATGCTGCTCCAGCCAACTGGCGCACACACGGTCACCAACAACTACGCAACCAATACTTTCGGTGAAATTGCGCTGGCACCAGGTAATGAGCCGTTCTACCAGGCAACTGAAATTGTGGCCCCGGGAGGCGAAGCTATTGCTTACGAGGCGGAAAACGTCGCAAAGCAAATTACGCTGGATGATGGACGCTCGGGCAACTACACGCGCGGCGATGCGAGCGTGCCTATGGCGTGGTTGGTGCAGGATGGAGGCACTACAACGAAGTCAATCCGCACCGGTGACCAGGTAGATTTCCAGGCACCAGTCATTTTTGATTACCGTTATGATCTGTGGAAATTCCAGCCAACCCAGCCGGTAACCGGCAACACCACGGGCACCGATCTTCCAATTACCTGGGAAGATACCCGCGAAGCTGAGCTTGCTTCCATCGATAACGTCGCAGGCGAATTCCACATCGCCAGCTTCAATGTGCTCAACTATTTCACCTCCCTTGGCAAAGATGAGCCAGGCTGCAAGGCTTATACCGACATCAACAACAATCCAGTAACCGCTAATTACTGTGATGTTCGCGGTGCTTACAGCCAGGAAGCCTTTGAAGATCAGCAGGGCAAAATTGTTGCCAGCATCAACCGTCTTGATGCCGATGTTGTTGGCCTGGAAGAAATCGAAAACACGGCTAAAGTCACCGGTGACATCAACCGCCGTGACGAAGCGTTGAACACTTTGGTCGCAGAGCTGAACGCCGCTGCAGGAACCGAGCGCTGGGCAGCTGTGGAATCCCCTGCACAGGTAGGCACCGATGAGGATTACATCCGCGTCGCCTTCATCTACGATCAGACCACCGTCAATCCAGTTGGCGAATCCCGCATTTTCGATGACGCTGCATTCACCGGCACTGCGCGCCAGCCACTTGCCCAGGAATTCCAGCCGCTAGATGACACCAAGGAATCCTTCGTCGGCGTAGTCAACCACTTCAAGTCCAAGGGCTCTGTTGCCAACGGCGACTCCGACACCGGTGATGGACAAGGCAACAACGCGAACATTCGCGTCGCACAGGCACAGGCTCTCCTCAAGCACCTGGAAAACCAGGACGATTGGGCGTCCAAGCCAGTCTTCATCTTGGGAGACACCAACTCCTACGCCAAAGAAAACGCCATGACTACCCTCTATGGCGCTGGTTTCACCAACATTGTTGAGAAGTTCAACGCTGGACACACCTACCAGTTCTCCGGCCGCATCGGTTCCCTCGACCACGCACTAGGCAACGAAGCTGCCATGAACTACGTCGTTGACGCTGAAGTATGGGATATCAACGCTGATGAGTCCATCGCATTCGAGTACTCCCGCCGTCTGAACAACACCGCAGATGTCTTCGAAGCTGACAACGTCTTCCGTTCCTCTGATCACGATCCAATCAAGGTTGGTTTCAACCTCAGCGATGTAGATGAGCCAGAAGAGCCAACTGATCCAGTTGACCCTACTGACCCAACCGATCCACCTGTTGAGGCCGGTTCCTCCGTTGGAGGCTTCGGTACCATCGCAGCAATTATCGCCGCGATCCTGGGCGCAATTGGGCTAGCTCTCCCATTCCTCGGGTTCAAGTTCTAAATTGCTTTTCGACGCCGCCCTCCACGTCCTGCTCGGACGTGGAGGGCGGTTTAGCTTTACCGAGTTTCGTCTATTTCAACGCTGCTGCAGCCTGAGCATAACTTTGTGATTGCGCACCCAACTCCAAAGCTGCAAGAGCTGCGTTTCTAAAATCCGCGGCAACTTTAGGATTGTTAAGGTTTCGTGCCGATGCAGATAAACGCACCGTGTTTCCTTTTTCTGCACCACGTGTCACTGCCCTAATCACATTTTTACGCCACCATTTAGCAGCACCAAATCCCTCGCCTACCGATAAATTACGGCAGGCTAAAAACTCACCAGATTCAAGATTATGTAAACCCTTGGTGGACGCAGCCACATGAAAAGAAAACTCCGGTAGAACTGCGAAAGTCCCCTCCGACATACGCCACCGTGGCGGTGCAAAAATCTGGAACTCAAATCCAATTTTCTGCATCTGTCTGATCGCCCCAGTTAAACGCAGCCTAGCTTCGTGCTTTTCTAAAGTGGCGAACTCTGCACGACGCCCCTGAACAGCCTGATCAAAACCATTCAAGATTAGTTCGTGGCCACGTTCTCGTTGTTGCTCCAGCCACTCAAGTGTGACTTTATCTTTAGCAAGCCGCCACTCTCCGTCAATGCGGGGTGCAACAAGTAGCGAGACCTCAATACCTTCGGCACGCAGGTCTGTAATAAGCCTGTCAGCCGCCGATCGGGTCTCATTGAAAATACTAGAAACAGAAACAAGAAGACGGCCGGACATGCACAATATTGTCGCACGCCAAGCCGTCTCCGTCTTGTTGAAAACCTAGTGGTCTTCATCCTCTTGGAGCAATCCACAAGATCCAGTTCAGGATCTTGAAAATGAGCTTCTGCATATGAGCAACAACATCACGGATTGGCTGGCCTTTAGATCCCACAGACTGGACAGCAAAACCAACAAGAATCGCGATAAATAGCACCTGAAGCACAGAGCCATCAGTAAAAGCAGAGAAAAACGTGGACATGGTGATGAAATAAGCAAGCTCAATGCCGCCTGCGCGTCCAACTGTCGCAGCTGCTCGCACAGGACCAATGCCGATAACAATGGTGCAGAAAATAACCGGGCAATAATCATCTTGATCAAAGACACGAACATGGTGCCCAGAATCTTGAAAATATTTGCCTAATTATGGCGAAATAAGTCCCACAGTAATTCCGCCAATCAAGGCAATAATTACCGCAATGTAGAGCCAGTGTGTGCGATCTTTTTTTGCTGGCTTTGAACTTTGATGTATTCATTTTTGACCTCCACGTTGGAAGCCTCTGAGCGTGAATCTATGAAGTTCCTCTTCGACCTTTTAGGGATACGGCGAAAGCGGCCAAATGGTGTCTGCTGGCGATCGGCGTGGGGTACGCGTTGCCAATAAGTCAAAAATGGGTACTCCTGACAATTCCCGAAAAATATGCAAAGGTTTACGCTCGAACGCAAGAAGCCGATGTTATGACACCCCTCACAGGACTTTCATATCACCAAGCTCAACTGCATGTCAGGGTATGAAATGTGCGCTATATCATCGATTTCAGCACCATGTATCAGAAATAAACAAAACACCTCCGTTAGAGCTAGCAGAGGTGTTTCGGTATTCGTTTGGCGAACAATACTTATGCAGTAAGGCCAGTGGCTTGATTAATCAACCAACCGTACTCAAAAGCTGTCTCACGCCACTTTTCATAGCGTCCGGAAACGCCACCATGGCCTGCCACCATCTCAGTTTTCAACAAGAAATCGCCACCAGTTGCAGTAGCCCTCAACTGAGCAACCCATTTAGCAGGCTCCACATAAAGCACACGAGTGTCATTGAGCGAAGTCACTGCCAAAATATTGGGATACTTCTTCGCCTCAATATTTTCATAAGGAGCATACGAAGCCATGTACTCGTAAACCTCCTTATCATGAAGCGGATCTCCCCACTCATCCCATTCGATCACAGTCAACGGCAGCTCCGGCATGAGCATCGATGTCAAAGGATCAACGAATGGAACATTTGCCTCAATTGCCTTGAAACGATCTCCTGCCATATTGGCAATAGCACCCATCAACATGCCACCAGCTGATCCGCCTTCAGCAACCAGCATCTCAGGAGCAGAAATTCCCTGCGCAATGAGCGCATCGGCAACATCAATGAAATCTGTGAATGTGTTCTTCTTGGTGGTGGTCTTTCCGTTGTCATACCAACCACGACCCATTTCACCACCGCCACGCACGTGAGCAATAGCAAAAATCATGCCACGATCCATCAAAGACAAACGCGCAATGGAAAAACCTGGGTCGATGGAAGATTCATAGGAACCATAACCATAAAGCAACGCAGGATTTGGCTGGGACAGATCAAGATCAGCTCGGTGCACCAAAGAAACTGGGATTTGCGCGCCATCCTGAGCACTCACCCACAACCGCGATGCCACATAATCCTGCGGGTTATACCCGCCACGGATCTCTTGCTGCTTCAGCAATGTGCGCTCATCAGATTCAATCCAGTAATTAAATAACTGAGCTGGGGTGGTGAAAGAACCATAAGAAATACGGATGACAGGCGCATCCCACTCTGGGTTTCCGCCAGAAGCAACGGTATAGATCTCTTCATCAAATTCGAGTTGGCGAAATTCGCCGAAGGTTCCGTCGATAAGCTTCATGATCGCAACCTGTCCGATCGCGCCGGACCTGTAACCCAGGATGATGAAATCTCGGTAAGTATCCATGCCTTCAATGCGCACGTCATCCTTATGCTCGACGAGCGGGGTCAGCGCATCCAAAGAAGTGAGCGTATCCACGCCAGCCCACCCCACTGAGAAGTTCGGGCCTTCAGAGTTATGCGTGATCAACCAAATATCAGAGCCGTCAACCACTGCATGATCAACGTCATATTCCACGCCCTCTACCCGGGGAATCAGCACCTCTGGAGTACCTTCCGGCTGGTCAAAAGGCAGCACGCGAACTTCAGACGTAATCTTAGAAGCACAACCGAAAAGGATAAACTTCTCCGAACGAGTAGTACCTACCCACGTGGAATAACGCTCATCTGGTTCGTGGTAGACCAGCACGTCCTCTTCAACAGGCGTGCCCACCTTATGGCGCCATACGGTATCCGGACGCCATGCATCATCAACACGCTGGTAGAAGAGGTACTCCTCCCCCACCCACGTGGCACCATAAAAAATGCCAGTCAAGGTGTCTGGCAGAAGCTCACCTGTGTCCAGATCCTTAATCCGTAGGATGAAACGCTCTTCGCCAGTAACATCTGTGGAATACGCCAAGTAACGGCCAGAGGTAGTCACAGAAGAAGCACCCATGGAGAAAAACTCATGGCCTTCTGCAAGCTCATTGGCATCCATGATGATGGTTTCACCTGCAGCAGGCTCATCTTCAGGAATTACAGGTGGAATCCACGCATCGGCTCCCTCTGCCACTGGAATGCGGCACGAATAGCCATAGCTTTTACCTTCCGCAGTACGTGAGTAATACCAATACTTACCTGCACGAACAGGGATGGACATGTCAGTTTCTTTAACGCGTGACTTGATCTCTTCATAGATATTGTCGCGCAGCGTGCTCAACTGCTCAGTTTCCTGCTTAGTGAACGCGTTTTCTGCTTCCAAATAATCCAAGGTTTCTTGGGATTCTTTATCCCTCAACCATTCATAGTTATCAACGAAGTCGATGCCATGGTGAGTACGAGTAATCGGATGGATCGGGGCTTGTGGGGAAATAATGCGTTCAGACATAGCCACCGATCTTAGTCTTGTGAGATAAAAACATGCTTGTGTGTTCGCCATTGGCGACATTTCTTAGGTTCTTTCTCTAAAAACTCGCGCGGATCTATCTTTCACGGCCTCCCCGATACCCCATGGAGGAAAAACCAAACAGAGATGCCCACGGACTGGAATTTTTGAACTGCCGTGGGCACTTTCGTTTGATTTAACTCAAATCTTAAATTTCACGCCTAAAAACTTCCCTCACAGAATCGCCCCCAGGAGTTTCTAAAAGCCTTCCCCAAGCGCGCAACATACTCAGCCGCTGAGTTCAGGCCTAAATAGCCATACTCCGCATCAAAGCAGCGGAAATAACAAAACCCGGAGTCACTTTTCAGTGAGCCCGGGTTACAGGTGTACGAAATTAGACGCAAAATCCGATCCACTGGGAGAACTTCTCACCAGAGATAAGCTCATAAGCTTCGATGTAACGTTCGCGAGTTGCTTCTACAACAGAACCTGGAAGCACTGGAGGTTCCATGCCGGAATCCTTATTCCAGCCAGATTTTGGTCCGGTGAGCCAGTTGCGGACAAATTGCTTATCAAAGCTTGGCTGCACAACCCCAGCTTCGTAGCCTTCCAATGGCCAATAACGGGAAGAATCTGGAGTCAGGACTTCATCACCCAGCACCAAGGTGCCATCTTCGTCGATACCGAATTCAAACTTAGTATCTGCAAGGATAACGCCACGCTCACGAGCAACTTCTGCAGCAGCTTTGTAAATAGCGATGGAAGCATCACGCAGTTGGTTAGCGCGAGCTTCACCAAGACGCTGCTCGACGACATCAAAGGACACATTGATATCGTGATCGCCGATATCTGCCTTGGTGGCTGGGGTGAAAATTGGTTCAGGCAGCTGAGAGGATTCAACTAGGCCTTCAGGGAGTTCCACACCACAGACGGAATTGCTCTGCTTGTACTCAACAAGACCAGAGCCAGTGAGGTAACCGCGCACAACGCATTCGAATGGAAGCATGGTGAGTTTCTTGCACACCATTGCGCGTCCAAGAACTTCTTCTGGAATGCGAGGGTCATCAGCTGGGCCAGCCAAATGATTAGGGAAATCGATGGTGTCGAAGAAGAACTGGCTCATCGCAGTGAGCACTCGACCTTTGTCTGGGATTTCGGTATCGAGGATGAAATCGTAGGCCGAGATACGATCAGAAGCCACCATGAGGATGTGCTTATCATCGATCTCATAGATCTCACGGACCTTGCCTGCCGACAGGTGCTTGTACTGGGAGAGTTCAGGACGCATGATAGGCAAGTCTAGACCTCTTAGTGGTGTTCGGAAAATTTTAGGATCAGCAACAAGTATTCAATGCCTAATTTTGTTCATCTAAAGGACATTTTTAGTTCAAGGAAGCCATTCGAACAATGATTAAAGAAACCTTGGACTCCACAGCCAATACACAGATATGAAAACGCAAAAAAAGACGGGCACCCGCTCATGGAGAGTGCCCGCCTTTTCAAAGCTTCTCGATCAGCTAAGTGCTAATCAGAGCTAGATACTAGCGACCCATTCGGATCGCAAGCGACTAGGAGGAAGCGTTAACGATGGTGTCGAAGACACCCTGTGCGCCAGCGAAGACGGAGCCAACGAGGCCCTGAATGCCGTCGAAGATGGACTGGAAGATGTCGAATACAGAGGTCATTGTGATCTCTCTTTCTAGTGTTCGCCAAGCTCTTGCTGCCTGACTGGGATGACTCAAGTTTGGCCTATAACGTCACCAACATGCAACCCTGATCCTTAAAAATGAGTCATTTTTGAACACTGTTCATTAAGGATCATTTAGATACCCTTAAGGGCAACGCAATTTTATTCATCCCTAGAAATTTATTAATTTTTTTCGAAAATCATCATTTTTCACCCTTCTCGAGACCTCCAATGTCGTTTTCTAGACACCTAAAAGACACCTTTTGAGGCCTTTCAGAGTCACCGCAATCAACTTTTAGGCATAAAAAATGGGGCACAAGGCCCCAAATTTCATATATAAACCGGTGTCTCCGGCGTTAAAACCTTTAGAGAATCTCACCTGGGCGGTACTCAGCAGCACCCGGGTGGGCGTCGGAAAGCGCCTGAATGCGGTCGAGCACACGAGAAACCTGGGACTCTGCAGCACCGATGAATGCGTGGCGATCAGCCAATGCAGCCTCGAGGTCAGCTTCAGTCATTGGCAGACGAGCATCGTCAGCAAGACGCTGGATAAGATCCTGCCCACCACCATTTTCACGCATGTTTAGGGCCACTGCCACGGCGTTTTCCTTGATTACCTCGTGTGCGGTCTCGCGGCCGACCCCAGCGCGGACAGCTGCCATGAGGATACGAGTGGTAGCAAGGAATGGCAGGTAACGCTCAAGTTCGCGCTCGATCATGGCAGGGAATGCACCGAATTCATCGAGAACTGTCAGGAAAGTCTCAAACATTCCGTCCAGTGCGAAGAATGCATCTGGCAACGCAACACGACGGATTACGGAGCAGAAGACATCGCCTTCATTCCATTGCTGACCAGAAAGATCTGCAACCATGGTGAGGTAGCCACGCAAAATGACCTGCAGGCCACCAACGCGCTCGCAGGAACGAGCGTTCATCTTGTGTGGCATCGCAGAGGAACCAACCTGGCCCTCTTTGAAACCTTCGGTGACAGTTTCAGTGCCAGCCATCAAACGGATGGTATGTGACAGCGAAGATGGGCCAGCGCCAAGCTGCACCAGTGCGGATACTGCATCGAAGTCGAGGGAACGTGGGTAGACCTGGCCAACGGAGTCAAAGACGCGATCGAAGCCGAGGTGTGCTGCAATGCGGTTTTCCAGATCGGACAGGCGTGCTTCGTCGCCATCCATGAGATCCAGCATGTCTTGGGCGGTACCCATTGGGCCCTTGATGCCACGCAGTGGGTAGCGGTCAAGTAATTCAGAAACGCGCTCAAGTGCCACGAGCATTTCATCTGCTGCAGTAGCGAAACGCTTACCCAAAGTGGTTGCCTGAGCTGCCACGTTATGGGAACGACCAGCCATGACCAGGCTTTGGTACTCTGCTGCGCGGGAGCCGATAGCAGCTACAACCGCGATGCCCTTGTTGCGGACAAGCTCAAGTGAGCGGTGGATCTGGAGCTGTTCCACATTTTCAGTGAGGTCACGAGAGGTCATTCCCTTGTGAATGTGCTCGTAGCCAGCCAGTGCGTTGAATTCTTCAATGCGAGCCTTCACATCGTGGCGGGTGACACGCTCACGATCGGCGATGCTAGCCAAATCAACCTGAGCGATTACTGCTTCATAAGCTTCGATTGCTTCTGCAGGAATCTCTACGCCCAGGTCTTTTTGGGCTTTCATCACGGCGATCCAGAGCTGGCGCTCCATGATGATCTTCTCTTCGGCACTCCACAGATTAGAAAGTTCAGCGGAGGCGTAACGGTTCGACAGGACGTTTGCGATCTTCTTTTTATCAGCCACGCAAATTATTATCCCTCACGAACCGAAACTTACCTAGTCGCTGTTACTTATTAATAAATTCTCCGATTTTTTGCGCGCCTGCAATCGTATCTTCTTTTGATGCGCACAAGCTCAGACGAATCCACTTGTGGCCTTCTTCCGGATCAAAATCCACACCCGGCGCGACCGCCACACCAGCTTCATCAAGCAGGCGCAGCGCCCATGCTTCAGAATCATCGGTATAAGCAGAAACATCAACCCACAGATACAGGCCGCCATCCGGGTCGGCGAAAGTGCCAAGTCCGATTTCAGGGAGCTTCTCGACGAACACCTCCCGCGCCTCGCGATACGCTTCCACGTGCGAATCAAGTTCCGCACCAGCTTCTAAAGTAAAAGCTGCGCGGCCAGCCGCCTGCCCAATGGCAGGAGCGCACAAGGAAAGAGAAGCTTGCAGGTTCTCAATCGGAGTGATCAGTTCATCTGGAACGATGATCCAACCCACGCGCCATCCAGTCATGGAGAAGTATTTGGACAATGTGCCAACAACAATGGCATTTTTGGAGAACTGATGCGCGGTGACAAGCGGGCGACCAAAGCTCATGCCATGGTAATCCTCATCAGAGATCAGCACTGCATCATTGTCATCACACCACTTGGCAATGCGTGCGAGCTCTTCTGGGTCAATGATCGTGCCAGTGGGGTTTCCCGGGCTGGTAACAATAACAGCCTTTGGCTTGTGCGGGAGGTTTTCCAACATCTGAGCAGTTGGCTGGAAGCGAGTTTCTGCAGTGCAACGCAGGTTGAGCACCTTGGCACCCAAGGATTCCAAAATATTGCGATACGCAGGGTAACCAGGGGTGGGCATTGCTACATAATCGCCATGGTCAAGGGTGGCGATAAATGATGCCACGAATCCACCTGAGGAACCGGTGGTGACAATAACATTGTCAGCGTTGGTATCTACATCATAGGTAGCGGAATGCCAGTCGGCGATGCGTTCGCGGAACTCACGATCACCAATGACTTCTGTGTATCCCAAAGGACCAGAACGCAGCGCGATCTCGGCTTCTTCAATGACTGCTTCTGGCGCACCAGTTAACGGCTGGCCAGCGCAGAACATAATGGTTTCTTTGCCTTCGCGCCTGCGACGATGGACTCGGTCCAACATCTGCATGACGCGAAACGGCTGAACATTACTTCTCGTGCTTGGCTTCATAAGAGACAAGCCTATCTGCGTAATGCTCTTAGATCGAGATACGACCCTCTAATGCAGCTAATGCGATATCGCTGCGGTAGTGGCTTCCCTCAAGTTCAATGTCTTTGATGGTGGAGTATGCGTTATCGCGAGCAGCTTCTAGAGTCTCGCCCACACCAATCACGTTGAGCACGCGACCACCGGCAGAAATGAGTTCACCTTCTGTATTAAGCGCAGTACCAGCATGAAGCACGTTATCTGCATCAGCGTTGCGGATAACATCACCAGTACGAGGTGCTTCTGGGTAGTTATAAGAAGCCAACACAACGGTCAGAGCATAAGCATCTTCCCATTCCAAAGCTGGGTGCTCTGCCAAAGTTCCGGTGGCAACAGCATTGAGCAGACCAGCAAGCGGAGTCTTGAGCAAAGCAAGAACCGCCTGAGTCTCTGGATCACCAAAGCGGCAGTTGAATTCCACCACTGCTGGGCCTTCTACACCCCATGCGATACCTGCGTACAGCAGGCCAGAGTAGGAGCAACCGCGCGCTACCATCTCGCGAGCAACTGGCACGCATACTTCATCAACGATGCGCTGCACGCCATCTTCAGGCAACCAAGGCAACGGAGCATATGCACCCATACCACCGGTGTTTGGACCTTCATCGTTGTCCAAAGCGCGCTTATGATCTTGAGCTGGCAGAAGTGGAACCACAGTCTCGCCATCAACCAGGCAGAACAGAGATACTTCAGGGCCATCGAGGAAGGATTCCAAAAGGACAGGGTTGCCGCCTTCGAGAACAGCATCGACATGTGCACGAGCAGCAGCACGATCAGGGGTAACAACGACACCCTTTCCGGCAGCCAAGCCATCATCTTTAACAACCCAGTTAGGGCCAAAACGATCAATGGCAGCATCGATATCTTCAGAGCTTGCACCAGGGGTAATAGCTTCTGCATGTGCAGTACGCACACCCTGAGCCGCCATGACATCCTTAGCGAATGCCTTGGATCCCTCGATACGAGCAGCTTCTTTATTAGGTCCAAATACTGCGATGCCAGCCTCACGGAGAGCATCAGCAACACCTGCCACCAAAGGGATCTCTGGGCCAATAACGACCAGATCAGAGCCCAATTCTTGAGCTAGTGCTGTGACCTCTGCAGGATCATCAGCTTTGATCTCAGGATGAACAGTTGCGATCGATCCAAGACCCGCGTTACCTGGGGCAACGTGTAGATCAGTAGTTGCAGGGTCAGTAGAAAGTCCACGGAGGAGGGCGTGCTCACGGGCGCCCGAGCCGATTACCAGAATGCGCATGGTTGCACAGTTTATCCTGCAAAACTTAATCCAAGCCATTCTGGGAGTTTTTGCGGTGAGGGTCGACGTCGAAAAGTGTTGTGGCCTGCGCGATCTCGCGCCCTTAAAATTACCGCCCAACCTGCATTATTCTTGTCAGCGCAAATTTTATGCAAGCTAGGGAGTAGGCTTAAACACATGGCTTCTGTATTCACGAAAATTATTAACGGCGAGCTTCCTGGCCGGTTTGTTTACCGCTCCGAAAATGTCGTAGCTTTTCTTTCCATAGAACCACTCACCTATGGCCATACTTTGGTCGTTCCTGTTGCAGAAGTTGACCGCTGGACTGACCTCCCACAAACTATTTGGGTTGAGGTAAACGAAGCAGCACAGCTAATCGGAAACGCAATCCGTACAGCATTCTCATCACCTCGTTGCGGTTATATCATCGCTGGATTCGATGTCCCTCACACTCACATCCACCTCTTTCCTACTGATAAAATGGCTGATTATGATTTTCGTAATGCCATGGCAGCCGATGCTACCGATCCAGCGGAAATGGATGCTGCAGCAGAGAAAATCCGTGAAGCTTTGGATGGCCTAGTTTAATTCTCAGCCTAAAAACCATGGTGACATAAGAAACCCAAGTTCTTATGTCACCATGGTTTATTTTTAGGTTAAGCAGTCACCGGCAACGTGATGGTAAAGACTGTTCCTTCACCTTGCACGCTATCCACGGTGACTGTTCCGCCGTGGCCTTCGACCAAAGATTTGGTAATGGCCAGACCCAAACCTGATCCTCCAGACGCCCTTGAACGAGAGGAATCCGCACGGTAGAAACGTTCAAAGATATGCGCAGCATCTTCCGGCGACATTCCCACCCCGGTATCTGCAACGAGAATCTTCACGTTTTCCTCATCAGCATTAATCTCAATACTGACTTCCGCTTCCGGACCGCCATGGTTGAGTCCATTAGCCACCAGATTTGTCAGCACCTGATGAAGCCGCGTTGGATCGCCTTCCACAACTGGAATGAATTCTGCCCGGTTGGACACATTCACTACACGATCCGGCCAGGCAGCCGCCATCGATCCGCGCACTGCTAAGGCAAGTTCCAGCACATCAACACGATGCTTTTCCATTTGTTGGCCTTCAGCACGCGTAAGCGACAGTAGATCTTCCACCAGCACGCTCATTCGCTGAGCTTCGCCACCAATCTTGGACATCACCCAGTTGGCGTCATCGGTAGCTCCTGAGGTGTACAGCTCAGTGAAACCCTTGACCGACGTCAATGGGGTACGCAGTTCATGAGAAGCATCGCCTACAAAGCGTCTCATCTGAGCTTCTTTTTGCTGAGCACTTAGAATTGACGCCTGGAGCTGTTCCAGCATCATGTTGAGAGCATTTGCCAACTGCCCCACCTCAGTGGTCATTGGCCACTGAGGAACACGTCGATCTAAATCACCACCCGCAATCCTCGAGGCAGTTTCTTCCACCTCACTCAGAGGTTTCAAAGATCGCCTGACCAGGAATAACGACGTGATCAAAATGGCAACAAGGATGAGAGCACCAATGATCATCTGCACCACAACAAGGCGATACAGCAAATTAGTTTCCCGGCCCATGCTCTTACCAACCACAGTGATGATGTCGCCTTCTTTTTCTGCCATCACTCTCCACGGAGTAGTAAAGGTAGAGCCATCAGCAGCATCAACAGTATGAGGGCCAGTCCCAATGGTGGTTTCAGCTAGATCAGGCGCTGATTGCGCATCATTAAAAATGATGCTGGATCCATCTGGAAAAACCTTGGCTACATAATAATCGCTGGGAGGGCCTTGGCGGACACCATCAAAATTAAACATCTCGACGTTCCGCGCCCACGTCCCCATCGAAGATTCCAGCTCTTGATCCATACGCGTATAGGAAACTTCACGCATGAGGCTTGACACTGCAACCGCGTTCACCAGCAAACCTAGACCTGCAATTCCCACCACGATCAAAATGATGCGCGTACGCAGTGGAACTGTTCGACCATAAGCACGAAGGGGTCTAATTTCCGGTTCTTTTTCTACGCCAACTTCTTGTGGTTTTTCATCAAGCGCAGCGACATAAGGGTTTTCCATAAGGAATTTTTAATTACGTGGAGTGCGCAGCACGTATCCAACACCACGAACAGTTTGGATCAGCTGTGGATCTTGGGTATCCACCTTGCGGCGAAGGTAGGAAATATAGGATTCCACCACGTTGCCATCGCCGCCGAAGTCATAGTGCCACACATTGTCCAGGATTTTTGCCTTGGACAACACAACTTCCGCGTTCAGCATTAGGTAGCGCAAGAGGTTAAATTCGGTTGGGGAAAGATCAACCAATTCCCCTGCCTTAGTAACTTCATGGGTTTCATCATTAAGAGTAAGGTCCGCGTACTGCAGCGATGTCGAAGTATCCTCTTCGACGGTGCCACCACGACGCAAAATAACACGCAGACGAGTGATTACTTCCTCCAAGGAGAAAGGCTTAGTCACATAATCATCAGCACCAATGGTCAGGCCATGGATGCGGTGTTCCACAGCGTCCTTTGCAGTTAGGTAAAGGACTGGGCTGTCCAAACCTTCGCCACGCAGCTTGGTCAGCAGCTCAAAGCCATCCATTCCTGGCATCATGACATCAAGGATGTAGGCATCTGGACGGAACTCGCGGGCAATCTTCAGTGCCTCATTGCCATCATTGGCAGTCATCACAGAAAAGCCTTGGAACTTAAGACTCACAGTGAGCAGCTCTACGATATTTGGCTCATCATCAACAACGAGGACGCGGATTTGTCCATCAGTCTGGTTGTCCATCATTCATCTCTTTCATTGGGGGAATGCTTAACTTCCAACCAGTGAACACCTTTGAACTTCAGCACCGCTGACTACTAACTGTGAATGTACTGAGAGAGTTCGTAAGGGTTTATTCCCACTCAACATTTTCCAAATCAATACCTTCTAGCTGTGCCAATGCTTCAATGAGAGTTAAAAGGTAAGAAGCTTTCCCCTGGTAAGTTGCATTAAAACGCTCATCTTCAACGTACATCCGCGCCAAGATCACCTGCTTGTTCGGGCTCACCGAATACCACTGACTGATGCTTGCACGGTGCTCGAGCGCAAGCTTGTTGCCCTCTTCAGAGCCGGGCGCAACACCGCGCTGGGAGGCGTCGATAAGCTTCTCGACGAATCCCTCATGCTTATCTTTTGCCTCCTGAAAATCCTCCGCCGTCATCTGCGCCTGAACTTTTTGGGATTCCGCCCACTCCGGAGTATCACCCCAACGTTCAAAAGCTTCTTCCTGATACTTAGGCAAATCCTCACCAAAGATCTCAAATTTCTCGTTCACGCCAACCTCATCCTTTCCAAGGATTTCATCCACTGCCCGGACCATCCGATGCAGTTGACCGATCTGTTCCACCAAAAGCTCCCGCTGGCGCTGCAAATGCTGCGCAGCCGAAGCAGGCCGTTCCAGTACCTCCGCGATATCCTTCAACGGAATTCCCGCAGCCCGATACAGCAGAATCTGCAAAGCACGCTCAAGATCCGCCTCTGTGTAAAGGCGATAATCCGTTGTGGTGCGCCAGCTCGGCTGAAGCAACCCAATGCTGTCCCAATGCCGCAACGTGCGGGTGGTAACACCAAGTAGTTCAGCTGTCTCGCCGATGGTTCGATCATCTGTCATAGCTATGAGTTAAATCCTTGACGTCGCGTAAAGGTCAAGCGGTTAGTCGGGCTAAGAGTTTTTCCCACGTGCTGCCACTGACCAAATTTCTAGCTTTTCAGCAGAGTTTTGAACGTAAACCTCATCCACCAAGTTGATCACATTGCATGCATGGTTGGGCACCACCTTTATTTGCTCACCTACCTGAGGAAGTTCAATATCCGCAGGCCAAAAAATAGTTGCGTGATGTTCCGACAACGCCGAAATTCGAGCATTCGGCTGCCCCAACACAAAACCATGGCCCTCTATCCAAGCAGGCTTATCCGTGCTGAGAATCTTCGATCCCGCATCTAAAATAATGCGACGATCTGCCACATTTCGGCTAATAACCGTAGACAGAACCATCATAGAAACCTGCTCTTCACCACAAGCACCCGAGGCAACTTGCTGAGCATCATTAAACACATAAACCCCTGGACGAATCTCATCGAGTGCATCTGTAAACTGCGCTGATGGCGAGGAACCTCCAGAGGTTAAACCCCCACCCAAACGCTCAACACTACTGGTCAAAGTATGTAATTCATCTTCGGCCGCAGCCTCACCATTTCCTGGACCATAAGAATGCCCCGGGAAAGTAAACACCCCCACGTACCGCTCCCCCAGCACATCGCGGATCTCTGCCAACACCTCGTCGTCTGGAGAAATGCCACTACGGTGGTGCCCCGAATCAACCTCAATCAGCGCCTTGACATCTTCCCTCAGGTTTACCACTGCACGAGCCATCTCAAGCGAATCCACCCCAATGGAAACCTTCCCAGGCAACGCATTAAGACGCTCTACTGCACGCTCCGAAAGATACAGCGGATACGCAATGAAAATGTCTTGGAAACCAGCCTCGCTAAACACCTCCGACTCACCAATAGTCGCGCATGTAATTCCACGAGCACCAGCATCAACCTGTATCTGCGCAATCTCAGGAATCTTATGAGTCTTTACATGCGGACGCAGGGCAATCCCATGGGCTGCGGCGTGAGCTGCCATCTGCACAATATTGGTGGCTAAACGTTCACGGTCAATAAGAACCGCAGGTGTATCAATCATCATGAGTTAGGGATGTTCCTTAGTTAGTGGTGGTTTGTTGTTTCCGATTGCCACCGATACTAATGGGACATTGCCTAAGCCTGGATTGAGATTGTCCCTATTTCAAGAGCTTTAGGTTTTGAGACTCTCGATTTGGGTTCTGGTGTTCTGTGGATTTTGTGGGTTTTGTGGGTTTCCTAAAGTTCGACTTCACGGGAGCGACTTCCCATACTCAACTTCCCATCTTCGACTTCAGTAGGTTTTTCCAAATTTTCCTAGTGAAGTCGCTGTTGAGAAGTCGTTGTTAAGAAGTCGCTCCCGTGAAGTCGAACTTTAGGACTCTGTAATCTTTCCGGCGCGCTCCTTGAACTTCGAGATCACGTTACCGAGTTCTTAACTACAATTTCGCATCCTCGAGATCAGTCCTTTTTGGCCCAGTATCCGACTGATCTCGAACCTTGAAACTATACCGACCATTCGTTACAGTTATGTTTTATGATCTCAGCTACACCAAGCTCCCAAGCACCTACCAAAACCCAACGGTGGGCATTCCTTGCAGTAATCAGTGGCGGACTTTTTCTGATCGGTGTGGATAACTCCATCTTGTACACCGCGCTCCCTGTGTTGCGTGAACAGCTCCAGGCAACTGAGACCCAAGCACTGTGGATTATCAATGCTTATCCGCTGCTCATGGCAGGTCTTCTCTTGGGCACTGGCACGTTGGGGGATAAAATCGGCCACCGGCTGATGTTCCTTATAGGTTTGAGTGTTTTCGGACTTGCTTCACTTGGAGCAGCTTTCTCTCCTACTGCGTGGGCATTGGTAGCTGCTAGGGCTTTCCTTGGTGTGGGTGCTGCAACAATGATGCCCGCTACATTAGCGTTGATTCGCATTACTTTTGATGATGAGCGGGAACGTAACACGGCAATCGGTATTTGGGGTTCTGTGGCAATTGTTGGCGCTGCGGCGGGACCAATTATTGGTGGTGTGTTGTTGGAGTTTTTCTGGTGGGGTTCTGTCTTCCTCATCAATGTTCCGGTTGCAGTCATTGCACTGGTTGCAACGATCATCGTGGCACCAGTCAATATGCCAAATCGTGCTAAGCACTGGGATTTCTTGTCGTCGTTTTATGCGCTGCTTACGTTGTCCGGCTTGATCATCATGATCAAAGAAGCAGTCTCCCCGGCGCGCCAACTATCACTGCTCATAGTCGCCACTCTCCTACTAGTTATCGGCGCGGTGCTGTTTAGTTATCGTCAGAAGAAGATCGAGGAACCCCTCCTAGATATGTCATTGTTCCGCAATCGTCTTTTCTTGGGAGGTGTGGTTGCTGCTGGTCTAGCTATGTTTACGATATCTGGGTTGGAGATGACTACGTCTCAGCGTTTTCAGTTGTCGGGAGGGTTCACGCCGCTTGAGGCTGGTTTGTTGATGATTCCCGCAGCATTGGGCAGTTTCCCCATGTCTATTATTGGTGGCGCTAATTTGCATCGTTGGGGTTTTAGGCCGTTGATCAGTGGCGGTTTCTTGGCCACTGCAATCGGCATCGCGTTGTGTATTTGGGGTGCCACGCATAGTGATGGCCTGCCGTTTTTCATCGCCGGTTTATTCCTGATAGGTGCGGGTGCAGGATCGGTGATGTCGGTGTCTTCCACTGCGATCATTGGTTCCGCGCCGATTCGCAAAGCCGGCATGGCGTCTTCTATTGAGGAGGTGTCCTATGAGTTTGGCACACTGTTGTCTGTGGCTATTTTGGGCAGCCTCTTCCCGCTGTTCTATTCGCTGCATGCTCCAGTGGAGGTTGCAGATAATTTCTCGGCCGGCGTTCACCATGCAATTTTTGGCGATGCTGCCCGCGCCGCTTTGGATACCGCATATATCAACGTATTAATCATTGCCTTAATATGCGCAGTAGCAGCCGTGTTTATTACTGGCTATTTATTCCGCGGCAATCCGAAAGGGGCCAACAATGCGCACTAGTAAAAAAGAACTGATCCTGCGCACTGCGATCAGCTATATCGGCGAACACAGCCTCGAAGCATTGAGTTACGACACGCTCGCAGAAGCTACTGGTTTGTCTAAATCTGGTCTGATTTATCATTTCCCCAGCCGCCATGCGCTGCTTTTAGGCATGCATGAATTGCTTGCCGACGACTGGGACCAGCAATTGCGTGCCATCGCCCGCGACCCAGAGGATCCACTTGAGCGACTGCGCGCCGTCGTGGTTACGCTCACCGAAAACGTATCGCGTCCCGAGCTGCTTTTGCTTATCGACGCCCCCTCCCACCCCGATTTCCTCCATGCCTGGCGCACCGTAAATCACAAATGGATTCCCGATACCGAGGATCTAGAAAATAATGCTCACAAACAAGCTGTCTATTTAGTTCAACTGGCTGCCGATGGGCTTTTTGTCCACGACTACATTCACGATGATGTGCTGAGCGCTCCCCAACGCCAAGCCATGCTGAAAACAATTCTCCAGCTGATACCCAACCAAGAATAGGTTTCTGCTTTAAAGTCTTGAACATGACTGTTCAGGAATTTGATCATGTGACAAAGCCCAAGGCTCCAGTAGTTTCTTGGGCGTTTTGGGATTGGGGATCCGCATCTTTCAATGCGGTTCTAGTCACCTTTATCTTCGCTGTTTATCTCACTGATTCAGTCGGCTCGACGTTGCCAGAAGGGTCCAATGCAACATCGTTGTATTCCATGGCAGTAGCTATCGCTGGTGTCATCGTTGCATTTGTCGCACCTGTTATGGGCAGGCGTTCTGATCTGCGAGGCACCCGCCGACGGTCTTTGCGGATGTGGACTCTTGTCACCGTCTTTTTGATGTTCTGCCTATTTGCAGTAAAAAACACCGATCCAACATATTTCTGGATCGGTGTTGCCATCATGGCGATTGCCAACATTACGTTTGAATTCGCTGAAGTTCAGTACTTTGCCCAACTCTCCCAGATTTCTAACCGAGACAATGTAGGAAAAGTATCTGGCTTCGGCTGGTCTATGGGCTATTTCGGCGGCATTGTCTTGCTTTTGGTGTGTTATTTCGGCTTTGTTGCAGGTGAAGGTGATACTCGTGGAGCCTTCAATATTCCGATTGAAGATGGTCTAAATATCCGTCTTGTGGCAGTTCTTGCCGCAGTTTGGTTTTTGGTCTCTGCAATCCCGGCGCTAATTCGGATTCCAGAAATTGCACCCCAAGTAGCCACCGAAGATCAGCCCAAAGGACTCGTTGCTGCGTATAAAGATCTCTTCCAAAAGATCGCCCAGCTATGGAAACAAAACCGCAACTCCGCATATTTCCTGATTGCAGCTGCCGTTTTCCGTGATGGCCTTGCTGGAGTATTTACCTTTGGCGCGATCCTAGCGGTCACTGTCTATGGGCTTTCTGCTGGTGATGTGCTGCTCTTTGGTGTCGCAGCCAATGTCGTGTCCGCACTCGGTGCTCTGCTTGGTGGTTATCTCGATGACCGAATCGGACCAAAACCCATCATCTTGGCTTCCCTTAGCATCATGATTATTGATGCAACAGTGCTCTACTTCGTTGAAGGCCCAAAGAATTTCTGGATTTTTGGGTTAATCCTCTGTGCATTTGTCGGACCGGCGCAGTCAGCGTCGAGAAGCTATTTATCGCGTCTGTCCCCTGAAGGCCAGGAAGGCCAGCTCTTTGGCCTTTATGCAACCACCGGCCGCGCTGTGAGTTGGATGGCGCCGTCGCTGTTTGGGCTATTCGTGGGATTCACCGGCGAAGACCGCACCGGAATTCTCGCCATTGCGCTCATCTTGCTCATCGGAATTGTGCTGCTGAGCATGGTGAAACCACCACAGAAGGTGTAGTAAAACGCCCCCTTATCCGCATAGGGAAAGGGGGCGCGCGTCCTACTTAAATTGTCTGGTGAACTGATTAATCATGTTCTGCAACGCTGGCTGGTTAAGTGCCAAAGTGAAGATCAATGAACTCAATGCAGTGAACAAGGAAACCCAGCTCACTAGCTCTGCGGTGGAACTGCCGCTGGATCCTACCTCAATATCGCCATCTTCACGGGGTGTCTCAACGCCACCGGCAGCTGGAATATCATTGGCTGCTTCTGGCCATACATTGTCAACAGAATCTGGCTCAATATCTACAGCTACATGATCAATTTGAAAACGGTGCTCTGGAAATACTGCGGTGTTATCTACTGGAGTAATCCAACTGTCTTTGCCAGCTTGTTCGACCATCGTATTAAGGATTAGGTGCCAAGGCTGATTAAGAACTTCACGGTATTTCTCTTCAGATAGCTTGAAATGTGCTGGGCGAAGGGGTGCTGCTTCAGCAGTTACGGGACGTCCGAAAACATTATTTCCTGAAGAATCAACTGGCTTACCATCAATTGTGAAAACGATCTGGCCATCGAAAACTTCAACTCCCCAATCATGCCAATCACCAAACATTGATTCAGCCACCTCCATTTGACGTAGCTTCATTTCTGGGCGATTACCTTCACATCCCAAATGGACTGCAGAGTACTGAGTAGTTACTCGAGAGCTGTAAAATTCCGTGATATCGAGTTCACCATAGGGACGTCCATCATTACTTGCACAGAATTTTGTGTCATTCTGCATCCAGATTGCAGGGCGAGTGCCATCGACAAGTTCATCGGCTTGAGCACGAGCACGCACAGTCAGTCGGAAATTACCGGCTGGAATTTCTGGCAGGTGAATACGTGCAGAACTATACCGAGTGACCTCTCCTGGCGCGCACGGTTCCTCTTGTGCGTTTTCTGGGGTTGCGATTTCATCAGCGGTGGCCAGGCAGTGGCGTCGGGTAACTATATCCATGCGGCCATCAACAAATTCCACAGCTTCAGGACGTTGCTCAAGCTCTGGATTTTGCCAAGATTCCTTCAAATTAAGGTAGTTCCAGGCAGGTTTACGACCATCGGCGAAATTAGCACTTGCTGGCTCGTAGCGTTCCAGCACAGGCATACGGCCGAGGTATTCCAGGGTGTCTTGAGTCAGCAACCGGGTGGTATCTGGCACAGGGGTGTCTTCAGATATTACAGGGGATCCAGCAACTTCGATGCGATCAATCACCATGGATCGAACTGGGAAATCCTCTTCGGAGGATCGTGGTTTTGCCCAGGCAGCGCTTTCCACCTTTTGGTTAAGGGTGAGTGTCCATTCGCGGTCGACGATATCGTCAAAAGTCTGCGCAGAAATGCCGAAATCATCGATCTCCGCATGTCCTAAGATGACATCGTTGCGCCATGACTGACGGTTAATAGCTTCATTATCAATGAAGTACTCAATACCATCTCGGGTGGTGCTAACTGTCCAGGTGCGCTGCACGCCATCTAGGGATTCATCCAGTTTGAGTTCACGAGGTGCACGGTTGGTGCCGTTGACGCTTTCGGGATCGCAACCCAAGTGCGTGTTTGATGGGGACCACGGCGCGCGCAGATCATAAGAAAAGTGCTCCACCAGGTCCAATTCGCCGTACAGGCCATTGTTGGTTGCTGAGGAACACGCTTGTTCACCGTTTTGCATCCAAATGGCGCTTCGCACACCTTCGACGCCACCGGTGTTGAGGGTTGCGGTGACGGAAAGGTCGAACTCACCACGAGCAATTTTCGGGGTGACGATGCGGGCACTGGTAAATTTCTCAAACTGTTCAGGACTACATGGTTCTACCTGAGCAGTGTTGTCATTCAACTTGCCACGATTAGCAGGGTCTTTAATCTCAAAGTCTTCATCAACGCAGTGACGCTGAGTAGTGATCGTAAGCTTGCCATTGTCAATGCTCAGAGCATCTTCGGTATACAACACCTTGTCGCTGCCATAATCTGGCTGTCGAAAAATATTCCACCCTCGCAGAGCATCTTGAGAATCAAATTCTTCCACCCAGGTGTACGGTTCAGAAAGATCTGGCACAGAGGTGTTGCTCTGTGCAACAGCCGGAGAAATGGCTACGCCAAAACCGAATGCGGCCGTAGAAAAAGCCGTCACCAAGGCGGTGACGGCTGAAGTCACATGCTTTTTCAAGATGGACTGCCTCCTCTAACATTTTGATTAAATTACTATTAATTTAATCAAAATGACAAGGATTTTCATATTTATTGCCAGAAAACTCAATGTTCTATAAACCAACTCAGTGAAGGCTACTTATTAATGGAAGCCTTGCTCTGCTTATCTTCAGCTGAGGTCTCAAGATCGCCTAGTTTTCCGGCGGCATGCTGCGCAGCAATCCAACCAAACGTCATACCCGAGCCCACTTGGGAACCTGCACCTGGATATTCAGAAGCCATCACGGATTGAGCATCATTACCAGCTGAGTACAGACCTTTAATTGGGGTTCCATCTTCAGCAATAACTTGTCCGCGCTGGTTAATGCTGATTCCAAATGCAGTTGCCAAAGGAGTTGGGACTACTGCAATTGCGTAGAACGGCCCCTTCTTTACTGGCCCGACATTGGGATTTGGCTTGTTCTGCGGATCGCCAGCTGCTTGTCCGAAAAGAAGCTCACCCTTGTGGAAGTCTTCATCGATGCCAGATTTCGCGAACGTGTTGTAGCGCTTTACTGTTTTTTCTAAGCCTGTTGGATCAATGCCAATGTTTTGAGCAAGTTCAGCTAAGGAAGCACCGGCATGGAGGTATCCGGAATCAATGTATTTTTGCAGTGCGATCTTTGGAAGATGCGGCATGGTGATCATGCCGAGTCCGTATTTTGCCAACGTGTGAGAATCAACAATAAGCCAGGCAGGAACAGTTGGCGTTGTTTTGTGTGATTCATACATTGCTCGGACGAAACGGTGATAAGACACAGACTCATCGACGAATCTTTCGCCTGCTGCATTAACCGCGATTACTCCAGGGCGTCCACGATCCCAGATATGGGGATAGACCGCTGTGGAACCATCTGCGCGCGTACCAATTGAAGAGGGGAACCAGAGTGCGTTTTCTCCATTGTCCTTACCCAATTGTGCGCCAATACCGGCAGCGAGCTGCATAGTATCGCCAGTGGCGCTTTCATTGGTACGCGAAAACTGTGGTGTAGGTTCTGGCATGTATTTCTTGCGGAGCTCAGGGTTCTGCGAGAAACCTCCGGCGGCAAGCACAACGCCCTTGTTCACTCGAATCCGGTAAGCTACTCCCCCGTGGTTAACCACGGCGCCGACAACAACATCACCTTCTTTAATAAGTTCGGTGGTCAATGCATTGCGCCATACCGCACCGCCTCGTGAAAGCACTTGGTGGTACATCCGTGCAGTCAACGCATTACCCATGACTAGGCGGGTTCCGCGAGGATATTTCACGATATCGGTTGCCCAACGCAGTCCCAGCTTCAGAGCTGTTCCAACTGCGGCGACGGTTTGTTTTGGACGCTTGGAGAAGAGTCCGAGAAGAACATTGACTTCTGGACGGCGCAGCATCATGGTGCCGTTCATCAGTGCGAACTCGTGGACTGGTGGTCGGACGTGTGCGAAGTTGACCTTGCCGAGCTCGCGGCCGTCGAAAGGCTTTGGCTCAAGTGCACGGCCGGTTTTGCCGGTTTCTGGAAGTTCGGAGTGGTAGTCCACCACGTTGGGTGAGCGGAGGAATTCCACGCCGATGTTTTCCATGTACTTCAGCATGTGCGGACCTTGATCGACATAGGCCATACGCATTTCTTTATCCGATTTGTCCCCAACCAGGGTGTCTAGGTAGCGCTCTACCTTTTCACGGTCATCGGTGATGCCATCTTCGCGCTGGAAGTGGTTGTTGGGGATCCAGATGGTTCCAGCGGAATATGCGGTGGTGCCGCCGATGTAGTCGCTTTTTTCCAGAAGCAAGACATTCAGGCCTTCCACAACACCGGTGAGTGCTGCGGAGAGTCCGGCTGCGCCTGATCCTAGAACAAGCAGGTCAACTTCTTTGTCCCACTTCGCTTCGGAAGCTTTATCCACCATTGTTCTTCTCTTTTCCTTCTACTTTTATTTCTTAGTGAGTCAAGCTCAGTGCTTCAGTGGTTTCCATCTGAAAGGATTGGCTGATGTGCTTACCCACTGCGTATGCGCGGGTGATGGCGGATCCGATGGTTGCGCCGCCACCTGGGTAGGCGTCCTTGAATACGGTTGCTGAGCAGTTACCTGCTGCATACAGTCCGCCAAGTGGAAGGCCATCCCAGCCGAGGACTTCGCCGTCGAGGTCGGTCTGCAATCCACCAGCTGTGCCCAGGACTCCGGGGTGGAGTTCGATGGCGTAGAAAGGGCCACTTTCTAAAGGTGCCAAACATGGGTTTGGGGTGTTGGCTGGATCGCCAAGGTGGCGGTCCTGCTCTGTTGCGCCGCGGCTGAATTCGGAGTCGACACCGGTGCGGGCATCGTCATTGAATCGTGAAACGGTGCGTAAAAGGCCTGCGGCATCCACGCCAAGTTTCCCTGCAAGTTCTTCCACAGTGTCCGCCTGAACCATCCATGCTGGGGCTTCCGCGCCGGAGGTAAACGTTGGGTTACCTGCCACTGGGTACTTAGAGGTGAAGGAGGAATCCATCACTAGGTACGCCGGGATGTTGGCAAAAACTGATTCTTCTGGGTCGATGTTGGCAAAGACTCGAGAGAAATCGTGGTAGTTCAAAGCTTCATTAACAAAGCGTTTACCCAGCTTGTTCACCACGATGGAGCCAGGCAGTGTCGCCTCCACGTTGCCCATGCGTCCAGATTGCTGGCCATCGTATTCCGCGCCGTGTGCGGTGATAACAGGAACGCCCCAGATATCGGTTGTCTCTGTGAACGCAGCGCCCACGCCGATGCCCAGCTTCAGGCCGTCGCCGGTGTTGGATGGTGCAGAAATTGGGGTGATCGGGAACTTCAGGAGGGTCGAGGTGAGTTCCTTGGACCATTCGAAGCCGCCTGAGGCGATGACCACGTGCTTTGCGGTGATGGTGCGCTGGAGGGAGGCGTCGATAAGCAAAACTTCCCAGCCGGACTCGGTGCGCTGAAGGGAGCTGGCTGCGGTGCCAGCGGCGATGCGGATGCCGGCGTCCCAGGCGGACGCGATCATGGCGGAGGATAATGCGCCGCCCATGGTGCGTACGCCCTGGTTCGCGCGGTCTTTAAGCAGCTGCGGATCAGGTGCGGCGCCGTGGAGGTGGTCGCGCTCATCCATGGTGATCAGCGGCAGATAGGTCGGCTGGCGCACGGCCTCAACCAGGCCGGGAACCACGGAGGGGTCAAACGGCTTGTGGTCCAAACCGCGGCCGCCTTCGGTGGACCCTGGCCACTCGCGGTGGTAATCCGGGCGGTTCAACGGCGCGTAATCCACGCGGGTTTTCTCATCCAAAAACAGCACTGCCTCAGCGGCATTCTTGATGTACCAGGCAATTTCCTCGTCGGACAGCTTGCCCTTGGTCGCCGCACGAATGTACTCCGCAGCGGCCTCCTCGGAGTCGGTGAAACCGCGCTGCCCCATGAGATGGTTGTTGGGAGCCCACATCACTCCGCCACCGGCAGCCGTGGTGCCACCAAGCTTGTCATGCTTTTCGACGACGCCCACCAGCGCGCCTCCATCCGCCGCGACAAGTGCGGCGGTCATTCCAGCACAACCAGACCCAAGCACGAGGACATCTAGTTCTTCAGGCCAATCGGCAACTGAGCAAAGAAGTGGCTTAGACATTTTGAGCTCCTGGGAAATCGATGGCGATCTTTCCAACACCAGCATTTGGTGTGGTCAAAGTAGTGAACGCCTCATCGAGATTGTCAAAATCAAAACGGTGGGTAACCAATGCGCGCAGGGTGTCCTGGTGCTTATCCAGCAGCGCAATGCACTCTGGGAACAGGTTCTGGGAGTTGCGGGAACCCAAAAGATCGATCTCCTTGGATACCAGCTTGCGCATATCGAAAACCAGATCGCGGTCAGAGATACCCACGCACACCACGCGGCCTGCGGTTGCTACCAGATCAATCGCAGCGGCCAGGGATGCTGGGACGCCGGTTGCATCGATGATCAGGGATGGGCCGTTTCCGTCAGTCCAGGTGTCAACTTCCACTGCCTGCGCAGCGTTCGGGAAACCGCCATCAACCACGAAAGTCTTATCCGCACCGCAGTGCTTAGCCAGATCCAAGCGGGACTGCACCATATCGGTCACAGCGACTTCGCAGCCCTGATCCTTCAGGTAACGAACCGCCAGCACACCGATCGGGCCAGCACCGTTGACGATAACCTTCTCACCACTCACTGGACGGCCACGCTTGCAGGCCTGCATCGCAATCGAGATTGGCTCTACGATCGGTGCCAAATCAAGTGGAAGGGAATCTGGAATCTTAAACAGGTTCGCGTAAGGAACAACCTGTTCATCAACCAAAGAACCATCTTCGTAGCAGCCGTAAACGCTCATTTCCTTACAAGCATTCACACGACCAACCGAACATGCGTAGCACTTGCCGCAGTAGAACATCGGGCAAATTACAACTCGATCGCCAACATTGAATCCATTGCCTTCATCGGAAGGATCCATCTCAGTGATAATGCCTGCTGCTTCGTGCCCCTGAATAATAGGGAGTTCTGAAGCGTAATCATCATCCCAAATATGGGAGTCAGTGCCACACAGTGTGACCGCTGCCATGGAGATTCGTGCAGAACCAGGCACAATCGTCGGCGCTAGAAGATTCTGAAACTCGATGGTCTGCTTCGAAGTAGTAACAGCAGCCGTGATGATCTTTGCGTTGGCAGTGGTTTCGGTGGATTCTGCGACAGTCATGTTAATTCTTCTCCGCAATAGCACCGAAAGCAACGTTCCACAGGCGAACCAAACGCTCTGAAACGAAACCACCAGAGTAGATAGGGTCCTGATCCATGATCGCTTCAACTTCCTCAACGGAATCGCCCTTGATGATCAACAGTGCACCCAAAGGATCACATTCAGTCAAACGACCAGAGATCAGCAAGGTGCCTTGCTCGTGGAGGTTCTTCAAGAAATCAACGTGAGTTGGGCGGATCGCTGCCATCTCATCATTTTCTGGAACGTAGGCGTAGGTAACAGCGTATGCAGCCATAGAGAATCAAACTTCCCTCAAGTGTTTTGTTGTGGGTAATTGCCGAGTTATTTTCCGAGAAGGTGGGTTGGGGTTTTGTAGGTTTCTTTACCTGTGGCAAAGGCGACCGCGGAAAGGACTGCGAAACCAAGGCACATCCAGGCAACTGGCTGCCAGTTTTCTGCTTGTCCACCAGTGAGCATTTCTGCAACAGCTGGCGCGAATCCTGAGACCAACAGGCCAAGCATGAGGCCAATAGCCATTCCTGAGTAGCGAACCTTTGCAGGGAACTGCTCCGGGAACGCTGCCATATACGTAGCGTTTGGCGCTGCGTAGAACAGGCCCATCAGAACCATCGCGGAGAGGTAAATCATGGCGATGTTTCCAGTGCTAATCGCATTGAAGAAAACGAACATCATGCCACCAGCACCAAGTGCACCGGTGATGAACACTGGCTTGCGGCCAATCTTGTCCGACAGCAAACCGAAGAACGGCTGAGAGAACACAGCCATAAGGTTTGCCACCGCGATGACACCCAGCATGGTGGTGCGCTCAATGTCGCTGTACACCGCATATGCCAGACCGAAGACGTTCAAGATGGTGTTCATCATGGCGTAAGTAGAGGAGAACATCACGCGGAATACAGCAGCCCAGTGGTTCTTGAACAGTTCCACAACTGGAGTTTCAGGAACCTTGGCCTCTTCAACTTCTTCTTCAAAAGTCTCAGACTCTTCCAGGTGCCTACGGATCCACAGGGCAACACCGGTCAAGATGATGCTCAAGATGAACGGAATGCGCCAGCCCCAGCTAAACAGCTGTTCATCAGGCAGAGCCGCGATGGGGATGAATACCACGGAGGAAAGCACGATTCCGAACATGACACCGGAAATGGTGAATGAAGAGTAGAAACCGCGACGACGCTGTGGTGCGTGTTCCATGGACAGCGACGCTGCACCTGGAGACTCACCGCCGGCAGACAATCCCTGCAGTAGGCGAAGCACCACAAGCATGATCGGTGCGAGGATTCCCACCTGGCCGTAGGTCGGAAGAAGTCCGATAGCCAAGGTGGACAGACCCATGGTGAACAAGATGATCATCAAAGTCTTTCGACGACCAATGGTGTCTCCCAAGTGTCCGAACAAAACCGCACCTGCTGGGCGAGCAACATATGCAACACCGAGTGTGGAGATAGACAACAGAACTGAGTTCGCACCGCCTTCTGGGAAGAAGACGTGGGAGAAAACGAGTGCAGCTGCCGAACCGTAGATGAAGAAGTCGTAGTACTCCAAGGTTGAGCCAAGGAATGCTGATAGAGCAGCTCGCTTGGCCTGTGGAGTGCCTTTTGTTGGATGGGCTTTGGCCGAATAGGCTTCGTGGGACATGGTGTCACCGACCTTCGGCGCTGGTGAGTTGATAGTCATCGTATTCCCTCTCAAAGGAATGGGTATTTAGGTCAAGTGGCTATCCGTTTGGAACCTAAATTGTGAGCTGGATAACCAATGGAATGAACTATATGACGAATCACTTTGTATGAGAAATACAGAATTCTACATTCTTTAAGTAACATTTTGACTTAATGATGTAGTGGAAGTCACTTTTATGGCGTTAACCTTTGCAAATAGAAACTAATGAGAGTGCGAAGGCGAGTGAAAATACCACAAAACTAGTTGAAAAAATCTTTGTGTGAGGCCTAATTTCCCCCTAATTTTTAGGCCTCTTTTGCAGTTAAGGCTTAAAGATATCCAACGCAATATCGATGACCGCATCCCTAGCGACCCGACCCGAACCCTTCATCCACGCAATGCCATGCCGAAGCTCCACCGAATGCTTCTTAATAGGCAAATGCACAGTATTCGGTGGCGCCAACAAACCAGTTCCATGCGTCGTGATCGCCACCCCTACCCCAGCCCCCACCAACAACAGCGCCATGTAAGGATCATTAACTTGCTGGCTGATCCTCGGCACAAAACCAGCCTCAGCACACAACTGAAAGGTGGAATTCCTAAACACAGACCCCGCAAACTCCGGCGTCGTCACAAACCCATCTTCAGCCAGATCCACCAAATCCACCACGTCTTCCCCCGCAAGACGATGATCCTTCGGCAACACCACGCAAAACTCTTCCAAACTAATCAGCCGAGTCTCAATCTCTGGATCCTCAATGGGCAAACCCATCAACGTAATATCCAACGCCCCCAAGCGCAGCAAACTTACCGCTTCCCTCGTCAACTTCTGACCAACGAGCTCCAACTCCACATTAGGAAGCCGTTTATGCACCTCACTGGTCAAAAGCGGCAGCGTGGAATAGTTCAGCACACCAGAAAAACCAATTCTCACCGTGCCAACGATTTCCCCCTCAGCCTCATTAACTGCCTCACGCGCCACGGCCGTCGTAGACACGATCTCTCGCGCATGCGGCAAAAAGGCTTTGCCCGCAGCAGTGAGATCCACCGAACGAGTAGATCGTTCAAAGAGCTTTTGCCCCAACTCTGTTTCCAACCTGCGGATCATCTGACTCAGCGGTGACTGCGCCATACCCAACCGCTGCGCAGCATTACTAAAATGCAACTCTTCTGCAACGGCGATAAAGCCCTCCAGCCACCGAATCTCCACGTAAAAACCCCTTTACCCACTTCTTCAGGACATCCTACTTTAGGCAGTAGCATTGGGATTTAGATTCAGCACTTAAAAACATCATCAAAAAACCACAATGCTATGTGCAAATAGTTATGATATTGCCTATTGCTGATGTTTTGGTGGGTCATAAAAGCCATAGGCATCCGGGCCCGGGCATCAGTCAAGGAGCACCAATGTCTACGGAGACTTTTGGCTTTTCACCTGATCATCCTGAACTAGAACTGGACCTCGAATATCCAGAGGCCACCCCACCACCCGAGGGCTGGCCAGTGATCATCTGGCTACATGGCGGTGGGTGGCGCATGCAAGACCGCACTGCCAGGCCAGATTTTTCTCAACATTTCGCAGCCGCGGGGTTTGCGATGGTGAGTATTGATTACAGTCTAGCGCCATCGCATCCCCACCCCGCCCAGGTTCAAGACTTGCGCCAGGCAATTCGATTCTTACGGGTTCACCATGAAGATCTGCGCCTTAATTCCGAGCGAATTGGGTTGTGGGGATCCTCCGCGGGTGGACATGTTGCCGCAATGGCAGCGCTGCTGGGACATCTCTCGGAACTGGATTCAGAACACATCCCCGCAGATTTCCGTGGAGTATCCTCCCACGTGAGTTGCGTAATGGAAGGGTATGGCCCTGCCGAAATCGAAAAGCTGCTGCCGGCTTTTAGGGCAGGCGAGGCGGGAGAGGCAAAGCCACCCACACCTGAGCAAGATTTATTGGGTGGCCCCGCAACCACACCGGAAAACTACACGCTGCAACTAAGCCAAGCACAAGCTGCCAGCCCAGTGCATCAAGACGCCACACACGCGCCACCATTTCTGATCATGCACGGCACCGGTGACACCATGGTGCCAGAAACACAGTCGGTTGCTCTGCACTCACAACTGGTGCATTTAGGGCGCCAGTCCACTCTCATCCTCATTGAGGGTTTTGGCCACGGGTTCCTCAATCCAGGAAACGTCACTGAGCTGGGGCCTGGTGTTCGGCTTGATAATGGCCGACTCGAACGTGAACCACACACCGGATTCACTGCGCAACAAAGCCCTGAAAATCCCTTTGAACTTGAGGGCCTAGCCGCTGACCACGAGATGATCAAGCAATTTTTCAACCTTCACCTTGGCTAACTACCGAAAGAAGAATCCAAGAATGACTTCCCCCCGCCTGCCCAGTGCCATCCCACCAGACTCCGAGGCGATCGTTGCAAGCCGCAATTCTCTGGTTCCCGTCCTCGACTCGCTCCCCGGCGAGTCAGTCCCTTACGCCCTCAGTGCTGGTAATGGCCAATTGCACCAACTTGGCCCCTACCACTTCACCGTGATGTCTCGCCCTCAAGATAACGGTGGCGTATTTTCCCTCGCTCGTATCAGTGCTGGAAAGACCCCTGCCACCCGATTCTTCTCAGTTGCAGGACCGACGTTTATTCACGTGATGGAGGGACGTTTAACCCTGTGGTTCGCCGATGGGCGTCAAGATATTATCGCCGGTGGCAGCGCCACGATCCCCGCTAATACTCAGTGGTCTTTCGCATGTGAAGGCCTCATTAACTCAGCTTTAGTGCACTCAGGTTCGGATGCATTCCTACGCGCTGCAGAAATCTTGGGCACGACCTCGCCGTCCCATACTTTCCGTATTAGCGGCAAATCCGCCAACCTTCCCCGCGAGGAGCTCGAGGCGTGTGGATTCACCTTCTATGAGCGGGATTATCTCGCCGAGCTCGGCCCTCGTTTTGATCGTCTCCCCGAAGAGGCCCGAGCATTTGCGCTGGAAGACGGCAGCGGAGATCGGCTGGAACAATTTGAACAGATCAACAATTTTGTCTGCCGCCCGAAGCACACTGGAAATCAATTCTTTGCAATGCAATCGAGAGGAGCCGAAGCCCCGTATATTCCTCTGCATTTCCATCGCCTACACACCGAGAATTTCTTCTGCCTCGACGGAAAAATCAAATTACACGTGAATGGTCAAGAGATCATTCTCTCTCGCGGTGATTATGTCCATGCTCCAGCTGGAACCATTCACTCCTTTGCTTTCGCCGGACACAACACACAGATGTTGGGGCTTCTAACCACTGAGGTTTTCGAACCGTTCTTTGACTACATGAACACCCCCACCGATGCTCATGTCCAGTTGGAGGACTGCGGAAAGCCGTGGTTCCCAGCAGAGGCATTTGCAAAAGTCCAAGCTGAGCTGGATGTTGTGGTTGTAGGACCACCCCCTGCAAACTAGCAGGGGTGGGCCCCGAAACTAAACGTCTCGTGCGATCAAATCATCCAGGTTCTCCGGGGAGAGCAGGTATGGAGCAACTTCGAGGACGGTGAAGGCACCGCTTTGACCTTGCTGCTTCATGCGGTGAGCTGCGCGACCGAAGGCGATCTGTGAGGAAGCGGTGAAATCTGGGTTGCGGTCCAGCTTCAGGATGTATTCCACGGTGTGGTTGTATCCACCGGTGTCTGCGGTGGTGATTACGTGTCCGCCGTGTGGCATGCCGGTGTGCTCGGAGTCGAAGGTTGCTTCGTCGATGAAGTTGACTTCGACTTCGTAGCCAACGAAGTAGTCAGGCATGGTGCGGATGTCGTTTTCGATGCGCTCGTGGTCGGCGGAGTCGGCAACCACGAAGCATTGGCGCTTGTGGGTTTGCTTTCCGGTGAGGTCGCCGGCTTCGCCACGGCGGGCCTTTTCCAGGGCTTCTTCGGATGGGAGGGTGTACTGGACGGCCTTTTGAACGCCAGGGATGCGTCGCAAAGCATCGGAGTGGCCCTGTGACAAACCTGGGCCCCAGAAGGTGTGCTGCTGGTGCTCGGCTAAGACTGCCGCAGCGTAGACGCGGTTGATGGAGAACATTCCTGGATCCCAGCCGGTAGAGACCAGTGCGACGTTGCCGGCTGCGGTGGCGGCTTCGTTCATGACCTGGCGGTGGCGTGGGATGTCGCGGTGGTTGTCGTAGGTGTCTACGGTGCAGGCGAACTGCGCGAACTTTGGTGCCTGCTCAGGGATGTCGGTGGCGGAGCCCATGCACAGGAACAGCACGTCCACGTCGTCGGCGTGCTTGTCCACGTCGGCGACATCAAAGACTGGCGTCTTTGTGTCGAGGGTGGCCCGGCGCGAGAAGATTCCTACAAGGTCCATGTCGGGCTGCTTGGCAATAAGCTTTTCGACGCTGCGTCCCAGGTTTCCGTAGCCCACGATAGCTACGCGGATGTTGGTCATGTTCTTGTAATCCTCCAAAATTGTGGTGGCACTGTCCTGGTCGAGCTTACCGAGATGCATACTTAGATGATGATTCAGGGACATCTCTTTCATCAGGACCGAAAGCGAACGTTTCGTATTGTTGAGCCTTTTGGTTCCACCACGGATGCGCTGATCTATTTTCATGGCTCCCAGCAGTCAGGATCTGTGGGGCGCAGCTTCACCAACAGGACTTTTGATCCGTTGCCGTTCATGGTGGTTTATCCGGATGGGGTGGATCAGCATTGGAATGATGCGCGGTTGGGTTTGGATGAAAATACCCGCCATTTAGGTATTGATGATGTGGGGTTCTTTGTAAAACTCGCCACCCATTTGGGCAATACGTATGGCATCAAGAGGATCTTTATTGTTGGCTATTCCAACGGTGGGCAGATGGTGTTGCGGCTCATGCATGAGGTTCCCAAGATGCTCAGTGGCGCTGCAACCATTGCATCCAACATGCCAGTTGCTGAAAATACCTTGCCGCAGGTGAAAACCTTCAAGACACATCCGGTGCCTTATTTGGCGATGGCTGGAACTGCCGATACTTTTTCACCGTATGAGGGTGGCGATGCCGGTATTGGTCGCGAACACCGCCGTGGCGTGGGCATGTCCGCCTTTGATTCAGCTGCCTATATTGCCGCCCGAAACGGACTGACCGAACACCGCCACGACGTGATTGATGATGTGGTGTCGATCGATACCTGGGATGGAGAAAATCCCGTTGAGTTTTGGACACTCAACGGGATCGGCCACTTGGTACCAAGTGGGAAAACTTATCCAGAATTTCTAGGCCCCTCAACCACATCAGTGATAGCGGCTGAGGAGATTGGGAAGTTCTTTGATGGGGTCAGACGTCGATAAGCTCAAGCTTTAAAAACGCATTGCGCAAGCCGTCCTGCCCAACCGCATCCGTGACCAGGTCAGCAGCGGCCTTGAGCGATTCGGTGGCCTCGCCCATCGCGACGCCGTAAGCGCTCGCCTCAAATAGGGAGAGATCCTCATCGCTGTCGCCGAACGCAATGGTGTTTGCGCGATCTGCGTTCAGGTACTTCAGCAGGCGATCCACGCCGATCTTCTTGTTGACAGACACACCGATCGTGCCGAACAACGCACCAGTCTGACCACCCCACGTGGTGTGCTCCAGGTTAGGGAACGCCTCACGCGCTGCGTCCAAATCTTCCTGAGAATTGAAGATGTAACTGATCTTGTTCACATCGTCACGATCAAGGCTCGCGCCCCAGAACATATCCGGGTACATGCTATCGACTGTCACGTCGGTCTTCTCCGAAAGGCGAGACAGCACTGGCTTAGAAGCCTCACGGAAACCACGGCTTGCATACAAACCGTTGTTGGACTCGAGATAAAACTCCAAACCACGGTTGTAGAGCCACTCCACAATGTGGCGGGTCTCCTCACCCGACAAACGGCGGTGGAACACAGACTCCTGTGCGCTTTCCACATATCCACCATTTGCGCCAATGAGGCCATCCACTCCGATATCCCACAACTGAGAAGTCACCTCAGCGCTGCTTCGACCAGAGCTCAAGTACACGCGGTGTCCTTTGGCGCGTGCCTTACGGATCGCGTCAACGGCCGAACGCGGAACTTCATTTGAGTAATCCAGCAGTGTGCCACCGATGTCTACGAAAAGTAACTTTCCCATGCCCCAAACTTTACGCGTAAAGACCACACATAATCGAGCAAACCTCAGAACTTCCTTCTTGTTTTACACTCCTGTTATCCAGCAGCCTTGTTAACAAGGCCCCATAATTTCGTCTCAAGCCTGTCCCCAACTGCTAAAACAGCAAAATTTATGGCTCAGAAATCAATATTATTTAAGAAAATATTTCCCCTTAAAACCAATGGTTCCATAGTGGGAATCCTGCGGAGAAGCCGGTTGTAAAACACCATCATCTTCCTCTCACGCTCATCTATCTAAGGGGTGGAGTTTCCTCCCTTACTCACATAAGGGCTCCTAAAAACAGAGCAAGACGCTGCCTCGAGAATGTTTCTCACGGCAGCGTCTTTATATCTGGCTGATTAGCTGCTACTTCAATCGCAACAAGATATGGCTAGTTATAGCGAATTGGGTAAGAAAAGTGCCCGCAGCTATGTAAACAGAACTGTCGAAAGCCCCTTTGCCACCTAACTCCGGGACGCGAAAAAGAGGTACCTCAATAATCTGAGATACCTCTTATCGTGAAACTATTGAGCTGGAGAAGAGACTTGAACTCTCAACCTACGCATTACAAGTGCGTTGCGCTGCCAATTGCGCCACTCCAGCACCGCAATTGTTAATAATTAACAACTACAAAAAGTATCGTAGCGCATAGGTGTGCCACAAAGGAATTCGGCACTAGAGTGTCTAAGTAAACCGTGTACAAAACCACCCCTGATTGGATGCTTTTTCCTTGCAAAATGTTTTCCAGCGGATGTTAAGTTTCGCCACCCTCCGGGGTCGTATTTCTACCGTTGACGCTGCAAAAGCCGCACCACCGCCATCGCCATTGGCACCGATTGACCTCACGGACCATAGTCAAGTGGCCGGTGTGATGAATTTAGCTGCACGCGTCGGCGATATTTTGCTTTCTTCCGGCACTTCAAACAGTGATACGAAAGTACAGATCAGGGCAGTAACATCAGCCTATGGTTTGTACTACTGCCATGTAGATATCACGCTCAACACCATTACGATCTTCACCAATATAGGTGTGGAAAGAAAAATGCCGGTCAACGTTTTTCATGTTGTCGGCAAATTGGATACGAACTTTTCCAAGTTGTCCGAGGTTGACCGTTTGATTCGTTCGATCCAAGCTGGCGCAACTCCTCCGGAAGTGGCCGAGAAGATTCTCGATGAATTGGAACAATCACCAGCGTCTTATGGCTTCCCTGTTGCACTTCTGGGATGGGCAACCATGGGTGGAGCCATTGCAGTGCTCCTTGGTGGTGGTTGGCAAGTATCGCTCATTGCATTTTTAACCGCGTTCACCATCATGTCTACCACAGCATTTTTAGGGAAAAAGGGTCTGCCCACATTTTTCCAAAATGTCGTGGGTGGTCTGATCGCAACCATTCCGGCATCGGTTGCTTATGCTTTTGCGCTGCAATTTGGATTAGAGATTAAACCCAGTCAGATCATCGCCTCGGGAATTGTCGTGCTGTTGGCGGGCTTGACCCTGGTGCAATCACTTCAAGATGGCATCACTGGAGCTCCGGTGACAGCTAGTGCACGGTTTTTTGAGACACTACTTTTCACCGGTGGCATTGTTGCCGGAGTCGGTTTAGGCATTCAACTCTCTGGCATCTTGGACATCATGCTCCCGCCGATGGAAGCAGCAGCAGCACCTAATCCATCGTCGATCCCTGCTCGAGTTATCGCTGGCGGTATCGCCTCCGCGGCCTTCGCAATGGGTTGTTATGCAGAGCTATCATCAGCGCTCATTGCCGGGCTTACTGCCTTTATGGGTTCTGCTGTGTATTATTTCTTCCTTTTTTACGCAGGCCCTATTTCGGCAGCAGCTATTGCTTCGACTGCAGTTGGTTTCACCGGTGGTTTGCTTGCTCGTCGATTCCTGATTCCGCCGCTCATAGTGGCGATCGCCGGCATCACTCCGCTGCTTCCCGGTTTAGCGATTTACCGCGGCATGTATGCCGTGCTCAATGAGCAAACGCTTTTGGGATTTTCCAATATTGCGGTTGCACTGGCAACTGCTGCGTCATTAGCTGCAGGCGTGGTGTTGGGTGAGTGGATTGCTCGCAGGCTACGCCGTCCGCCACGCTTCAACCCTTACCGCGCGTTCACAAAAGCCAATGCCTTTTCCTTTCAGGAAGCTGAACAGAAGCGAAATCGGCAAAAGCGACGATCCAAAACAGGTAACAAAAAGTAAAAATGTACCTGCTTAGGCGTCTTTCGTATATATAGCGTAGAATATAGGGTCGATCGCTTTTAAAACCTCAGGAGGATCCTTGCCGGCCAAAATTACGGACACTCGTCCAACCCCCGAATCCCTTCACGCTGTTGAAGAGGAAACCGCAGCCGGAGCCCGCAGGATTGTTGCCACCTACTCTAAAGACTTCTTCGACGGCGTCACTTTGATGTGCATGCTCGGCGTAGAGCCTCAGGGTGTGCGCTACACCAAGATCGCTTCTGAACACGAAGAAGCACAGCCAAAGAAGGCTGCGAAGCGGACCCGTAAGGCACCAGCAAAAAAGGCTGTTGCTAAGAAAACCACGAAGAAGACCACTAAGAAAACTACCAAAAAGACCATCGCAAAGAAGACTACTAAGAAGTCTTAAGCCGGATCTTATATGGATGATTCCAATAGTTTTGTAGTTGTTGCCAACCGTCTGCCAGTGGACATGACTGTCCACCCAGATGGTAGCTACAGCATCTCGCCTAGTCCTGGTGGCTTAGTCACTGGACTTTCCCCCGTCTTGGAACAACATCGAGGATGTTGGGTCGGATGGCCAGGAACTGTAGATGTTGCACCCGAGCCGTTTCGTACGGATACGGGTGTTTTGTTGCACCCTGTTGTACTCACCGCAAGTGATTTTGAAGGCTTTTACGAAGGCTTTTCAAACGCCACTTTGTGGCCACTTTTCCATGATCTGATTGTCACCCCGGTGTACAACACGGAATGGTGGTACGCATTCCGGGAAGTAAACCTTAAATTCGCCGAGGCAGTCAGCCAGGTTGCAGCTCAAGGCGCAACAGTGTGGGTGCAGGATTATCAGCTGCTTTTGGTGCCAGGAATTTTGCGCCAAATGCGTCCCGATCTCAAAATTGGGTTCTTCCTGCATATTCCTTTCCCCTCTCCTGATTTGTTCCGTCAGTTGCCCTGGCGCGAAGAAATTGTTCGAGGCATGCTCGGTGCAGATCTTTTGGGATTCCACTTGGTGCAGAATGCGGAGAACTTTCTCGCTCTCACCCAACAAGTGGCTGGTGCTGCTGGATCCCATGTGGGACAGCCAGACACCTTGCAGGTGAGTGGCGAAGCATTAGTGCGTGAGGTTGGCGCTCATGTGGAAACTGCTGACGGTCGCCGAGTTAGTGTCGGCGCATTCCCCATCTCGATTGATGTTGCAGCGTTTGGGGGGGCGTCGAAAAGCGCCGTTTTTAATCTTTTAAAAACCCTCGGCCAGCCTGAAACTGTATTTTTGGGCGTGGATCGATTGGACTACACCAAGGGCATTTTGCAGCGCCTTCTCGCTTTTGAGGAGCTACTGGAATCTAGTGCACTCGATCCCGAAAAAGCTGTGTTGCTTCAGGTTGCTACGCCTTCACGCGAGCGCATTGAGCACTACCGGGTTTCTCGTTCTCAGGTTGAAGAGGCAGTGGGCCGGATCAATGGCAGGTTTGGTCGTATGGGACATCCTGTTGTGCATTATCTGCACCGTTCATTGAGCAAAGCTGATCTACAGGTGCTGTACTCCGCTGCTGATGTCATGCTGGTGACTCCGTTTAAAGACGGCATGAATTTGGTTGCTAAGGAATTTGTTGCCAATCATCGCGATGGCTCTGGAGCTTTGGTGCTCTCAGAATTCGCGGGTGCGGCGACCGAATTGACTGGCGCATATTTGTGTAACCCTTTTGATCTGGAATCTATCAAACGACAAATGGTAGCGGCTGTCTACGATCTAGAAAATAATGCAGAATCAGCCGCCTCACGGATGAAAACCAACAGCGAACAGGTCTACACCCATGATGTAAATGTGTGGGCGAATAGTTTCTTGGACTGTTTGGCAACCTCGGGAGAAAACTCATGAATCGCACGCATCTTGCAGCTACAAGTGTCCTTCCCCTTGCACTGTTGTTGACAGCGTGTGGCTCCGACATTGTGAAAATGACTGATTCTACTTGGCTGGTAAGCGATATTTACACCGCGCCAAATGAACAACATGCGATTAGTGATCTTGTTATTTCTCAGCCCAGCCTAGATTTTGGCAAGTCCTCGCTCACTGGCTACAGCGGATGCGTTCCTTTTACTGGACGTGCGGAATTCTTCCTCAATGGAGAAAAAAGCTCGGTTCTTGATGCAAACTATATGACCTTGTCAGCGCTAGATTTTGACAAGCTTCCAGATGATTGCCAAGGTCAAGAACTTATCGTTCACGAACAACTCGTTGATCTCCTACCCGGGTCTTTTGATATTTCGAGAACTTCCGCCTCCGAGATCCTTCTCACCAGTGATGTTGACGAGCTTGACCGTCCGTCAATCCGGCTCATTTCTTGGATCGCACCCACTCCTTAATTGTCTGCCTCTTAAACACGGTGAAATCCGTACACTGGTGCGCATGACTTTGACAATTGAGGAAATCGCACAGACCAGAAACTTCCTGCTCGTGTCTGATTTTGATGGCACTATCGCAGGATTTAGCAAAGATCCTTATAGCGTTCCCATCAACCAGAAATCCCTCAAAGCCGTGAAGGATCTCTCTCAGCAAGCTGCCACAGACGTTGTCATTTTGTCGGGTCGCCATTTGGAAGGCTTAAAGCAGGTCCTTGATCTTGGCCAGTATCGCATCACCATGGTCGGCTCCCATGGCTCGGAAGATTCTTCCCGTCCCCGTACTCTCTCGCAAGATGAGGAGACACGCCTGGCAAGAATCGAAGCCGATCTAGAAAAGATCGTTGAGGATATCGATGGAGCCTTCGTAGAAATCAAACCCTTCCACCGGGTACTGCACTTCATTCGGGTGTCAGACAAAGCCACAATCCAAGGAATCCTTGCCCAAGCTGCTGAATTGGATACCTCAGGGCTTAAAGTAACCAATGGTAAAAATATCGTGGAGTACTCCATTAGCTCCACCACCAAGGGTTCTTGGCTGAAAGATTTTGTCAGCCGCACAGATCCAACCGGTGTCATTTTCATCGGTGATGACACCACGGATGAGCATGGCTTTGAAGCTTTAGCTGATAACCCTCGAGCTCTAACCATCAAGGTGGGTTCCGGAGACACCGCTGCTAAATCACGAGTGGACAGCGTGGATGATGTCGGAATTTTGTTGGAGAAGCTGGCGTATCACCGCATGCAGTATGTGGAAAATGCTCGCTTAGGCCACTAAACCTGACCGATCGTGGAGCCTGGGTGGAAGGATGTTTCCAATTCCACTTTTGGCTCCACTTGTTCATTTTCAATCATTTTCAGCAAGAGCTCACCGGCTTTAAAGCCTTTAAGTTTGTTTGGCTGAATCACAGTGGTGAGGTCTCTTGCCAAAGCCATGTGTGTGCCGTCATATCCGGTGAGAGATAAATCAGCTGGCACAGACTTACCCACAGTTTTTAAATACTCCAGCACGCCAAAGGCAAGAGAGTCCGTCGTGCACAACACGGCAGTTAAATCTGGGTGAGCTTCCAGCAGCTGCTTGGCTACGTCAAAGTTATGAGTGCGGTTGTTGATCCAACATTCCATGATCGGCACAGTTTCAATACCGATCCCCGCATCGGCAAACACTTCTAAGGCACCTATGACGCGGGCACGTTGTACTTGATACTGTGCATTTTCTAGACGTTCACGGGTGACATGCCCATCGTTTCTTTCGCGGTCAAGACGAATAGACAGCACACCAATGTTGCGGTGTCCAGCATTAACAAGCGCTTGGGCAGCAGCCCCTATGGCACTGCGATCATTTGGGCCAATAAAGGGCATGCCCTCTTCGTCTGCTGGTTGGTCTGCGATAACAGCAGGAAGTCCGCGAGCACGAATGGCATCAATATGTGGATCACCTTTGGCCACGGAATAAATAACCACTCCGTCCACGGCTGCGTTGTTCACTAGTTGCTGCGCAGAGACATGATCCACGCTGCTTTCTGGCGAGGCCGGAATCAATGTTAATTGAGTCTCTCCTGCCGCTTGGGCGACTCCTGCAAGGAAGTCAACGGATGCCATATCCTCGAAGGCATAGGTGAGATCCTCGGTGAGTAATACTCCTATGGCTCCCGCTCTGCGGGTACGCAAACTCCGAGCTACTGGATCAGGGCCTAAATATCCCATGCCCTCAGCGGTATCGAGGATGCGTTGCCGGAGTTCTGCAGAGAGCTGCTCTGGCCGATTGTAGGCGTTGGACACTGTGGTCCTTGAGACACCCAATTTTGCTGCAATTGATGCAAGGGTTCCGTATTGTTGTTTCCTACCCATAATCACCACAATCTACCAGCTAGAATGGTTGCATATCTGTAACCGAGTTCCTGGGAAGCCATTTTCAATAGATTTTCATGTTGACAATGCTTTTCAATAAGCATTTAATGGCAAATATGAAAAGAATCCTCTGGTCACTTCCCCTACTCCCCTTAGTTCTTGCCGGCTGCACTGCCACCAGCACAGCAGAACCAGACGATTCTTTAAAAATAGTCACATCCACTCAAGTGTGGGCTGATATCGCTCAAGCAGTAGCCCCAGACGCCACCATTGAGGCCATCATTAGTGGCGGAGACGTAGACCCACACTCCTTTGAGCCTTCTGCGGTAGACATGGCACAAGTATCCGAAGCAGACATCATTATCGTTGGCGGCGGCGGATACGATTCCTGGCTCTATGATTCACTCGGCGAAGATGACCGCATTATTCATGCACTTGAACTCACCGATCACGATCACGAGGATCATGAAACCCACGAAGCTCACGAGGGACATGAGGATCACGAAGAGCATGCAGACGTAGACAATGAGCACGTGTGGTACTCCACCGAAGAGGTCTCAGAGGTGGCTGAAGATTTCGCAGAAAAAGTTCGCGAGCTAGATCCAGAAATCACTGTCACTCCCGAAGTTGTCACTGCGAAGATGGATGAACTCCACGAGACTATCCATGCGCTGCCGGCCGTGAAAATCGCTCAGACCGAGCCCATTGCGGATCATATTCTTGCGCACTCCGATGCGGTGGAATCTACACCAGCTGGCTACCGCGCAACCACGTTGAGTGAGGGCGAGCCAACGGCAGCAGATATTGCAGCATTCCAAGATGCCATCAACAATGGCGATATTGATGTTTTGATCTATAACCCGCAGTCCGCATCGCCGGTATCCACACGACTGAAAGAATTAGCGGAAGAAAAAGGCGTGCCGGTTGTTGAGATCTATGAGACCCCTCAAAACACCGAGAATTTCCTCGATGCCTTCACTAAAGCTGTAGATAATCTCGCAGCTGCAACTAAGCAGGTTTAGAATACTTTAGATGTTGTTGACATTCACTGATGCTGCAGTGGACCCCCTCTGGAAGGGCTTGAATTTAGAGCTTAGGCAGGGGGAATTCCTTGCGGTGCTAGGCCCTAATGGTGTGGGTAAATCCACGCTCATCGGTACAGTTTTGGGCACCCGAAAACTCACCCAGGGCACAGTGAAAACTGATGCTCGCGTGGGCTATATTCCGCAGCAACGCATCTTTGATGTGCCTTTGCGTGCGCGTGATTTAGTCTCACTTTCTGCAGCTCACGGCGTTACCTCCAACAGGAAACCGAAGAAGGGGGACGTCGATAAGCTGCTTGCTCGCGTGGGCGCAACCGGTATTGCGAATCGGCGCGTCGGTGAGCTTTCCGGTGGGCAGCAGCAGCTTGTCCGCCAGGCGCAGGCGCTTGCAGCGAAGCCACAACTATTGCTTGCCGACGAACCCCTCCTCAGTTTGGATCCCGGTATCGCACAGCGCACCGTATCATTGTTTGGTGAGCTCAAAGCTGAAGGCGTCGGTGTCGTTGTGGTTACTCACGACATCAATCCGCTGATGGGCCTAGTTGATCGCATTTTGTACCTTGCACCAAATGGACACACGATTGGCACCGTCGACGATGTGATGCAATCAGAAAAACTGAGCGAACTCTACAATGCGCCAGTAACAGTTGCGCGCATCAACGACAGAATTGTGGTGGTTTAAATGGATTTCTCCACTTGGATTTCCGATACCCAATACCTCCTCAGCGTTGATTTTGTACAACATGCTCTCATCGCTGCTGCTGTTCTTGGCCTACTCTCTGGAGTCATCGCGCCCCTTATTGTGATTCGTCAGCAATCTTTCGCCGTCCATGGCACTGCGGAATTGGCACTGATGGGCGCCGCCGCAGCGTTACTATTTGGGCTCAACGTGGGTGGCGGTGCTGTGATTGGCTCCGTGGTTGCCGCAATCGTACTAGCGCTGTTGGGTATGAAACAACAAGATTCCGCCGTGGGTGCCGTGATGAGTTTCGGCCTCGGACTTTCCGTATTGTTCATTCATCTCTACCCCGGTCGAAGCTCCACAGCTTTTTCCCTGCTCACAGGACAAATCGTGGGAGTATCTTCAGCCTCTTTGTGGATCTTGATTGCCGTCGCAGTGATTGTGGTGGGTGCCGTGCTGATCTTTTGGCGCCCCCTGCTTTTCGCCAGCGCAGATCCCATCATGGCACAAGCCTCCGGTGTAAATGTCCGCCTCATTGCAGTCGCATTCGCAGTTCTCGTTGGCTTGACCACCTCCCAGTCCGTACAAATCGTGGGAGCCTTGCTGGTCATGGCCTTGCTAATTACTCCCGGCGCGGCTGCAGTCGCGGTGACAGCCCATCCGATTAAAGCTGTGGTGTTGGCAGTTATTTTCGCTGAAGTCTCAGCTGTGGGCGGGCTATTGCTCTCATTGGCGCCTGGTTTGCCAGTGAGTGTTTTTGTCACCACTATTTCTTTTGTGATTTACCTGGTGTGTCGCGTGATCGGTTGGGCAAAGGGCCGCGATGCGCAGCGCGACGAAGACGCTTTCCGACGCCGTCTCCACGATCAGCATCACCACTAAGCATATTTGATTGCCACGAGCTAGAAGACGTGCTGGTTTTTAAGGATTTCCGCTTTCCTTGCACGCCCAACCCCTCCATTTGAGCATTCGCGTGCCGAGACCAAACCACAGTGCCCACGAACCTCATTTCTAGGTTCTGTGGGCACTGTGATTTGGTTTTTCAATCTCGAAACCGGTCACAGATGCCCACGAAGCTCGTTTTGGGCGACCGTGGGCACTCTCGTTTGCTGCGCCCTAAATTCTGACATTCAATTCCAAAAACATACCGCCCTAGAATCGCTCTCAAGGCACTTTAGAGACTACGTTTACACAAACACATGTTCCAAGAATTCGAGGCTTTAAACGAGCGTTAAATGCCCGAAGCTTGTCATTTCTTCCTGCATGAAAAGTTCACGCAGATTTCCCTAGAGAACTAGCTTTATTTCTTAGCCAGTTCCTTGCCTGCGATATAGCCAAAGGTCAGTGCAGGACCTAAGTTGATGCCACCTGCAGGATAGAAACCACCCATGATGGATGCACGGTCATTGCCTGCGGTATAAAGACCATCGATCACGGTATCATCATCGCGGAGCACGCGTGATTTACCGTCTGCTTTGATGCCATCAAAAGTTCCGAATGATCCCGGGACAACCTTCACTGCATAGAACGGTCCCTTTTCAATAGGAGCAAGAGATGGATTCGGGCCAATCTTGGGATCGCCACCGTAACGGTTAAATGATGAAGCACCGCGACCAAACTCTGGGTCTTCTCCCCTGCGGGCATTTTCGTTGAATTCTGTGATGGTGGCACACAAACCAGCTGGATCGATGCCACATTTTTGGGCCAACTCTTCAATGGTTTTACCCTTCACCAAGTATCCAGAACGCAGATATGGGGTCAGTGGAACTGGCAGTGGCTTTGCCATGCCGAGTGGGTATTTACGCACATAGGTAGAATCCGCTATCTGCCATGAAGTAACTGCTTCTCCTTCTGGAGCGTGCGCAATCATCGCATCAACATAGTCGTAGTAGCCATTAGCTTCATTGACAAAGCGTTTTCCGGTGGACAAGACACCAATGGATCCAGGCTTTGCGCGGTCCATAATGTGTGGGAATGTGCCCACTTGGCCGTTGATATACGGCACCAAAGATACGGGGCACCACGCAGCCGCAGATTTCAGATCATTCACAAAACCTGCACCCACTGCTCGTGCCATATCCAGGCCATCACCGGTAACTTCTGCAGGAGCTAGAGTCCAGTGCTCATTGCCGGTTGGGGTACGAGGGAAAAGCTCTTTGCGTAAAGCTGCATTGTTCGGAAAACCACCGGTCGCTAGAACAACACCGGCAGAGGCATGAAAAATTTCCGTGCCTTGTGGGGTTTGTACTTTCACGCCAGTCACACGGTCTTTGTCAGAGAGCAACTCAAAAGCAGTGTGATCGACAAGGAGTTCTACACCCAATTTATCCGCAGAAGTTGCCAAACGTGCAGTGAGTGCTGCGCCATTGACCATTTGCATATTACGCTTGTGCCTCACCAGATCCCACATATGGACCAGCACGCGCCGGGCTGCGTGAATCCAACCTCGGATATCAAACTGGGAGGCGGAGAGGAATTTGGTGAGATCTGGGCCAGCCATGATGCCCATGCCTAAAAAGGAGGTTGCGTACAGCTGATGGCGCAGTTTGGGTAGTACGGTCTTGGGTACTTTCCGGCCGTTGAATGGCTTTGGGCCAACGGAACGGTGTCCGGTTCCAGCATGAGGTAAATCGCCGTAGATATCGTTGATCTTGGCGCCCGGAGTCCACTGGAGATCAGTGTTTTTTTCAAAGAAATCCACCATCTCTGGGGCTGCATCCAAAAATGCACTGATATTTTCTTCTTGGTAGTAGTCCCCTACCACTGCACGCAGATACGTCTGGAATTCCTCTTTGGATTCCACAACGCCGTCTTTGCGAGCAAAGCTTGTTCCAGGTGTCCATGCCCAGCCACCAGACCATGTGGTGGCACCGCCGAGGACAGCTGCTTTTTCTAGGACAGCAACCTTTTTACCGTGATAAGCAGCACTCACAGCAGCTGAGAGTCCGCCAGCGCCTGAGCCTACAACGATGACATCATAATTGCGTTTCATGTTAGTTTTCTTCCTCAACTAGTGTGCTGTTTTCCAATAGTTCATGCGTGGTGGCATACAGGTGGTTGATCCAGCCTTCTGCACCGCGCTTTGCTACTTCTTCGTCATTTGGCGTCTCCACGCTCAAGGGCACAGCGGGGTCTAATGCTTCGATGAAGGAGCGCAGATCTTGATCGCCTTCGCCTGGTGCATAACGCAAGGAGCGAGACTCTATGATTAGTCCTTCTAGATCGGCAGGGCGCTGTGCTGGGCTATCACAGAGTTGAAGCACGCCTAAGACATCAGCACTTGCCGCAAGTTCTTCCGGGGTGCCGCCAAAGCGCGCCATGTGCAAAGTATCGGCCACCATCTTGGCACCGGTGTCGCGTGCGATTATGGCTGCTTGTGGGAGGGCATGCACGCTGCGATAAGAAATAGGCTCTAGTGCAGGTGTGACACCGAAGTCTTGAGCATCAGCAACGAGACGGCCAATGGTGTCAGTGAGGCGAGCGATATCATCATCACCGGCAGCAATAGTAAAAGTCTGAGCGCCCAGAACACCTGCTGCTTCTAATGCTGGAAGCCAATCCGCACGGGAGGTATCTGCGTTGATTTGTAAGAACTCTGTGTCCAGAACATACAGACCAGTTTCTTCCAACGCTGTCAGGGTTTTTGCGAGCAGCGGGGATCCTGGCGATAAGTCATAGACTGGCTCATTTTGTGTAACTGCGATGACCCGCAGACCAACAAAGGAGAATCCGGCGTGAGCTGCCAAATAAACCAATTGATCGGGTGGTGTTGTAAGTGCTGACAAGGGCGCTAAACCAATTGGCCGTGGCATGATGTGCGGTTCTCCTTATTAAATCAATGTGATTGGTTTGTTCGTGGCTGCAGATTCATAGACACCGAGCAACACTTTCAGTGCGCGAGTGGCATCGCGGCCTGTGATTGCAGGTTCGCGTCCCTCATTGAGTGCGTCAATAAAATCAGCGATTTGTGCGGTGTGATAAGGAATCAGCGCACCGTTGATGCTCGATAGGTCTGCATTGGGGTGCAGATCTGCTGGGTGCGAAGGGGTGGTTTCCACGGTGTCTTTTTCACTGCGCACAATGAGTCGGCCGTTTGTGCCTTCTGGGAATTCTAGGATCGTCATGGTCGCGCCCTCGGTTCCCATGATTTGTACTTGAGCACCTAGTGAAGGCTCTGCAGCAGTGGTGGCAGAAATTGTGGCTAACGCACCGGAGGCGAAACGGACAGTACCCACAGCGCTGTCTTCTACCTCAATGTTCTCGCCATGTTTGAAGGAGTGGGTGTAGCCAAATACTTCAATGGGTTCACCGAGAAGCCAGCACATGAGGTCGATGTAGTGGATTGCTTGTGTCATGAGCACGCCGCCACCATCAGCTGCCCAGGTTCCGCGCCATGGGGTTGCGGTGTAATACGAGTAATCGCGGTATAGCACGACGCTGCACTGCCCCATGATGGGACGGCCGAGGGAGCCGTCGACAAGCTCCTTTTTCATCTTTTGAGCTGCTGGCCAAAAGCGTCGCTGGAATAGCACGCCGAGGTTGACCCCTGCAGACTCGCAGGCATCGATCATGCGCTGGGCGGAATCGAGTTCGATGGCGATGGGCTTTTCACACAAAATATGGACGCCCGCGGCTGCAGCAGCCAACACCACTGCCTCGTGAGTGGGGTGCGGAGTGCAAACAGCCACGATATCAACGCCCGATGCCAAGATCTCATCAACGGAATCAAAGCTGGATCCGATGCCATATTTTGCTGCTGTTTCCGCAGCCTTTGCTCCATCGACATCACACGTGGCAGTTACTTCAGCACCTGGAATAGCCTGCACTGCTTCAATGTGATTTCGGCTAATTGCACCACAACCAATGATGCCTACGCGCCATATTTTGTCAGTCATATTACTTCTTGCCTAGATCTTCAAGCTTGGTGAATGCGGTTTCTTTTGTCGTGCAGATAACCGCAGCGGATAAGATGATTGCTCCAATCACGAAACCAGCTACTGCAACCCAGCCGTTCCACGCAAACAATGCGGTGGCAATGGTAGGTGCAAAGCCCACAACGATCAGGCCAAGCTGGTTGCCCATCGCCATGCCGGTGTAACGCACTGATGCGGCAAACATCTCTGGGAAGAAGATGGTCCAGACGCCATTCCAGCAGGAGTAGAACAAACCTTGGTTAACCAGGCACAGAACAAAGATCAGCACCAGATCAGCTTCTGAGATTGCTTGGAAGTAGAAATAGGTTGTGATCGCACAGGTAATTGCACCGAAAAGCAGAACTGGTTTACGGCCAATGCGGTCAGACACCCAGGCTGCCAATGGGATAGTGGCAATTGACAGGCTGAGAGAAATAGTATTGACCATCACCATGAAAGAACGATCAATTCCGACTTCATTGGTGGCATAGGACAGCGCATAGACGTTGAAAATGGTCTGCACGACTGCGAAGAAAGTAATGAAGAAGACGCGGGCAACATCGATGCCCTGGGTGCGCAGCACAGCCAAAGCTGGTGCATCGTCATGATTTTCTTCTTGCTTTTCTGCTGGAGCTTCCTCCAAGTGAGTGCGCACGAAATACGCCACGGCCAGTACCAAGGCGGACAATAGGAAAGGCACGCGCCAGCCCCATGTCATGAGGTGTTCTTCCGGCAGCATCAAGAATGGGATGAATACAAGACCTGCGAGCACATTGCCCACAGAGCAACCTGCCATCACTGACGAGGTGAAAAATCCGCGCTTGCCTTCTGGAGAATGTTCCATGGTGAGTGTGGAGGCACCGGCAGATTCCGCACCTGCGGAGAATCCTTGAGCGATACGCGCAATCATCAGCAAGACGGTTGCCCAGATGCCGATTTGTCCATAGGTAGGAAGCAGACCAATCGAGATGGAGGCAATGCCCATGATCAAGAGTGTGACCATGAGAGCGGTTTTGCGGCTGACCCTATCGCCGATGTGCCCCATCACAAGACCACCAATTGGGCGTGCAATATAAGCAACACCGAAGGAAGCCAGGGAACCAATTGTGGCTACAACTGGATCGCCTTGAGGGAAGAATAGATGATTAAACAGCAGTGCAGAGGCCGTGCCGTAGATGACGAAGTCATAGTATTCCAGCGTCGATCCCAGTAGGGAGGCTAGTGCAGCCTTCTTGGGGGACCTGCTTATCTGCTCGCTGCCGCTTGCTTCTTTATCTGTACGAAGCTGCGGTGTCGCATCGGTTACCAAGGTGTCTTTCATGCTTTCACCCTCTCTCTTAGAACTCACATGAACTCAGTCACGTTTCAATATTCTTTAGATTAAGGGTCACATTCACACGGCCAAGTTTTTCCCATTCAATGAGAAACTGCGGGTGTGGAGGTAGCAGATTAAAAATTAAGAGTTCGAAATGCGAACTCAATAAGTAGCATCATTTTGCAGCCTTGCACTGAGCTTTTGGCAAGCCTCAAGAACTATGTCAACAACAAAATTGACATCAATATCACTGGTTCGAGCAACTACCCCCACAGACGCCCGCACCACTCCACGATGATCCACCACCGGAGCTGCGATTGCGGTATTCTCCGTCACTAATCCGCCCATAAAGGCAATATATCCAGTGGATCGAATCTCTGGAAGCAGCGCAGCAATGCTTGAACCATCAGTAATTTCTCCAGTGTAGGAATCTACAAAAGGCCTATTTGTTACCTCTTTAATGGTCTGCGGCGCAGCAAAAGCCAACATGACCAAACCGGAAGAAGTGGTGTGCAAATCAAGACGGCCCGCATGTCTGCCCAAAATCTGAATGCGATTATCCGGGGAATCAAAACGCTCCACATACAAAATGGTGCGATCAACAAAATCGGGCACGGCAAGACTTACGTATTCCCCCAGTTCATCATGCACATCACTCAAAATGGATTGCGCCTGCAACCGCAATCGTTCCAAAGGGTTTGCCCGCACAAAGGTCTCCCACGCATGCGTACCAATGCCATATTTGCCATCAGCAAAGCGCTCCAGAAGTTTCACCGACACCAACTCAGCCACCAAACGGTGTGCTGTTGACGTGGGTAGTCCAGCGCGACGCGCAATGTTCGAGGCCCCCAGCCTGACATTTTCTGCATCAAAACACTGCAGCACACGCATAGTGCGCTGTAAAACCGTCTCCCCAGATGAAGAATTAGCCATTTAGCTCGATAACGAAAAACGTCGAAAAGCATTATGCTTTTCGACGTTTCCCTCCGGCTTAACCCTGAATGCGGCGCTGACGCGAGAACTCAGACAACACCACACCAGCTGCAACAGAAGCGTTGAGTGATTCCACCCAGCCTTCAGTTGGAATGGACATGATGGTATCGCAGTTTTCACGAACCAAGCGAGAAATACCCTTGCCCTCAGAACCAACAACGATCACGACATTGTCGGTGCCATCGTAGGTATCAAGGGTGTGGTCGCCGCCTGCATCCAAGCCCACAACCTGGTAACCGTTTTGCTGGAATTCCTTCACGACGCGAGTCATGTTGGTTTCCTTTGCCACAGGCACACGAGCTGCAGTACCTGCAGAAGTACGCCATGCAACAGCAGTCACAGATGCTGAACGACGCTCCGGAATGATCACGCCGTTGCCGCCGAACGCACCCACAGAACGAATCACAGCGCCCAAGTTACGAGGATCTGTGATGTTATCCAAAATCACGAACATGCCAGGCTTCTTCGAAGCTGCAGCATCTGCAATCAGGTTATGTACATCAGCGTATTCATATGGTGGAATAGCCAAGCCAATGCCCTGGTGCATGCCGTTGCCGGTCATGCGATCCAGCTCCAGCTTGTTTACTTCCAACACTGGAAGATTACGGCCAGCAGCAACGTGCACAGCCTCGCTCAGGCGCTCATCATTTGCAGCGCCTTCTGCAACATACAATGCAGTCGCAGGCACACGCGCATGCAGGCACTCTAGAACTGGGTTACGGCCCACAACCAACTCTGGCATTTCACGATCGTGGCGTCCACGATCACGACGTACACGCTCTAGCTTGCGCTTATGCGCGGCGTGATAAGTACGATCCTCAGCCTTTGGAGTTGGGCCCTTGCCCTGCAGACCACGGCGAACCTGTCCGCCACTGCCCTTCACAGCACCCTTTTTATTAGTCTTACGCAAACCGCCGCGGCGGCTGTCATTTCCTGCCATGTTTAAATTATCTCCTTAAAAGTTTTCATGTTCGAAAGCTGCAACTATTGCAACTTCCATGTCGCACCATCTGCTGTATCCACTACTTCAATACCCGCAGCAGCAAGACGATCTCGTACCTCATCGGCCACAGACCAGTCTTTCTCTGCACGAGCAGTTGCACGACGCATAAGCTCCGCAGAAATCAACACATCAAGTGCATTGTCTGCCTTGCCATCGGAATCAGCACCTGTTCCCCATTCAATAGGGTCAAAGCCCAACACACCAGTCATCGCGCGAACCGACGCAGCAAGCTTCTCAGCTCCCTGACGATCGCCCTTGTCCAATGCGGAGTTGCCTTCGCGAACCGCATTGTGGATTTCAGCCAATGCCTTTGGCACTGCAATATCCTCATCCATTGCCGCTTCAAAAGCTTCGGTCCACTCACCGACCTCAACTTCCCCAATGCGTCCAAGAAAAGCTTCAATGCGGCGGTAGCCCACTGCAGCTTCATTCAGAGCATTTTCGGAATACTCAAGCACGGAACGATAATGAGCAGACCCAAGGTAATAGCGCAGCTCGACGGGGCGAACCTGCTTCAGCATTTCCGGCACAGATAAAACATTGCCCAAAGACTTGGACATTTTTTCTCCGGCCATTGTTACCCAGTGATTGTGCATCCAGTAGTTGGCAAATTTATCGCCAGCCGCATGTGCCTGGGCAATTTCATTTTCGTGGTGTGGAAATTGCAGATCTAAACCACCACAGTGAATATCAAATTGCTCACCCAAATAGTAGGTTGCCATAGCAGAGCATTCCAAATGCCAGCCTGGACGACCCTCTCCCCATGGAGTTGGCCAAGAAGGCTCACCCGGCTTCGCAGCTTTCCACAGAGCGAAATCTTGTGATCCGCGCTTACCGAAGTTATCGGTTTCGCCTTGTTCCATATCTTCAACGCGATTACCAGACAATGATCCATAATCGGATCCTTCTGCTTTTGACCACGAGGCAACATCAAAATAGACGGAGCCGTCCACGGCATAAGCAAAACCATTGTCGATCAGACGCTGCATGTACTCAACCATTTGGGTGACATGGCCAGTCGCACGAGGTTCCACCGATGGAGGCAACACGCCCAGCGTGTTATAAGTCCAGGTAAATTCTCGTTCATATGTGGATACCCACTCCCACCAAGGACGGCCATTTTCCGCTGCCTTGTTCAGGATTTTGTCATCAATATCAGTGACATTGCGAACAAACGCCACATCAAGTCCCTTGGCAATGAGCCAACGCCGCAAAATATCAAAAGCTACAGCAGAGCGAACATGTCCGATATGAGGCAATGCCTGTGGGGTGGCGCCACACAGGTACACCGAGGCATGACCTGGTTTAACAGGCTGAAATTCTCGAAGCGTACGGGTACCGGTGTCAAAGATGCGTAGAGTCACGTGTCCTAGTCTAACCTGTATGTGAACACTTAAAGGTCGCCACTAAGAAGTAGCCGCCACCGTTGCTTTATTTGCCACATTAAGCAACTTCGCTCCACTGACAATTTCACCCAAACCATAAGTATTCACTGGTCCAGTTTTCTTCGAATTGGACACCACCACTGGAGTGGTTACTTCATAACCCGCAGCCTTAATGGCATCAATATCGAACTCACACAGCAGCTCCCCTGCTTGCACTTCATCGCCTTGCTTCTTATGCGCCCTAAAATGAGTTCCGTTAAGATTCACTGTGTCGAAACCAATGTGCATTAAGATATCCACATTGGAACCATCTTCTGTTTTAGTGCGCACTGCAAACGCATGTCCAGATGGAAATGCCACCACAACTTTTCCACTCACAGGTGACACAAGTTCACCCGTGCTTGGCACGACAGCCACACCAGCGCCAAGCTTTCCGCTGGCAAACATTGCATCACTAACACTGCCCAGCGAGATCACTTCGCCAGTCAAAGGTGACTGAACAATGGCGGAATCACTTCCAAACTCTGCAAGTACCTCTGAAGTTTGAGCTGGGCTAGCCACTATTGGCGCAGAGGTGGCATCCGGATCAATGCTGCCGTTGCGACGAACCAAGTACAGCCCATACGCAAGTGCAGCACCAAATGCGATAACGAAAGTAACCACCGCACACACCAAGAACATGACCATATCTGGGGCATCAATAGAGACAACGCCCAAGAAACCTGCAGCACCCAACGCAACAGCCTTGATATCAAAAAGAGCAATCAATGCGCCACCAATAGCCGCCGTACCAATGCCGATAAAGAAAGGCCAGCGCAGACGAAGGTTCACACCAAAGATCGCAGGCTCTGTAATTCCAAGAACAGCGGAAACTCCCGATGCACCTGCAAGCCCCTTGAGTTTTTCACTCTTAGCCAGGAAGAACACTGCCAAACAGGCTGCGCCCTGCGCGATATTTGCCATGGATGCAGTTGCGAAGATGAAGGATCCCCCCTGATTGAACAACTCCAGCTCAATTGGTGGGAAGGATTGGTGCAGACCAGTAATCACGATTGGTGAGTACACCAGGCCAAAGAGCAGCCCGCCGATTGGACCGCCGAATTCATAAAGCCCTTGAAGTCCATGCGCCAGCAAATCGCCCACCCAGCGCATTGCCGGGCCAATAGCAATGAAGGTGAGGAAGCCAGTGAGCAGCAAGGTAAGCACCGGAGTAATCAGGAAGTCTGCTGTGCCTTTGAGACGCTTGTGAAGGAATTTCTCGATCGTTGCCAAAATCCAGGAAACAACAAGCACAGGAAGCACTGTGCCCTGGTAACCAGCTTGAGCAACATCTAGTCCAAACAGGGACCACACTGGCATTTCGCCTGCAGCCATGGTTGCGGCTACGTCATAGCCGTTGACCAAACTTGGGAACACCATCGCCATGCCGATGCCCGCACCGAGAAACTCATTGCCACCAAAACGCTTCGTTGCTGTGAAACCAACAAGCACTGGCAAGAAAGCAAACGGAGCTGAAGCCATCAGGTTGATCATTTCAGCAACGCCACTGATCTGAGGGAATGTCTCCACAAGTGATTGTGGACCGAAAAGGTCCTGCGCAACCAAAACATTGTTGATAGCCATGAGTAGACCGCCACCGACCAAAATCGGGATCAGTGGCACAAAAATGTCCGCCAAAACTTTCACTGCACGGCTGAACCAGTTCGCGTTGTTAACTACAACATCCTTGAGCTGTTCAGTAGACACTGCGATGTCCTTAGATGTAGCAGCATCAAGCTCTTTAAAAACATGATCTACATCCCCAGGACCGACGATAATTTGGAACATGCCACCCGTTTCAAAGGTGCCCTTCAAGTCTGGATCATCATCCAAGCTTTGGCGATCCACACCCTTGCTGTCTTTGAGCACAAGGCGCAACCGAGTAGCGCAGTGTGCAGCGGCAACAATATTGTCTTCGCCGCCAATGCTGCGCAGGATGCGCTGTGCGAGGCTCTTATGGTCCATGAATTTCTCCTTAACCGGGAAGAAACAGAAATAATCAGACATGAATGTTTGTTCAAAAACTAAACAACATTAAACCTGTTTACTTGTGCCCGATCAAGGGGTTTTGGAAAGTATTTGTAAAATTCGCCACAAAAGACCTATTTTCGTGATTTACACCTCAATAGTGTCACCTTTAAAAGTTCGGAAAGCGAAAGAAACTTGCCCATTACCTGCAGTTATCTCAATAGCAGTATTGTCATCTGCGATCACCAATTCACCCGGATCAACCTCGACAGTTCGACAATCGCCATCACGATCCACAGACAATCGGGCACCATCCCATTCCAGAACAATATTGTCCCGGATGTCCATTCGGACAGGTTCAGACCCCAATACGGATCTAGTTACGCTCGGTGCCCCCTCTGGGAGGAGCAGCTCTTGATAGAGCGCATGGTTGCGCAAACGAAGCTTGCGGGGAACTGTTAGACAATGCACCCAGCCCTCTTGCTCAACTGTTGGATGATCATCTTGCGCAGGTAACCCCATCCAGCCAATAAGCCATGCGTCGGAGCTTGCAACCGCAACTTGAGGTGCATAGAATTCATGTCCGAAATCCAACTCACTAAATCCCCGCATTACGTGGAAGGTTGTCCCTTCAAGCTTGCCGACAACATATCCACATTGATCGGAGCTCGCATAGTGGGTAACACCCTGATCAATACGATTCAACCCCTGCGGACAGAAAATCAGCACATCAAGATCTTCGCCGGTTATCTCATCGCGGAGCTGGAAAAGGTTGGGACATTCCCACATATAGCCACTGGGAATAAGATCGGGGGCTGATCCGGGCTGCGCACTTTGAAGGTCAAAGGTGATTTCTCCAGAAAATTCCCACTCCTCCAGATCTACAGAGCGGTAGAGCACCGTTGCTCCAGTGAGGTTTTCCCGTTGCGCCCCAAGAACCATCTTCCAACCATCATCATCATCAGGGCTGATCATTGGATCGCGATAATGGGAAGTGAAACCACTGGCAGGCCCGTCGATAAGCGGGTTTTTAGGCGAACGGCGATGAATGCCACCCAACGGCCCTGCAGGATCCTCAACATCCACGAGGTTTTGGGTGACATGGCGCTTGCCGTCAATTTTTAGATTGCCAGTGTAGAAAAGCTTGAGGGAGCCATCAGTAAACACTGCCCCACCGGAATAACACCCGCCCAAATCATAGGATGCATCCGGATAGAGAGCATCGGGTAGGTGTGTCCACTGCACTCGATTCGGCCCTGTCAACTGAGTAACAACATGACCCCAACCAGTACGTTTTGGGGTGAAAGGGAAACCCGGATCATGCTGGTAGTACACATGAAGAGTGTCGCCATCGACGTACATTCCGTTGGGATCATTAAGTCTGCCCTGCGGAGGAGTTACGTGATATGCAGGGCGTAAATTGGAAAGCTCTGTGCGCATAGCCCCACACAGTACTTTCCTTATTTGTTTTTAGCGCAGTTTTAATTGCTCCATGAGTCGGTAGTACTCCGCATTTTCTAACTTTGATGCCGCTGCCTCATCAATAACGATGGTGACATTGTTGTGCATCTGCAGGATTGAACCTGGACAAGACGCAGAGACAGGGCCTTCGACAGTGCCACGAATAGCCTCAGCTTTTCCTTCACCGGATGCCACCAGCACAATATTTTGCGCACGGGACAAGGTGCCCAGTCCCTGAGTCAAAGCATGAGTTGGGACCTCTTCAATGGAGCTGAAGAAACGCGCGTTGTCCTCTACCGTCTTAGGGTGCAGCGCCTGAACCTTGGTCAGTCCTGACAGAGATGAGGTTGGCTCATTGAACGCGATGTGTCCATTTCCGCCGATACCCAAGATCTGAACAGCAACACTCTGAGCAGCGAGCATCGCTTCATATTCTTCTGCAGCTGCATGTGGATCAGGGTTTGCGCCATCAGGGCTGAATACCTGATCATCAAGGATATCGATGTGATCGGTGAACTCATTGCGGATGGTCTTGAAATAGCTGTTTTCATCATCGCGAGTGAGTCCCACGTATTCATCGAGCAAGAATGCTTGGCATTCCTTGAAAGAAACTTCTCCGGCTTCATAAAGTCGAATGAGCTCCTTATAGGTACTCAGAGGAGAAGATCCTGTTGCAAGCCCTAGGGTGCCACCTTTGTTCGCAAAAGGAGCAACGAGAGCAGCTGCTGCCTTTCCAACTTCTTGTGCGTCTTTGCGGATGATGATGTCCATGGTGGGGACTCCTTTAATAATCAGGATAAGTTTTTACTGCTAATTAAATTACTTGATCAATCAAATACACCTGCTGCAAGTGCCCATTTGAGTCGAATACCACAAAATTTGCTGCATTTTTCTCGGCTATTGCATGATTTTCCAGCCCAAGCACTCGGCTGGCGGTAGTGGACGTGTGGAGAGTGGCGTCGATAAGCGACATCCCCCTACGCACGTGGTGCCCGAATTGCTGGGCCAATGTGCTCGTGCCGCCGGCGATGGTGCCGCCATCGCTCAAACGTGCAACGCCACCAGCAACCGTCACATCTAACACTCCAAGAATATAGTGCCCATCCGGCATTCCGGCTGCTTCCATCGCATCTGTGATGAAAAAGGCATTCTCCACACGAACTGCATCGACAGTTCCATCAGATAAATGCACACCATCAGCAATCAATTCCACATACGCATCACCTGCACGGGCAGCAGCTAAAAGCGCACCGACAGCGCCTGGGGCGCGGTGATGCAGCGGTGGCATGGCATTAAATAAGTGAGTGGCCGTGACCGTGACCGCTTTCTCACGCGCCAAGGAAATGGCATTCATTGTGGTATCAAAATCTGCGTCCGTGTGTCCAAAGGATGCAATAATATTGTGGGCTGCACACAGATCTAAAATATCAGCAAGATTTTCCGTTTCCGGCGCTAGAGTAATCGACTTAATCCATCCCTGACCAGCCTCAATTACCTGGGCCAGATCGCCTGGGCTGCCGGGATAGATAAACTGTGGGTTTTGCGCACCGCAACGGCACGCATTAATAAAAGGCCCCTCAAGGTGAATGCCATAAATAAGGCCTTCCTCACAGAGGTTCTGCAAGTTTCGCACCTGAGCACTCAACGCCTCCACCGGCGCTGACACCATGCTTGCCAACATAACGGTCGTGCCATGAGAACGGTGGTACTGAGCGGCACGACGTGCCTGCTCTACAGTTCCGGTAGGAAAAGCCCCACCGTGCCCGCCATGATTATGCAGATCAATAAAGCCAGGAACAATCGTTAGTCCCTGCCCAGGAAACCCAGAGCTCTCTGCAACTTTCCGACCTTCAATTTTAGCGATGACACCATTTTCCACGGTGAGAGTGCCGTCAATTACCCCCTGTGGCATCACGATTCTGCCACTTAATATGGCATCCATTTGACCTGCATGTTCTTGAAATTGCGCCACTCTTGCCATCTTTCTAAGATTATTTACTTCCCTCAAGCAAGCATAGGACGTATGATGTCTTATGTCTACGAAAAGTGTGGAAACTGAGTTACCTCAGCCTTCCAAGCTGATGACATGTGTCCCCTTTCATGGACCAGCAAAACCACTAATCTCACACTCCCTCAACACCCTCAAGGAGCACCATGGCTTCCGCAACTTTCACCGGCGTCATTCCACCAGTTATGACCCCACTCCACGAAGATGGCAGCGTGGACCTCAACAGCCTGCGCCGCCTTGTTGACCACCTCATCGATGGCGGAGTTGACGGCCTCTTTGCCTTGGGCTCCTCAGGCGAAACAGTCTTCCTAACCCGCGAACAGCGCAAACTCGCACTAAGCACCATCATCGAACACACCGCAGGCCGCGTTCCAGTAACCGCCGGTGTCATTGAAACCACCACCGCCCGCGTACTTGAACTAGTTGCTGACGCTCTCGAAGTTGGTGCAGAGGGCTTGGTTGCAACCGCACCGTTCTACACCCGCACCCATGATGTTGAAATTGAAGCGCACTTCCGCGACATCCACGCGGCAGCCCCAGAACTACCACTGTTCGCCTACAACATTCCAGTATCCGTGCACTCCAACCTCAACCCAGCAATGCTGCTGCGCCTTGCCCAAGACGGCATCCTATCCGGCACCAAGGATTCCAGCGGCAACGACGGCGCAATCCGTTCCCTCATCGAAGCTCGCGATGACGCCGGACTCAAAGACTCCTTCACTATCCTCACCGGCAGCGAAACCACCGTTGACTTCGCATACCTCGCCGGCGCCGATGGCGTAGTCCCAGGCCTGGGCAATGTAAACCCTGCTGCCTACGCAGCCCTAGCCGCACTTTGCAAGGCTGGAAAGTGGGATGAAGCCGCAGCCCTCCAAAAGCAGATCAACCATCTCTTCCACATCGTCTTTGTTGGAGATTCCTCCCGCATGTCCGGCTCTTCCGCAGGCCTCGGTGGATTCAAAACCGCCCTCAAGCACCTAAACATCATCGACTCTTCCCTACTTGCAGCACCTCACCAGCCACTCGATGATGAGGAAATCGCTCGAGTAAACGCCATCGTCGATGAGTTCTACTACACCGCTTAAGGTTTAATCACCCCTATGACTGCGCACACCTGCACCCTGGCTCTTGATATCGGTGGCACCAAAATTGCTTATGCACTGGTGCCAGATGACGCTCCAACCACCACTGCTGCAAGCGGACGCCTTGGCACCAAAGATGGGCATAATCCAGCGTCGCAAACCCGCCTTGCTTTCCAGGCCGGAGCTGACGCCGCGAAACAGCACAATATGACCATTGCCCGCATCGGCGTTGGCGCGCCGGGAGTGATCATCGCCCCTGAGGGAAAAATTGTGTACAACGGAGAAACTGTCCGGGAATGGGCTGGAACTGATCTGCGCGCAATGGCGCAAGAAATCATCCCCGTACCATTCGCAGCACACAATGATGTACGAGTGTGGGCTTATGGCGAACACCATATGGGTGCAGGCGAGTCATTAACAGGCAGAGTTCTTTACGTTTCTTTAGGCACCGGCATCGGCGGAGCCATTATTGATCAAGGTGCTCTACTTGATAGTCCCTCTGGTACTGCCGGAGAATTTGCGGAAATTGTCTGTGCAGACTTCTCTGGCCGTGCCACTCGGTGTGAAGATGTGGCAAGTGGCACAGGCTTGACCGCTTATTACAATAAAGCAACTGGGGAAAACCTAAAATTACCTTCCATCATGCAGAAATACCACGAAGGTGACACACTGGCACAAGAAATCATCGAAGGTAATCTTCATGGCTTCGGCCGAGCCCTTGGCGCATTAGTTACCCTTCTGGATCTTGATGCTGTGGTTGTTGGCGGTGGAGTCTCAGCCATCGGAGAGCCGATCCTTCACCCTCTATGCAAAGGCATCAAAGAGACGGTTTTACCTCCTCGCGCATCCATTCAAATGCTCACCACCGCGCTTGGACCTGAAGCAGCCGTTCTTGCAGCCGCACAATATGCCCGCGACATGGCCTTTTAACTTTTCTTTCAACCACTCAGGAGTTTTACACACCATGGAACTTAACCAACAGCGCACGGACCTTTATGAACGACTACAAGGCCAGCTCATTGTTTCCGTGCAGGCTCCCGACGGCCACGCCATGCGCGATACCCACACACTGACCCATGTTGCAGCAGCCTGCGTCGATGGTGGTGCACCTGCTATTCGCTGTGGTGGTTACGGTGGCTTGGAAGATATTCGTTCCATCTCTAATCGAGTGGACGTACCAGTTTTTGGACTCACCAAAGAAGGCACCGAAGGCGTCTACATCACCCCAACCCGTGATTCCGTTCGCGCTGTCGCTGAATCCGGCGCCGCAGTAGTGTGCGCAGACGCAACTTTCCGACCACGTCCAGATGGATCCACCTTTGCAGAATTAGTAAAAGTAGCGCACGATTCCGGAATCCTCATTATGGCCGATTGTGCAACACCCGAAGAAGTCCTCAGCGCACACCAAGCCGGCGCAGACTTTGTCTCCACCACTCTTGCGGGATACACCGAACATCGAGAGAAAACCGTTGGACCAGATTTTGATTGCCTGCGCGAAGCCCGAGCTTTAGTTCCTGACGCTTTCCTCATCGGCGAAGGTCGTTTCTCCAACCCTTCTGATGTGGCACACGGTCGACTCATCGGAGCTAATGCCGTCATCGTGGGCACAGCAATCACCGATCCAGGATTTATCACCGGCCAGTTCGCTTCCCTACTGAGCTAGCACCTTATACGCCCGTTTAAAGCCTCGAGTTTCCAGCACAACCTTTGCCCTTCGAAAGACTCCACAAGGCGTTTAAAACCGATTCTGCGAGGGCACTTTTCTTAAGCGAGCGCTAAGGTTTTTGAGCAAACCAAACAGGTATGCCCACGGATCAGTTTTTAGCCTGCCGTGGGCACTGTGGTTTGGTCTCCAAGCCTTCAAACCAGACAGACAGACCCACAGCCAAGATTTTTAGCTTCCGTGGGCACTCTGGTTTGGTCTCAAGCAGCTGAAGGCCTTGAACGCTTGTCGACGCGGAGGTGGGCGTCGACAAGCATCTTAGGCTTTAAGCATTGCCGAAATCATGCGCCTGAAAGGCGCATAATGCGCTAAAACCGCATTGCGATACGCCTGGATATCACCAGCACTCAACGCTTCCACAATATCGCTGTGAGCCTTGATTGTTTCATCAATATCCGCGGGCATCGCTAAATTCAGCATTGGTTGCGCCTCAGTTTGAATCTGCCAAAAAGCATCGTTGAGCTCACGAATCAGCGGGTTTTTCGTGCGCGATAAAAGCGCTCGATGGAACTTTTGATCCTCCACCACAAAAGAATCTCCGCGATCATTGTGCTCGCGCATTTTCAACACTAAATCTAAAAGCAGCTCGCGATCATCCTCTGTGAATACTTCAATGAGCTCCTCGCCTAAGGAAAGATCCAAAATCTCGCGGGTATCTACCACATAGAACAGATTTTCCACAGAGGTGTCATTGTCCAGCACCGTGCGGAAAACCATGCCATTAATCAACGGCTCAAGAGACATTTTAGAAACAAACGTTCCGTAACCGTGGCGAACTTCCACGATGTCTAGGGTCACCAAAGCGCGAATCGCTTCCCTGATGGCCGAACGGGAACAGCCTAACTCCTCGCATAACAATGCTTCGGAAGGAAGAAGATCACCTGTGCGCAACCGATTATCCCGAATGTAATGCTTGATATCTCGCACTGCATCTTGAGTGGTTGACCTAGATCGCGCTGGTTTCCTGGAGCTTGCCATTATTTTCACTTCCTATTTTGGAGATGACCCTGATCTTATCGACTGCCCCTGGCGACCTACATCATCCGCCTTATCTCGTATGCAGCCAAACTGTAAATCTTGGGTTGATCTGCAGTTATTGCACTTCATGCAGCCGGTGGGGGTAAAAATTTCTGACCTATCCGCAAGGATTTCTAGAAATTCATTCCTAAACGTCTGATGTCTGATGTATATTAACCTTACAGCAATTCAATGACACCGCTCACATTCCCTTCCTAGAGCCTAGTGTCCCACACCAACTCACGGCCCGGCCCACTCTTTAAAAAGGACGTACCTCATGAGCACAAACATCACACGCCGCAATTTCCTCCGAGCAACTGGCATTCTCGGCGCCGCAGCTGGCATCGGCGCAACTCTTGCAGCCTGTGCGCCAGATTCCTCCAACTCCAGTGGATCATCCACCTCCACTGCCGCAGGAACTGGCACCGCAAACGAAGAAGGCACCATCTCCGCAGCTATCTCCTATGAGCTCGGAACCAATGGTTACGACCCAATGACCACTACTGCAGCTCTCACCGTGGCGGCCAACTGGCACACCTTGGAAGGCCTCACCGAAATCGACCCAGCCACCGGCCAGGTATACGCGGCACTCGCCAGCGAAATGCCATCAAGCGATGCTGCTTCCGTGGACATTAAGCTTCGCGACGGCGCCACCTTCCATAACGGCGACGCAGTCACCGCAGACGACGTTGTGTACTCCTTCGAGCGTGTTCTTGATCCGTCCAACAACTCCCTTTACGCATCATTTATCCCATTCATAAAGTCCGTAACAAAGAAGGATGACAGCACTGTCACCATCGATCTCGACTACGCGACCGGTATCATCGGCGAGCGTCTCGCAGTAGTAAAGGTTGTGCCAAAGAGCGCCGTCGAAGCTGATGTATCCGGATTCGATGCCAAGCCAATCGGAACCGGCCCTTACAAGATGACCGACAATGGCGGTGCATCCAAGGTGGTCAAATTCGAGCGCAACGATGACTACAACGGACCACGACCAGCACGTGCCGCAGCAATGGAATGGCAGATCATCCCAGATGCATCTACCCGCACCAACTCCCTACAATCAGGCACCACCATGGCAATCGACTCCGTGCCATACCTATCCATCCCACAGTTAGAGGGCACCAGCACCGTCGAATCAGTCCAAGGCTTCGGACTACTCTTTGCCATGTTCAACTGTGGCGACAACAACCCATTTAACGATCTTCGCAACCGCCAGGCATTCCTCTATGCACTGGACATGGACAAGGTTGTCTCCACCGGCATGGCTAACCAGGCAACCCCTGCCACCTCCTTTGTACAAAAGGAACACCCAAACTACAACCAGGCATCAACCGTCTATTCCCTCGATGCAGACAAGGCGAAGGCTCTTATCGCAGAAACCGGCCTGACTCGTGTCAACCTTTTGTGCACCGACCACGACTGGGTGAAAAACTGCACCCCACTCATCCAGGAATCCCTCGCTGCCATCGGACTCGATGTTTCCTTCACCGAACGTAAATCCGCCGATGTCTACAACACCATTGACGGCAACCCTGATTCCTTCGACGTAGTCATCGCACCAGGCGATCCTTCCGTCTTCGGCAACGACCCAGACCTGCTCATGCGCTGGTGGTTTGCAGGAGATGTCTGGACCGACTCCCGCATGCACTGGAAGGGCAGTGAATCCTACGACCAGGTACAAACCCTCCTCGAAGAAGGTATCCGCGCCACCGACGCAACAGAACAGCAAGACATCTGGAACCGTACATTTGATGCAATCTCTGACAACGTTCCGCTGTACCCACTGTTCCACCGCAAGGTTCCAACTGCATGGAACGCCAACTCCCTCGTGGACTTCAAGCCAATTTCACTCACCGGTTTGAGTTTCTCAGGCGTTGCAACCACCGAATAACTATTCAGTGGCCATAAAGAGCCCGGCGTAGCCAGCATTCTGCGCCACGCCGGGCTCTATTATTTTCGGCTCCTGCTTTGCTCCTATTTCAAGTGTTATAGCTCCAATCGAAAGCGCGATACCTACTATGTCCAATCTTTTGCGACTTGTCGGCCGACGGCTCATCGCTTTACCGATCATGATCATCGGCGTCACCCTGCTGGTTTTCATCGTCATGTCATTTTCTCCTGCCGACCCGGCACGACTTGCTCTAGGCGAATCCGCCTCCCCCGAAGCTTTGGAAGCCTACCGTGAGGCAAACGGCCTCAACGACCCAATGATGGTCCGCTACTTCGACTTCATCATCGGCATGCTTCAAGGCGATCTGGGCACCACCAGTGGTGGTGTTGCTGTCACCGAAATTGTCGCTCGCGCTTTCCCCATCACTTTGCAGCTCACGTTCTGGGGCTTAATTATCGCCGTAGTATTAGCGCTGGTCCTCGGAGTTATCGCAGCTCTCTACCGCGATCGTTGGCCTGATCAGCTGATCCGCGTGCTCTCTATCGCAGCACTTGCCACCCCCTCATTCTGGCTGGCAATTCTGCTGATTCAGTGGTTGGGCACCATTCCAGGAGCATGGGGAATGTTCCCAGCGCTTGTCACCAGATGGGTCCCATTCAGCGAAGATCCCGCTACTTATTTCAACAACATCGCACTTCCTGCCATCGCCTTGGCAGTACCAGTTGCAGGTTCACTGGCCCGAGTCGTTCGAACCTCCATGGTGGAAGAACTAGATAAAGACTATGTCCGCACAGCTATCGGTGCAGGCATTCCCAAAACTGAAGTGGTGGCCCGCAATGTGTTACGCAATGCGCTAATCACTCCAATCACCGTGATCGGATTACGCGTTGGCTACCTCATGGGTGGTGCCGTGATCATCGAGATCATCTTCAACATCCAAGCAATGGGCCAACTCATCCTCGACGGCGTGACCCGCAATGACGTCTACCTCGTCCAAGGCGTCACCCTCACCGTTGCCATCGCCTTCATCATCGTTAATATCGCCGTGGACTTGCTCTACGTCCTGGTCAATCCACGTATTAGGAGCATCTAGATGCGCCGTAAACTAACCACTACATTGGAAAACAAGCCCGGTGCGAGACTCAGCGGATTCCGTGCACTTTCTCTCACCTCAAAAATTGCGTTAGTTTTCCTCGTCCTCATTTTCATTCTCGCGATTTTTGCACCGTTCATCGCTAAGTTTGATCCGCTGGCTTCCGGCACTCCGGTGCAGCCGCCAAGTGGTGAGCACTGGTTTGGTACCGATGCGATTGGCCGCGATATTTTCTCCCGCGTTGCCCATGGCGCCCGCGCGTCTTTGATCATTGGCCTCTGCGCCACCGGTGCTGCCCTTTTAGTAGCCGCTGTTTTGGGATCCATCGCCGCAACTGCAAATAAAGCTGTGTCCGAAGTACTCATGCGCGTGCTTGACGTCATCATGTCCTTCCCTGGAATCGCACTCGCTGCGGTCTTCGTTGCAGTCTTTGGCAATGGCATCCCCGTCATCGTATTTGCTATTTCATTCCTGTACACCCCACAGCTGGCTCGCATCGTACGTGCCAATATTTTGTCCCAATTCGGCGAAGACTACGTCAATGCTTCCAAGGTTATTGGTGCATCCACTCCCCATATCCTGATCAAACATGTTGCCCGCAACTGCATGGCACCCATCTTGGTATTCGCAACCGTGCTGGTTGCAGACGCCATTGTTTTCGAAGCATCCCTGTCTTTCATCAACGCTGGCGTGAAACCACCATCACCGTCATGGGGCAACATCCTTGCTGATGGAAAGGCACTCTTGCTCACTGGAGCTTGGTGGCCAACGTTCTTCCCAGGTCTGATGATTCTAGTAACCGTGCTGTGCCTGAATATTCTTTCTGAAGGCCTCACGGATACCTTGGCCAGCCCAAAGCCAAAGCCGGTTTCAGCATCTGCCAAGAAAGCCCTGAAAAAGGAAGAAGAAGGCACCAAGTCTGCCTCTGGTTTAGTTCTGGGGCACACCACCCGCGAAGAAGCCCACGCTTCCCTGCTGTCCTCACTTGCAGCTCTATCCGCCAGTGAAAACAAAACCAACAACCGCCTGGTCTTTGAAGGTAACCCCACTCCTTTGTTGGAAGTCCGCGATCTGAAGATTTCCTTCCCCAATGCTCACGGCGGTATCACCATTGTTGATGGCGTGGACTTCACTGTCGCCCCCGGACAAACCATGGGTCTCGTCGGTGAATCCGGCTGTGGTAAATCCATCACCGCAATGTCGATCATGGGACTGCTTCCGCCAAGCGCAAAAATCGAAGGAGAAATCCTTTTCGATGGCAAGAACTTACTGGATCTCAAGCCAGACGAGCTTAATGCTCTACGTGGACATGAAATCGCCATGATCTACCAAGATGCGCTCTCCTCCCTCAACCCATCCATGCTGATCAGTGCCCAAATGAAACAGCTCACCCGCCGCGGTGGAAAGCGTAGCGCTGAAGAACTCCTGGAACTTGTCGGTCTAGATCCAAAACGCACCCTGCAGTCTTACCCACATGAACTTTCTGGTGGACAGCGTCAGCGTGTCCTCATCGCGATGGCTCTCACCCGTAACCCCCGCCTCCTCATCGCCGATGAACCAACCACTGCACTGGATGTCACCGTCCAACAGCAGGTTGTGGATCTCCTCAATGAACTGCGCGACAAGCTCGGCTTCGCCATGATCTTCGTATCCCACGACCTCGCATTGGTTGCCCGCCTCGTGCACAAACTCACCGTCATGTATGCAGGTCAGGTTGTCGAGCAAGGCACCACCCGAGAAATCCTGGTGGATCCTCGCCATGAATACACCCGTGGTCTACTTGGTTCAGTACTCTCGATTGAAGCTGGCGTGGATCGCCTCTACCAAGTCCCAGGTACCGTTCCATCGCCTAAGGAATTTGCTGCAGGTGACCGTTTTGCCCCTCGATCAGAATTCCCAAACCTAGGCCTGAACCAAAAGCCTATCCTGCGCCACATCGAAGGAACAGAACACGCTTATGCTGCAACCGATGAGCTTCTTGCTGCAAAGGGAGAACTACAATGACCTCACCTGCTGATACCCGGATCCCCATCCTGGAACTACGCAACACCAACGTTATTCACAAAACACGTACTGGAAAGCTCTTCCGCCCAGATCAAGTTCACGCCAATAAGAACATCAACTTCAAGGCCTACCGTGATGAAGTCGTAGGTATTGTTGGTGAATCCGGTTGTGGAAAGTCCACGCTGGCACGTGTGATGGTTGGTCTTCAGCCTGTCACTTCTGGCGAAGTATTGTTCAAGGGCAAGCCACTAAAACTTCGTGGCGCTCAACGTAAAGAGCTCGGCAGCTCCGTATCCGTAGTGTTCCAGGATCCGGCAACCTCCCTCAACCCGCGCATGACCGTCCGCGAACAACTCCTTGATCCACTGCGAGTCCACAAAGTAGGAGATGAAAAAACCCGCAACCAGTGGGTATCCGAACTCATCTCCATGGTTGGTCTCCCACAATCAGCACTAGAAGTTCTCCCCCGACAAGTCTCTGGTGGACAGCGTCAGCGTGTAGCAATCGCCCGAGCCCTTGCACTCAAACCAGATATCATCGTTGCCGATGAACCAACCTCTGCGCTTGATGTCTCCGTGCGTGCGCAGGTTCTCAACCTGTTACTCGATCTGAAAACTGAACTCGGCTTGGGTTTGGTATTCATTTCTCATGACATCAACACCGTGCGCTATGTGTCTGACCGCATTGCCGTCATGCTTGCTGGTGAAATCATTGAAGAAAACACCACTTCGGAAATCTTCAACAATGCACAGCAGGATTACACCCGCACGCTACTGGAGGCCACACCATCACTGCTGAATAAGACTCGTCTTTAAGGCATAACCAAAAAGTTCCCCGGGGAGATTGAACTTTCCCGGGGTTTATTTTGTTTTAGCTGATTTCATTAAGGCCTTGTCCGACTCATAATAACTACACAAATAATGCAAAATTGCTGTAAAAATAACTATCCTCACGAGGTCAAGGCAAAACCTCGTCCAAGATTGCGCAGCAGGATAATGCATCAAAATGGAAACAGAGAACATCGCATATGAGCGAGGAATGAGCCAACTACAAGGCTTTTTATAATTCCATAAACCCCACGCCACTGTTCCGATGATTATTGCAGCCGAAATCCACATGAGTAATCCAGCGGGGTTATAATCCTGAATTCCCGCAATCTGCGCTATCGCCAGGACAGCAAACAGAATGACAACAACGATGTTCCAAAATCGGGGAGATTTCAGATTGGGCATGTCCTCACACTATCAACTTATGCAGCTATCAACATGCTTTGCGGAAAAACCTAAGCCTTCCACACCACAGCAGTGGCAACCGCAGCTCGTCCTTCACCACGGCCAGTAAAGCCCATGTGGTCAGTGGTGGTTGCAGAAAGTGAACATGGTGCGCCGAGGATTTCGGAAATCACTTGCTGTGCTTCTTCGCGGCGTGGCCCAAATTTAGGGGTTTGGCCAACCAGCTGGGCAGCAACGTTGCCGATAATAAAGCCGTGAGAATCCAGGAGCTCGCGGGCTTCTTTAAGCAGCTGAGCGCCGGAAACACCATCATATTCTGGGCGGCCAACTCCCACGAAGGAACCCAAATCGCCCAGGGCGGATGCGGAGAGGAGGGCATCCACAAGAGCGTGTGCTACAACATCGCCGTCGGAGTGACCTTCGCAGCCGTCAACTCCTTCAAAGAGGAGGCAAGCAATCCAGCAGGGTTTTCCCACTTCAATTTGGTGGGCGTCGGTGGCAATTCCCACGCGCGGGATAATTGGATTAGTCACTTGGTACCTCGAAAATTGTTGGTTCGGCTTCATCGGTGATGCGCTGAGCCAGCATCATGTCAATGGGAGTTGTTACTTTAAATGCCATTGGATCTCCCTGCACGCATACCACATCTGAGCCGTACCATTCCATGAGGCTGGCGTCATCGGTGGGCATGAAACCTGGGTTGGGATCGGCGAAGTATTTCTCATTTGCGGCGATCAGTTCCGAGAGTAAAAAACCCTGCGGGGTTTGGACAGCTCGAAGTTCTGCACGGTTGGGAGTGTCCACCACAAGATCACCGGAAACGCGCTTGATGGTGTCTGCAACGGGTAGCACTGGGATCACTGCGGTTGCGCCATCGTGAACTTTTCGGGCCACGCGGGCAATCATGCCGGGAGGGGTGAGAGCTCGGGCGCTGTCGTGGATGAGGACAATTGCATCGGGGGTGGCGTCGTCAAGCGAAATTGCCTGGAGTCCTGCCCACACTGAATCCGCGCGCTCTCCGCCGCCGTGCACAAGCCGGACGCGGATCCCTTCGGGGTTGTCTAAAAGACCGCGTTTGCGCAGCAGTTCGCGGGCGTAGTTTTCCATGTCGGGGCTGACAAGGATGATGATTTCATCGACACTTTCGGAAGTCAGCATGGCTTGGAGCGAGCGCTCAACAAGCGTGCGTTCACGCAGCGTAACGAATGCTTTGGGGATCGGGCCACCCAGACGAGTGCCTCGCCCCGCCGCCGCTAAAAGTGCGATGACGGGGATACGGTTTGTAGACATCGGCTAAGGCCTAGTCTTCGTCGTCGAAGCTCAGATCATCGAGATCCACGTCTGAATCATCGAAGTCGTCGAAAGCATCCTTCTTTTCGCCGTCTTCACCGAGCAGGTCTGCGCGGTGGCGAGCAATGGTTTCATCGACTTGACCGAGGAAAGCATCAGCCTTCTCATTGTCAACAGTTTCCGCGAGCGCTAGCTCACCGACGAGAACCTGACGAGCTTTAGAAAGCATGCGCTTTTCACCAGCGGACAAGCCACGGTCCTGATCACGGCGCCATAGGTCACGAACAACCTCGGCAACCTTGTTCACATCGCCGGAAGCCAAACGCTCCTGGTTTGCCTTGTAACGGCGGGACCAGTTGCCGGCCTCTTCAACATCGATTTCACGCAAAACAGAGAAAACCTTCTGCAGGCCTTCTTCTCCCACGACATCGCGCACACCAACAAGCTCAGCGTTCTTTGCAGGAACGCGAACCACGAGATCGGAATGATTGATCTGGAGAACCAAGTAGTCCACCGTCACACCATTCATTTCACGCTGCTCCAGGGCTGAAATCATTGCAGCACCGTGGTGCGGGTAAACGACGGTATCTCCGACCTTGAAATCCATTCCCACTCCTTCTATTGGCTGATCATCCTTCTTTTTAAGGAATCACGCCGTGGCGCCAGCATTGTCCATGCAAGCAACCTATTCAATACTTCCCACTGCCCCCAGCTCTAAGCTGTGAGAACTTTTCTAAAAACGTTCTCAGGGCAGGCTTTAACCTATGGAATTCTACCATATTTTATATAGCTTCAGCGCCTTCAGGCGCAGGGATAATGCTTTTCGACGCGGCCAGCCACCTTCCACTCAAGCTTGTGTGGCCGAGTGCCTGAATTTCAGGACGTCGGTCTCCAACCCGACTTTGTGGAAACACCCCGCATTAAAAGGCCATACTTGAAACCATGTCCCCCACTTTTATTGATGGAAACTTATCCGGCAGGGTGCTCATTGTTGAAGATGAGATTCCACTTGCTCGCATGATTTCGCTGTATCTGGGCAAAGCAGGTTTTGACACCACCACGATCCAGGATGGTGCCGCAGCTCCGGACAAAGTTGCTCATTTGCGTCCCGATGTCATCATTTTGGATCTCGGATTGCCTGGACTTGATGGTTTAGAAGTGTGCAAAAGAATTAGAGCGTTTACGGATTGTTATATCTTGATGCTCACTGCAAGGGGATCTGAACGCGATAAGATTACGGGCTTAGAAATTGGTGCTGATGATTACATCACCAAGCCATTTAATATCCGTGAACTTGTCATTCGCATTCAGTCAGTGATGCGTAGACCACGGAAAATCGATGAGACAATCCAAAATGGACTCACGTTAAGTTATGGCAGCATCGAGCTAGACACTTTGGCACATGAGGTGACCGTGCAAGGAGTCGGAGTCACTCTCACCCGGACAGAATTTGAGCTGCTCCAAGCACTCATGCATAAGCCTGGTGAAGCAGTTTCCCGACGCGATCTAGTCACCCAAGTATGGGATACCACGTGGGTAGGCGATGAACGCATTGTGGATGTGCACATTGGAAACCTCCGTCGCAAGCTGGAACAACCAGCTCCAGGCGCGCAATTCATCGATACGATCCGCGGAGTTGGCTACCGAATGTCTCTCAAATGACTGTTCAGATCCCATCCCGACACAGCCTGACTTTTAGGCTGCTCAGTGCCCAATTATTTGTTGTGTTCATCAGCTTGCTTGCGGCATTAATCGTGGCAGCGTTGGTCGGGCCTGCGATTTTTAATTCACATCTTGATCTTTCGGGCACGATTGATCCTCGCCAAACGGATTTCCATATCCAGGAGGCATATAAGGACGCAAACTATATGGCTCTAGCAGCGGCTTTACCCACTGCGGTGTTGAGTTCTATTGGGGTGAGTTTTTGGTTATCCCACCGCCTTGGTCAACCAATTTGGCAGCTCTCGCGTGCCGCAGCAGCTATGAGTGCTGGCGATTATCAGGTGCGCGTTCCTATTTCAGATACGGACCGCGAAGTTGCATCCCTGTCACTTGCCTTTAATTCCATGGCTGATCAGCTCGAACACACGGAAGATCTTCGCAGGAATATGCTGTCTGACCTCTCACATGAGATGAACACTCCACTTGCTGTGCTTCTTGTTTATCTCGATGGTCTGCAGGACGGAATTGTGGAATGGGATCCTGAAACCCACGCAGTTTTTGCCGAACAGCTTCAACGCTTGTCGCGCTTAACGTCCGATCTTGATGATGTTTCCCGCGCCCAGGAACATCGTTTTGATCTGGTGTACAGTACTGTGCCGATTGGGCATCTCATCCACAATGCCGCGGGGGCTGCGGCAGGTTCCTACCAAGAAAAGGGCGTTGCTTTAGACGTCGCAGGCACCGCTTCTACTCAGCTGATCCGAGTGGATAGCCAACGTTTCGCCCAGGTATTGGCCAATCTTTTATCCAACGCTTTGCGCCACACTCCAACCGGCGGAAAAGTAGAGGTTCGCGTGCTGCGCCAAGGCGTGGAAACTGTGGTTATTGAGGTAATCGATAACGGCGAAGGCATCGCTCCGGAACATGTGAAATATGTTTTCGAACGCTATTTCCGCGCCAAACGTTCCGATTCCGATGATCAATCAGGTTCCGGTATCGGGCTGACCATCTCCCGCGCACTCATCGAGGCTCAGGGAGGAACCCTCACCACAGAGTCGGCTGGCCTGGGCAAAGGCGCAAAATTCACCATTCGTCTACCGCTCACCACAGGCACAAGCAATTAAAAAAATTGCTTTTCGACGCCTCCCCCTCCCCGTGGCTTAATCCCCTTTTAAGATTTATGCCCCTTTTGTTTGCCCCCGTTTACACCCTCCGTTTAATCAACCGACTGTGTGAATGCGGGCAGACGGACTAGGGTTATGAACAGCATATCCAGATTTTTCTGGATGATTCCTGGAATTTCTCAACCCCAATGGAGGACGAATCCGTGAAGTCCCTGAACTCGGCTGCCCGTCGTGGCGCGCTCGTGACTGTGGCTGCTGCGTCAGCTCTTGCACTTGCTTCTTGCAGCGCTGGACAGATCACCCAGACCTCGGGCCAAGTGGCAGCCGTTGATGGCAACCAGTCCGGTTCCTCAAACGACCCAGTTCTGGTACGCGACGTAACCGTGCACCTCACTGAAGAAGGCGATGCTGGACTAAAGTTCACCGCCATCAACCAGGACACCACCCACACCTCTCACACCCTTGAGTCCGTCTCTGTAGACGGCACGGAAGTTGAGATCGACGGTGCTGAAGCCCTCGACCGTAACTGCTCCCTCGTTGCAGACATTCAGGCTGAACTGGATCTGCTCGAAGAGCCTGAGGTTGGCTGCATCCAGCACGTAGCAACTTCCCTGGACAACCCAGGTTTCGCTTATGGCGGAGTCGTTCCAGTTGAGTTCGTCTTCGACACTGGTGCCATCACCATTGACGCTACTGTTTCCGCTCCTGTTCTCGAATCAGGACAGCATGCTCGTGTAGCAGGCGAAGGCGCTGAAGCAAGCCACTAAGTCTTAAACAGCTTTTAACCGCCTCCACCCACTTTATTTTTGGGGGGAGGCGGTTTTTGCTTTCCCCAGTAATTCTTTAGGTTAATTCGAACACCATTTCCCTTCATGTCGCCCCCACCGTTTAAGGTAGGGGGCATGGCTAAAAAGGTTCGCAGCGTACATACCTGTTCAGAATGTGGTTATTCCAGCCCGAAGTGGTTGGGGCGCTGCCCAGAATGTGGCTCCTGGGGTTCTATGGAAGAGCACACTGTCGGTGAATCCGGTGGTGCGGCGCGGGCTGCTGTCTCGGGCGCAGCGCCTGCGGGACTTACCCCAACATCGCCTGCGGTTCCGATTGGCAAGATTGTCGCGGCACAGGCCACCAGTATTTCTACTGGCATCGGTGAGCTTGATCGTGTGTTGGGTGATGGAATTGTGCCTGGCTCCGTTGTTCTGATGGCCGGTGAACCAGGCGTTGGTAAATCCACTTTGCTGCTTGAGGTTGCTAGTCGTTGGGCTTCCATGAAGGAAGGGGATGGCACTCGTACCGCGCTTTATGTCACAGCGGAGGAATCCGCAGGTCAGGTCCGTCTGCGTGCAGAACGTACCAACGCAGTCAAGGACACCTTATATCTAGCTGCGGAATCTAATCTGGATGTTGTCTTTGGCCATGTCAACCAAGTTAAACCCAGTTTGTTGATCGTGGACTCTGTACAAACCATGCACGCCGCTGGTGTGGAGGGCGTTGCTGGCGGTGTCGCTCAATCTCGTGCGGTCACGGCTGCTTTGACCACTCTCGCGAAAACTTCGGGCATACCAATTCTGTTGGTTGGCCATGTCACCAAGGATGGCAATGTTGCAGGCCCTCGTGTGCTGGAGCACTTGGTAGATGTGGTGTTGAACTTCGAAGGTGACCGCCATTCATCGCTGCGTATGCTGCGCGGCATCAAAAACCGTTTCGGTGCCACCGATGAGGTCGGCTGCTTTGAACAACAATCTGATGGCATCAAAGAAGTCCGCGATCCTTCCGGGCTATTCCTCTCGCACCGGGGTTCCACCCCAGATGGCACTGCTGTCACCGTCGCGATGGATGGCGTGCGCCCACTTTTAGCTGAGGTACAAAGCTTGCTTGTCGATGCCCCCTCCAAGAATCCCCGCCGGGTAGTCACGGGTCTCGACGCCAATCGCGTCCCCATGGTTCTTGCCGTGTTATCTGCACGCGCGGGCCGACAAACCCAAGGAAAAGATGCTTATGTGGCAACTGTTGGCGGTATGAAGGTAGGCGAACCAGCCACAGATCTCGCTGTAGCTCTTGCAACAGCTTCAGCTCTAGCGAAAAGACCATTACCGGATAAGACAGTTGTGCTTGGTGAAGTTGGCCTTGCCGGTGAAATCAGGCGTGTACCTAATATTGATCGCAGGCTCGCAGAAGCAGCACGACTTGGCTATGAAAAAGCTGTTATTCCAGCAGGTGCTGGAATCAAACAAACAGGCCTGCGCATCATCGAAGCTTCAACGCTAGCTGAGGCACTCGCAGCGGTAAGGTTATAGCTCATGACACTAACATCCACTCCCGGAACCTCCCCAGATGCCACTGCGCCTGGAGCCCAGGATGTACACACCCTCAAAGGCACATTGCAACGCCTTGCCCCAGGCACACCACTGCGTGATGCTTTAGATCGCATTGTCCGTGGACATACTGGTGCACTCATTGTTATCGGCGATGATGAAAACGTCACCTCCATTTGTGATGGCGGTTTCGAATTTGACGTCTCTTTCGCTGCTACTCGTCTCCGCGAACTCTGCAAAATGGATGGCGCTGTTATTTTGTCCGCTGATATTGAACGCATCAAACGCGCCAATGTGCAGCTACTTCCATCCCCAACATGGCCCACCCAAGAATCTGGCACTCGTCACCGTTCCGCGGAGCGCACTGCGCTGCAAACTGAAGTTCCAGTGATCGCAGTATCCGAATCCCAAAACACCATCACCCTTTATGTGGAAGGCAAAGCGCATGTGTTGGAACAGCCCGCAACACTGCTGAACCGTGCGAACCAAGCTTTGGGAACAATGGAGCGCTACCGCGATCGTCTAGATCAGGTAAATAACCGTCTCCACCTAGCCGAACTCCACAGCTATGCCACGGTCATTGATGTAGTTTCTGTTATTCAACGTGAAGAAATGCTTCGTCGCGTGGGCGAAACCATCGACGGCGATGTGCTCGAATTAGGCAAAGATGCCAAGCAGATTCAGATCCAGCTCAGCGAACTCCGCGGCGATAATGACCGCGAACGCGAATCAATCATTGCCGATTATCTAGTCACCGATGGCATCCCTGCGGATAAAGAGATTGCAGAAGCCCTTCAAGCAATCTCTCATTTGGACGATAAAGCGCTCATGAAACCCGCTAATATCGCCCGCATCCTGGGCCTTCCACCGACAGATGAAGCTCTCGATGAACCAGTGATTCCTCGTGGATACCGCACGCTCAACCGAGTTCCCCGTGTGCAGAAATTCCTCATGGATAAACTCATCGTGGCATTCGGAAATCTAGATTCTCTGCTCGGCGCCACAACGGAAGATTTAAGCGCCGTTGATGGCGTGGGGTCCCTGTGGGCCCGCCACATCACTGATGGTCTTGGGCGTTTAAGTTAGGTTGAAAGTGACAGCTGGCGAAGGGTTTCCACCGATGACGGTGTGCAAGAAATAAGCGCCAGCTTTAACAGGAGCACGGTTATCGCATTGTCCCGGAGCGGAATTAGTGCGAGACCATGTTGCTTGGAAATATCGATCTTCACCAGCTGGGAATACGCTCGTGCCATCTTCTACGGCAGGGTTGCAATCAACATCTGACCAGATGCGTGCATTCGTAGCCAGGTTATAAATCTCGAAGCGAAGTACATCTTTTTCCAGATCGATTTCGCAATCAGCAGCTGTTGGGTTGTGCACAGTCATGAATAACTCAGGCTGTGCCCCACCTGCAAAAGTCGGCTGATTAGTGCTTGCTGAAATTATAAGATCTTTCAGCTCACAGCTATCTTTTGCCTCTGCTGCAGTTGAGGAAGAAGGTGTTGGTTCCTCACTCGACGTTTCTTTCGCAGTAGTAGTTTCCGAGGTCGGAGCTTCAGAAGATGAGGAAGTCGCAGAGGTTTCTGTTTCCGCTGCCTTTGTTGTTTCCATCGCAGAGGTTGCAGCTGCGTTAGACGGCTGCTCCTCCTCAGGTTCTGTCGAGCCACCTCGAAGTGCGACAACTGCCCAGATGATCAAGGCAATGACGATAAGCAGGCCTAAGAGCGCTGCCATACGGCGGCGCTTGTAAATGACTTCATTATGTCTCGACGTTCCCACACTTAAATACTCTATTACTGTCTACGCCTTGTACAGCGGATTAGCGTTTTGGGCGTGTTGGTTTTTCATATGCATCTTTGTACCGATCAAAGGGAGTGAGACCCTGAGAATCGATTCTGAGAGGGAACTTTTTCAAGGCAGAACTAGCAATTTCAATCCAATCGGACAGGACGAGCAAAACTTAGCCAGAATCCTTAGGTCTTGGTCACCTGGTTTGGTAGCGAGCAATATCTCGCAACCAAGCCACGGATCCAAAGCGCTTAAACGTTCTTGGAAATCACAGGTTCGGTGCGTCCATCAGAGAGTCGATAACGCAAACCGATGATTCCGACCTCGCCTGAGTCCACTTTATTCTTGATTTCTGGGGAACGAGTCAGAATTTGGTTCACCGTTGCAACCACATGGTGTTCTTCGAAGTCTTTGATGGTGCTCAGACCTTCGGCTTTTGCTTCCAAGATGGAAGGCGCGACCTTTTCGATCAATACGCGCTGGTAACCACCAGGAATTTCGCCACCATCCAGAGCTGCGGCGGTGGCGGCTACTGCACCACAGGATTCATGGCCCATGACGATAACAAGTGGCACGCCAATGGCTTCGATGGCGTATTCAATTGATGCAAAAACTGCCTGGTCAAGAATTTCGCCGGCGGTACGAACAACGAAGAGGTCACCGAGGCCGACATCGAAAATTAGTTCCACGGGGACGCGGGAATCCGAGCAGGAAATGACAACTGCAGCGGGCTTTTGTTTGGTACGTAGTGCGCGACGTCGAGGAGCATCCTGATTTGGACGATCTTCGTTGAAATTCATAAATCGCTCATTACCCGCGACCATGGCATTCCATACGCTGGACGGTGTTCTCTCAATATTCCGCAAAGGCATAGGACTATTCTTTCATCGTGTTTGGTGTAGAACCTAATACAGGGCAAGTAGAATCAGCAAGATATGTCATTTACTGCCCTTCACTCAGCCCTGCTCTCTTGGTTTAGAGCCAACGCCCGCGATCTTGCCTGGCGTGATCCGGATACTTCAGCTTGGGGAATTCTCCTTTCTGAGGTGATGAGCCAGCAAACTCCTGTCGCCCGGGTGGAGCCGATTTGGCGTGAGTGGGTAGAAAAGTGGCCTACTCCGCAGGATTTCGCAAATGCTAGTACGGATGAAATTTTGCGGGCTTGGGGCAAGCTTGGCTATCCTCGGAGGGCGCTGAGGTTGAAGGAATGCGCGGGGGTGATCGTCGATAAGCATGCCGGCGAGGTGCCGGATACCGTGGAGGAGCTGCTCGCGTTGCCGGGCATTGGTGATTACACGGCGCGCGCGGTGGCGGCGTTTCATTTTGGGCAGCGGGTGCCGGTGGTCGATACCAATGTGCGCCGCGTGTATCAGCGCGCCGTTGTCGGGCGCTACCTTGCAGGCCCTGCGAAAAAGCAGGAGCTTATCGACGTCTCCCTCATCCTTCCTCACACTCACGCCCCAGAATTCTCTGCCGCGATAATGGAGTTAGGCGCACTCATCTGCACGGCCACTTCCCCAAAGTGCGATACCTGCCCACTGCTTGACCAGTGCGAATGGCAAAAACTCGGATGCCCCTCCCCCAGCGAAGAAGAATTAGCATCCGCCAAAAAGCGCGTACAGAAATTTGTGGGAACCGACCGACAAGTCCGTGGCCTCATCATGGATGTGCTACGCAAAGCCACCGCACCTGTTCCCCTGTTTGCGATTGATGTTGTGTGGCCCGATGATGCGCAACGTTCCCGAGCTTTGTTCTCACTTGTGGAAGACGGTCTCGCGGAACAAGATGAGGCGGGTTATTTCCATCTGCCTCGGTAACTAATGCGCCCTACAAAAATAAATATTAGGCTTGTGTAATGCCTGATGTTCATCGCCGGAGGCGTATTTCATGTGCCAGCCTAGCTGTGGGACTAGTCGGAGTCCTCGCGGTTGGTTGTACGTCTCCTGTTTCTGAAGCGGTAAGCGTCGAAGACCCAACCTTTATTGGTATCACCACTAATCCCATAAAAAATCTCAGCCCAGATAACTCTGCAGACATCTTCGCTTTATCAGCAGATGGGTCGGGCGGAATCATTCATGAACTCGCTCCCACCTATTTTCCTTCTATGCACCGATTAGGAAATGGCTTCATTGCACCAGATGAAAACTCCTTAGTGCTATTCGATTCTTCCTTAAAAGAAGTAACTCGCCACGAAGTACCCGGTCTCAGCGTTGGCATGCAATCGAAATCAGCACAATCGCCAACGCATAAAAATGTAGCTTTCTCCTTTAATGAAGGAACCGCAGAGGCTCAATACCGACACCGCATTGTTGCAGCTACCGAAGGAACTGTCGTTAGCACAATGACAGACCAATACATCATTGCGCTTACTGCATGCGATGACGGATCCACCAGATGGGTGGAATACTTCCCTGACCTCGGGATAGAAGATCCTGTAGGTCCGGGATCTATAAGCATCATGACCCTCCATGCAAACGGGCAACACGATGAGATGAAAATTGATTGGAAATTTTCACATCGCCCCAGTAGAGCAAACGTTTTGAACTGCAATGATTCTGGCGCTTATATAGTGACAGAAGAAGAGATCCTCCACATCAAAGATAAGCACTCAACTCCAGAAAGCATCAGCCAATTACCTAAGTTGGAATTCGCCGACCGCGCTCGATTCGATGCTGTCTCCGGCCAGGATTATTACGCTTTCACATCCGCTGGAATGCTAACCCACATTAATATCCCCGAGGGAAAGATTGTGTATGAACACGAAATTGATCTCAAAGATACACACCCAGTTTCAATCACTTTCGATTCTGGACGCGCATATGTGGTTACTGAGAGTGATCAAGATCAAGGGCTGCTAGCAATCGATCTGGATGATCCAACATGCGTCTCAGAGCAACTAGTACTCACTGGTTTCAACAAAAAACTAACTGCTAACAAGCCCAAAAGCAGCCCATCAATTTTGATTGAATCCATCATGCCGATTGATCCACATTATCCACTCGATTGCTCGTGATAGAACCTCACTGCGTGGCTATTTCTTCCATCTACCGCGGTAATTCAAGCCACCTGGCAATTTCACTGAAATTCCGCCACGCGAATTGATCGTTACCGGCCCAATCCTTTTGGAACCAGAGACCCCAGACTTGGAGACATTTAGCCAACTGTCTTTTCCGGTCTTGATGATTTTTCTGTAATTCAGCCCCATATGAACCAGCATAATCGTCTATACGAGGCTTGTGCAGAAATATTTTTGTTGGCCTATGGTGGCGACTTAAGAGCCTTCAACGGTTCGAAAACTGTAAAAGGCTTTAAATCTTGAGAACCTATTTTAAGGAAGCAAGAGGAAATGTCATGAGCAAGGTTGCAATGATCACCGGTGGTGCACAAGGCATCGGTCGTGGAATCTCAGAAAAGCTGGCAGCAGACGGCTTCGATATCGCAGTCGCGGATCTTCCACAGCAAGAAGAACAGGCTGCAGAAACCATCAAACTGGTTGAAGCTGCCGGCCAAAAAGCAGTTTTCATCAGGCTTGATGTCACTGATAAGGCTAATTTCGACAGTGCTATCGATGAAGCAGCAGAAAAACTTGGTGGCTTCGATGTCCTAGTGAACAACGCTGGTATCGCCCAGATTAAACCACTATTGGAAGTCACTGAAGATGACTTGAAGCAGATCTACTCTGTCAACGTTTTCAGTGTATTTTTTGGTATTCAGGCAGCAGCACGAAAATTCGATGAACTTGGCGTTAAAGGAAAGATCATCAATGCTGCATCAATTGCTGCAATCCAAGGTTTTCCGATTCTGGGAGCTTATTCCACCACTAAATTTGCAGTTCGTGGCCTTACTCAAGCGGCAGCTCAAGAACTCGCTCCAAAGGGACACACTGTTAATGCTTATGCCCCAGGCATTGTCGGTACCGGCATGTGGGAGCAAATTGATGCGGAGCTTTCCAAGATCAACGGTAAGCCAATAGGTGAAAACTTCAAGGAGTACTCCTCCTCCATCGCGTTGGGCCGACCTTCTGTCCCTGAAGATGTCGCTGGGTTGGTTTCCTTCCTGGCATCCGAAAATTCTAATTATGTCACCGGACAAGTCATGCTCGTTGATGGCGGAATGCTCTATAACTAGAGTTTCCTAGCTTTTACGCAGCATTTGAAGCGTAGAAAAGCCCCGCAACCTTAGGTTGCGGGGCTTAATCATGTCGCCAAAGCGGGCGTATTACTCCTTGGTTGGAGCTGTGCCACCCTGGTTGTCGTTTCCGTAGTAGTCGCCGGACGCACGATCAATGTCGGTGCCGTTTTCTACTTCTTCTTCGAACTTCTCAAGAGACTTGAGGTCAACGTCAGAGAGGGAATCAGTTTCTGGGACGGTGTCGTCGGCTGCGGAATCCACATCTTGGATTGCTTCTGCTGCCTGGACTGAAATCTCAGAGAACTTTCCTTCTGGCATTGGCTTTGGACGAGGGCTGAAGGTGAACTTCGCGCCGTCGGTGTTCTTGGACTCGCCATCCCAGCCTTCGACGTCAACGGTAATGATCTCGCCAGCACCGATTTCGCCGAAGAGGATCTTCTCAGACATCTGGTCTTCGATTTCGCGCTGGATGGTGCGACGCAGTGGTCGTGCACCCAGTACTGGATCGAAGCCACGGCTAGCCAGCAAGGACTTAGCCTTTTCGGTCAGCTCGATGCTCATGTCCTTCTCAGAAAGCGCCTTGGATACGCGACCAATAAGGAGGTCAACCATCTGGACGATCTGATCCTTAGTGAGCTGGTGGAAGACCACAATCTCATCAATACGGTTCAGGAACTCTGGACGGAAGTGCTTCTTCAGCTCGTCGTGGACCTTGTTCTTCATACGATCGTACTGAGCATCGCTGTCCGTTTCGGAAGATCCGGAGAAGCCCAGTCCAACAGCCTTGGAGATATCTGCGGTACCCAGGTTGGAGGTGAAGATCAAAACAGTGTTCTTGAAGTCCACGATGCGACCCTGACCATCGGTAAGACGTCCATCTTCAAGCACCTGCAGCAAGGTGTTGTAGATCTCCTTGTGGGCCTTTTCGATCTCGTCGAAAAGCACCACGGAGAATGGCTTGCGGCGGACCTTCTCGGTCAGCTGGCCGCCCTCTTCGTAGCCGACGTATCCCGGAGGCGCACCGAAGAGACGGGAAGCTGTGAAGCGGTCGTGGAATTCACCCATGTCGATTTGGATGAGGGAATCATCGTCACCGAAGAGGAATCCTGCCAGAGCTTTAGACAGCTCAGTCTTACCAACACCGGATGGACCAGCGAAGATGAAGGAGCCGGAAGGACGCTTAGGATCCTTCAGGCCTGCACGGGTACGACGGATCGCACGGGAAACAGCCTTAACAGCTTCTTCCTGTCCGATGATGCGCTTGTGTAGCTCATCTTCCATGTTGAGCAGGCGTGAGGATTCTGCTTCGGTGAGCTTGAAGACAGGAATACCAGTCCAGTTGGCCAGGATTTCTGCGATCTGCTCTTCGCCGACCTCAGCGATATCTTCGAGGTCACCAGAACGCCACTGCTTTTCCTTCTCAGAACGCTCTTCGCCGAGCTTGCGCTCCTTATCGCGAAGACCTGCTGCCTTTTCGAAGTCCTGAGCATCAATCGCCGCTTCCTTCTCGCGGCGAACATCAGCGATGCGCTCATCAACTTCACGAAGGGAGGAAGGTGCAGTCATGCGTTTAATACGCATGCGTGCGCCAGCCTCATCGATGAGGTCAACGGCCTTATCTGGCAAGAAGCGGTCATTGATGTAGCGATCAGCAAGCTGAGCTGCAGCGGTAAGAGCACCATCAGTAATGGAGACACGGTGGTGTGCCTCGTAGCGGTCGCGCAGACCCTTCAAGATCTCAACGGTGAGTTCTACGGAAGGCTCTGGAACCTGCACTGGCTGGAAACGACGCTCAAGTGCTGCGTCCTTTTCAATGTGCTTGCGGTACTCATCCAGGGTGGTTGCACCGATGGTCTGGAGCTCACCACGAGCAAGCTTTGGCTTAAGTAGGGAGGCAGCATCGATTGCGCCTTCTGCTGCGCCCGCACCCACGAGGGTGTGGATCTCATCGATAAACAGGATGATATCGCCGCGCTGGTTAATCTCCTTGAGGACCTTCTTCAGGCGCTCTTCGAAGTCACCGCGGTAACGGGAACCTGCAACCAGGGAACCTAGGTCAAGGGAATAAACCTGCTTGTCCTTGAGGGTTTCTGGAACCTTGCCATTAACGATATCCAGCGCGAGGCCTTCAACAACGGCGGTTTTACCAACGCCTGGTTCACCGATAAGAACAGGGTTGTTCTTGGTACGACGAGACAGCACCTGCATGATGCGCTCGATTTCCTTATCGCGACCAACGACAGGATCCAGCTTGCCGTCCTTGGCAGCCTGGGTGAGGTTGCGTCCGAACTGATCAAGAACCAAAGAGGTAGAGCGCTCGCCTGGGCCACCAGAAGATGGTCGACCGCCTGGTGCGGAACCTGCGCCAACGGCTTCGCCACCGGCAGGAGCTCCCTGTCCGCCTTCTGGGGAACCGCCCTGGCCACCTTCGTAACCGGAGAGGAGCTGAATAACTTGCTGACGCACGCGAGGCAGGTCAGCACCAAGCTTGACTAGCACCTGAGCTGCAACGCCCTCACCTTCGCGGATCAAACCGAGAAGCAGGAACTCAGTACCGATGTACTTGTGTCCCATCTGTAGGCCCTCGCGGAGGCTGAGCTCCAGGACCTTCTTGGCACGAGGAGTAAAAGGAACATGGCCGGTGGTGGGCTGTGAGCCCTGGCCAATAATCTCTTCAACTTCCTGGCGGACGGCGTCCAGGGAAATTCCCATGGACTCCAAAGCCTTGGATGCAACACCCTCGCCCTCATGAATGAGGCCGAGGAGGATGTGTTCCGTGCCGATGTAATTGTGGTTGAGCATGCGCGCCTCTTCCTGCGCGAGCACAATCACGCGGCGTGCACGATCGGTAAACCTCTCGAACATGTCTCTCCCCTTAATTCTTTATTTCTAAAATTAGCTTTCTCCCACTTTAACGCCCCAGCTGGTCAAAACTTCCCTACTTTTTCATAAGGCCCTGAAACCATCCAAGCACTAAACCATATAAGCCCTGTTCAGGGCTTATTTTGGGGGCTTTAAAGCCCCTGTACGCCTGTAGCGAACACTGGGTTGGGGCGTCGATAAGTGCAATTGATGTACCCTTGCCGTGTTCAGGGATAACTGATTTTCAAATTTAGGAGACCCACATGCGTTTTCTTAACGACTCCAATCCGCCCTATGAGCTGACCTATTCCGATGTGTTTATGGTTCCTTCGCGTTCCGACGTCGGCTCCCGCATGTCCGTGGATCTGCGCACAGGTGATGGCACCGGCACCACCATTCCGCTCGTGGTAGCTAATATGACAGCTGTTGCTGGTCGACGCATGGCAGAAACCATCGCACGCCGCGGCGGTATCGCGATTCTCCCCCAGGACGTTCCTGCCGATATCGCGGCGGAGACCATTGCTAATGTGAAAAAAGCTGACCTCGTTTTTGACACCCCCATCACCGTAAAACCGCACCACACCGTCGGTTATGCGCGCAACCTGATCCACAAGCGCGCACACGGTGCAGCCATTGTGTTGGATGGCGACAAGCCAGTTGGCATTGTCACCGACAAAGATCTCGAAGGCGCCGATAACTTCACCCAAGTGGGCACCCTCATGTCCACTTCACTGCTGACTTTGCCCGAGGATATTTCCCCCGAAGATGCCTTCGGAATCCTCCACGAGCACAGCCGCAAACTCGCACCCGTCGTCGCCGCTGATGGTTCCCTCCGCGGCATCCTCACCCGCGCCGGCGCACTCCGCGCCACCATGTACAGCCCAGCTATCGACGCCCACGGCCGCCTGCGAGTCGGCGCCGCCATCGGCATCAACGGTGACATCGAAGGACGCACCAAGACGCTTATCGACGCCGGCGCCGACGTTCTCGTCGTCGACACCGCACACGGCCACCAATCCACCATGATCAACGCCCTCAAACGCATCCGCGCACTGGGTGTCACCGTCCCGATTGTGGCAGGCAATGTTGTCACCGCCGATGGTGTGCGCGACCTCGTCGAAGCTGGCGCAGACATCATCAAAGTAGGCGTTGGACCAGGCGCAATGTGCACCACTCGCATGCAAACAGGTGTCGGCCGACCACAGTTCTCTGCAGTCCTAGAATGCGCCGCCGAAGCCCGCAAACTTGGCGCACACGTCTGGGCCGATGGCGGCGTCCGTGACCCACGCGACGTAGCCCTTGCGCTAGCTGCTGGCGCTTCCAATGTGATGGTGGGATCCTGGTTCTCTGGAACCTACGAATCCCCCGGCGACCTACGTTTCGAATCCGATGGACGCATGTACAAAGAATCCTTTGGCATGGCATCCCGGCGCGCTGTAGAAAGCCGCAACCAAAAGGTCGAAGCCTTCGAAAAGGCCCGCCGTGCCATGTTCGAAGAGGGTATTTCCACCGCCCGCATCTACATCGATAAGCGCCACGGCGGTGTCGAAGATCTTGTAGACCAGATCATCTCCGGTGTCCGCTCCTCCTTTACTTATGCAGGTGCAGATTCCATTGAGACCTTCTTTGAGCGCGCCACCGTTGGTGTGCAATCCACTGAAGGTTATGCAGAAGGAAAGCCACGCGCTTCGCGTTAAGTGTTTTTGGCTGGATCGTGCTGGGTCCTGGCGCTTTTTCTTGCAGAAATCCTGCTTCTGACTCAGCCAGTTCTCCGTGTTGGCCCTTGGTACATGGCACATGCAAAAACTCACCACAAACCGCTGGAAAACTGGATTCTGTGGCAGATCCGTGCATCCCCAGCACTCGAAAATGCACTGATCTGACACAGATCTGAACCCACCCTCAATTTGTGGCAGATTTTTGCACTGACATATTTCAGGAATCACAAGAGCCTCAATAGCCCCATCTCCAAGATGCCATCTAAGGGCTTGGATTACCCCACTTCAACCCAAAGGTCATTTCGGAATCTCAAAGCCTTAAAACAGTACTGGGGCGATTCCTCCAGAAATCAAAGTTGTCCTTAAGCATCCCGAAAATTCTAGAGCGACAATATACTTTTCAAATTAGTCTTAAGCTCATGGAGTCTATTGATGAGCTACTGAATCTGATCCGACGTGGCGCAGAGACAACAGTAAGCTTGAACCTCACTGCAACTCGTACTCAGGAACCTTCAGGATATTCAGGCTGGTATGTCGACCCTATGCTCCTGAAATACATTGAAGCTGACGGGTTAACTGTTCATTACAGCAGAAATAGCGTGCACCTACTTCGCGGCGATAAAGACATCCTGCGGGGAGTAGATTCCAGGCGCTGGCTCTTTAAAGAAGATGAAAATCCTATTTCCATCGATGCGAAAAACCTTAAGATCCTCGGCAGAACTGAATTCTTCATCAATCCGCTGTCAATAATTCGTGCATTAAAGCTCAGTGTTACCGATCCAAGCACGATTACTAAAAGTGCCGTGTTGGAACGTGATACCTGGGTCATTCCACACGCTACCCATAAATTCAGCAACGATGAAAATCAGCTCAAACTAATTGAAATTGATGCTGAAACAGGTGTCATTTTAGCGGTAGAAAGCAACCGAGAACGTATAGAAACCAGCAGCATTTCTTTTCCGAATGAACTACCTGATCCCACCTGGGTAGGTCCTTCAACCGAATGGCCGGATCCTCAAGAACAAATAAATCTTCCCGAAACCATTCCTCATGAAATTTCTGCGTTGCCTGCTCAATCCGAGAATCCTAGACATCTCAGAATCTGGATCAGTGAATACGCGTTAGAAGGCGCTTACCCGAAGTTTAGAGTTGGAGAATCAGTACGTTTAGCACTCGATTTTCGGTACGATTCAGCACCAATCGACGGCCTTGAAACTACACGAAGAGGATGGATTGATCATCTAGGAAACCCCATCGCTGGTCCCAAATGGCCGGTCCGATTCACGGGAGATGGATGGTCAGCCAACTCTTATATCACAACGCCGGCTTCCCAAGATGTAGAGATGAGCGGCTGGTTTTCCTACACAGATGCTGATGTTGATCGAAATGATCTGAAAGTTTTACGTATTTACGGTGGCGTCGGTGTCTTCGATAAGCCAGAACGCCTGTGGCAAGAACTCGAAGACACCACTGATGCTTTCCGAACTGAAGAAATTTTTCTCCGCGATACCATCATCGATGTCACGATCGATGGTGCAGTTCCACCACCACTGCAGCCTCTGCGTTTTGAACGTGGAAGCACGCACCTTATCGACGGAAAACTCTGGGTCCTCTGCGCGCATTATCCAGTATTACGTTGCTGGGACTTAGAAACCGGCCATTATCTAGGCCAAACTTTCGTACCAGTTTCATTGCAGCGCTCCAGTTGTCTCTCCTTTGCTGAACAATTTATCCATAACGATGAAATTGCTTGGCGTTTAGTTCCCGGAGCAGATGCCTTGTCCGACGCTCAACCTTGGTCGCCGTCTCCCTCGAAACCTGATCTTGAATCCCCAATTCAAGTACCTGAGCCATGGGAACTAATGTCGGACCTCTCAGCTGGTCTTTACTCACTTCACGCTTACTCTGAGCATGGATCACGCATTGCATTAGGAAGAATGAATGCCAACAGGGAATTAGAAATATGCCCGATCCCTTCAGACGGTATCAGCATCCATTACGCCACGCGTGTGGGTGATGAGTACTTTGTTAATCTCTGGCAGATAAGTGTGACAATTAATTCTGATTTTCAGATCACTTCCCTGCAGCATCACCATCCTGATGAGTCACCATGGTCATGGTTTGTTTCTGAAGGCGTTGCAGTAAGCACTGAGGAAAATCAGATTCTTTTCATCGAACAGGATTCCACTGCAGAAATTACGCACTTAGCAACTCCGTCAGATTGCTCTCCACAAATCAAGGTGCATTCTTCTGAATATTTCACCGTGCTGATGATCCCTGAAAACAATCAAATAGGCACCCGGACGCGGCCTGTCCCACGTTCAATTTCTATATTCCAATCAGGACAGTGGACAACGACAGAATTTGAAACTGTATCTGTTGAAATCTAACTAAAGGGATCTAATGCCTTTTAGCTCACGGCAAGCCTGATACTTAACCTTATTAATACAAAATGCAAGGTCAATAGGGATGTGCTCTCCTTTGATTGGCTCTCATATTAATGACTTCTTAAGAGTGAAGCCCTATTGTGGAATGCACCATGACTGACCAGCAACCAGCACAGAAGCCGCCGAAGTATTTGCGCTTCAGCACGAGCGGGATCGTTCCGGACAACCGTGTCCAAATGTGGGAGGGGCATAATGCTCGTGCACTGCTCCCACTCGATATTCGAACTATCGACGATCGCCCGATGCAGGCTTCAGAAACTAATCTGCACCTTCCTTCTATACGCATGGCTAGCGTGTTTGGAACCTCGCAATTTGTCGAGCGCTCTGAAAGCTTCATCGCGGATAATCCCACTGGTGTCATCGCAATCTTTTTCGCTACCGAAGGCGACGCGGTGTTCTTCCACCGTGGCGGACATGTGGCGCTGCGCCCTGGACAAGCTATCGTCTATGATGCTGACCGGCCATTTCTTCGTGGATTCAACAACCGGTTTCGTGAGCTTGTGCTCACCATTCCGAAACAGCGTTACCGCGAGATCGTCGGCTCCAAAAGTCCGGAACTGCCCGCAATATTTGATTTTGGTGCCACTGGAAACGCCAACGAACAGGCCTTAGCGCTGCTGGTGCAGGAATCACTAGACAGAATCGAAAGAGGCGAACCAAGGCATATCGATTCCACTGAGCCTTTAACTAAGTCATGGAGTGGCATCGAAACTGAGGCACTTGGACTACTCCACAATGTGCTTGGTGATTCTGTAAGCAGTGAGGAAGGGCTGATCTCTGCGGCAAAAAACTATATCGAGCTCAATATCTCCGATAGTGGGCTCTCTGCTGCACAGATATCCGCTGCGGTGGGGATCAGTGAACGCCAGCTCAGCCGTATCTTTGCCGATGCAGATCTCACTATTGGGCGTTATGTGCTGAACACTCGGCTGAATTTCGCCAAGAAAGCCCTGTCTATACCGGAACGGGACAATGTGCCTGTCAGTGAGATCGGCAAGCGTTTTGGATTTGCTTCTCCAAGCCATTTCAGCCGCACGTTTCGGGAGCGGTTTGGGATGACTCCTCTCCAATGGCGAAAAGAATCGCAGCGTCAATTCTTGCGTGATTAAGGGCTTTTTGTTCTCAGACGGACATGATCTTGCCCGAAACAGACAACTCCCCCAATCACACTTCCATCAAGTTTGTGGCCTGGGTTACATTTCTAGGTATCGCACGGAGCGCCCCCTTCCGTGAATCAGATAAAACCCCTGGAAAGGACCTGACATGCAGTTTCACTACGATGGATACGCCACTGCTGACCCAATGGAGATGCGCGCAGAAGGTAGCGGAATCAACCGCCCTGAGTCTCTTCCTGAGGTCATGGATGTACTGATTGTTGGTTCCGGTCCAGCTGGCACAATCGCAGCAGCCCAGCTCTCCCGCTTCCCTAATGTAACCACTCGCCTCATCGAACGCAGCGATCGACGTCTGGAGCTGGCCAACGCTGATGGTGTGCACTCCCGCACCATTGAAACCTTCCAGGCATTCGGTTTCGCCCACGAGATCCTTGCCGAAGCTCATGAAATCACTGATATGGCTTTTTGGAAGCCTAATCCGGATAAGCCGAGCGAGATTATCCGTGACAACAGCACCCGCGAGCTGCCACAGCACATCAGTGAATTCCCCATGGCTCTGCTCACCCAGACCCGCATCATTGACCACTTCAACCGGTTCATGAAGAACTCTCCAACCCGCATGGAACCAGATTATGGCTACGAGTTCGTGGATTTCGAGGTTGCAGATAACGCAGACAACGAGGAATACCCAGTCACCGCAACACTTCGTCGCACAACTGGTGAGCAGACCGGCGAACTTGTCACAGTCCGCACGAAGTACCTGGTCGGCGCCGATGGCGCACGCAGCCAGGTGCGTAAATCCTTGGGATACCGACTCCAGGGCAAGCAAGCCAACCATGCATGGGGTGTGATGGATATCCATGCAAACACCGAGTTCCCTGATGTGCGCAAGAAGTGCACCATCAAATCTGACTCCGGCCGCACCATCCTGCTCATCCCACGCGAAGGCGGTTACCTCTTCCGCCTCTACGTCGACTTGGGCGAAGTACCCGATGATGGCAGCAAGGCAGTTCGCGATACTCCGCTTCAGGCTGTCATCGATACTGCCAACCAGATCATGGCTCCATTCACCCTCGATGTGAAAAACGTTGTCTGGAACTCCATCTACGAAGTGGGCCACCGCGTCGCTGATCATTTCGATGACCGCGTCTCAGAGAAGACCACAGGTGAGCATCCACGCATCTTCATCGCCGGCGACGCCTGCCACACCCACAGCGCTAAGGCTGGTCAGGGCATGAATGTGTCTATGCAGGACGGATTCAACCTGGGCTGGAAGCTTGGGCACGTAGCCAGCGGAAACAGCCCACGCGAACTACTTCAGACCTACGCTGAAGAGCGCGAAGACATCGCCTACAAGCTCATCGAATACGACAAGAACTGGTCAACGCTCATGGCCAAGCCAAGCAGCGAAATGGGCAGCGCTCAAGACCTCGAAGATTTCTACCGCGCAAACTCCGAATTCAACGCGGGCTATATGACCCACTACCCGCCTTCCTCTATCACCATGGAAGGAACCAACCAGGACCTGGCAAAGGGCTACCCAATTGGTCGACGCTTCAAGTCCGCGATGGTCGGTCGAGTCTGCGACTTCACCGAAACGCACCTCGGCCACCAAGCAACTGCCGACGGACGTATCCGCACCTATGTCTTCGCAGGAAGCGATGCACCCAACGGCGAAGCTTCTGAGCTAAACCGCTGGGCAGAATGGGCAGAACAAACCCTCGACCCAACGCTCGTGGATGCCAAGGTGATCTACCAGAGCCCGTACACTGAGCTCGATCTCCGCCAAATTCCTTCCGCATTCAAACCGGAAGTAGGCATCTTCGGACTAACGAACGTCGAAAATTCCTTCGGCATCACCGCAGATTCAGACATCTTCGACAGCCGCGAAATCTCCCGCGATGGTGTTGTAGTGGTAGTTCGCCCAGACCAGTACGTATCCGGTATCTTCCCGCTAACCGATACCGCAGGACTAGAAGATTTCCTCACCGCCTACTTCCCTAACTTGAAAGGTGCTCCCCAGCTAGTAGCAACAAACTAGGTTTCAGCTGTGAAGACGCCCAACCCTTTGTGGGTTGGCCGTCTTTATGGCTTTTTAGTTAGAGAGGAACCATCTCTGAGCAATTGATAGTTCTCCCATTAGAAAAAATTTTAAGATTCTGATAGATTTTGTTGCTCTGTGGCTCATTAGTCACAGCAGCTTGCGAAGACACGACACGAGGGATATCACGGAGATCTCCTGACACGGCACCGCCGATGAGCTGATTTTAAAGCCGAACTGTCAGGAAAAAATGTCTCAATCTTCGATGCCTCCTGCGCATCCCAAAAACTATACGTGGATGATTGCAGTTGCAGCAGCCGCCGCGTTCCTTGCAACATTCAATGAAACTTTCCTCAATGTGGCGTTCACGCCGATCATGCAGGATTTCAACGTTGATGTAAACACTGTCCAATGGTTGACCACTGGTTATTTGCTAGTTGCTGCAGTGTTTGTTCCTGTGTCAAATATTCTTTATCATCGCTTCCCCACTCGGCCATTGTTCGTAGCCGTTGTGGCGCTTATGCTGCTTGGCTCCATCGTCGGTGCCTTAGCGCCTTCTTTTGGTGTGCTTCTTTTTGCGCGTCTATTTCAAGCCATTGGTACAGGTTTGCTCACCCCGATCGGCATGAATATTACTTTGGCTGTGTCCCCGCGTGAAAAGTTGGGACTCAACATGGGCATCATGGCTGCGATGACCACACTTGGGCCGTCTCTGGCGATCGTTTTGTCTGGCGTTCTGTTGACCATCGCGCCGTGGACCACATTGTTGTGGGTCTTTGGCGGTTTATCGCTGTTGGTCCTGCTAGCTGGCGGGTTTGCGTTGCAAACGGTTGCTGCTTTACGACGTCCAGTTCTGGACATCATTTCCTTCTTGCTGGTAGCAATCGGACTAGTCGGCATTCTTTATGGTGTTTCCGCAGCATTTGGTGGTGACACTCTCTATGCGGGTATCTCCGTTGTCATTGGCATTGCTGCCCTGTGGATTTTTGCTATTCGCCAACAACGCATCGAACATCCGCTGCTTAACCTGAGCCCATTTTCCAATAAGTCCTTCGTGCTTGGTGTCTTGATGACCATGCTTGGCTTGCTCTTCGTCTTCGCCATGAATGTTGTCATTCCATTGTTCCTGCAATCTGGGCATCAGATGGATCCTTTGGGCGCCTCACTTACTCTCGCTCCAGGTATCTTGCTGACAGTAATCATGGGGCCTATCGCTGGTCGACTCTTTGATCGCCACGGTGGACGTTGGTCCATTCCTCTTGGATTCTTGATCATGGCAGTATTTGTCACCTTCGTTGGCATTGCCGCTGGGTACTCCTCGATTCTGTTGTTTGGTGTGCTTTATATTCCAGCTGTTTTAGCAACTGCACTGGTCATTGGACCTTCTCAAACTTTTGCACTCTCCCAGCTCGACCGTGAAACTAGCTCGCACGGCGTTACTATTGTGTCCACGGGTTTCCAAATTGCAGGTTGTGTTGGTACTTCGCTAGGTGCCGGCATCTACGGTGCGGTAAGCGCTGGAAACACTGATTTTGATTCCCTTCTTAGTGGCTTCCACAGTGCTGTGGCATTGGTTGTGATTACGTCCTTAATCGGCATTTTCTTGGCATTCTTGGCGTACCGTTCCGCAAAGACAACTCCGGTGAAGTCGACTGGGAACAACTCCCTGGAATCCATCATGAAGACTGATGTGTATACCTTGTCTTCTGATGATTCAGTCCTGGATGCTCTTAAAACATTCACTGAGCGCAGTATCTCTGGCGCACCAATTCTTCACTCCGATGGGTCGCTTGCAGGGTTCCTTTCAGACGGTGATGTCATGCGCTATCTTTCCGCTACATACCCTTCTTCTGCTTCGATTTACTCATACGCGATCGGTGGCAATGACGACCTGGATAAAGCCATGTCTGAACTGGCAGAGCTCAATGTCATGCGACTAGCCACTCATGATGTTCTCACCATCGATGTGGAATCCTCGATTGCTGATGCCATAGCCGCGCTATCGGATGCACACATCAAAAAGGTTCCAGTGCTTCGTGGTAAAAATGGCCCAGTAGTGGGCATCGTTAATCGCTCTGCGATTAACCGTTTGGCGATTGGCAACTACCTGAAGGCGACGGCGTAGGGAAGCGTCGAGAAGCATCTTGAAGTAGTTTCGGGGGTATGCGTTCTTTTCAATCGATCCTTGACCTGCTGAATTCTGCATCATTGGTAGCCAGCAAAATTGTGCTGGAGCGTGTGGAGAAACAGCGGTCACATGGATCTGAATGGATGATGTATCCGCCATTTCATCCGTGGGCTTCTCAGAAGCCACTCATGGTTGAACGCAAGGGCCTAGAAATGCGTGTGAGCAGGGGCAGCGTCGATATCCTTCGACGCATTCCTGGTTCGCGATGGGAATTTAGTGCTGGATATCCAATTCCGGTATTTCACCCCAACCACAAAGTCGAAGTTATCGGATTAACCAGCTATTTCATGGATTCCAAGACGTGGCTATCCGAGTTAGGCGGACTAGATCCTGCCGATATCGCGGAAGAAACACACGCTGATCGGCCTGTTTTAATTCTCCCATTGCGCCATGTCACGCTGAGCATCGATGCAGAACACGGCATAGTTTTAGCTGCAGAAAATACCAATGAGCGTGTGCACGCCGTATCAGTAGAATTTTTAGACAACTGGGAATCCCCACAGTGGTCAGGGGAAGTATCAGTTGTAGAACAAGAACCTCTTGAACAACCAGAGCCCGCAAACCCCAGCCCGCTTGTGATGCCCGATGCTCCGAGTGCTGCCCGAAGTCTTCGTGTGCTGTGTCCGTGGGGATCTGTTCCTGACAAACAAATTGGTAATCAAATTGCACTATTTTTGTCATTCGAATTAGACGAACCACCACATGAACAGCTCATGACAACTCGGCGCGGATACACCGAACCTGGCGAACTTTATAAAGACTTCCGAACCTACACTTTTCATTCCGACGGCTGGAATGCCTTAGTCTCCACAAAGAAACCACTCCGCCGGGAAGAAAACCTCACCGGATACTTCACACACTCTAGCTACTCTGACATCAACTATCGCACATATGCAGTAATCACAGCCATCTATCGCCATGGTTCAGACGCAATAATCGACGTCACCCTCGACGGCGCACAGCCCCCAAAATTTCAGGAACCCCTCGAACAAAACAGCACAAGCACCTGTGACGGCGAGACCTTCTGGCTTTCAGATACCGGCCTGCCTTATGTCCAAGGTTTCCATGTGGACACTGGTGAACTTATCCATGAGATACCAATCCCTACTTTCAGGGATATTCAACTCGAAAAAGGCAACCAAGCTCGGGAAATAAAGAAACATTGGGCAGGTGGTGTTATCGACTACGACGGTACAACCTGGGAACTTCCCCACCTCAACGAGGTCACCGAAACCAAGCCAAATATTCCAGCCGGTTGGAAACTACAACACAGCTTCGGCAATAATTTCCATGCACTCAAACACGAGAGCTTATTGTCTGCAGGCACAGAATCTTTACACCAAGCAATCTATAGATCCGAGCCTTCCTGCCTCGTTGAACTGGATCTTGGATTTTTGGAGATCGATTCAATCTTGCACTACGGAGAAAAAATTTATCTTCGCACCATCTCCCACTTCATCACCTTCACCACAGACTTGGAGATCCTCAGCGTTGAGGTGAAAGGCAACCCCGATATGCTTTATTCTCCGCTGTCAGATCTTCCACCTGGAACAACACCCGGATTGGCACTTCGGTACGACTCCCTTGTCGGTTTCCGCGAAAAAGACAATGTTCACGCCTTCCACGATCCAGAAACAACAGAGAAACTTACCGTTGCTGAGTTCAATACCCGCAGCTCAATAGTTGAATATGCCTCACGCACTAAAATTGTCATTTCGCTAAAAAATCCAAAGAACATGCTTATCGACGCCTTGTTCGTGTGGGAACCGCACCTGGGATGGCATCAGCGACAGCTAGCGCGTTAGCCTTGGGCTCATGGACTCCGTTGAGCACGTATTAAACCTAATCCGTCGTGGTGCAGAAACCACCGTGAGTATGCATTTCCAGGCCACACAGACGCAGAATTTTGCCCAACATTCTGGTGGCCTAAAACCAGCAACATCAATGATGACATTTATCAATCCGAATGGCCTGCACATTCAACGCAGCCAGAATGGGTTCCATATACAGCGAGATGGAGTCGATGTCCTACGCGGGGCAGACACTACGCGGTGGAAATTCGGGGAAAAAGATCGTCCATATGTTGTGGATAGTCTCGATTTGAGGATTCTTGGTGGTACCAACCTGCTTATCAATCCCAATGATGCAATTGCAGAAATGAGCCTATGGGATCTCGATCCTTCTCTCATCACAGCAGGAAAAATTGCAGAGTGTGATACCTGGGTAATTCCAACTGCTGCTCATCTATTTAAAGATGATGAGGAACATCCACAACAAATTGAGATCGATGTACAAACTGGTGTCATTCTTGCCATCAAAAGCCATAGACAGAACATCCAAGCTATATCCGTGGAATTCCCATCACATCTAGATAACCCCGCGTGGGCGGGACCAACCATGCCGATTCCTGAGTATGCAAAATCGACTTTGCCTGCCACAATTCCACATCAAATTACTCAACTACCACCACAATCTGAGAATCCTCGAAATCTCAGAATATTAGTCACCATGGATGCTGTTGAAGGCGTTATCCCACGTTATCGGATTGGACAAACAATACTCATACCCCTTGTTTTTGAACGCGAAGTTCAGCCTCTGCCAGGTCTAAAAACCACCCGACGTGCCTGGGTGCGACATAGAGCTGACAAGACCATCGATCAGGTATGGCCTATCGTCATCACTGGTGACGGCTGGGCAGCAAGCTCTTTTTCGGATTCTCCCTTAGGCTACGAAGCAGAATTGCAAGGTTGGTTTTGCTACAGCACATGGGGGTCCGAACAACTTTGGAACGATCTCAAGATCGAACGCATCTACGCTGGAGTTGGCTCTCTAGGGCAAAGCGGTCATGGACAACGGTGGCAAGAACTCACTGATACCACCGATGCATATGTACAAGACGAAATTTACTTGCTTGAAGTAATACTCGATGTCACCCTCGACGGAGCAGTTTCACCACCACTGCAACCGCTGCAATTTCACCGTGAGAGTACGCATATAGAAAATAATCATCTCTGGGTACTCGGAGAGCAAGTACCTGTACTGCGCTGCTGGGATCTTGAAAGCGGAAAATATCTTGGGCAAACTTTCGTCCCTATTCCATCCGCACACTCCCCTCAGCTCCAATTCTCACCAGGAATAATCCACGACTTTAAACACTCTTGGCCATTAGTCCCCGGTATGCGAGTTCTCTCAGATGTACAAAATTGGGATGCTTTCCAGGAAGAATCTGCTATAAAACCCACCGTTCCTGCACCCTGGAAAATAGTGGAAAGCTATCCTGATGGACTTTATGCCTTGGCTGCGTCTACAGAAACTGGAGAACGCATCGCGCTTGGGCGAAGGACTTCAACAGGACAATTCGACATCTGTCCAATTCGCAACGATGGATACAAAATCTTCCATGCAGCTCGCATAAAAGACCAATACCTAGTGCAATTCTGGGACATGACAGTAATGCTAGATTCAAATTTTCATATCTTATCTTCCGAGGAACTCCACTTATGGTCAGAAAGTGAATCGTGGTTTACCACCAAGGGGATAGCTGTAAAATTCACCAAAGATACGAAAATAATATTCTTAAATCAAGATTCAGGAATCGAAATAACCAGCTGGAATACACCAGAAGACCATTCCACAACGGTTGAAGTTTATTCGCCTACACACTTTGCAGTCTTGGTTACACCACCTAGCACCGACGAACTCCTGAGACCTATTCCATCCTTTATCTCGGTGTTTCAACACGGACGATGGACTGACAAAAAATTCGAGCAGGCTCCTCTAGAGATCTAAATCCTTGACAGTCATAAATCGCTTAAGCCCCGCCGGCCTTGGAGGGCGGCGGGGCAGGGAGGCGTCGAGAAGCATCTTTGTGCTTAGTGGCTTTGAGCCTCTTCTTCCTCAACGCGAGTAACAAACAATGAGGCAACCAGCGCGAATACCGCAATAATTGCACCCGAAATGAACGCCACCTTCGTTCCAGCAGCCACTGCCTCAGCCTGTGCAGTTCCGGCAGACACCGCGATTGAGGTGCCGAAAGACAGCGCCGCAATCATGATCGCAGTACCCGCTGCACCAGCAAGCTGCTGCAAAGTATTCAAAATTGCGGAGCCGTGGCCGTACAAATACTTAGGCAAAGCGCCCAAAGCGGTGGTCATCAGTGGAGTCATCATCAAACACATGCCAATGCTGAAGACCACATGCAGGGCCACAACCATCCACACTGGGGACTGCTCATTGAGGAACGTCAAAGACCAAGCCGCCACAGTCAATGCAATAGCACCCGGGATCAGCAGCGGGCGTGGGCCCACCTTGTCATAAAAACGGCCGATAAATGGGCTAATCAAACCCTGGATCAAACCACCCGGCATGACTACCAGACCCGTGACCAACGCTGTAACACCAAGGGAAGTCTGCAGGTAAATAGGCAGAACCATGACAGTTCCCAGCATCGCGCCGAAAGCCAAAAGAATCGCTGCGAGGGAGAAACTGAAATTCCTCACCTTAAACGGACGAAGATCCATCAACGCTTTATCTTGCTTTCCGAGCTTCACCTGGCGCAGACCAAAGATCACAAGCGCCACGACGCCGACGATAATCGCCACGATTCCTGTAGTTCCCTCACCAGCAAGAATTGCGCCGAAAGAACTGAAACCATAAACCAAACCGCCGAAAGCGAAAACCGACAAAATCACAGAAAGAATATCCAACGGAGTGATCTTGGTTTCGCCAATATTTTTAATGAGGAAAGAGCCAATAATCAGTGCCAAAATAACAATTGGCAGCATGATCCAAAACAGCCAATGCCAGGTCAAAGAATTAAGAATAAAACCAGACAGTGTTGGGCCAAGCGCTGGAGCCACAGAAATCACAATGGAAATAATGCCCATCATGGAACCACGACGCTCAGCTGGCACAACAGTCAATGTGACTGTCATCAACAAAGGCATCACCAATGCGGTGCCGACGGCCTGAATGATACGAGCACCAAGAAGAATCGCAAACGTTGGTGCAAGCGCTGCAAGCAACGTACCCGCAGTAAAGAATAACAACGCAGTGACAAAGATTGTCTTGGTAGAAAAACGATCAAGCAAATAACCAGTAGTTGGAATAACCACAGCCATAGTCAACATGAACCCGGTGGTCAGCCACTGTGCCGTAGTTTCCGGCACAGCGAAATCCTCCATGATGGAAGGCAACGCAACCGACAAGATCGTTTCATTTAAAATCATGATCATCGCAGAAATCACGAGGATCGAAAGAACAATAACGACCTCCCGCGGCAACTTCGAAGCCACCGGAGAGGTCTTAGTATTAATTTGAGAGTCCATAAATGGCAGTTTTGGCCTTTCACAGCACGACTTTGTGCGGAAACTAAACAATGAGAAAAACTACTAAAGAGTGCCATATGACCAGTCATTAAGCAAACTCTGTTTCGGGTCGCTGATCATGCCGCAATTTTTAGATGTTCCGGTGGTTCTTGCTGCAAAGTTCGCGTCAAAATCTCAATAAACTCACACTCCTGCCCAGGAGACTCATCCAATTGTTTCGGATCAATTCTCAACACTGCGAAACCTTGGTTCGTGAAATACTTTTCGCGCTCACGCTCAGCAATCAACATCTCATTGAGCTCTGGTGCATCATATTTCGAGCGACCATCAATCTCTATGATGATCCAATCATTAATGAGGAAATCCACCAGAAAATACTTGCTATGTGATCGATCGAAACGGGCTTGAACTTGTAATTTATGAATCCCTGTCAGTTTGGCCTCATGCAAAATCAACCTTGCTCGCGTCTCCTGCGCACTATCTGAATTGGGAATCGACAACTCAATTGCCCTCCGATACGCCTTCACGCCTCGATGACGTGGAAATCCTTCTGCACTGTGCAGCAGTTTTTCTTGCGTAAGTGACGGATTCTGCCTTCTCGCCGAATCAATTGTGACAACAGCCGCCACTACACCATCTTCTAATGCAATATCCAAAAATGTGCGGAACGCCCCTGTGACTCTTATACCGTGAACCTCCCGAATATCACGAGGCGAAAGGTAATGATTCTTATACTTCATTCCAGCAGGCCAGCGCTTAGAAGATTTTGCACGTAACCGTTCTGGCAACAAGCACAAGACTGTTTTCTCAATACTTAAAGTCTGATATCCCCATAATCTTGCTGCTGATTGTCCCGCTATTACTGCCTTATCCACAGTCATACCTACTGCAAAAGCACGAGCTGCTGCTTTATCCCACGGTAGAAGGCTTCGATACCTTGCAGTATCCATTGCGACTTCATGGGTAAGTTTTGTCATTTTTCCGTTGCTGATTGCTTCGGGAGTTTCAGCATCGCTGTGAGGGATTTTCGTGAGGTTGATCAATTTGAATTCTTGTTGCCAATTTTTCATGGCTTCACTATGAATCCAAAACCAGAAGTATCCAAGTGCCTGCTCCCAGAAAAACCAAAAACCTGTGGATAGATGTTTCTATCCACAGGTTTGGGAAGTGCTAGAAGAGACAGACTCTTGGAATGTGCTAAAGAGCGACTTCACGTATTCAACTTCTCATGTTCGACTTCAGTCTACTTTTTCGAAAAAGTCTATTGAAGTCGAACATGAGAAGTTGAGCGTGAGAAGTCGTTCCCGTGAAGTCGAACTTCAAGGCCTCAAAAGGCCAAGGCGGGTTCCTGAAAAATACTCTCAGGAACCCAAACCCTTATTTCTGTTCTGGCTTCACCATTGGGAAGAGGACAGTTTCGCGGATTCCAAGGCCGGTGAGGGCCATGAGGAGGCGGTCGATACCCATGCCGTTGCCGGAGGTTGGTGGCATGCCTTGTTCCATTGCGGTGAGGAAATCTTCGTCGAGGACCATTGCTTCTTCGTCGCCGTCTGCTGCGAGGCGAGCTTGGTCTTCGAAGCGTTCGCGCTGGATGACTGGGTCAACGAGTTCGGAGTAGCCGGTTGCTAGTTCGAATCCGCGGACGTAGAGGTCCCACTTTTCGGTAACACCTGGCTTGGAGCGGTGCTGGCGGGTGAGTGGTGAGGTCTCTACTGGGAAGTCTTTGACAAAGATTGGGCCGTAGAGCTGGTCTTCGCAGAGGAGTTCCCAGATTTCTTCGACTAGTTTACCGTGGCCCCAGCCGCCCTTTTCTGGGACTGCGAGGCCGATGACTGCTGCGATTTCGCGGAGCTGTTCAACGGTGGAGTCGATGGTGACTTCTGGTTGGCCTGGGAATTTGCGCGCCAATGCTTCGTTGAGGGATGGGTACATCTCGATGACTTTCCACTCACCGCCGAGGTCGTATTCGGTGCCGTCTGCGAGGGTGACCAGGGTGGTTCCGAAGACTTCCATGGCGACTGCCTGGACGAGTCCCTTGATCAGCTGTGCGCCGGTTTCGTAGGTTCCCCAGGCTTCGTAGGTTTCGAGCATGGCGAATTCTGGGGAGTGGGAGGAGTCTACGCCTTCGTTGCGGAAGTTGCGGTTGACTTCGAAGACGCGCTCGATGCCGCCGACGACGCAGCGCTTGAGGTAGAGCTCAGGAGCGATACGGAGGAAGAGGTCGATATCGAGAGCATTGGAGTGGGTCTCGAATGGGCGTGCTGCGGCACCTCCGTGGAGGGTCTGCAGCATTGGGGTTTCTACTTCGAGGAATTCTTCGCCTTCGAGGTAGTGGCGTAGTGCACGCATGACTTTGATGCGGGTGAGGGCATTGTTGCGAGCCTGTTCACGCATGATGAGGTCGGTGTAGCGGTGGCGGACGCGGGTGTCTTCGCTAAGATCAGCGAAGGCCACTGGCAGTGGGCGTAGGGATTTGGACGCCATGTGCCAGGAGTCAGCCATAACGGAGAGTTCGCCACGCTTGGACGAGATAACTTTGCCACGGACAGAGACGATATCGCCCATGTCTACGTCGGCTTTCCATGCCTTGAGGGAATCTTCGCCGACTGCTGCGAGGGAGAGCATCGCTTGGACGGTACTGCCATTGCCTTCTTGGATGGCTGCGAAGCAGAGTTTGCCGGTGTTGCGTACGAACATCACGCGGCCTGCGATTGCGACCTCAACATCGGTTTCTTCGCCTACTTCGAGGTAGGTTACGCCTTCTGTGCGCTCTTCCAAGTCTTCGGAAATGACGACGTACTGGGAGCGCAGCTCTGTGATGGAGATGGTGCGGTCCACTTCGACCGGGTAGGCGTCCAATCCACTGTCCAGAATGCGCTCGCGCTTTTCGCGACGAATTCGCAGCTGCTCAGGCAAATCGGCGGAATTATTTTTGGAAGTGGGATTGGAGTTAGTCACGATTTCCTAGGGTAGTCGAAAGGTATGCGAACTGGGTAAACCGGGGATATCAGCCTTCGATGTTTTTGAAGCCGATGCCGAGTGGAAGGCCCACATTGTCGTGGAGCTGGATTTCGCCGAGGGTGATGGCGGCGAAGAGGCGGGCGTCGCCAAGTTCTGGGGCTGGTCCAAGGTCTAGACCTCGGATTTCTACATAATCTGGGGTCACGCCAGCTGCGTGGAGAACTTGCGTCACGGTGTCAATCACGACAGTTGCGCCATGTTCTGCGGAATGCGCGCCGGCGGTAAGGGCTGCTGCCAGGCTCAATGCAGTTTCGCGGACTTCTTCCGGGACAGACACATTGCGCAAGGAGATTGCTAAACCATCTGGCATGCGCACTGTGGGAACGGAATGCAGTTTTACTGGCATGTGCAGATCATTGAGTGCACGCTGAACAGAAACAACCAGCTCATAGTCTTTTTCGCCCAGCACAACATCGGTGGCACCAGTAATACCCAGCATGCCAAGCACACGAGTTACTTCTGCGCCCTGCGGGTTAAGGGAGGGGCCACCGGATACTTCCATGCGGATGCCGTGAGGCCATAGAGTGGCGGGATCGAAGGGGAAGATGGCGTCGATAAGCTCTTCCTTGAGGCGCGCATGATCAGCTTCTGGGCCTGAATAAGACACGATGACCACCGCACCGGGGATGCGTTTTGCTGCGCGGATAAGCGCAATATGGCCAGCGTGCAGACCATTTCCCAGTGGAACAAGAACCACTGGTTTGCCAGTTTTGCGCAGGGCGCTGCCGAACATGCGAATGTGTTCGACAGTCTCAAAAACTTTGCCCTGACCATGCGTGAAGCTCAACGGTTCTCCTTTTGTGTTGCCCACTGTGCCATATCCCGGAAGAGCTGCTTCCTGTTGGGGTCTCTTATCGCATCATAGTGGCTCAGATCAGGGCGGAGCGAAACCTCGGCACCTCTCACAAGGTCATCGGCTATTTGTATATCGCCGAGGAATTCGTTCAGGTACGACGTGGCATCAAAACGCAGACTAGCGAGCATTTTCGCATAGGCTAATGCTGCTGCCAGCTCTGGGCGCTGCGCATCGGTGATCTCAATTATTGAGCCACCCATTTCGCCGACTAGCAGACCAACGATGGTCTCCCCCAGCTCATCTACCGAAGAAACAACCCAGCGGTCCTGCCCAATCGGGTGCGCCGACATCACGATGCCTCCCGCGGTCTCCAGCGGATCCATGACGGTGATGTTGTGGGTGAGTGAGGTATGCAGGAACATCTGTCCTCGGTGCGCAAAAGCAGCAAGCTTTTCGACGAACCCCTCCACGTTGTCAGACTCTATAACTATGAGTTCATAGTCTTCGATCTCCTGTGGATCGTGCAGGAGGGTCACGTGGTGTCCTGCTAAATCCAGTTTTTCAGGTACATCGGTTATATGCGTAACATCTGCAAAAAAGCCAACGCGAAGCCGTGGAGCTTGCACTATTCTTGTTCCCGCTTTCGTGCTGCTGCTAGTAGTTCCGCAACGCTCAAACCGCCGCGTTCATCTTTGCGTCGGCGTCCGCCACCTTCATCAGGGGCTGCGTGCCTGCGCCTTCTTCTACCTGTGGTTGGCGCTTCTTCTACTTCAACTTCAATTGGTTCAGGTACAGGAATCGGCTCTGCAACTGGTGCTGGCGCTGCCACAGGCTCTGGGATAACAGGTACTTCTGGAATCTCAGGTTCTGCAACTGGCTCCGGGGTGACAAACATCGCTGGAGTCTCGACTGGAGTTTGTTCCACCCGCATTTGCTGTGATTCCAATTCCAATACTCGACGAGCTTCAGCCCGCAGCATTGTTGGTTCATAGCCCCACTCGCGGCCAGAGAGATCAGACAGTTGGGTACGCAGCTCTTCCAGCTGAACTTTGATATCCTGCAGGGTTTTTTGATCCTGCGCGCGCTGGGTTTCAGTCTTGTCTACTTTGGACTGCAGACGTTCTGCTTCTAGTCGGTTGAGTTCAGCTTGGTGCGCAAGTTCCAGAGTTTCCTTTTCTTGCGCAGCAGCATCTACTTGTTTGCGGGATCGATAAACTAGGAAAAATCCAATGATCGCCGCCCACAGTGCAGCAAGCAACGCGATCTTCATCGCGCCGTCACTATCAGCCAAGAGCATGATGACACTGGCAATCAATGCGAGTCCGATGAGGGCAGCTAATAGGATCTGTCCACGATCGACAGAATTGCCGTCGCCGGAATCCTCGTGTGACAGGTCTTGATTCATGTTTTCCAATCTAGCTGATCGTTTCTCCAGATTGTGGAGGCGGTGCCTCACAGCTTTTTTCTAAATATACTCCGGCAGCTGATAAAGCGATTCCGCCCAGCGCACAGGCTATTACTCCAGGAAGATCTGCAGAAGCAGCCGACAACTCGCCGGCGCGGGGAATGACAAAACTACTGATGCCAATGTAAATTCCGCCGAAAATCGCACCACCCCATGCACATGCCCGTCCCAGCATGGCTAAAAAGGCAATGGTCATGGGATTCATTTGGGTTTTGTCTTGGCCGATGAGCCCTTCGTCCACACGCCCTTGAATCTTCACACCGGCTACTCCACACACCACCGCTAAGAGCCAAAAGGTGATGGAGACAGTCAGTGGGATGGTGCTCATGGATCCATAAAAACGCCACGTCAAAATGGCAGAGACTGCAGCGAGAAAACCACCCGTTGCGATCAACCAGCCCGGTGACGTTTTTTGCATGAGAAACCCAAAGCTCCTTAAATTTTGGTGACACCTTCGATGTCAGTGGGATCAAGATTATCCACATGTTCGGCAATGGTGGTGCCGTGTAATACTGCGTCAGGTTCTGCTTCCAGCCAAGGCAGCAGCACGAAAGCGCGCTGCCATGCCCATGGATGTGGCAGGGTCAGTTCGGGATCTTCGGAAAGGATCTCTTCCCCATTGTTGATGATCTGCACAATATCCACATCTAGGGTGCGTGGACCCCATTTGCGGACACGAACTCTTTCGGCTGCTTCCTCGAGATTTTGGCCCCGGCGGAGCAGCTCAAGTGGGGTGCCTTCTACTTCCACTACCAGCACTGTATTGAGGAATTCATCTTGATCTTCAATGCCCCACGGTGGTGTGGAGTAGATCGAGGACTGTGCCACGATCTCATCTTTGAATTCTTCAATCACTGTGTTGAGCAGTGCATAACGATCGTCCATATTGGAACCGATCGATAAAACAGCATGCATTAGACCTCCTACTTTCCTGCGTTCATGGATTTCCGGGAGCGCCTAGCAACCACTGCGACATCGGCAAAGGTGCGCGGGATCGGAGCTTTTGGCTTATGAATGGTTACTTCCACAGCGTGAAGCGCATCGAAGGTCGCCATCACAGTATCTGCAGATTCCGTGGCCACAGTTTCGATGAGATCTCGTGAAGGACCCTCCACGATATCTGCCACCAAAAGTGCCAACGCGCCATAGTCTACGGTGTCGGAAAGATCATCGCTGGCACCTGCAGCAGAGAAATCCATCCAACAGGTGACATCCACAATGAAGGGCTGTCCCTGTTCTTTTTCAAAGTCAAACACACCATGGTGCCCAAAGCACTCAAGGCCTTTAAGCTCAATGCGATCAGCCATTGTACGTTCCTCCACTTCGCCACAATGCGGCAACATCAACTGCGTCTCGGGAAACTGGAACATCGTGCACGCGCACACCCCATGCTCCCATGTGTGCGGATACCGCAGTCACTGCTGCGGTGGCGGGATCTGCATCAATTGGGGTGACTTCAAGTCCACGTTCTTTGCGCACTCCGGCTAAGAATCGTTTGCGGGATGCACCCACCAAAATCGGGAAAGGTCCAGCAATAAATTCTGGTAAAGCTTGCAGCAAACTCCAGTTATCTTCTTTTGTTTTTGCAAAGCCTAAGCCTGGATCAAGCACGATCTGGTCTTCTGCCACACCAGCTGCGGTAGCGCGTGCCACAAGATCATCTAAAACAGCGTGTACATCGGTGACAACATCTCCGCCGTGATCTGCTTGGCCGGCGGCATCGCCAAACTGCACGGTGCGCCAATGCATCAGGCATACCGGAATTTTGGCATCTGCCATCACAGAGAACATATCTGGATCGGCCAAACCTCCGGAGACATCATTGATCATGGAGACACCAGCTTTGGCTGCTGCTTCTGCCACAGATGCTCGCATGGTGTCTACCGAAGTATGGATTCCGGCGTCGTGAAGCGCCTGGATGACCGGCACTACTCTGTCGCGTTCCAGGGCTGCGTCGACGCGCACTGCTCCGGGGCGAGTGGACTCGCCGCCGACATCGATCATGTCAGCGCCAGCAGCAACCAGCTCATGAGCATGCGCAATGGCCTTGTCCACGTCGATGTACCTGCCACCGTCAGAGAAGGAATCCTCAGTGACATTGACGATTCCCATGACCAAACAGCGTCCCGGGATGGTCAAAGAGGAGACATTCATTAGCGTCCCCGAATCAGGGAGAACACCTCAGCGCGTGAGGCAGCATTGGTTTTAAAACCGCCGCGTACCGCAGAGGTAGTGGTCACCGCACCAGGCTTACGGATGCCGCGCATTGCCATGCACAGGTGCTCAGCTTCAATCACCACTGCAACAGCCTGAGCATCAAGCTTGTCGACAAGTGCATCCGCGATCTGTGAGGTCAACCGCTCCTGCACCTGTGGGCGCTTGGCATACATATCTGCCAAACGCGCAAGCTTGGACAGTCCGGTTACCTTGCCAGATTTTCCTGGGATATAACCGATGTGAGCCACTCCGTAAAATGGCACCAAGTGGTGTTCGCACATGGAGTAGATAGGGATTTCCCGTACCAAAACCAGCTCTTCGTGGCCTTCGGAGAAGGTCTTTTCCAGCACGGTTGTTGGGTCCTCGTGAAGGCCTGCAAAAGTTTCCTTGTAGGCCCTGGCTACACGAGCTGGGGTTTCCAAAAGACCTTCACGGTCTGGATCTTCACCCACAGCGATGAGTAACTCACGAATCGCAGCTGTTGCGCGCTCCTCGTCGAACTCGCGAACTGCAGCGTGGTTATCCACGGTTGTCTCCTTCATTTTCCGGATTATCGTTCAGACCCTCCGCAGGCTTCTCGGATTCATCAGCATGAGTAGCCGGGCTGTCTTTCACCACTGGAATTTCAGTGGTTTCAGAAGCATCCAAAACTGACTTTCGAGGAGCCTTTTCTGGGTAGTCCGGACGTTCATGATCTGGCAGACGGAATCCGATCATTTCGGTTGGGGCTTCCTGAGAGAGGTTACCTGGAGTGTGTTCCTCGCCTGTTGATTGGTCCATCAGTTCCGCATCACCAAAACCGTATGCCTTCATGCCTGGGTGTTCGCCAGAAGCATAAGGGTTTGGACGTGCACCTGGTGCTGGAGCTCCAGCATCTGCCACCTGCTCTTCAAAACCTGCACGGTGCTTGCCTGCAGAACCTGGCACGCTCCAATCAGCTGGAGGTTGCGCACCATAAGAAGGAGTTGCTGGTGCTGCGGCAGCATCAGAGTTAGCTGGCTGCACCGGTGCGTTGCCCTGTGCTTCCAATTCCTTGCGGCGACGCTCACGGGTAGCGCGGGATGCTTCCAAGATGGAGAACTTCTTCGGTGGTTCTTCGCCACGTTCCAAAGCGAGCTCCACTGGAGTTTTCACTGGCTCACGGTTTTCCTGGCGTGGGAAACGTGTGGATTCATCTGGGAATACTTCAGAGACCTTGCGTGGCACGATGTCATCGAAAAGTTCTTCGAGATCTGGGCGGCGCAGGGTTTCCTTTTCCAGGAGTTTTTCTGCCAAACGATCCAAGTGATCGCGGTATTCAGCCAGAATGGAATAAGAAATCTCATGTGCCTTGTCCAGGAGGAACTGCACTTCGGTGTCAATGGTTGCAGCGACTTCCTGGGAATGGTCCAGGTTTCCGCCGCCGCCTCGGCCAGAGAATGGATCGCCTTGTTCTTGGCCATATTTCACCATGCCCACTGCAGGTGACATGCCGTATTCAGTCACCATGCCACGGGCAATCTTGGTGGCCATTTCGATATCGGCAGAAGCACCAGTGGTTGGTTCACCGAACACGAGTTCCTCGGCAGAGCGTCCACCCATGGCGAATACCAGACGAGCGAAAAGCTCATTGCGGTTGTACATGCCCTTGTCATCTTCTTGGGCTGTCATTGCATGTCCGCCGGTGCGACCACGAGCAAGAATGGTGACCTTGTAAACACGTTCAATATCTGCCAAGGCCCATGCAGACAGAGTGTGTCCACCTTCATGGTAGGCGGTGACCTTCTTTTCCTTCTCAGAAATGATCTTGCCGGAACGACGAGGCCCGCCAACCACACGGTCAGTTGCCTCTTCCAAAGCATCCGCGGTGATCACATTGCCACCCACGCGAGCAGTCAACAGTGCTGCTTCATTGAGCACATTGGCCAGGTCGGCACCAGACATGCCAGCAGTGCGCTTTGCCAAAGATTTGATATCTGCATCTGGTGCAAAAGGCTTACCCTTAGCGTGGACTGCCAGGATCTGCTCGCGTCCACGAAGATCAGGGTTGGTCACTGGGATCTGGCGGTCAAAACGGCCCGGGCGCAGCAGCGCTGGATCCAGCACATCAGGGCGGTTGGTAGCAGCCATCAAGATAACGCCTTGGCGGTCTCCGAAGCCATCCATTTCCACCAGCAGCTGGTTCAGGGTTTGTTCACGCTCATCGTGTCCGCCGCCCATTCCTGAGCCACGGGCGCGACCAACTGCATCGATCTCATCGACGAAGATGATGCACGGGCTGTTTTCCTTTGCCTGCTTGAACAGATCACGCACACGCGATGCGCCCACGCCAACGAACATTTCTACGAAATCGGAACCGGAAATGGAGTAGAAAGGTACTCCTGCTTCACCGGCAACAGCACGAGCCAGCAAGGTTTTACCAGTGCCAGGAGGGCCGTAGAGAAGCACACCACGTGGTATCTTCGCGCCGAGTGCCTCATAGCGGGAAGGATCTTCCAGGAAGTCCTTGATTTCGTGGAGTTCATCCACTGCTTCTTCAGCACCTGCAACATCTGCGAAGGTGTTGGTAGGCATGTCCTTGGTCAGCTGTTTGGCCTTCGAGCTGCCGATGCCAAACATGCCGCCACCCTGCATGCGGGTGAGGAAGAACATGAGTAAGCCGAAGATAATGACCATCGGCAAGATGAAGCTCAACATGGACATCAGGAAGCTGTCCTGAGTCACGTTGGTGGTGTAGGAATCAGTTTCTGCTGATTCCACCTTCTCAAATATTACCGGCGCGGTGCGAGCTGGATACTTGGCGATGATTTCCTCAACGCCTTCACGCTCTTCCACGGTAATTGGATCACGCAAAGTCAGGCGGACACGCTGTTCCCTGTCATCGATCTGAGCTTCGGCAACGTTTCCGGCATCAAGCTGTTCCATCGCAATGGAGGTATCTACCTCCTGGAATTTCCTGGTGTCGCTGCTAAACAGGGACACCAAAAACAGCACGATGAGGACTACGGCTGCAACTCCGCCGATCTGCAGGTATTTCTTGTTCTTCATACGCAGTGGCCATCCGGCTCGATTAAAGCCGTTTTGCCCGTGCCTTTCTCGGGATCGAAATGGGGTTAATCTTTGAGAGGTTTAAAAGCTAGACAACAGGTCAAACGATTGAGAATCCAAAAACGTTCCCCTGCCGCTAGCTTTATCTCCTAATCGGAGTAAACGCTAGGCTCCAGGGTGCCCACATATGGCAGGTCACGGTAGCGCTCAGCAAAATCTAGGCCATAGCCCACAACAAATTCATTCGGAATATCGAATCCGATGTCAAACATGTCGATGCTGGTGGTCAAGCGCTCTGGTTTACGTAGCAAAGTGACCACGTTCAAAGACTTAGGATTGCGGTTTTTCAGGTTGCGCATGAGCCAAGACAGGGTCAGGCCGGAATCGATGATGTCTTCCACGATGAGAACATCGCGACCTTCGATTTCCTTATCCAGGTCTTTGAGGATGCGCACCACGCCTGAAGATGAGGTGGAGTTTCCGTAGGAGGAAACAGCCATGAATTCAGACTGGGTAGGAATGTCAAGCATGCGGGAGAAATCGGCCAGGAAGTAGAATGCACCCTTGAGCACACAGACCAAAATGAGGTCATCTTCTGCATCTTTGAACTCTTCGGAGACGCGCTTGGCCATCTCGGCGATACGCTCTTTGAGCTTGTCTTCACTGATCAAGACGGATTCGATATCGGCACCATATGGGTTGGTTGGCACATCGAAGTTCTTGTGGTCGGCCATTTCTACGTTATTGCTCATCGGTGCGTTCCCCTTATTGTCATCTTGGTTTGGGTGTCAATCGGTGATCTTAAGCTTGCCACTTTGACGCACCACTTCCAACCTTCCGGCATCGCTCTTACCCACGGCGACGCCACCCTGTCCGTGCCAATCGCTCAGCAATCGGTCTACCGCGTCGATTTTCCGCGAGCTCACAGCGATTCCGTGTCCCCGCAAAAAATCCGCCAGCATGCGCTTTCGCAGGCCGGTAGGTTCCGCAGCTAATGCGATAGGGAACCCGTCTTGCCACTCATGGCGTCGCTTTTCGACGTCGCCTTCCACCACTTCGGCATCCTCCACAGCGCGTCGCGCTGCAAGTGCTAATCCAGGTACAGGGTCACCCCCGTGGACTTCTGCGAGCAGAGGAATCACTTTATTCCGGATAGATACCCGGCGGAAAGCATCATCAAAATTTTGTGGATCTTGCCATGGCGTCAAGCCTAATTCTGCGCATGCCCCATGCGTGTGCGCACGTCGCACGCCTAAAAGGGGGCGAATAACGGATAGCTCGGGGCGTCGAAAAGCATCCTTCATACCTGCAGGATTACCCCGCAAGCCGCCGAGAAGATACGTTTCTGCCTGATCATCCATGGTGTGGCCCACCCAAATTTCATCGGTGAGCTGGGAAAAGGAAGCATATCTCGCCTCACGAGCCGCTGCTTCCATCCCCTCCCCCGGCGAGACTTGAATGCTGTGCACCTGCGCATGAGCACCCATGTGGCGGGCCAGCGCAGCGGCATTTTCCGCCACCGCACGAGAACCTGCCTGCAGATTGTGGTCAATACACATGGCGCTGACCTGCACCCCCTCTGCCAAAGTGGCTGCCACCAAAGCAAGTGAATCCGGACCGCCAGATAAACCAATATGTACATGATCATGCAGATACGGACGCACAGCTTTGCGCAGCTCTAGAAAATTGGGACTCATCCGAGGCAGGACAAGTTCACCAATCTTCGCCACCACTTAAAAATCCCTCAGCAGCGAAGCCATCTCATCCAAAGCTGCACGCGCAGGCACAATAGCGGCATCATTAGAGACAAAGGCAAAAGTAAATACCCGTCCCGACTCTGAAGTCACCACACCCGCAAGCGCCGAAGTATTGGTCAATGTGCCAGTTTTTGCACGCACCCAACCAGCACCCGAGAGGTCTTCATAGCGTTCTTCCAGCGTGCCATTTCCGTGCGCAATAGGTAGAGAACTCAACAACGAACGCAACTCCGTCTCTGTTGCAGCACGCGTCAAAATATCATCCAACAAGCGCGGGGTAATGAGATTATCGAAACTCAAACCAGAGTTATCCACAATGGACACACCGCTGAGATCCAAACCTTTGTCCTTGAGGATATCCAGTGTCATCTGCGCAGTGCTCGCCGAATCAGTAGGCAATCCCTTCGATGCAGCAACTTCCTTTGCGATGCCCTCCGCCATCACATTGTCAGAATCCTCCATCATACGACCCAAGCGCTTTTCCAAAGTTTCAGATTCCACACTCGCCAGCACCACGCCTTCAGCAGCGGTGCCTTCGCCTACCTCTGTGGCTCCGATGCGATCAGCCACAGCCTTCGCCACATCTAATGCCGGAGTATGTGACCGTGGCAGATCACCTTCTGCCCCACCAATTCGAGCAGATTCAATCATCGCAGGCTCCACCTTTGCGATATAACCTGCATCAACATCCACTGGATCCCAGGTACTAGCGAAAGACTCATCCGGCCAAATGGACGTATCAATTAACACCGTATTGATGTCCTGGCCCTCAAGCTGTGTCGCCAAATCATCGAGCTTTTCCTGGCTCAACGTGACATCGCCACCAGCTTTAATCACCACTGTGCCAGGCTGCGCGCCCTCAACTACTTCCGTAGCAATGGTGTCATCGCGACCCAACTCATACAACGCCACCGCAGCAGTCAAAATCTTCGTCGCCGAAGCTGGACGCACCGCAATGCCCTGGTTTTGTTCCCACACGATCTCACCAGATTCCACGTCCCTGGCAACTCCCACAAAAGTCCCCAAACGTGCATCTGCAGCCTGGGTGTCTAATTGCTGAACCAAAGCAGAGAAATCTGGAGTTTCTGTTGCATCCGGATTAATCGCTGGAGAAAACAGCGGAGCTGGCATCTCCACAGACATCGGTTCCGGATGATTCAATCCAAAACCAGCCTGGTTCACCCACACTCCACCACCAATGACTGCCCCCACGGCAATCAGCACACCTACAGACGAGCCCACCCACCAAGCATTTTTCATGGGCCCTCCTTTAAAAGCATCGACAGAACTCTCACCTTATATTGTCCGCTATCTCTAGCTAGAACCTCACTCGCAGTTTCGGCGAATTATTCCCCCATCCTTGTGCTATTCCTGCCGTTATTTCACAACACGCTAGAATTCAATATCAGTCAACTAATCCGACTCGGAACCTGAGAAAGAGGACTTCAATGAGCATCGAAGTAACCGTCGAAATCCCTAAGGGATCACGCAACAAGTACGAAATCGATCACGAGACCGGCAAGGTCTACCTCGACCGCTACCTGTTCACCCCAATGGCATACCCACTGGACTACGGATACATCGACCACACCCTCGGCGAAGACGGCGACCCATTGGATGCACTTGTCATCCTGCCAGAGTCCGTTTTCCCAGCTGTTGTAGTTAAGTCCCGCATCATCGGCGTCTTCAAAATGACCGACGAAGCTGGCGGCGACGACAAGCTCCTCACTGTTCTCGACGACCCACGCTACGACCACATCCAGGACATTTCCGATGTCTCTGATTTCCTCAAGGATGAGATCGAGCACTTCTTCGTCCACTACAAGGACCTGGAAAAGGGCAAGCACGTTGACGGTTCCGGCTGGGGCGACAAGGCTGAGGCTGAGAAGATCCACGTAGAGGCAATCGACCGCTACAAGGCATAAGTCTTTTGTAATTTAAAAGCTGCGCACCCTTGATTTCTGAGAGGGTGCGCAGCTTTTTGTATGTCAGTGCGCTGTTGGACCGGTCGGAGGTGACAAGATTTCAGATTTTTCCTGTGCGCTTGGCGCCTGTGGCTGGTTGTCTGGGCTCAGACCAAATGAGAGTGCCCACGGCAGCTCAAAGCTCGACCCGTGGGCACTGTGGTCTGGTTATCTGCTCTGGAAACCAGTCACAGGTGCCCAAATCTCCCAAAATATAGGTCTGTGGGCACTCTCATTTGGTCGGGTTAAAAATACTGCTCAAAGCCTAAAAATAGTGCCCTCGTAGAATGCGATTTAAGAGCCTTTCAAAGCTTCAGCAATACAAATACTCATTCGATAAACTCGACGCTTTAAATCAGCGCTACTGCTCCCCTGATTCGCGGTAGCCCCTGCGCAGATCTTCCACGACTCGGGGATGATCCAATGTGGACGGCTCGAGGTCTTTCGGCTGATTATCCATGCCAAATACAGAAGCCGCTGCCAGCACCTCATCGTTTAAGAAACTCAACGAAGGTGTATCTGACCGAAGTTCTAATTCCATCTCTGCAGGCCCGCATAATTGAAAACCCCAGTCCCCGAATGTGGGAACATGCACATGATATGGGATTATTTGTTCACAGCCAGCCGACTGCAACGTAGCCCGGACACGCCAAAACACATCGGGAGTGGTGTACGCGCTTGAAGATTGCACGACCATCCGTCCACCATCATTGAGCCGAGCGAGCGCCAGAGTATAAAACTCTTCGGAATAAAGCCTGGCCATGGTGTCATTGTTGGGATCTGGCAGATCGATAATGATGGAATCATACTGTTCGCCATTGTTGCCACCGGATCTAAGCCAGGTGAAGGCATCATCAACGATAATTGAGACCCGGGGATCTTCCATTGCACCGCCATTGTCAGTGCGCAGAATGGTATTTGCCACGGAGATTACTTCCGGGTCGAGTTCTACTTGCGTAATTTTCATCTCTGGAAAACGCAGTAATTCTCTCGCAGCGAGTCCATCCCCGCCACCGATAATCAACACGGATTCTGCATCTGGGCTCAAGCTTGGATAGACCAAGGATTCCGTATATCTATGCTGGTCACGAGTAGAGTATTGCAATCCGCCATTAAGATAAAGGCGTCGATCTTTGCCACGTTCGGTCACCACAATGTCTTGGTAATCCGATTGATGCGCATAGATGACAGGATCTCGGTACAGCTGAGCCCTGGCAGTGGCAACGATTCCCTCGGACTTCACCAATACAGTAGCAAGAGCAGCGATAGCCACTAACAATGCAATCACTGAGGTAATAAAATGCGTACGCGGAAGCAAATGTCGAAGCAGCACACAGCCTACGAAAAGTGCTGCGATCAAATTAATCATTCCGGCAGCTGCAGCACCGCGCATCATGCCCAGCCACGGAAGCAGGATGAATGGCCATGCGAGTCCGCCTAAAAGCGCACCCAAATAATCAGCAGCATTGAGTGTTGCTACCAAGGATCCAGTAGTTCGAGCATCTGCAAGACGACCTTGTTGGATCATGGTCATGAGCAGTGGAAGTTCGGCACCGACTAAAACACCGATCGCTGCAGTAGCCAGAACCAAAACCCAGAGGGACTGTCCGATGGTTGCAAAGGTGAAATACAGCACCAGCGCGGAACAACCACCGACGAGGCCAAGGAGTGTTTCCACACCCAGAAATGTTTGTGCTGGCCATTTCAAAAAGGGTTTAACCAGCAAGGCACCAAGTCCAAGAGCTGCCACGTAGCCTGCGACGATGAGGGAAGTTTCTACAATTCCGCCACCGTTCAAACTGGTGGACAGTGACACCAGAGCTAGCTCATAAACCAGCCCCGATGCCGCACAGATGGAGACAGAAACTAATAACAGCCAGCGCCAAATAGGGCCTAGATCAGACATGCAGCGTTTACTGCTCCCACCACAACCAAAATGACTGCTGCCACGACTGCGCCGGAGCGCAGTTTTGGATCTTCTACGAGGTCACGGAATCGGCCTGGGATAACGGCTTCCAAAATCACCATGACCACCACTTGAATCAGGAGGCCAAGGACACCAAACACTGCTGTCTCCAGCAAGCCTTCGGACAAGATATCCGAAGATGTCAGAACGGCGGTGACCACGATGATACCGATGGACATCTGTTGCGCTGCGGTGATAACTGCCGCGTTGGGCAGGTGGTGCACAAACACTAATTCGTGTAGTTTTCCGGGCGTAATCAGATCAAGAATGACAAAGCCTACGACCAGAATGACGGCGGCAAGCACGAAATACGCGAGGGTGCCTACGACACCGTCGACAAGATATTCACTCATAATTACTTTCTATGTGACGCTATTTCACTCCACCGCCGGAACCGGAGGATCCGCCGCTGGAGCTACTTGGTGAAGAGGGACCAAAGCCGCCACCGAGCCAAATGAAGGCACCGCTGTTGACGCGTCCAAGACCTTCCACCGTGACGGTGCATTCGGGGGTTCCTTCACCCTGAACGATGATCAGATTCTTGCGATACCGCAGGTAGGTATCACCTGTTGCCGGGTCAGTGGCACGCTCTGCCGGCTTAGACATGCTCACGATTTGATCCGCAACGCCTGTTTCATTGGCACAAGAATAAGTTCCATTAGAACCTGGCCAACGCTCGGAGATTTGGCTGCCCACAGCAGGCTTCGCGATAATCGCAGCAAATAGGCACAGCACTGCTAAAAACAGCAGGATAAACCCTATGCTTCGGTAATTGCGAGAGCTCATGGTTTGTAAATGCTCCTCGTGCTCACAATTGTGAGTTCTTCTGGGTAGAGGTGATAGCTAAACCATTCCCACACGTCCTCCAAGAATTCAGCGGTGAGCGCAGTGAGGTGATGAGGGGTAGGTCCAGGGAAACTAGCGATCAACCATTCCTCGCCACCTTGAGAGATTTCCTCGGCTGCTCGCACGAAATCCTCTTCAGAAAGCACTGCCACATTGGTTTGCAGCAGGTAGTTTTCCCGCGTGATGCTCTCAGGCAATGGCCAACGAGCATCCTCTGATTGTGCTGCATGGCAGGAAATTTCTTCCCGGAAACTCCCTTCGGAGGTTTCTACGGTGACCACATGCGAGCCGCCAATCACCGCTAAATGGCAGGTGGTGGGGTGTGGGGATGCGTCGATAAGCTTATCAGCAAGCACCTCCGGCAATTCCCCATTCCAGCTCACGCCAAGCGCTTCGGCGTTGACGTCTGTTGGTGCGCAATCTATGTGATGCATCATTATGCCTCGGGTGCTGGATAGACGATAAGTTCACCGGGCAGCACTTTCCACCCGAGTGAGACTTCAAATGGACCATCGGAGCCAAAACGCTCAAAGCTGAGTAATTTTTCTCCGCCGGTTTCTGCAAGATCCCAATACTCAAACTCACCTTGGTCAGCGACGCCGGTGGTGCCCTCAGAAACGAAGGAACCCACACCAGATTCTGTCTTGCGGTAACGCACGCCCTCCACGGTGATTTCATGCGTTGGTGCTGTGGCTAAATCTGGGCGAGAAATCCACCAACCAAGGTTCAACTGACCCTCATCGTATTCCACGCTGAGGTACTCACTGCCTTTGCCTCCATCCAGCAGATATTCATGCCAAATGTATTGACCTTGCCGAAGCTGAATAGCACCACGACACACATAATCCACACCACCGCGGGAAATAATTGCGCCAGGGCCTAAAACTCGAGCGTTGAAAGTATCAGAACCATCAGCAAATTTCAGCGGATCTTGACGTTGGCGAGGGGGCTGCGGTTCGCTCTTTTTCTTCTGTGCAGAAAGATAAAAGAACACCACAGCAATGATGACTAAAATGACGGCCAGGATAAGCCATGTCAGATTCATGCGAAACTCCCATGAGGTGTTTTGGGTTCGGTACGTGCCAATCCTACAGACCGGCACGCCCTCCCTTTATCGCGGTGACTTCATCAAACGCGCTATATGCAACGCCAAATACACTGCTTCATCTTCTGAGCAGGTGGTATCCAACTCCAACTGCAGCATCATGATCACTTTTCCGGCGATGGAAAACGACACTGGATATTCATCCGCCACCTTGGAAGACAGACTGATAAGCCCCTTCTCCGCCTCATGTGCTTTACCTTCCCGCCCGATCAAGCGCTGCAAAAGAAAACGCAGATGAGTAATAAATCGGGCAGCCGTCATGGAATCCCGATCAATCTCTTGATCCGGCAAAGCAGCCTCCACCACATCAAAAACCTTGGTGAGCAACGTGGTGAGCTGGGCAGTCCTCGCCATCGAATCCTGCCGAGTGTTCTGCGCAAACTGCGCATTAACCACGTGCAAGGCCAACGACACTGCCTCTTCTTCCGGCAAACTCACCCGAGTTGTGCTTTTGATATGTGCCAATGCCTTATGCCCGAAAGCGAACTCGCGGGGATAAAACTGGCTGACCTCCCAGCGCAACGGATTTGGCAGATAAATCCCCTGAGCTGCACGATCAATAGCAAAGCGAATATGGTCCGCCATTGCCACCACCGTGGAATCCGGAATTGTCACATCACACATGAACTCCGCGGTTTCTGCCAGCTCACGAGCCAAAGAAATGATCTCCGGATTGAGCTCCGCAATCAACCGTGCCAACTGCTCAGGAGGCTGGATCGCCGATGGATGGAAATACTCCTGCACCGCATCAGGCTGAACAGCAGCACCACGGGCACGCCCAAACCCAAGCCCACGGCCCAATAACACAGCCCTATCTGACCCGTTCTCAGCTAGGACCACATTGTTGTTGAAGACTTGAATAATCTTCCAAGCGGAAGTGCTCACCATAATCTCTCGTAATTCTTACTCAGGCGTACTTAATGCCTTATTGGCGATCACGCCTTGGTACCAGAAGAAAGAGTCCTTCCGGATACGCGCCAAAGACTTCAGATCCGAATCCGTGCGATCAACATAAATGAATCCATAACGCTTGGCTACACCTTGGTGGGTCGACACCAAATCGATAGCCGACCACGGGCAGTAACCAAACATTTCAACGCCCTCTGCAAGAGCATATTGGATCTGTTCAATATGCTTGGCTAAATATTCAATGCGGTAATCATCATGAACGCGGCCGTCCTCAGTCAAGGTGTCGAATTCACCGAGTCCGTTTTCCGTCAAGATCATGGGCAAACGGTAGCGGTACCAAATCTGGCGCATGACGGTACGGAAACCATTCGGATCAATGCCCCATCCAAAGTTGGTGATCTCCAGGTGAGTGTTCTTTACTGCCTTGTATAGGCCCTTCTCACCCCAGGCGATCTGCTGGTCACCGCTGCCATCATTGATTTCTTCACCTTCCCCAATCGCAGCCACGGTTTGAGAGTTGTAGTAATTGAAAGCAATGAAATCAGGCTTGGCGGCCTTCATGATCTCCATGTCACCGTCCTCAATCGTGGGTTCCCAACCGCGCTCAGTCAGGTACGCCCATGCGATGCCGTTGTATTCACCGCGAACAGCCAAATCCAGGTACAGCCAGTTGCGAATTGCCCACCAATTATCAGCAGTCACCACATCTTGTGGAGCCTCAGTTGCTGCGTACACAGGAGCGATGTTGGGGGCAGGTCCAATCAGAGCATCATCCAACATCTCGTGGCAGGCAATCATCGCTTTGGCCTGAGCTACAAACATATTGTGATTCTGCTGGTACAGATCCTTCTTTGCTTCCAAGCCGCGAAGCTTGGTGGTTCCCAAGGCATCGCCGTGCAGAATCATCATGTTTTGCTCATTGATGGTCAGCCAGCGCTTTACCTTTGATCCATATTCACGGAACAAAATCTTAGCGAAACGCTCAAAAGCATCAATGGTGTCGCGGCTTCCCCAGCCACCCTTGTCATCCAACGCTGCTGGAAGATCAAAGTGGTACATGGTCACTAGTGGTTCAATGCCGTATTTCAGGAGCTCATCAATAAGGCGGTGGTAGAAGGCGATACCCGCAGGGTTTTCCTCACCATCGCCATCAGGAATAATACGAGTCCACGCGATAGAGAAACGGTAGGTTTTAAGACCCAACTCCGCGAACAGTGCAACGTCCTCTTCCACGTGGTGGTAAGTATCGGTTGCCACGGTGTAATCGCACGTACCCTCTGGGTAGCTTTCGCGGACATCGATCACCGAAGGTCCCTTGCCATCTTCATTCCACGCACCTTCAGTTTGGTACGCAGAGGTAGATGCTCCCCACAGGAAGTCTTCTGGGAATGGAGGAAGTTTAGAAATGTGCATAGTTACCGAAATCTTTCTGTATTAATGCAAGTATGTGGACTCGTGCCAAGATTCCTTCCCTAACCCTAGAGATGAAGAAGGAATCCGATGGTTTTAAGCGTGTGCTGTTAGTTGAGCTGTTGGGTCTGCAGAGGTGTCAGCAGGCTGAACCTGAATCAACTCCTTACCGATGTCCACTGGGCCGAACTCCGTAGAGGTTTCAACGTTAAATTTAGAGGAATTTGTCACCAGCATGATCGTTGACGGATCCAAACCCTTTTCGCGGAGCAGCTCCAAATCAACTTCTGCCAAGAGATCTCCAGCTTTAACGCTCTCACCTCGTTGAACATGGGTGATAAAACCTTCGCCAGCAAGGGAAACCGTATCGATGCCGATGTGGATGAGCACGTCCACTCCCCCAGCAGCCCTAAGTCCGAAAGCATGACCGGTTTTCATGGCTACTTTCACTACTGCATCGCATGGAGCGTAGATTTTTCCAGTGGTTGGCAGAACAGCGATGCCGTCACCCATTTTTCCACTGCGGAATACTGGATCGTTTACTTCAGTCAAGGACAGCAAGGTGCCTTCCACCGGAGCGTTCAAAGTGACGGAGGTGAGCTCGCTTTCCGTGGCAGGTGCAGTTTCTTCTGAATCTGCTGCCGCATCAACCTCTGCTGCCAACTTCTGATCTGCTGCTGCAGCGGCATCCTTTGCCAGGTCTTCTTTTGTCATTCCAAAGAAATAAGTAAGGACAGCTGCGAGAACGAAAGACACTGCGGTGCCACCAACTAGCCAGCCGATGGTGTTGTTGGTACCGGAAGGATCAATGCCGATTGGAAGAGTCAACAGACCTGGTGCGCCAGTTCCATAAACCATGGTGGAGGTTGCACCGATGATCGCGCCACCCACACCTGCAGAGATCACAGCGATAACAAAAGGACGCTTTCGAGGAAGAGTCACACCGTAGACGGCAGGTTCTGTAATTCCGAAAATGCCGGCAAGTGCTGCTGAACCCGACAGTGCTTTTTGCTGTTTGTCGCGGAGTCGAAGGAACAGACCAAACGCTGCACCAGCTTGGGACAGCACTGCAGGGAAACACGCCGCCTTAAGTGGGTCGAACCCGTTGATGGAAATGTTGTTGATGAATACTGGGACGATACCCCAGTGCACTCCAAAGATAACCATGATCTGCCACAACATCGCAATGAGAATGCCGGAAACAATTGGGGAGAAATCGTAAGCCGATTGCAGGATCGCTGCCAAACCGTCGCCGAGCCATACACCTGCAGGTCCAAGTGTTGCCAAGGTAAGTGGCACCATGACAGCCAATACAACCATGGGAAGGATGAAGTTTCGGATCGACTCGTGCAGCACTTTAGCCACTTGGCGTTCCAGCAGCGACTGCACCCACACTGCGATGATGATCGGAATAACAGTGGAGGTATAAGACTGCAGGACTACTGGGATGCCTAAGAAGGTGACGTCATTGCCAGCCTTTTGGAAAGCCAACAAAGTCATTGATTGAACTTCACCATCAACCAATACTGTTACTGCCTGGAGCTGCGTGTACAACAACGCACCAGCGAGGGCTACCGAAGTGAAGACATTGGCACCAAATTTACGTGCCGCGGTAATCGCCAAAATGATCGGCAAGAACATGAAGAAGGCGTCGCCTGCAGCATAAAGAATTTGATAAGTGGTGGACGTGGTATCCACCCAGTGTGCAGCAGCGGCAACAGCGAGAAGGCCTTTGAGGATACCGACACCAGCCATTGGGCCCAGAATCGGAGCAAAGATGGAAGAGACGATATCAACAGCTTTGCCGAGGAAGTTTCCAGAACCTCCACCTTGCGCAACACCTTCTGAATCTGCGGTGATCGATGCAGGCAGTGCTGCATAAACCAGAGGAACGTTATTACCAATCACGACTTGGAACTGACCACCGGATTCCACCACGGTGATAACACCTGGCAGCTTCTTAATATCGTCATCGTTCGCTTTGGAGCGATCTTTGAGCACGAACCTCAGACGAGTTGCGCAGTGAACAACCGAGGAAACGTTGTCTTCCCCACCGATGCGCGACATTATCTCACCCGAAAGGGCTTGATAATCCACTTTTGTGGCCATGATGGACCTCCCTTAAAACTTTTAAGGACTGCTTTCCATCCGTTTCTGAAATGCAAAAAACCTGGCCACCGGTGGTGAAAATGCGTCCCAAAAAAGGAGGCACATTCAGCGTTTGGTGACCAGGTTTTGCTTCCAGTGACTGGAATAACAACCCTGATAGACTGTTGCTTATGTAACTAAAATTTACTCTAGATCAAATCTTCCGAAAAATGCAAGAGCGATTTCCAACCCACCCCGCATCCAGACAAGAAAAGGCCACGCCCACCCTTTCAAAAAAGGGCAGCATGGCCATCACACACACTGCTTAGAGCTCTGAATAAGGAACTTCTAGATCCACTAACTTCTCGGTGTCCACGCTCTTACCTGATGCGATGAGTGGTTTAACTTGGTCAGGAACATCCCACACATTCACGTTCATCGCGGCGAGGATTCGGTTCTCAGCATCAACCCAGAAGGCGACAAACTCTCGTGTTTCAAGGTCTCCACGGATGAATACCTTCTCCTGCGAACCGGTGGCATGGCCGACGTATTCACAGCCCAAATCGAATTGATCCGTGAAGAAGTAGGGCAGGTTGGTGAACTCTGTCTCTACGCCGAGCAGGGATTTTGCTGCGGCGGCCGGTTGATTCAACGCGGTGGCCCAGTGCTCGACTCGGATGCGGTGGCCTAGAACTGGGTGATCGTGGTTGGCGATATCTCCAATGGCATAGATATCAGGGTCGCTGGTACGTAAAGTTGCATCCACCAAAACACCATTGTCGGTATCAAGGCCAGCAGATTCCGCGAGGTCGATCACGGGAACGACACCGATTCCGATGACTATCGCGTCTGCATAAACCACTTCACCATCATCTAATCGCACGCCAACAGCACGACCATCTTCTGTGACAATGTCAGTAATTTTCACCTCTGTGCGCAGATCAACACCGTTTGCCACGTGCAGGTCAGCAAAGACTTGCGCAACAGTTTCACCAAGGACTTTCAGAAGTGGGAGCTTTCCACCTTCCAAAACAGTGACATCGGTGCCGGCACCTCGTGCTGCTGAGGCAACTTCGAGTCCGATCCAACCGCCGCCAATGAGCACGAGCTTTTTGCCTTCGCCGAAGGTTCCCTTGATCGCATCGGAGTCTTCCACGGTGCGTAAGTAGTGCACGTTGGAGGCATCAGCTCCTGGTAAAGGAAGTTTTCGCACTGCTGAACCCGTAGCAAGAACCAGTTTGTCGTAGTCGATGGTCTCAACGTTTCCGCCATCATCAACGGTGACCTGATGGGAGCCAGCATCAATTGCTGTCGCTCGCACACCTTGACGCAAGATGACATTGTGTTCTTGATACCACTCAGCTGAATGGACAATCGCCTTGTCAAAGCCCACTTTTCCAGCCATGTAGCCCTTTGACAGTGGCGGACGTTCATAAGGCAGATGATCTTCTCCCGCGATGAGCGTGATGGAGCCTTCATGCCCATTTTCACGCAGTGCCTCTGCCGTCTTCGCTCCGGCTAAACCACCGCCGATGATGACGATATTCTGTGGTGTTCTCATGCTGTACTCCTAGTCCCTAAAAGTGGACGGTCAGGCGCAAGGTCGACCGCATGGATCTATCCGCCATGCTAGTTAAATGCAGGAAAGCCCCGGTGAGCACGATAAATACCCGGCCCCAATTGGGGGTGTGAGGCACGTAACTATCCCACACTCAAACTAAAACACCAGACTTCTCGCAATCATCTGGAGTGACGACTAACCTTTGGGGACAAACTATTTCAAGTATTTATTCAACAAAGGAGTTCTTCTCACATGAAGGAAGTAGCAGTCAACGAAGTCCCAACAGGCGCACAGCTGATTGATGTTCGTGAGACCGATGAATACGCAGAGGTTCGCGCGCAAGGTGCCGTCAACATTCCTATGAGCGAGTTCGTTGGCCGCATTGATGAGATCGATTTGGACCGCGATGTTTATGTCATTTGCAAGCTGGGTGGACGCTCCGCTCAGGTTGCTGAATACCTTGAACAGCGTGGCATTGAGGCCATCAATGTAAACGGTGGCACCGACGGATGGGTCGCTGCAGGACTACCTACAGAGGCATAAAACCTCACATCCAAAAAGATCCCGGTATCTAAATTCACGTCAGATACCGGGATTTTTCATGCCCACAAAGCTACCAACAAAGCCTCCTACAAAGCCCCGAACACACCAACCCTCATAGCCCACCCTCAAGTAGACCTCGAGATTTTTCATTTCAATGCAAAAATAGTTCTAGATCGTACCATTAAAAAACCATGCCCTAACCAGGAATTTTATAAAAATAGCCCAGGAATAAAAATAGTGGGATTCTCCCATAATTCGCGAAGTCCCATTGTTGGAGTTACGCTTATAAACATGGCTACGCATCCAGATATTCCCACCGAGTTATTAGAGTCTCCGAGCTATCAACTTGAGCGGCTTCGGCGTCGCACTCGTGATCATGTAGAGGCCGAATTGGCTAAACATGAGACCACGATGAGGGAATTCTGGACGCTTACATGTCTGGTTCATTCTGATGCTGCAAGTCAGTCAGTTCTCTGTGAGCTGCTGGCCATCGATGCATCGGATATGGTCAGACTCGTTGATTCACTTGAGGTGCGCGGCTGGGCTAAACGGGAACGTGATCCTAAAGACCGTCGTCGCCAAATTGTTGCATCAACAAAGAAGGGAAAAGCCGCCCAAGCGGAGCTGCACAAAGTTGTGCTGGTGGCAGAGGATGCTGCATTGGATGAATCTACATCTAAGCAGTTGAAGCACCTTCGTAAGTTGGCCGCAGCAATTATCTCAACCGAAGAGGACTAAACGAAACGTGGCATTGAGCAGTGTTCCAGCACAGTTCCTCAGGTCCGCGCAGGCTCCGCCGAAGCGCACCTTGTGGAACGTCTTAGAAACCGTGGCCTCCACATATCCTGAGGCCGCAGCAATCGACGATGGCCAGGTGTTGACCTATGCAGAGTTAATGGAAGAAGTCACTGCTTTGGCTGCTTCCATGCATGAGCAGGGAATTCGGCGTGGCGACCGCATTGGTATCCGTATGCCTTCTGGTACGCGTGATCTGTATATCTCTATTTTGGCTACTCTCGCCGCAGGTGCTGCATATGTGCCTGTGGATGCGGATGACCCTGAAGAGCGCGCTGAAATGGTTTTCGGCGAAGCGAATATTAATGCGCTTTTCGATGCTTCCGGCTTCCATATCATCCGCCCAACGGCTGGTGGCGATACCCGCCCTCCGCGCCTGGAAGATACTGCGTGGATTATTTTCACCTCCGGTTCCACTGGAAAGCCTAAGGGCGTGGCAGTTTCCCACCGTTCGGCTGCCGCTTTCGTGGATGCCGAAGCACAAATGTTCTTAGTTGATCACCCTTCCGGACCTCTTGGCCCAGAAGATCGAGTACTTGCAGGTTTGTCTGTAGCCTTTGATGCTTCCTGTGAAGAAATGTGGTTGGCCTGGGGCCATGGCGCCTGTCTTGTGCCGGCGCCCCGCTCCTTGGTGCGTTCCGGAATGGACTTGGGTCCATGGTTGATTCGTCGCGATATCAGCGTTGTCTCCACCGTCCCAACTTTGGCTGGCCTGTGGCCAGCAGAAGCCTTGTCCCAGGTTCGCCTCCTCATCGTCGGCGGTGAAGCCTGCTCACAGGAACTCGTCGAACGCTTATCGACGCCTGACCGCGAGGTGTGGAACACTTACGGCCCGACCGAAGCAACGGTGGTTGCCTGCGGAACTCAACTCTATGCAGGTAAACCAGTAGGAATTGGGCTGCCTTTAGCTGGCTGGGATCTTGTTGTTGTCAATGATGCTGGCGATCCTGTGGAAATCGGCGAAGTCGGCGAACTGGTCATCGGCGGTGTGGGTCTTGCTCGTTATCTTGATCCAGAAAAAGATCGCGAAAAGTATGCACCTCTGAAATCTGTGGGCTGGTCTCGTGCCTACCGTTCTGGTGACCACGTTCGCTTGGAAGAAGATGGCCTCTACTTTGTGGGCCGTGTTGATGATCAGGTGAAAATCGGCGGTCGACGCATCGAACTCGGCGAAGTGGATGCCAATGTGGCAGCGCTTCCTAATGTGCGTTCTTCTGCTGTCGTGGTGCAAACTACTGGCGCAGACCAAAAAGTACTCGTTGCTTATGTTTCTTTGGAAGATGATTCCACCGCTTTCGATCACGAGAGCGCTGCTAACCGTCTCACCGAAACCATGCCGGCGGCTCTTGTTCCGCGCATCCATGTGATGGACGATCTGCCAGTAACCACCTCTGGCAAGGTAGATAAGAAATCCCTGCCGTGGCCACTTCCTGGCACTGTTGTTGAAGCCAATGATCTCAGTGATACTGAAGCTTGGCTGGCTCAGATGTGGGTGGATATCCTCGGTACGTCTGTGGGCAGCAAGGATGCTGATTTCTTCACACTTGGTGGCACTTCCCTGGCCGCGGCCACACTCGTTGGTCGAGTCCGCGAAAAGGTTCCAACCGCTGCAGTGCGTGATCTTTATGATCATCCTCGTTTGGAAAAATTTGCAGAACGCATTGAAACAATCGCTAGCGATACCGGCATTTCTTTGGAAGCGCCAAACCAGGTTGAGGAACGCGTCGTAAAGCCGGTATCTTTTGGTACTCGTTTTGCACAGACCCTCATTCAGGTTCCGATCATGACGCTTCAAGCTACACAGTGGATCGCATGGCTGTTGCTGGGCAATAACATCATGTCCGCGCTGGGCTTCGAGTGGGCTGTTCATGTGTCCTGGTGGATTGTGCTTGGCATGATTATTGTCTTTGCCACTCCAATTGGGCGTCTTCCCATCGGCGGTTGGGGCGCGCGTTTGATCACCAGAGGACTTACTCCTGGCCAATATCCACGCGGTGGTTCCGTCCACCTGCGTATTTGGGCAGCTGAGCGTTTGGCAGATGCTTCTGGTTCCCGCAATATCTCTGGCGCAACGTGGGTGAACTATTTCGCGCGCGCTTTGGGCGTGAAGATGGGCAGGGGTGTTGATCTCCACTCGCTACCACCGATCACCGGCTTGCTGACCTTGGGCAATAACGTCTCCATTGAGCAGGAAGTAGACCTTCGTGGCTACTGGCTAGACGGCGATATTTTGCACGTTGGCTCCACCGAAGTGCACGATAATGCACGTATTGGTGCACGCTCCACGCTGCTTCCTGGCACAATTATTGGCGAAGGCGCGCACCTGCTGCCTGGTTCCACCGTTACGGGTGATAAGACCATCAAGCCTGGTTCCCGTTGGGCTGGCTCCCCTGCTCAAAAAGTGGGTCGCGCAAAGCACCGCTTCCCAGAATCTCATCCTCCTCGCAATTCACGGTGGGTTCCAGTATTCGGCGCAACCTCCATTGTGTTGTCCCTGCTGCCGTTGATTGCTTTAGGTGCCGGCGCCGCTGTGACCTTGTGGCTGGCCATGCTCTCTCTACTATCTCCTATCTGGGGAGTGCTGGTTTTCTCTGCGGTTGGCGCACTGGCTGCATTCTTCACGTACACCGTAATCATTTGGGTGCTTGTCCGTTTACTGCAGATCGGTATCAAGGGTGGTGGAGTCACTCCTGTGCGCTCCCGCCTGGGCTGGCAGGTATGGGCTGTTGAACGTCTCATGGACGATGCCCGCACCTACCTCTTCCCTCTTTATGCATCCCAGCTGACCCCATTATGGTTCCGCAGCTTAGGTGCCAAGATCGGCAAGGACGTAGAAATCTCTACCGCCGTGATGGTGCCAAAGCTCGCTGATATCCGCGAAGGCGCATTCCTCGCAGATGACACCCTCATCGGTGGCTATGAGCTGGGCAATGGTTGGCTACTCAGTGGTGAAACTCGTGTTGGTAAGCGTTCCTTCCTGGGCAACTCCAGTATCGCGGGCCCAGAGCGCAAGCTGGCGAAGAACTCCCTCGTTGCCGTACTGTCTTCCACTCCGAAAAAGGCGAAGGCGAATTCCAACTGGTGGGGTTCTCCACCAGAGCGCATGCGTCGTGTGACTGTCGAAGTTGATGAGGGCGAAGCAAAGACCTACAACCCTGGTTTCGGCGTGAAATTTGCACGTGGTGTGGTGGAAACTGCCCGACTACTAGCACCAATGACTTCTGGTGTGTTGGTGGCAACCTCACTGCTGCTCATGCAATACCTGCTTCAGGAATTCAACATGTGGATCTCCTGGTTGCTTGGTGGAGTAATCCTCATGGCCGTTGGTGTGCTCGCCATGGCGATCACGGTGCTCGTGAAGTGGGTGTGCGTCGGCAAGCATAAAGCCTCGGAGCATCCGCTCTGGAGCCGCTTTGTCTGGCTCAATGAGCTCCAAGATGCGTTCGTGGAATCTGTGGCCGGTCCATGGTTCCTCATACCAAACCTGGGCCATGGTGCCCTCAACTTAGGCTTGAGCGCACTTGGCGCACACATCGGCCGCGGCGCATGGATTGAGTCCTATTGGCTACCGGAAACCGATCTTTGCTACATCGGCAAGGGCGCTACCGTCGGCCCTGGTGTCGTGGTGCAAACGCACCTCTTCCAGGACCGCGTCATGAGCCTGGATACGGTGACCATCGCTGACGGCGCCACCCTAGCGGACCATTCCGTTGCCCTACCGGCCTCGCTTATCGACGCCTCCGCCACCATCGGCCCAGGCTCTCTGGTGATGCGCGGCGATCAGGTGCCAGCGCATACCCGCTGGCAGGGAAACCCAATTGAACCCTGGATTTAACTCCTAAAACACCAAAAGCCGGATCCTTGAGCCAAGGATCCGGCTTTTGTTATGGCAAAATCTTGAACATTTTACCCAGCTTCAACGCCGTAGCGGCGGTATCTGAATAAACCTTCCGCGGTATCTTTGCAGGTCCTCGCATCGATATCCAGCGTTGCTCTGCCACATTCTTAATTTCTGTGTACTTTAAAATTCCCTCAGCGCCATGTCTCCGTCCCAACCCCGATTGCTTCATGCCGCCTGAAGGTGTGGACACACTAGCCCACGTTGCGGCATAGCCATCATTGATTCCAACAGCTCCCGCTCTCAATCGCCGAGCCACCCAGTTTCCCGTATCACTCGCGGCAAATACGGAAGCATTCAAGCCATAAGAAGTGGCATTCGCCTTTTCTATCGCCTGTTCCAGTGACGCGACCTTTTCGACAAACACCACTGGCCCAAATACTTCTTCCGTACGCAAAGCCGTATGTTCCGCAACATCTACCAAGACCGTTGGTTCATAGAAATACGGACCTAAATCTGCTCGCGCTTTTCCACCGCACAATACGTTTGCGCCTTCTGCCCTAGCTTGCTCAACAAACTGCGACACCCGCGCCACATGGGTTTCACTAATCAACGAACCCATCGCATATTTCCAGTCAAACCCAGCCCCCAAAGGCATTGCTTTAACAGCCTCCACAAAACGAGTAACTACCTCGTCATAGACTTCTTCTTCAACATAGATGCGCTCAATCGACACACAGAGTTGCCCAGAATTAGAGAAACACGCATGTGGAAGATCGGCTATGACCTTGTCTAAGTCAGCATCTTTAGACACAATCAAGGGGTTTTTACCGCCCAATTCGGCAGAGAACCCCACCAAACGCTCCCCCATTTGGCGTCCAAGAATCCGGCCAGTTGCTGTTGAGCCCGTGAACATAAGAAAATCACACTGCTTCGCAATTTCCCCACCCACAACTTCACCGGAGCCAGTAACAACTTGCATCAGTTCAGCCGGAAGCCCTGCCTCAATGAGCAAATGCACCATGATCAGGCAAGAAAACGGTGTCGCAAGATCTGGTTTAGCAACCACTCCATTGCCAGCTAGCAGAGCTGGAACTGCATCAGAAATCCCCAGTGTCAGTGGATAATTCCACGGGGTAATCTGCCCCACCACCCCCTTTGGAACATGCTGCTGCATATTTTTCGTCACTATTGGCAAAGCCCCTGGATGCTTCTTATCCGATAGGAACTTCTCTGCTTTATTGGCGTAATAGCGGGTGGTAATAGCAACATCTAACACTTCATCGGCTGCCGACGCCCGGTTCTTTCCAGTCTCCAGCTGCACGAAATCCATCAACAGCTCACGGTTTTTCAACACCAGATCATGGAATTTCAAGAAAATTCTTTTACGCTCAGACATCGGCATTTCTGCCCACAGCTTCTGTGCGCCTCTGGAGAGCTGAAAAGCTCGACTCACGTCTTGCGCATCCCCCACCAACACCTCACCAATTACTTCACCAGTAAACGGTGCGTCAACGCTTACTCTCTCAGCCACATCCGCTGAGGAAGATTTCATATTGGTAGTGAGATTGAGAAGCTGTTGATGGAGTTCTGCCGGCAGTACTCCGAGTTTAAGACGTGAGTGCATTATTTCATTCTGCTTTCTACCAGTACGCGATCAGCTGCTGGCTCCTATTTGAGAGATTTCACTCCCCAAGGTTTTTCTTCGCCGTTGCTTCTAATCCTGCCATAAAGTTTTCTACTGCCCAGCTGGAATATCCTGGCACCATCTCGGTCACTTTCTCCGGCAGCGGACGCGATACACTGCCCAATCCAAGATGGAACTGTAAAGGTGTTAATTCTTCGGAGACATATCCATGCATGGTTGCCTTTTTAAGTAGTGAAGCTAAAAGATCTTGGAGATCATCCAGAAGAATTGTTCGAATTGCTACAGCTTCAGGATCTTCAGCAAGCGCGACAATAATGCTATCTTTGAGCAAAACCGCTGCCATTTCCGCTAATTGAATAACTGCCTCCCGCCATGCTGCACGTGGATCTGATTCCCAACGCACTTCATTTTTCATCAATATCGCGCTGGCATCACCCAGTATTTTCGGCATAACAGCCTTTAACAGCTCAAATTTCGTTGGAAAATGGCGATGAACAGTAGCAACACCGACGCTCGCTTCAGCTGCGATTTGCCGAAAAGAAATATCAATTCCTTCCCGAAGAATCAACTCTTTTGCAGCTTGTGCGATTATTTCTCGCTTTGCTTGTGCATCTGCGCGCATGTTTCCCCTTGCCTAAAAGCTAAATGGAATGATATGTTCCATTTATTAAGTGGAACAAAGTGTTCCACTCAGTCTAGTTGAGGAGCAACCATGACACCAGCAGACCCCGCTGAGAAAAACCCCTGGGTCAAAGTTCTAGCACTCAGTTTTGGCATTCCAGTTGTCATCGCCCTAATGCTCTTTGCATTCCTGGCACCATCCACCGCCTCAGGAGCCAAAGATCTCCCCCTTGCAGTTTCTGCCCCCGCCCCGTAGCTGAACAACTAAAAACTAATCTTGATGCCCAGCTACCTGGAGCATTCGACGTTCAGGAGTACACATCTGCGGACGATGTGAAAGATGAAATTTCCACACGCGCCGTAATCGGCGGCATAGCAATTAATCCAGAAGCACAAACCACAACGGTGTACACCGCTTCCGGAAACGGTTCTCCCTATACCGCGATTCTCACCCAGTTAGCCACAGGACTCCAAACTCAAGGCCAGCAAGTAACCGTAGAAGAACTCGCACCTCTAAGTGAAAATGATCCCCAAGGAGCCGGTATTGCAGTCCTCGGACTACCACTAGCATTTGGCGGCATGATTTCCGCAGCTCTCCTCACACTGCTCCTTAAGGGACACTCCTGGAGAAAACTTATCGGATCCCTAGCAATCAGCATCATTGCAGGCTTCGTTGTCACAGGCATCATGTACTACGGCTATAACCTCTTCTCTGCAGAGTCTTCATTCTGGGCCATTAGTGCCACGATCAGCCTTGGCATTGCAGCAACATCCCTTCTAGTGACAGGACTCGGCGCACTCATTGGCATCCCAGGAGTCGGACTCGGCGCAATACTGACAATTTTCATTGCAAACCCATTATCCGGCCTTGCCACTGGCTGGTGGTGGCTACCGAAACCATGGGGCATCATCGGCCAATATCTCCCCATCGGAGCGACTGGAGACCTACTACGCTCAGCAGCATTCTTCGATGGAAATGGAGGCACCAGATCGCTCGCCGTGCTAGCGTGCTGGGCAATAATCGGTGCGATCTTCATCATTTCCAGCAGCTTCCTTCGCAAAAACATTTCCGAAAAAGAGGCAGCAGCCGCTTAAGCATAACAACCAAAAGTGCCTTGGCTCAGTAATTTCTCCACTGAGCCAAGGCACTTTTAGATTTAAAACCTAAGACTTAATCACCGATCTGATCGCGCCCACGAAGCACAATCTTTGGATCAGGAACGCCAACAAGTTCATAATCTTTGTCGGTGTAATCAAACTTAGACAAGACATAACGCATCGCATTAATACGAGCACGCTTCTTGTCATTCGACTTGATAGTGATCCATGGAGACTCATCAGTGTCGGTGTAACGGAACTGTTCTTCCTTTGCACGGGTGTAATCATCCCAACGATCAAGTGAAGCCAAGTCCATCGGGGAAAGTTTCCACTGACGAACCGGATCAACCTGACGAATCGCAAAACGAGTGCGCTGCTCCTTGCGGGTCACAGAAAACCAGAACTTGGTCAAGCTGATACCAGAGCCAAGGATCATGTTCTCTAGCATCGGAACTTCACGTAGGAACTCAGCATGCTGTGATTCCGTACAAAATCCCATCACGCGCTCCACGCCTGAGCGGTTGTACCAAGAGCGGTCAAAGAAAACAATCTCGCCTGCAGATGGGAATTTTTCAATATAACGCTGGAAGTACCAGGAAGTGGACTCACGTGGGGAAGGCTTTTCCAACGCCACAGTTCGTGCTCCACGAGGGTTAAGGTGCTCATTAAAGCGCTTAATGGTGCCACCCTTACCAGCGGCGTCACGGCCCTCAAACAAAATGATGTGGCGCTGGCCAGTTTCCTTAGTCCAGTTCTGCCACTTAAGGAGCTCAATCTGGAGGGAACGCTTTACCTTTTCATAGTCTTCGCGAGTAACGCGGTCCTCATAGGGAAAACCTTCTCGCCATGTTTCGATAGCAGTGCCATCTGGACGAAGAAGTACCGGATCATCTTCATCCGAGTCATCGACTACATAGCCTTCAATTTGGGCAAGATCGATAACGGGAAGATCATTTTCGTGGGATTCAGCCATGCTAAAAAGTCTACTCATACAGGCCACATTCGGCGCGTTAACATGTGGAATTCAATAAGAGACTTCAAAAAATTCATATAACTACCAACATGCTTTAAGCATGCAAAAAGCTCTGATTCATAATATGAATCAGAGCTTTCAATTTAATCAAGCTACCCCGAAGGGAAAAACTCAATTAATAATTAGAGCAGACCAAGAAGCTTGGAAACTGCCTCTGCCCAAGAGCCGGAGGCCTTCAGGAACTCGAAACCGTAACCGAAAATGCCGTCGCCGGAAAGGAAAGCAACTTCGCCGAGAACTTCGTAAATCTTATCCATTTTAATTCTCCTTTAAAGAATTGATTTAAGGTGCAAAGGTGAAAGGCTGCGGCTTTACCTAACAGCCAAATCAATTGTTGTCTTAGTTAGACAGAGCTTCGAAGCCACCCTGAGTAGCCTCAGAGATGTCACCGATGTTGTCGAAGAAGTAAAGAATGCTACCGAGAAGCTCAGGAATGCTCTGCAGAGCGGTTCCGATGTTCTTGCCGAAGGTAGCGTAATCGGACAGGTTGTCCTTAAGAAGGGAAAGATCCATGAGAGGTCTCCTTGAGAGGACCAGCAAAAGAGCTGGTGATGGTTGCCAGTTTGCTGACGCCCTCAGGACGTCACTCAATTATTCAATCACATTTTGGCAACACGTCAAGGCGAAACGATAAATTTTCTCAGCCCTCTTTCCAGCCAAAGCCAGTAAAGATTTATTTATTGAAAATTTCCCGAAATACTCCATGAGCTGGAGATACAATGGTTCCTTAGATGAATTAAAAGGAAACTTTTCAGCAAAATTGCATGATGGTGTAACACTACTTAACTACAGCTCGATTAAAGCGAAACTTCAAAAAATTAACTCAGATAAGCGCCCCCGTTCAGGGGTAAATTGCAAGGCCAGCTAAGTGTAGCGGTCGAAAAATGAGTGTGTTCTTGATCATTTTTAAACGAATTTGAGATGTCTACCGGGTGAACTTTAGATTGCATTGCCCGGCGCGGGGAATCCCACAATGACGGTGGCAGACGTCGAAAAGCAATGTTTTTAGGCACGCAAAAGCCCTCCCGCATTGTGGTGCGAGAGGGCTAGTGAGAGTTGCAGCGTGGAAAGGCTTAGAAGCCGCCCATGCCACCCATCTCGTCTGCGCCTGGCATGCCAGCTGCGCCTGCAGGCTGTGGCTTGTCCGCAACGACAGCCTCAGTAGTCAGGAACAGTGCTGCGATGGATGCAGCGTTCTGGAGTGCGGAGCGGGTGACCTTAACTGGGTCGTTGATGCCCGCAGCCATGAGGTCGACGTACTCGCCGGTTGCAGCGTTGAGGCCCTCGCCCTGTGGGAGCTGGGAAACCTTGTCAGCAACAACGCCTGGCTCGAGGCCAGCATTAGCTGCAATCTGCTTCAGTGGTGCAGTCAGAGCCTCGCGGACGATGCGAACGCCAGTTGCTTCGTCGCCGGAAAGGTTCAGATCGCTGTCCAAGACGTGAGCAGCCTGCAGCAGAGCTACGCCGCCGCCTGCAACGATGCCCTCTTCGACAGCTGCCTTTGCGTTACGGACAGCGTCCTCGATGCGGTGCTTGCGCTCCTTGAGCTCAACCTCAGTTGCAGCGCCAACCTTAAGAACTGCAACGCCGCCGGCAAGCTTAGCCAGGCGCTCGTTGAGCTTCTCACGGTCGTAGTCAGAATCAGAGTTCTCGATCTCAACGCGGATCTGGTTTACGCGTCCTTCGATCTGAGCCTCAGAGCCTGCACCATCAACGATGGTGGTGTCGTCCTTGGTGACAACAACCTTGCGAGCCTGGCCCAGAAGTGGCAGATCAGCGGTCTCGAGGGAGAGTCCGACCTCTTCAGAGATAACCTGGCCACCGGTAAGAACTGCAATGTCCTGCAGCTGAGCCTTACGACGATCACCGAAGCCTGGAGCCTTAACAGCAACAGACTTGAAGGTGCCACGGATCTTGTTCACAACGAGGGTGGAAAGAGCTTCGCCCTCAACGTCCTCAGAGATGATCAGCAAAGGCTTGCCGGACTGCATGACCTTCTCCAGCAGTGGAAGCAGATCCTTGATATTGGAGATCTTGCCGGAAACCAGCAGAATATATGGATCTTCCAGAACAGCCTCGAGGCGCTCCATGTCAGTTGCGAAGTAACCGGAGATGTAGCCCTTATCAAAGCGCATACCCTCAGTAACCTCGAGCTCAACACCGAAAGTGTTGGACTCTTCAACGGTAATGACGGAATCCTTGTTCAGACGACCGCCACCAACTGCGTACATTGCCTTAGCAATCTGCGCGCCGATAGCTGGGTCTGCTGCGGAGATACCAGCGGTAGCAGCGATCTGCTCCTCGGTCTCAACTTCTTTTGCAGCCTCAAGCAGCTTCTCAGTAACCTGAGCAACTGCCTTCTCAATGCCGCGTTTGATGCCCATTGGGTTAGAGCCAGCAGCAACGTTGCGCAGGCCTTCCTTAACCAGAGCCTGTGCCAATACAGTAGCGGTGGTGGTGCCGTCGCCTGCGACATCGTCGGTCTTCTTGGCAACTTCCTTGACCAGCTCTGCGCCGATCTTCTCGTAAGGATCCTCTAGCTCGATCTCACGTGCGATGGTGACACCATCGTTGGTAATGGTTGGGGCGCCCCAAGCCTTTTCCAAAACAACGTTACGGCCCTTTGGTCCCAAAGTAACCTTAACAGCGTCAGCCAGGGTATTTAGACCCTTTTCTAGGCCACGACGTGCTTCCTCATCAAAGGCGATGATCTTTGCCATGTGTTTGTGCTCCTGAAATATTTGTAGGACGACACTCACGTCTTCTGCCCGGTAGGCGCCCGCGACGGCACGGTTAGTGAGTGTGGACCAACCTCACCCACCAAGCAGTTGATGATCATTATTGGCACTCTAATTAGCTGAGTGCTAACTACTTTTCTAGCACTCTAGGGGTGCGAGTGCAAGGTGCAGAGGATTCTTCAACCTCTTCTTCGACCCCAGAAAACCGCTTATTTACTCATTGTCTTTTTATTGGCCATTTCGCAGTCCTCACAGCGGTTAACTGCTAATTAAAGAAAAGAGGGGTTCAGCTTGGCCAACAAGCTGAACCCCTCACCATCTCAAGGCTCTTTAAGATCTACATCTCCTAAAAGACTCTCCTAGTAGTTTTAGTAAAGAGTCCAGAAAAGCACCATCAGAAGCGTAATGATTACAACGACTAGGATGCCTGAGCCAACCCACGCAATTGTCGATCGATTGCGTGCACGACGTTTCTCCTGACGCTGAGCCTCATACTCTTCCTCAGCACGAACAGCATCAAGCTTTACACCTTCTGAAGACTGAAAATTCACTTGAACCACCTCCAAAATCCACGCTTCTTCGGTTCTTCTTGCTGCACAACTTCCTGCTCTTCGCTAGAAACTGCGCCGTTTATTGCATTATTACCAGCAGCTAATCCTAGAGATGCACCTCGGTTAATTGGTGCACGCAGCGTTGTCGGAGTATCTAGCCCCTCCAACAGCCCAATCTCAGAGAAGAGCTCTCTCAGTGGGTCAAGGCAACGAAATGGTGCAATGCCGCTGCGGTTAATCCGGTCACCTTCAGGACTCGCACCCAAAGGAGATACTGCAAATGATTGGAATGGATAAGGATCCCCGCCAGCCAAAGGTTGGTTGAATTGATTAAGCAGGTGCGTTGCATCCAGACACTGCAACATACTACGAATCTCTAGATCAAGGATCTCACTGGCAGTTCGATCAAAAGGTTCATCCAGCGGAGCACTATCCCTGCGGAAGGTCGCGCCGAAGTTGCTCATCACACGCTGCCAATTGACCATATTGGATCCTGTGTAGTGCAGGTGATCTTGGTTTACGTCAGCTAGCTGCTGCATCGTGTCGAATTTAGACATACACAGAGCAATTTTCGGGCGGTGTTCTGCGCCCAGCACTCGAAGTACGTTTCTTAACACCACCATTGGTCCGTCAGTATCCACCTCATGGGTAGGTACAGAACCTTCTAGCATCTGCCTAATACGTGGGACAGACATCGGGTCAAAGAGGAAAAGAATGCGATCCGCGTTCTGGAAAAATTCCAAATCTGACTCACGATCGGAAAAGCTTTCTTCTTGGAGATCTTCGCCTGCAACATCTCGGAACACTAAGAACAGTCGTTGCTCTGGGTGATTCGATGTAGAAATATCGAAAATGAGGGGGCGCTGCTGGTGCGCATCCGGGGCAGAAGCTGGAGGAGTCGGTGGTAGAAGTCCCATCTGCTCAAAGAGCGGTTTTTCATACTTCTCTTGGTAGATCCGTCGAGTGTGCTCATCTGCGAATAAGAAAGATCCACCATTAGCAACTACAAGTTTGCGTAGCAGCTTCACAATCACAGCGATGTACATGCTCTTGCCGGAAGACCGATCGCCTGCCATGGCGATGGTTAAGGTTCCAGAATTCTGCCAACCATCTGGCAGAGTCGCATCTTGGGAAGTGGCATCAACAAAAGGTGATGATGTTGCTTCTGGATTTGGTAGTTCTTTGAAGGTGAAAGGACACCTTGTGGGAAGTACTCCAGAGGTTGGTTCTTGAAGATCAGGGGTGGTCATGCTTGAGGATCCTCTCGTTGTATAGAACCTGTCAATGCATCAAACATCTGGCGCACAGGGCCAGCAAGTAAACGCTGATCATGATTCTTGATGGCGTTGATGAGCGAAGGATCAAAATAAGTTGTGCTGGTTCCATGCTCTACGAGTGGCTTCCGAGAACTGAGCACATGCACTCTGTTGGATAATTTCAATATCTCTGCGGGAATATCATCGGAAATAACCACGACTGCGTCCTCTGGCGAGATTTGCCCTAAATCAGAATTCCAACCGACTTCTCTCACTGGCGTAAATCGATCGGATAATGTGCTGATCTCCTCAGGGTTTTCTATACGTACCCGAGGATCAGAAGAGCTACTAGTCATCAGATTGATAGATCGTCCAGAACTGACCACTGACAACACACCAGCAGCAAAAGAGCACATGGTATCAAAGGTGTCACGGCTTGTGCTGAACTTCATTGATGCTGTTTTATCCACCAGAATCGTGACATTTGCCCGGGCAATATCCGTAGAGCCGTCTTTATCTATGGAGCGCCCCAGGGAAGAGCGAATACCGGAGGCTTCGGTATCCAAAGAGCTGTCGTTGCTGACATCTCCGGCTTGTAGGCGGATTGTCTCTTCACCTGGGAAAATATTAAGGACAGGAATGGAGCGCAAGCCACCCATGGGATAGGTAGGTAATTGCAAAGTAGTCTCTTGTCGGCCAGCTTCCTGGATGACAACAGAAACATACAGCTTGGTTCCAGAAAGGAACTCACTACGCGCACTATCTGGAAATACAGTTACTTCAGTAGTGCCCTGTGGGTTGCGGATCCACCAGGTATTACCGCGCCGATTACTCTCTGTAGAGGGAACCTCCACTCGGAAACCTTGGCCTCCGCTAACATCGAATTCCAAACGCGCAGAAAACCCCTCACGAGGCACATCATAGGTCTGGTTAGAATCCAGCCGAATCACGTTCATAGCTGCAGTTCCTTTCCACTGTTCCTTCGGCCGACAGCTCTGATAATAGCTTGGGCTACCGTGTTAAAAATGGTGTTGACGTCATTGTTTCGAGACACTCTTGTATTGATTGCGTCCCGTTTAAGAACTTCAATGTAGTAATCAATCTCGCTGCTTGTGCTGAGAAATTCAGGTGCCTCACTCCTGGCGAAATTTTCCCCGAACTTCTCAAATGTCCTTAGGGTTGCACTTCTTCCTGTTTGCAGTCGTGATTCCACATAGCGAGTCGCAGAGTCCTTAGCCAACTTGGTGAGAGCTTGGTAAACATCGTCATCGCTATTGACTGCTACTCCGAAATACACGCGGAGCAGATCACTCAAGAAATAATTTCTACCAGTTCGGACTGGTAGGCCTTGGTTGATACCTGCAACTAATCGTTTGCCTTCAGCCCCATTAATCCATGCAGAGACATCGTCCAAAGTTCTATCTTTATTTAAATTCTGCATGATCTGATCCAGGATGAGCTCCGCAGCGGGTCTATTCCGCGCATCGCGTTCTGCGTCTACTAACAGCTCTTTCAGCTTGGGGTGCTCCCCACCGGTGAACTTGATCCGACGCCAATTATTCATCGCTGGGAAATCTGAAAAGCTGCTTCGGAAATGGGAGTCAGCAGCATTAATGCTGGTGGCTAGCTCTGTTTTCAGGAGGAAATCCAAATAGGCGACCAATTCCGTTGCAGGTGAATCGTGGAGCTTTTCAATACTATTAATGGCTTGCTCTGACATATTGCTGATCCATCTCCGGCTGCCTGCCATCCGGCGCAAACTGATCCAGTCTTGTGATTCAACTGCATGCCGAGGAGTATGAATTACCGCAGAAGCATGAGCCAGAATTTCGTTGGTACTTGGCTGCTCTTCTACTGGCTCCGCTGCCCTAGCTGGCTGTGCTGTAGTTGTGCCAAAAAGGTGCTGATCAGCAATCACACGCACAGGATGTTTATCTGAGGCGAACTCGCTACGCGTAAAGCGTGCCAATCCATCTCCGAATCTTGCGAGTTCAGCCTGTGAGCTATCCAATTTCTCATTAGCACGGATTAACCCTGCAACTATCTCATCAGGGTCAAAGCCATCGGTATAAAGAGCAGCAGTCATCCGAGCCCATGATCCCTTGGGCTCAGCTTTTTGCTCCACTGGTTTCTCTGGATCTATGATCACAATTCCAGGTTTCTCTGCCAGCAGCGCTCGATCATTTCCAGGCACGATAAATAAAGAGCACGCTTCACCCGACTTATTGGGGGTTGGCAGAGTAGCGGCGCGTTCAAAAGTTGAATAATGCAGAAGCCTGCGAGCTTCATTCGGAGTGAGCGTAGAAGATAATGCCTGGATCCAATAGGCCGCTTCATTAGTGTTGTTCAAGACAAGAACAACTGCCCTTTCTCCTGTCTGCAGTGCATCTTGCAGCTGATAGAACGTCTGGCGCCGGTTGCCAAACATGCTGTCTACCATCATCCAAGACAAGGAGAGGTCAGCCATCGGACCAGTTCGGGGTTCCCCAAGATCTGCTGAAAGTTCTGCTTCGTTGACTGCAGCAACTCGAAATGGGCTGAGCAGATCAGCAGATCGATAGAAAGAAATCGGGTAGATGGATTCCAGTGGGCTGCCCAGATCTGCATCAATCACGGCATGCGTAAAGATATTTCCTGGTCGCCCAGTTGCATCTTTTCCGGCAGGAACCGATTGCATAATCAAAGCTCGATTGAGCATCGGACGGTACTCAAACCTCCGCGGAAGCGCATCAATTTCTTCAGATGTGATGAAGTCATCGAATGCTGTGACCGTTTCAATATGGGTAGGGGCTACTTCTGCGATCAGCTGTAGGTCTTCCTTGGTTGCTTGCGCAGACCAAGAACCTACTTTCCATCCGCCTCTACCTGCAGTTCCTCTGAAGGAACCGTAGGTAATATGGATCCATCTCATGGCCGCTGGTTCCACGTCCTTAGCCAATCCATGTTCCTAAAATCAGCGATGCGGGCGCAGGGTCGATCAAAGCTTTCAGGTGGAAACCTGCGGTTTCTTCTTGGTGGATAAAAAGACGCAAAAAGCTTGTCGACGGCAGACCCGCAATTTTGGGATCAATCTCCCAGTATTCAACTACTTGTTCTTTTTCTGAACGCAATGCTGAAGAACTAATTCCTGCAAGGAGATCTTCAGGATGATGCCTGCTGCCATCATTGCTAATTTTCCTCGTCATCACTTCATTGCCGTCTTCTGGTTCCAATGGAAGACGAGAAGAGTGAATCCTCAAAGAGAACTGATGGAACTGGTTATTTGGTCGCTCACTGTAGATAGCAAGGAACAAGCGACCATTTTCCTGGTGCAGCTGGTAGCTGAACTTATCTAATCCTCGGTAATTGAGGATTTCTGGTTCGCCCCAAATCTGGCGTCCTTCATAAACTCTGGAAGCAAATAGTGCAACATCACCTGCGCCCGGAAGCTTGACTCGCATGCCTCCCTCTTCCTCATAGGCTTCCCTATGGATGGAGACCAAACTCGAACCCGGAGTATCAGCGGTTGGTCCTATGGTGTGCCCAGTGCCAGGCTCGCCAAATACCGCCGTCACCTCATGTGCTTCTTCTGGCCAGCCGAAGGTCAACAGCTGATTATTCACACGTTCATACAGCTTGGGACGGCTAATCTCGCCTACCCGAACTCGTGAATAAGTCTGGCCCACTTGAGCTTGGTTACCCACCACATTCACGGGAGTGATGAAAATGGAATACCAATTTTCAGGCCAGATCACACGACAAGACGTCTTAGTGTCTTCCAAATCATTGGCCCAGTCGCGTCTTGCCAGACCAAAACTTTCCAACTGCTCAGTTTCTACTGCGTTGAAACGAAGATCGCTTTCTGGCGCTTCCAAAGTACGGTAGATCCATACTTCTCCAGAGTGGGGAGCATCCCATGTCACATCAAAACTGGTGCTGAAGCCATCGAAACGCTCTTCAATCGCAATGGGAACCTCAACGACTTCGGCTGGTACATCAATAACAAATTCTTCTGACGGCGCGGAGCCAATCATTTGTCCCTTGATCTCCACAAAACGTCGGGCCACAAACTTGTATTCACGGCCACGGTGCTGAGGGTGGAATCGGAAGCCTTGGAAGTTGTTTTTATCGGAGGCGATCTCATTTCGAGAGGCAGTAACCAAACGCTCATTGCTTGGTGCTGCATAAACAGCAACCCGATGAGTATGTTCTGCAGGAGCCCACTGTCCCTTAACTTCTGAGCCAGCTACCGATAGCTCAATATTGGAAACCGGGTTAATAAACACCGTTTCCCCTACCAATTGTGGCTGGGCATTTACAGCTGCAGATTCTGTAGATCCCTCATACATCCACACCTGATACATGCGGTAAGCAGTGGTGAGAGGTTCAATATCTAGCCACTGATTGCCCACAGTGCTCACTCGGTGTTCGCCAAGATTAGGATCTCGTTCGAACTCCATCTCATCACTGACGATGCGGAAAACCCGCACTCCATAGTTAGTGGACGCGGAAACATCCCATTCCACGTCGAGGCCATTTGTGGGATTAATAGTTACTCGTAGATAACCACCAGGTACCCGAACAACCTCTGCGAAACCATCTAAGCGGGCAAACTCATAGTCCTGCCAATTTCGAATGTTGTTGTCTACAGGCTGCAGGCTGGCAGGTTCTGGTCTGTGAGAACCTGCTCGTCGGCGGCGCCTTTCACGAGGTGGAGTCTCTTCAGGCTCAGCTGCTGCCACAATTTCCTGCACAGACACAGGCACAGACTCTGGTTCTGGTTCCGGCTCTAGATCAAATTCAGGAACTGGTGCTTCAATAACCTCTGGATAATATGTCGAAACAGGTTCGTCTTTCAGAATCTCTGCATCAGGAATCGGATCCTGGTCAAAATCCAAATCAGGAGAAAACATCGCAGCATCAGTTCCATGTTCGATAATATGAACGGTGCCTACCTGAACAAAACCTACTACCCGTCGAAGAGCAGTCGCCCATACTTGCAATGCAGGATAGTCTCCGCCAGGTTTGAGCTGATCAAGATTCTCAGCTGCAGCCAGTAGTTCTTCATCGGTAGGCAACTGATCTACGCTAAATTTTGTACGAGCAATATCTCGCCACGTCTTAAACGCACTGAGAATTTGGTATTCGCTAGCCATTAAAACTCTCCCGTACCTGGTAGTTCCGGACGCTGTCTTGTCTGATTACCGTGGTTCAAGAACGGCGAATTGGCCGGCTCATCTAGACGGAATTCTTCACTGGTAGGCATCCGCTCGAGCAAAGATGAATCGAAGGTGTCCTGTGCGGGCCTGATGAAGGAAATATCTGATTCCTCTGCAGGATCACTGATCTGAAGGAGTACTTCACTGATGCCGATAGCATCTGATTCATTTTCTTGAGGCTGATACATGCACAATTCTGAATCCAAGTTGAGCATGCCTTTGACCCGGCCTTTTTCACTGGCGACTTCGCTGTTAAAGAAGCCCACAAATACCAAGTCTTTGAGCGACTGCTGGTACGGCGCATCCACTTTTTCGCCTCCGCGATAGATCTGGAGAGAATCAAGGATCTGGGAGCGGAATTCTTCGCTTTCTTGAGAAAGCTTCACAGTGATGTTGTCCCAGATCGATACGCTGCGATCTTTTTCCCGGAACTTTTCCTCAGTCAGGAAATCAGATAAACGCGCCAAATCTCCATAGGATCCTTCACCGGTGCTGCCGAAAAGAGTATGCGCATTGACATTATTTCCAGTCTCAGTGGCCAACATAGCGGAAGCCTCATCGAGCGCTTCACCTACGTTTTGTCCCAGCCAGCCTTGTTTATAAAGGTCTCGGCGGTACTTGCGCGTAAGTTTTTCCACTGCATCAGAGTCTGAAATAGCTTCAGCAAACATCACAGAATCTGGCATAGAGTTCCGTGGGATGAGGGATTCTCTCCGGTCCCGATCAATATTTCCAAATGGGCGTTCAAGCAGGATGCCCATGATCTTGGAAATAGAGAGGAACTGTTGATAGCCCACTCGGATCCGATCTTGTCCCTGCTGCGCAATCGCAATATTCTTCTGCGCAGCCTCTACCTCAGAGACCAAATCTCTCCGGAGGTGAATGAAACGGAGTTCATCTCGGGTTTCAAAAACGCATTGTAAAATCCACCAGATCAGCCAGAGACCAAACCAAAATCCAAAAAACTTCCATTTAAATGAGGTTTCGGTGGCTGCGAAGGTGGCGGCCCACGGGCTGACTTCCAGCGGAGAATCAGCTAGGTAGAACTCTGCTGCCCACCACGCTCCAAAGGCTGCTGCGGACCAGAAGGTCACCCAGCCCAGCCACCGGAAAATGCGGGATCCTAGCCCTGATCCCACGGAGGTTTTACCTTGTTCTGCAAGCCGTTGCAGCTCCTGGTTCCAGTGCTGTTCTTGTGTTTCCAGTTCTCGGCGCATGCCTTGCAAACCAGAACCGACGAAAAACGCGAAACTGCGGGAGTTTTGCTCTTGCCAGCGTTTGAATTCACCAATAACTTGGCCCATTCCGCGCTGCCCGCGATCGCTTTCCCTTGCTAATCGACGCTCAAACTCTGCGACGCCTTCAACGTCGTAGGGTGGCACCTCACCGACATCGACCGCGACTTTTACTTCAACCGGAAGCCCTTCACCGTAATTGGTTTCCGGTCCAGGAATCACATCAGAGATACGTCGTGCAACAACTACTCGTGGTGATTGTCCGGTGTGCACCACAGCAGGTGTTCTCACACCATGATCGCCGTACGCAATTAGTCGGGGTTGCGCATCCAACAAGGTCATAGCCGTATTTGAATAAGCTGTCCACAGGTCTTGAAGATCTGCCGCATATTTGATCTTCAGATCTTCAGAATAAAGAGCCTTTTGTTGGCTACTTTCACCTTGGCCAGCCATATCAACTCGGCTACCAACTCTGACTACAGAGCCAGTCTTGCCATAGATGCTGGCTTGCAGGGCATCTTCAGCCAGAGTTCGAGATTCTGCAGAAAGTTCAGTGACAAATCGTTTAGGAGTAGTCACCATCTTCTTGAACCAGGTTCCAACGAACTGGCGCACAGTGTTGCTGCTGCTCATCACTTTTGTTTTCTGGACATGCGCCGTGATCTCTTCGCCGATCAATGGCAATCTAAACTGATCCAGAATTTCTTGCGCTGCTTTTTGCGCAAAAGAATGAGAATTCTCTGCGTACTGTGCCGTTCTTTCCTTACCTGGAATATCTAGGCGAGGCAAAGGGTTTTCAGCAGTGCTAAGAATCTTTTCTTTCAGGTGAGTTTGGACTGCTTGTCCATCAATACGCCTGTAGAAAGATCTCACTAGACGGAAACTAGAGCCTTTCGCAGGCACCAGTTGTTCGATCGGTGCAGAGGTACTCCCCTCCCACAATCCGTACAAACTAGCGATATTTGCCACGCAGTGCAGGATAAAACGATGATCGGTATATCCGTGGCGGTACGTAACGGTTGCAGTTCCAGGGCTTTGGCTATCCTCTGGTGCCAACATCAGGTTCGTGTAACCACGCAGAATCGGCAAATCCGTTTCTAGCGGTGCTGCAACAGCACCAATCATCACGTTGGATCGGTGAATCTGATGGTGTGAGCACACACTGTCAATAATCTCGATCAATGAGGTGAGATCCCTAGCGTGAAGCATGCCGTCATCGCCATCAATAACGTTAATCACGCCAAGGTGCAGCCTCGTGGTACGTGACCGCGATACCAGCTCATTAAACGGACGTCTTTGTAGTTCCGGATGGCCTTCATGGTTGACCTCTAAATGAGTGACTTCAGAAGCCGACTCATGAAAGCTGTCTGCATCAATCCACACCAGATTTCGAATCAATCCAGTCGCGGTGAAATCCTCCAGGGTTTGTCGGATTCCTTCCGACATCAATCCTCGCCCGAGGAACACCGTCAAAATGGTGTCCGGCGAATAAGAAGCAGACATTTAAAACTCACCTTCACCAGGAAGGGACGGTCCTGGGGAAACGTCACGGCGAGCCACGTTCATATCAAAGACCTGTGCTGATGGAGGTCCTGCTGCGAGGCACTTTTCCAGGATGTCAATAATTTCCTGCGTTCCATCAAAAACATCGGCAGCAAGATCAGCAAACACTGGAATTTGTGCTGCTAGTTCACGGTCTTTGACATCGCCGAAAGGTCGGTCAGCTGTAGTGAATAGACGGCCCTGGCGAAGTTTGTCGCTTGGGACGTAGTTTTGCGAGATTTCGTTTTGGCGCTGCAAGAAGCTCTTCGCAGCCTCGAGACGTGCAGCCGGGGTTACACCAGCTTCGGTTCCTGGAATCTGGAGGACGTTGCCGGCCTTGCGCTCGCCGTCGAAAAGCCATTGATGCAGCAGCTTTTCACCACGAGTGGTCCTGCCTGGCAAAGATGGGCTCGCAGCATCATCCCACAGTTGGCGAAGCTGGATGTAAGGCTCGACAGAGTCAAAGACAGGACGCTCACCGGCGCGCGCCCATGCCAAAGATGCTGATTCCAACAAGTTTGGAAGCCAATCCAGGCTTCCACGGAAACGAGAGACTGGGGTGAGCATTGGGGTCGCGAAGTTGATCCACGAATCGGATTTCTCATCGTAAATCTGCACTGGAGTGGTATCCGCAGTGTCCAGTGTTGCTGGGAAGAATACTCGTCCGACCAGGCGACCGATGTACCAACCTTTCACCATGGCATTTCGCTCGAGGTCAGTCATTGGCAAAGCCGCAGTCAGTGGTCGGGTACGGCGTCCATGCCAGAATTCCGTGCGATCACCAGTGATCTGGCGCCACTGCTTCTCAATCGGAGGCAAGAGGGATTCAAACACGATTGGAGCGTAGTTCGGGTAAGAACCGAAGATATCAATCGAGCGTTCCTCACCTTGAGAAACCAGGGCTTTACCCAATGGTTTGGTGATATCTGCGGGGCGGTGGTTCGGGTAATCACGAACGGCCTGCTCCAGGCTGGATCCTAGTTCATCACCAGCAAATGGAATGCGCGAGAAGTTGAAGTTGTAGCGCACTTCATCGCCATAAAGTGCACGCACCAACTGTGGGTTGATCTGTGCCAAAGGCAATGCATAAGTCATCGCTTCGCTGAATTTACTGAGCACCTGCTGACGACGTGCGCGGCGTTCGTGTTCTGCCAAGCCCGGCGCGGTGATGAATTCACGCAGGGAGCTAGAGATGAACTGTTGGAAGCCAAAACCTGGGCGGCGGATGTATTGGCGGGAGCGTTCGAGTACTTCGCCAGTGTCAATTTTGAGTTCGAAGCGAGCTTGCTTTGGATCACGGAGACTGCCAGAACCGGATGGATCCCGGGTCAGGTCGCGGGCAACCCAGACATCGATGAGGCGGATGAGATCTCGTGGGGCTTTTTCTGAGCCTGACTTGGATTCCCAGACACCGCTGACAACGCGAGTGGATGCTTCTTGCAGTGCGCTCGTGTAGTCATTTTGTTCGTTGATGTCATCGGTGGATGAGCGGACATGTGCCTGGAATTGGCCTGGGAAAGAGTCCACATCGGTCAGGAAGACTTCATTAGCTGCCTGACTGAAGCGTTGTGGAACGGTGGTTTGTGATTCATCTGGCCACAGCGCTGGAACGTTGGTCTTGAGTTGGGAGATACCCAGGTTGATGTCGTTGGTGAGCTGGTAATCCTTCTCCAAAGAGTGGTGCTCACGTTGGATGGTGCGCTGGAGTGGGTGGATGAAGTTTTTAATGAAGTCATCTAGGACATCAGCCATGTGTTCAGCGATGTATTGCACAGCGCGGGTGTGAAGCTGAGAGGTGGAACGGGACACGATCTCTTGGATGTAACTTTCAGAATCATCGATTCTGCCCTTGCTATTTTCCAATTCTCCGCGGCTGGTTTCATCGAGTTGCACGGCTTCTGCAGCGCGGCTTCCGGCTAGCACTGCGAGGTTGCCGATGAGCTGATTCTGGATAATAGCGCTGAGGGCTTCAAGCACGCTCATGCCATAAGGAACGCCAAACTTGGCAGTCTCATCTCGGATAAGTTCAATTACTCTACGCTGTAGGTTTTCTGCACCAGCCCAGTCAGCGACACCTTGATACAGCTCATGGCGAGAATCGTGATCGATTTGGTGGCTGCTTCCTTGGAAGGCACGTTGGACATCGCTGATCCATTCGTTTCCGCGCTTACCATTAGCAGCAGGAATCTGCTCTTTAAGAGCACCCTTTATACGCTGTGTCCAGTGCTCAATCATCTGATTGAAGCCCTGGAAAATCCAATCTCCCGCTGGCTGATTAATGGGGAGGACATCCTGGAGATTTCCCATCAAGGATGGCAGGTTGTTCTCTAGGCGCTTTTGGAGTTGCTGGTCAGATGCTGCGTCATTGCTTGGATCGAAATGTCCCTTCAGCAAGCGGTCCACGGCTGATCGTGCCAGTCGCTGTGCTGCGTATTCTGCATAGCGATCACGTCCCATGGAAAGCTGCGAGTAGCCATAGCTGCCCCATGGAATATTTTTAGCTTCTTGGGCGCCCCAGGCATATTTGCTTTGGTCAGCGCTGCCGCCGCCACGGTTGCCGAGGGTAAACTGCTCAAAGTTATCCATGGAGACTTCATCAGCCATCAGTGCTGCAAGGCCACGGCCCAAGGCACGATAAACGGTGTCTGGTTTTCCATCGCCCAGCAACGCGCCGTTTTCACCTGAGCGAATACCCACTGGGAAGATGCGTCCCACTGGGATGGAATCATCGCCTACGGCTACGCCGAGTGCATTAAATAGACGGGAATCTTCCTCAGAAGCTGCACCCATTTGGGCTGCTGCGAGTTCTGCAAACATCGCGAGGGCATTTGGGTTTGTGCCAGCAACCTGGTCTGGGGAAAGCTGAGAGAAAATATCTGGGGTCACCATGAACAAGGAGCTCAGGCCAACCGCATTGCCTTCCAGGCCGGTCAGGAGCCGACAGATATCCAGAGCCATGGATGCGCCAGCGCCGCCGGCCATCGAGGAGACCACGAAGATGATCGGCTGTTCCTTGGAGGTTTCACCACTGGATACAGAAGTTCCATAGAGAGCGGAACGGAGATCAGCTAGTTCGCGCTCGGTTTCACCACTAAAAAGGACATCCCATGATTTACGTAATTCAGCCTGAATTTCCTGCAATCGGCTCAGGATAAGCATACGACCGATGGAACGGTACTGGCCTGCACCTTTACTGATTGGAGTAGTTTCAGAATCTGGGTTTCGCAGCGCCCAGGAAGAAACACCACCAAGTGCGCCACGGCTAGCGAGCTGGTTGGAAACGGCGGTATCTACTGTGGCGTAACGATCCGAGGAACCACAGGAGATATAGCGTCCGCCTGCTTCTGGAACATTCGGCAGGTTTGGGCCAGGGCTTTCTGGTGATGTCGGAACATCCACAGAAACGAACTGCCATGCGCCAGGAAGTTTAGCTTCCTTTGGGTTTGGGTAACGGTCGGGAAGACTATCTGCAAGGGTCGTCTTCAGTTGATCCATCATATAAGCAAGAGTTTTGGCTCCGGATCCACCGCAACCGACAACGAGAACTTTTTTCATGGGAAAATCCTTAAATCAGTAATTTATTGTGAAATATTTAAATTAACGTGCGCCAAAGCCGCCGCCGGAACCAGAACCAAAGCCACCGCTGGTGTCATCATTATTGGAACCTCCACCAAAGCCACCGCTGGATCCGAAGCCGCCACCGAAACCTGGAGTAGTTCCAGAACCGCCAGATCCGAAGCCGCCAGTAGATTCTGAGGTACCAGATGAAGTACTTCCGCTACTGCCAAATCCTCCACCGAAACCGCCGCCAGTGCCACCGCTGTAGTTAGGTGGTTGCTTTTCCGTTGGTTTCTTGGTGCCTGAGGCACGCGGTGGGGTCTGAGATTTTTGAGTGGTCGCGGCGTCGTCAAGCTGCTTCTGAAGCTCGCGCACTCGATCCGGTGCCTTGCTGATAATTTCTGTGACCATGCGATCGATCTGTCCCTTGTCGCAAGGGAGATTGGTCAGAGCAATGAGCTCCATCTTGCTTGGATCAGCTCCGCTTACCGTGACGAACCAATTGCCCTGGACTGCTAGCGGCAATTTGGCATTGGCGCCCTTCTGTTTCCCATCGGAGCTGATAGATGGTGTGGTTTCTACAAAGACTGATGGCGAAGAGATCGGGTTCCATGTAAATCGCTGCACTCGTAGCCTGTGGCCCTCGACATTAAAACTACTTCCATGGACAGTGATCTGCTTGGAGGCTACTGTCTGCGATTCCAGATCCGGGGTGCTGCTTCCGCCATAGCGCAGTACTTCACCAGAAAGCTCAAGTGGAATGCGTACAGCACTCATCGCTGATGAAGGTACCTTTGCATTCATATAACGCACTAAGTACAAAATTCCCAGAGGAATCAGCAAGGACGCAAGTAAAGCTATAATAAACGCCCAGATAAATGTTTTGGCATCGATTGGGACGCTCAACGAGCCTTCTGCAGGAAGATCAACGCTGGTTTCATTAGCGCCCTCAGCATTAGAAATCTGCAGGGGAACCGAACCATTCACTAAGCCGTCACGCAATTCGCTGATGGTTAGCTGAACAGGGAGCGTGCCTTGTTCATCAAGACCAAGAACCAAAGCATTATCTGAGCTATCAAAGGTACTGGAAGCAGTAATACCTTCCACGCCATCTGGAAGCACTCCGCTTAGTTGTGTCTCCGGGTTCACCCATACTTTTCCTGGACCGGTGATAGGAATATCTACCGTGACCATATCCTCATCCGCAGTGAAGCGAACAGAAGCCGGCAGCTGAGGCATATCTCGCTGCGTAATTGTGATTCGAGTGGTGTTGAGAATTGGGCTCAACGTGGTTCCAGGATTTCCATCAACACCAGCAGTGGTGATGGTAGTTCGAGCCTCAATAGTACCGATGGCAGGAAGCTGAGAGATCATGTTCAGCGAGGTCTGCAATTGCCCAGAAGAAATATCCATCCCCTCTGCCAGAGGCATAAATTCTCCATTGTCTGATCGGGTAAAACCAAGATCTACCAGTGCAGTTCCTTCTAGAACACGAGGTTGCCCATCCCGACCGACCAATTTCATATTCAGCTGCTGATCATCGCGGAGGTTGAGCGCACCGCCGACAGATTCACCGCCATCAAAAACCAACTGAAGGTCTGGCTGAATTTCTACAGAATTGAATACGCGTCCATCTGCGGACGCTGGATCAAAACCTTGGAACTGAATCTGCCAGACGCCTTTCCAATCTCCACCTTCTTGCAGGTTCAACGTGCCATCTGCCATCTGCACTGGAGCATTTTCGGCTTCCCAGCTTACGTCAGTCGTGTTCAGCACAGCGGAGTCTGATCCCTGCAGTGCCACAGTTTCACCACTAGGGGAGGTGAGAACTAGGTGCGCGTTTTCTCCGAGATCGTCTTTAGCAATAGCAGTGAAACGCACGGAGTTCACCGAATTATCCAAAGTGAAACTAAAAGGGTCACCCGCTCGAGTTTCCCCCATGGATTCGCCGCCAATAGCCAATGCTTCGCGGAATGCAGCGAAGAGTCCACCCACATTATCCGCTGGGAAGAACGCACCATTGGCAGGTTCCACACCACAGGTTCCACCTCCTGCTGTAATTCCTCGCAGCAGGCTGAAATTAGATGGATTAGTAGGAGCAGACAAACCGATACCGATGTGGGTAATCCCAGCACTGCGCAGTCGGTCGGTGACACCACCTGGTGTACACAGTGCTTGCTCAGCTTGAGCAGCACCCTCCTGAGCGGTTAATGCACCATCGGTGAAAGTGACCAGCATGCGACATGCATCTTCAGAACCAGACCTCGGGAAGTCCTGATAAGCCCCTTCGATTGCAGCGGCGTAGTTGGTGTACTGCTCTTGCGTACGCTCTGCGAAGTGCGAAATCTCTTGCCTCACACCTTCAACAGTGGAATCGCCAAGCTGTGTCCACTCGCCATAGTTCTCTGCATCGGTGGCGCCTGATTTATAAGTCTGACCAAAACCTGAAACGCGAATACGAGTTTCTAGATCCCCATCAGCTTGTTTTGCCAAAAGCTCATCAACGAAGCTCTGTGCTGCAGGGACTCGATGATGCTGTGCATCTGCGCCAGGCTTATCTGCGTTGACCACGCCTTCACGGGCCTCATGAATCAGAGACTCTGTTTCATCAATCATGATGATGACGTCTAGTGCACCTTTGTCTGCAATACAGGCACCCACGTTATTCAGGGAACCAGATGCTTCAGAATCTGCAGGATGTTGTTCTTGGGCAAAAGCCCCCGGAGAAAAACTGAGTACTGCACCGAAAAATAATGCGGTAGCTGCTCCAAGGATTCTTTTAGTCATTACTGCCCTACCTGTGGAAATAATGTTCACCATGACCGCTTTCCTGCCCACAGGGCAATATCTCCTGCTGACCAAAGCACAGCAATGAGGAGTAGGACGGCTGCACTGACAAAAAGCAGTTTTTTAACGGGGTCTTCTGTATAAAAACCGGTGGACTTTCGTTCATTCACCGTAGCCATATATTTGCCCACGGAAAGAACACCCAGAATTCCTGCCAATATCCAAGCAATTACTGCGACAGCAAAGAAACTCGTATCAGTGGCTACAGGAGAACCGAAAGTAATCCAAGCATTCAGCCCGATGCTGATAAGGCCGAGGACCAGCCCGGGAAGAATCCATTCCAGAGGAGCCGATTGGAGGCGGCCACTCCCCCTTTTCTTGCCTGATGAATGTCTAGAGGAAGAAACTGGCGCAGAGCCCGAGTTGAAACCAGAGCCTGAAGCATTCTGATTAGATCCTCCGAATGCTCCACCTGAGGATCCTGATGCCCCCGATGGAGAACCAGCAGAGAACCCTCCGGAGTCACCAAATCCACTATTTTGGGATCCTCCGCCAAATCCTGACTGCCCACCAGAGAATCCTCCGGATGATGGGGTAAATCCTTGTGACATCAGCTACTCCGCACATGAAGAATCGATTAGAAATTTAGAGAATCTAAGATATGCCTTATTACTAGATATTCTTCTACCTTATAAAGATATGGGTTTCACTTTACTCACCGGGTAGACAGGTTTCGTTTGATAACGATATAAAATCCCAATTTATCGAACATGCATACGCATATTTGCTTGTTTTCAGAAGCATTTCGTATGCCTCAATCATGTTTTCTTCGACGGAGACTACCTGCTACCTCTATCCATGTATATAAGGTAGATATTCATGAGCCCACTCAACAGCATGCAGGATATCAAGCAAAACATTGAAGCCCAGCGTGACCAGATTTTCACGCAGCTTAAAGAAATCGTCGCATTCAACTCTGTCCACAGCGAACCAAAACTGCTGGAAGACTACGCAGGCGCAGCAAATTGGACCCGTGACGCACTGCAAAATGCAGGCTTCGAGGTCAGTGAATTTCTCGCAGAAGATGGAACCACCAACTTCATCGGTACTCGTAAGGGCGCCGCGGATGCGCCAAAAGTACTGTTGTACAGCCACTTTGACGTTGTGCCATCTGGCCCACTAGATCTCTGGGACACCAACCCATTTGAACTCACCGAGCGTGATGCTGGACACGGAACCCGCTGGTACGGACGTGGCGCAGCCGATTGCAAAGGCAACTTGATCATGCACCTCGCTGCACTTCGTGCGGTTGAGGCCAGCGGTAACACTAACCTCAACCTCACCTTCGTCGTCGAAGGATCAGAAGAAATGGGCGGCGGAGCACTCAGTGCACTCATCAAGGAGAAGCCAGAGCTTTTCGACGCTGACGTCATCCTCATCGCCGACAGCGGCAACGCTGCGGTTGGAATACCAACACTAACCACCACCCTGCGCGGTGGCGGACAAGTTACCGTCACCATCAACACCTTGGAAGGCGCCGTCCACTCCGGCCAATACGGTGGAGCAGCACCAGATGCTGTTGCAGCACTTGTGCGCGTCCTGGACACTCTGCGTGATGAGCACGGTCGCACCGTCATTGATGGCGTCAACACCACCGCCAACTGGGAGGGTGCGCCTTATAACCCAGATACTTTCCGCAGCGATGCCGGAATCTTGGATGGCGTAGACATCATGGGCAACGGCGACAACCCAGCAAGCATGCTGTGGTCCAGGCCTGCTATCTCCATCACGGGATTTACTTCCACCCCAGTTGCAGAAGCACTTAATGCAGTGCCAGCAACAGCATCCGCAAAACTCAACCTGCGCGTTCCTGCCGGACTAGAAGCGAATGAGGTTGCAGAAAAGCTGAAGGATCACCTGATCAAGCACACCCCATGGGGCGCAAAGATCACGGTAGAAATCGATGATATTAACCAACCGTTCTCTACCGACATCACCGGCCCAGCGATGTCCACCCTGGCTTCTTGCCTGTCTACTGCATACGACGGCAAGGAGCTTGCAACCGAGGGCAGCGGTGGATCTATCCCACTGTGCACCGAACTAATGGAACTGAACCCCAATGCAGAATTGGCTCTCTATGGTGTGGAAGAACCACTGACGGTTATCCATTCCGCTAATGAATCTGTTGACCCTAATGAGATTCGCGATATCGCGACCGCCGAGGCATTGTTCCTGCTCAACTACGCCAAGTAGCACCAGAACCAGGCGTTAACAACACCGCCTTCACAAAATTAACCACCCCCTAATGGGGTGGTTTTTTCATGCGTATAAAAAGTGTCTTGCTTCACTTTGTGACGACGGTTACCATGACCAACGTGACTAAAAACATTGACTTTAAGCGAGTAGCCAAGGCTACGTACCCTACTGCGGGATAGAAGGACTGGCTCCCCGCACTAGGGAAGTAGTCGTTAATCAACACCTTGCAGCTTAAGAGTCGGTCCTCCACCTAACAGGATCTTTCACACCCATCTTTTCTATATCCAGAGAAGATCGATCCTCCCCCTCATTTTTAAAAAGACGCTAAGGACCGTGTCAATGTCTCTCTACACCTTTACCCAGAACACCCGTCGCTCCACCATCATTGAGTTCCGTCGCGAAGAAACTCGCGCTCACACCATGGAACCAATTCAGTCCGAGCCACGGATTTATGCTGATGATCCTTTCCGGGCACGTTTTGGGTACCAGCTTCCACGCGGACTGCGGGAAGAAGCTCGCGGCATGGAATGGCGCACCTTCACCAACGCTTATGCACCAATCGGCAACCTGCGCATCAGTAGCCTGGAGTCCGAAACACGTCGTGGCGGAATGTTCTACTACTCCGCAACCATGATCGCTAACCAGCAGGGTCAGCGCACCACCACCGAAACTCAGATCGCTGCAACCGGTCCAGTTTCTGCTTGCACCAATTTGCTTGCCGACGCTGGCCGCCGCGTTGAGATCCTCGAATTCCACCAGTTCGAAATCTTCGAAGCTACCGTCACCTTCATCTACACTTGCAACAACGTTTCCCGCACCTGGGCAATGGGCTTCGGTGGCAACGCTGAGCAGTCCGCTGCAGCTGCTTTGAGCTCCGCAGCCCACCTGCTCTACGGATAAAAATTAGAAGTTACTACAGCTTTCACCGATTCCCCGGGTGCCCTCAGTGCGTCCGGGGAATTAATTTTTCTAGATTTCTTTGAAAACCCAGCTCCAACCCCCATTGAGCTGGGGAAACCCTGATCCAGGGCGCGAAATAGCCCCCAATATATACAGTGTAAATCTAATTTCCGTTGGGATCTCGGTCTAGACCCAGGTAGACTGCCCCTGTATTAGTCGCGCCCTGTGCGACGCCGGCTGAGCTATAAATGTGTTTCTCGGTTGACAGACTAGGTTTCTTTTTAAAAATCGATGTGTGTTGCTAGCTGGGGGTAGCACACACGTTGGCGTTGCTTTTTGGTGTGGCTCCAGAAAAATCCACAATGCGCAAAGGGGAACTGGAGAACACGTGCTCATTCTTTTTCTTGCACTCACTGCAGCTGCAGTAGTAGCCCCCATTTTAATCAGAACCCTAGGCCGTCCAGCATTTGGACTTTTGGCACTTGTACCTGCCACAGGGTTCTTCTGGGTTCTTTGGAACTTTATCCAAGGCACTTTCAAGAATGGAGGTGAACTACTCCTCCACTACGCCTGGATGCCTTCGGCACACCTCAACATCAACTTCCGCATGGACTCCCTCGCCGCACTATTTTCTTTAATTGTCTTGGGCGTCGGCGCGTTAGTCCTGCTTTATTGTTGGGGATACTTTGATTCCAACCCAGGCCGACTAGGTGCTTTTGGCGGCGAATTAGTAGCCTTCGCCATGGCAATGTTTGGCCTGGTCATTTCAGACAACATCCTGCTGATGTACGTCTTCTGGGAAATTACCTCAGTCCTGTCTTTCCTCCTCGTGGGTTATTACGGCGAACGTGCTTCCTCGAGACGTTCTGCAGGTCAAGCACTAATGGTGACCACTTTGGGTGGCTTGGCCATGCTGGTCGGCATCATCTTGGTGGGCACTCAAACTGGAGTGTGGAATTTCTCTGAAATCCCAGCCTATGAAGGATCATGGGCTGATGTCCCTTATATCTCTGCAGCCGCAGCGTTAATTCTGGCGGGCGCTCTTTCCAAGTCGGCCATTGCTCCAACCCACTTCTGGCTCCCTGGCGCCATGGCTGCTCCTACTCCGGTATCCGCCTATCTACACTCTGCTGCCATGGTGAAGGCCGGCATTTACCTTGTCGCTCGCCTGTCCCCGGACCTCAATGTGGTGGGTTCTTGGTATCTCATCATCATCCCGCTCGGCATGTTGACCATGATCATGGGCGGCTGGATGGCGCTGCGCCAAAAGGATCTCAAGCTAATTCTTGCCTATGGCACGGTCTCTCAACTGGGCTTTATTATCTCTGTTGTCGGTATCGGCACCCGAGAAGCACTGCTTGCTGGTCTGGCGCTCACAGTTGCACACTCGTTGTTTAAGGCCACATTGTTTATGACAGTGGGCGCAATTGACCACACCACGGGAACTCGCGATATCCGAAAATTATCTGGGCTCTGGCGCAAACAGCCTATTTTGTTTGTTGTTGCAGCTGTTTCGGCAGCGTCCATGGCAGGTATTCCACCGCTATTCGGCTTTATCGCCAAAGAAACCGCGCTGGATGCAGTGTTAAATGAGCAGATGCTACAGGGCATGCCTGGTCAATTGATGCTGGTGGGAATCGTCTTGGGGTCAATTTTCACCATGGCATATTCGTGCTATTTCCTCTACGAAGCCTTTGCCACAAAGCACTCTAAGTTCCCAGAAAGCCATGGTGTCTCACCAGCTGTAGCTTCCATGCATCCTGTGAAGTTCAAGCTCTGGATAACACCGGTCATCCTGGCGTGTTTAACAGTGTTCTTTGGTTTGTTCCCGAAGCCAGTATCGGAAGCAATTGTCACGCATCTAGATAATGTGACTCCGTCCGAGGAAGGTACACCCACCTATCTTGCGTTGTGGCATGGCGTGAACCTGCCATTGCTGCTCTCATTTGTGATCATTGTTTCCGGATTCCTTATTTTCCTCAAGCGGGACACTGTTGAGCGTTTGCGCCCCAATACGGCAGCCTTTGGCAGTGCAGATACGGCCTATGACGCAATTCTGGATGCGCTTCGTGTGCTATCACTTCGTTTAACTGCATCTACGCAGCGCGGTTCTCTCACCCTGAACGTCGGTGTGATTTTCTTGGTGCTCACCGTAGTTCCACTGATTGCTTTGGTTTCTGGTGAACGCAGCGCTATTCGCATGGAGCTGTGGGATTCCCCTGTCCAAGGATTCATTGCAGCGATCATCATCATTGTTGCGATCGTGGCAACCACGATGGATAACCGTTTGTCAGCGCTGATTTTAGTAGGCGTAACTGGCTATGGCATTGCCGTTATTTTCGCACTCCACGGTGCTCCAGATCTAGCACTGACTCAGGTCTTGGTGGAAACCATCATCATGGTGGTCTTCATGCTGGTACTGCGTAAAATGCCAACTGAGGTGTCGTGGAAGGCAGAACCTAAGCAGTCTCGTGTCCGCGCCTGGCTTGCGGCGGCAACTGGTTTGTCCGTAGTTGTTGTCACAACCTTCGCCATGAATGCCCGCAACACCCAACCAATTTCCGTGTACATGCAGGATCTCGCATATGAAATCGGACATGGTGCCAACACCGTCAATGTGTTGCTGGTGGATCTGCGTGGTTTTGATACCTTCGGTGAAATCTCAGTATTGGTCATCGCTGCTACAGGTATCGCTTCCCTGGTGTACCGAAACCGTAGCTTCCGTAAGGACTCCCGCAGGCCAACTTTGGCTACAACTGGTCGCCGTTGGTTGGCTGCTGCAGTTGATACCGAAAGGGCACAGAACCGTTCCCTGATGGTCGATGTAGCAACTCGTATCCTCTTCCCAGCGATGATGATGCTGTCCGTGTATTTCTTCTTCGTCGGGCACAATGCTCCTGGTGGTGGATTCGCAGGCGGACTTGTTGCGTCTCTGGCATTCTCCCTGCGTTACCTAGCTGGCGGCCGCGAAGAACTTGAAGAAGCATTGCCTGTTGATTCAGGCCGTATTTTGGGCACAGGTTTATTTGTTTCCGCAGTAGCAGTGTTATGGCCAATGGTGCTTCTTGGTGAGCCACCTTTAACATCCCATATTTGGGATATCACCTTGCCGTTGGTCGGAGAGATGCACATTGCTTCAGCATTGATCTTTGACCTGGGCGTCTACCTCATTGTCATCGGCTTGACCATGCATATCTTGAACAGTTTGGGTGGCCAGCTTGACCGCGATGAAGAGATGCGTAAGCAGCGTGCTCGCGATCGAGCGCGTCGCTTGGCACGCAATCAGCGTCGAGAAGCCTCAGTTGTCGGCGCTCGCCGGTCTAGTGAAAAGGGCGCATCGGCGCGGCCGATGCCTTCGATTCGGCTGCCCGGAGCAGACACCGATCCGGTGGCTGAAAACGGTGGCAACCAGACGTCGATAAGCACAAAGCGTTTCAAGCAGGAAGGAAAGTAGATCATGGTAGCTAATCTGTTTCTGCTTCTAGCTTCTGGAACTCTCATCGCAGCGGGTGTGTATCTGCTGCTCGATCGCGCCATGACCAAGATGATCATGGGCTTGATGCTGATCGGCAACGGTGCCAATCTTCTTATTTTGGTAGCGGGTGGCTCTGCAGGCTCACCGCCGATTAAAGGACGTGAAAGTGAAATCTACGGCGATAAAGTCGCAGACCCACTTGCACAAGCCATGATTTTGACAGCCATTGTGATTTCTTTGGCACTGACTGCTTTTATGCTGTCGCTTGCTTATCGCCAGTACCGCTACCGCACCGAGGACTTTATTGAAGATGACACCGAGGACGTTGCAATTACAGTTCGCCCTTCCTTCGCATCAGCGGCCCCAGACCACGATGCCTCCGATGACCCCTCAACTGGTCGCATGACCTCTGACGGCGATGATTTCGGACCCGAGTCCTTCGAGGCACCGCTAAAGGGAGATAAGGATGACTAGTTTGTATGAAGCTCTTGTTCCGCTGATCCCTTATATGGTTCCGCTGCCGGTCATTTTGCCTGCGGTAGCTGCGGCTCTTGCCTTGATTCTGTCTAAATATCTCAGCGCACAACGCATCATCACCATGGCGGTGCTGTTGTTCCTGATTGGACTCAACGCCACAATGTTGTATTTGGTGGACCGCGAAGGCATTCAAACTTTGCAAATGGGTGGCTGGGATGCCCCCATTGGCATCACGCTGGTAGCTGATCGCCTTTCTGTATCCATGCTGACAGTGAGCTCCATCGTGCTGTTTTCTGTCATGTGGTACGCCATTAGTCAGGGTATTAGGGATGGCGGCAAAGATGAACCAGTAGCGGTATTCCTGCCTACTTACCTGCTGCTTTCCATGGGTGTGAACCTGGCGTTTCTCGCAGGTGACCTGTTCAACCTCTACGTTGGTTTCGAAGTGCTGCTGGTCGCATCCTATGTGCTGCTGACCTTGGGTGCTTCACCTGCCCGAGTACGTTCAGGCGTGGGTTATGTGATGGTATCCATGGCCTCATCCATGGTCTTTCTCTTTGGCCTCGCCATGGTTTATGCCTCTGTGGGCACACTAAATATGGCACACATTGGTCTGCGCATGGAAGAAATTCCCTCCGGTACACGCTCCGCCATTTTCGCTGTTCTACTAGTTGCATTCGGTATTAAAGCCGCGGTGTTCCCACTGGATTCTTGGCTGCCGGACTCCTACCCCACCGCACCATCACTGGTCACCGCAGTGTTCGCAGGTCTATTGACCAAGGTGGGCGTGTATTCCATCATCCGTACCCGCTCAGTCATTTTCACTGATGGCTCTCTAGATACCATGCTCATGTGGGTTGCGCTGGCCACGATGCTGATTGGCATTTTAGGTGCAATGGCGCAGAACGATATCAAACGTTTATTGTCATTCACACTTGTCAGCCACATTGGTTACATGATTTTCGGTGTGGCTTTAGGATCTGCGCAAGGACTCTCCGGCGCGATTTTCTACGCCATCCACCACATTCTGGTGCAGACCTCCTTGTTCCTCGTCGTGGGACTCGTGGAACGACAAGCTGGATCCTCATCGTTGCGCCGCTTGGGATCACTCGCCTATATCTCCCCATTGCTGGCAATTTTGTATTTCATCCCAGCAATCAATCTCGGTGGCATCCCGCCCTTCTCTGGTTTCCTGGGAAAAATTATGCTCATTCAAGCCGGAGCTGAAGACGGCAGTTGGATGGCTTGGATACTTATCGCCGGTGCAGTAGTTACTTCCCTGCTCACGCTGTACACCATGGTGCTGGTCTGGTCGAAGGCATTTTGGCGCGATCGCAAAGACGCACCCGACGGAGCTACCGTCCTAGCAAGGCCCGCTCCATTGGTAGATATTCAAGATGAAGTTGCTGCCAAAGACCGCGATGACGTTGGACGCATGCCTTTGGGTATGGTTCTTTCCACTACCCTCCTGGTCTCAGCTTCCCTCGCAGTTTCCTTATTGGCCGGACCGCTCTCTTCAGTCACAGGACGCGCAGCAGAATCCGTCCAAGATGTAAATATCTACCGCACAGCCGTGCTTGGCCCCAACTACGATGCACCTTCTCGCACACTAGAGATGGAACGCTACGACGCCAACCGCGATGATATAAACCACCGCATTGATACCAACGGATTGGAGGATCCATCATGATGAATGGTTTCAAGCGTCGATTTCGTCCCCTCTTCATCCTTGCTCTCACCTTGATGTGGGTGATGCTGATGGCAGAATTTACCTGGGCTAACTTCATTGGCGGTTTCCTTGTCGCATCAGCAATCGTGTTATTTCTTCCACTGCCGTCCATGCCAATTGAAAATATTTCCATCAGATGGGGATCTTTCATTCTCCTCATCTTGAATTGGTTTAAAGATCTCGCTGTTGCCTCAGTCAAAGTAGCCTGGCTTGCACTTCGCCCCGCCGATCCACCTCACACTGCAATTTTGCAAGTACCCATGCGTGTCCAAAATGATCTTGTTTTGTCATTTGCTACGGTGCTCTACAATTTGCAGCCAGGTGGCACAGTCACAGATATCGATATCGCCAACCGCATGTGGACCATTCACGTTCTAGACGCCGATGATGACGAAGATATCCAACGAGAAATCCAAAACGTTGCAGATCTAGAAAGCAACCTGATCCACACCTTTGAAAGGAGCTAAGCAGTGGATTCCACCCTTTACACAGCAGGCCTCACTGTCGCAGCTGCCTTTTTCATGCTGTCGTTCATTCTCACCATCTACCGCATTGTAGTGGGCCCCAACTCCATTGACCGCCTTCTTGGCCTCGATGGCACTGTATCCATGATTCAATGCTCCATGGCTGCCTATATTTGCTGGACTTTGGACACCACGGTATCCAACTTCATGATGGTCATCGCACTATTAGGATTTATCAGTTCCGTCTCAGTTGCCAGGTTCCGCAAGAGGGATGGTGCATAAAACATGAATATTCAATTGATCACCGACATTGTGTCTTTAGTGTTGATTCTCAGCGGTGCATTCTTGTCATTTTCCGCATCAGTTGGCTTGATCCGTTTCAAAGACACCATGTCCCGTGTCCATGCGATGACCAAACCTCAAACCACTGGTCTCATCCTCACCGTCGTGGGTGCCATAATCCGTATTTTGGGACATGAAGGTTTCGATCAATCGCAACGCAGTGACCTTGGTGTTTTAGTACTGCTTATTCTATTTGCCCTGATCACTAGCCCGGTCACTGCTCAACGTGTAGGCCGTGTCTCTCGACGTGAAGGTCTCTACGGCGACAAATCCGATATGTCTGACAACCAAGCTCCAGCAGATATGAAACCGAAAAGCCCTAAACAGTCTTAGGCCTCTTTAGTTATGCAGTTGGGCCGGGCTCAGCTCACCTCCGCGCCGCTGAAAATTTCCTTGCCTGGCTGCTTTTGATCGATATGACAGCTAAGTTTCCTTGGGCCAGACACACGTGACAAAAATTTGCTGAACTCTTAAATTTTGGCATCTGTGGCTGGTTCCCCCTCGCTGCCAGGGGCTTGTGAACCAAGAGCGATATGTACCTAACCTGAAAAAGTGGCTACAGCGATCAACCTCTGGTGACTAACGCTAAGCCCAAGGCCAAAATCAATTAATCAGCTAAAAACTTCGTGATCGCAGCACCGGTTTGGCGTCCATGAGTGGTAAAAGTCAGCCAATCCGCACCGTTAATTGTGGTGGACTGTACGTCTGGAAGTTGTTGTTCTAGATCATTGCCCAGTGCCGACCTCTTCGAAGAACCCTTAATGATTAACGTGGGCACGGTGATATCTGAGAACTGTGGAGGTTCCGCAGTTCGGGCGTCTTCTACTTGTTTCAGGAGTTCTTTTTTATTCCTTTTTCGAAACAAGAATCCTGGCATGATATTCAATGCGGCACTCATGCTTTTCAGCTGTTTGTCATCAAAGCTGACCAGGGGTGAATCTAGTACGAGACGTTCGACGCGCCGTGGCTGATTACGCGCAATCTGTAGAGCCACTCCAGCGCCTGTTCCAGCGCCAACGAGGATGACCCGACGGATTTCTTCCCGGTCAAGTATTGATTCCACAGCTTGCACACCATCTGCCACGGACCCGCTCCACGGCACGATGCGTGGTTTTATTCCTGGAGGAAGCTCGTTGACTACATCGGTAAAAGCATCCGGCATTTGCCCTGATTCAGGAATGAAAATGATGTGTTTGACTTCGATCATGTAGTTCTAATCCAATGCCTTGAGTTCATCGAGTTCAGTGCAAGCTAGGTCTACTGCATCTTTCCAGCTGCCGGTTTCTTGGAAGATTCTGCGTTGTCGCTCATATCCGCCACCGCGCTCAAGGATCTCTAGCACCAATTCCAACTCACGTACGCAACCAAGCTCACTGGCTAGAGGCTTAAGCTGAGCGACTAACTGTCGGAGTTCATCTTGCACCATGGCTTCATCGGTATCGCGAGAAATAATGATTTCAGCATCTAGCCCATAACGAGCCGCACGCCATTTATTTTCCGCCACATGCCATTGCTGCAGGGTAGGAAGTGTCTCGCCGGCGTCAATCATGCGGTCATAATGCACAACCAAGCAGTGCGTTAGTGCCACGAGAGCTGAAAGTTCCCGCAGGTTGGAGGTGGAATCAGCCACGCGAACTTCGATGGTTCCCCATTTGGAGGCAGGGCGGATATCAAAGTGCATGGAACCGGTGTGGTTGATGACACCGGACTTCTCTTGATCAGCCATGTAACTGCACCATTCATCCCAGCTTTGGAATTGGTACGGTAAGCCAGCTGTGGGCAGCTGTTGATAAAGCATGGTGCGGTTGGAAGCGTAACCAGTGTCTAATCCATCCCATGCTGGTGAGCTCGCAGAAAGAGCAAGCAGATGAGGATAATTAGTGAGCAACGCATTGATAATTGGCCAGACTCGGTCCTCATGGCTGATGCCTACGTGAACGTGAATGCCCCAGATAAGCATCTGATTTCCCCAGTATTGGGTACGCGCAATGATCTCATCGTAGGAGCCTTTTTCCGACACTGGGTTTTCCCGGAAATCAGAAAACGGATGAGAACCTGAAGTCCAGAGGCGAAGGCCTAGTTCATCTGCTGCTTCTTTCAGCGCAGCGAGATCATGAGAGAGCTCTGATACAGCTTGTGGCACGCTATCGCACACACCGGTGACTAGTTCCACGGTATTTTGCAGGAATTCTCTTTCGAGGTGCACGTCAGGGTGGTTGTTGGCCACGATTTCGAGTACTTCTGCAGCGCGTGGCGCGAGGTCCCGAGTCTCTGGATCAACAAGTGCTATTTCCCACTCAACGCCCAGGGTAGGTCGCGGTGAACGCTTAAACTCAATGCCCATGGCGTGAGCCTCCTTCAACAGCTAAATCAGATACGAACTAAAAATGTTTTAAAGTGCCACATCTTGGACGAGAACCAAAACGATAGCGTCCTTGCCTGCAGTTTCAGAAGGTAGTACAGCACTGCGTTCCTTGGCCACACCACCGACGCGGTCTGCTAATTCACGTGCAGATTTTTCAGCTGCAGGATTTCCCGGAGTGAAGTAAACGGTGTTTTGCGGAATGACAGCGTCCGGAAGGTTGCCGGATTCTACCTTTTCGTAATCGCCGCTCAGATCGTCTGCAACACGTGCTGCAAGCTGGGAAACAGTGGAGTTGTTGAGCACATACAAAGTGCTCACTGGAACGGAATTATCCCGTGGAGCAGGCGCAGCTGGGGCATCTTGCCCTGCTGGCTTTTCTGCATCTGCAGCAGGCTCCTCATGAGCATCTGCTGGCGCTGGTGCTGGTGTGTCTGCGGCTTCAGAGCCTGCAACATCAGCGGAGAGGGTGCCGGGGTTAGTTTCTGTGGCTTGAGTGCTCGCTGTAGTAGATACGGAATCATCGTTCTTTCCCTGCATTGACCACAAAGCCCAGGCTGCCAACAACACAGCCACAGCGATCAAAATCATGGCTAAACCGCGCATGGGCAAACCGCCCTGTTTGCCATCTTGGGGAGCGTTTGAGTGCTGTGGAGAATTCTGCATGTCCGAAGTCATGGAGCTTAGTCTATCTTTCCCGCGCGACGCCGTAACCTGGACACCAAAGTTGGATTCACTTTCATCGCTTCGGGGGTATCGATGATTACGTTCAGCCGCTGGTAATAACGCACCGGTGAGATACCAAAAGTGGCACGAATGGCCTCCTCTTTAGCCCCAATCGAGTGGGGTGCATGGGCCTCAAACTGGAGGAGGGTTAAATCATCTGCGGAAAGCATGCATAGAATGTTGCCATGACTGTCCGAGCAATTGTTATTCATGGAGACCCTGTTCTTCATAACCCCACCCAACCTATCACCGAGGATGTCTCTGAACTGCAAGAACTCATTGCAGATATGTACGAGACCATGGATGTAGCCAATGGTGTGGGCCTTGCAGCCAACCAAATCGGTGTGTCCAAGCGTATTTTCGTCTACGACTGCCCAGATGATGAGGGAAATATGCACAAGGGTTGTTTCATCAACCCAGTGCTAGAGACCTCTGAGATCCCAGAGACTATGCCTTCTGATGATGGTTCTGAAGAGGAAGGCTGCCTTTCTGTTCCTGGTGAGGGCTTTCCTACTGGCCGTGCACACTGGGCCAAGGTCACGGGCTTAAATGAAAAGGGCGAAGAAGTCACAGTTGAGGCCGAAGGTTTCTTGGCTCGTTGTTTCCAGCACGAGGTGGGACACCTTGATGGATTCTTGTACACCGATGTGTTGATTGGTCGGTGGAAGCGCATGGCGAAGAAGACCATTAAGGCTAATGGTTGGACTGAGGCTGGTCTGACCTGGATGCCTGGTGAAGACGAAGATCCTTTCGGGCATGACGCCTAGTCTCCCCCGCTTCCGCAGCCATAACCCCGTGATTGGCGATCGTGTTGTTGCACGTCGCCGGATTCCTGGCGCAAATGTGCACTGGACAGATGTCATTGGCCATGTGATTGGGGTGGATCCGTTGGTTATTCGCCCACAAAGTATTGGTGGGATGCCATCGGATGCGGAAGAAATTATGATTCCGGATGAGCAGCTGGAAGTAATCAAGATTTTATCGCCGCGCACCATCAGGAATTCTGATATTCGTGCGGTTGAGGTTGCCACGGCGAAGGCATTTCCGGGGCTGGTGAATGAATGGCACGATGGCTGGCTGTTGCGAGCTGGCGATGGCATTGCTGAGCGTTCTAATTCTGCATCACCATTGGGTCCTGGTGTCGGCTTCGAGGCCGTACCGATGGAGGCTATCACGCAGTTTTATGCCACCCATGATCTGCCAATAAAACTGCACATTCCAGAACGCATTGGTCGGCCTGCCCAAAAATTGGTGGATGCGGCACCTCGCCGGTGGGCGTTAGGTCCTGAAATTTTGGTCATGACGAAATCTTTGGAGCTGCAAAAAGCTCACGAGATGCCACAAGGACTGGCTTTTAGCGTCGATAAGCAGCCGGACCGCGAGTGGCTGGACATGTACCATTTCCGCGGACAAGCACTCCCCGAGCACGCCCTCGAGCTTTTGCGCACGCAAATCGATGGACACATGGGCTTTGGCCGCCTGACCACCCCGGGTGGGCAGACCGTGGCAATCACACGCGCCACCATCACGGCGGCGGAAGAGCGCACATTTTTAGGCTATTCCGCAGTCGAGGTTGCTCCTGCTTATCGACGCCAGGGGCTAGGCACCGCGCTCGGCTCACTGATTCAAGGCTGGGGCGCCGAACAAGGCGCAAAGGAAGCGTATCTGCAGGTTGTTGCCCATAATAAAGCAGGAATTGGCCTCTACCAAAAACTTGGTTTCAGCGAACACCACCGACACCGTTATGCCGAGCAGAAATTCTAGATTTTAAAACCGCTAGTGTATAAGTCATGCGCATCGTTAATTGGAACGTCAACTCAGCTCGCACCCGTGTAGACCGCATGGTCGAGTTTTTACAACGCCATGATGTTGATGTTCTAGCGGTGCAAGAAACCAAATGTAGAGACGAACAGTTTCCCCTTGAACGCTTCACCGAAATTGGTTATGAAGTAGCCCATTTTGGTCTCAACCAGTGGAACGGTGTGGCGATCATTTCGCGGGTCGGCATTGAAAACGTAGAAACCCATTTCCCTGCTCAACCTGGTTTCCACAAAGACATCACCAAAGAACAAGCCATCGAAGCCCGTGCTATCGGCGCTCGTTGTGGCGGTGTCCAAGTGTGGAGCCTGTATGTCCCCAACGGCCGTGAAATCGCCGATCCCCACTATGACTATAAACTGCGCTGGCTTTTCGCGTTGCGCAATTACGTCCTGGATACGCTGGAATACCGTCCTGAGGAAAAGCTCCTACTCTTAGGTGATTTCAATATCGCTCCCACCGATATCGACGTTTGGGATATCGCTGCGTTCGAAGGTAAAACCCACATCACCGAACCTGAGCGCGCTGCTTTTGATAGCTTAATCGAAGCAGGCCTTCAAGAAACCACCCCTGGCCCGGGAACCTTTACTTATTGGGATTACAAGGGTGCGCGTTTCCTCAAAGGTGACGGCATGCGCATCGATTTCCAATTGGCGTCCCCTGCTTTGGCAGCAACTGCAGAGAAAACCTTTGTGGATGTAGAAGAGCGTAGTGGCACTGGAGCTTCAGATCACGCTCCAGTTATTGTCGATTACGCGGTATAAATGCCCATGACCTTTGTGATCAATCTGGAATCATGGCAAACAGTTGGCTTAATCATTGATTATTCTATCAAGCTGATTGCCATTGGCTATGTGCCAGAAGGTCGCCGCCCAAGCTCTTCCACAGCATGGCTGCTCGCGATTTTGTTGCTTCCCTATGTCGGTTTGCCGCTGTTCTTGCTCATGGGTTCGCCCTATATCAACAAACGACGCCACCGCATCCAACAAGAAATCAACGATCTCATCGAAAACGTCCACGACGATGTTCCCGATGCACCTTCCGGTATGGATGTCACCCCTGAGGTGGAATCACTGATTAAACTCAACCGCCGACTTACCCGTATGCCTGCTGTGACTGGCGTAAACCACGGTTTCCATTCAGATTATCGCCAATCGCTCAAACGCATGACCGCAGCGATTGATGAAGCGCAAGAGTACATCTACGTGGAGATCTACATCATGGCCTGGGATGAATACACGCAACCATTTTTCGCAGCCCTAGAACGCGCACACCAACGAGGCGTCAAAGTCCACTTACTCTTCGATCATGTGGGCAGCTGGAAATATCCCGGCTACCGCACCTTGAAAAAAGAACTCAACCGCATGGGATTCGCCTGGTACCTCATGCTGCCTCTCCAGCCATGGCGCCGCCGCTTTCGCCGACCAGACCTGCGTAATCACCGAAAAATGCTCATCATTGATGGACGTCTTGGATTTATGGGATCCCAAAACCTCATTGCCCCAAGCTACCTACAGAAGAAAAACATCAAGCTTGGCCGCGAATGGCACGACCTCATGGTGGAAATGTCCGGCCCCATTGTCTCCTCCATGGAAATGATCTTCGCAGGCGATTGGTACGTCGAATCCAACGAAGCTCTTGATATCCGCGATCACGCCGAAGCCCACGGCTATATCGGCAACACGCCCATGAACTCCCAAACCAACTTGGTACAGCTCATCCCTTCCGGCCCCGGCTACACCACCGAACCAAACCTACGCATGTTTAACTCCATCGTGCACCATGCCAAAGATCGACTAGTACTGTGCAGCCCCTACTTTATCCCCGAAGAATCCCTCTTAGAAGCCGTCACCTCAGCCTGCTACCGCGGCGTCAAGGTAGAATTGCTGGTCTCAGAACAAGCAGATCAATTCGCCATCGATCATGCCCAATCCTCCTACTACCAAGCGCTGTTGGAAGCCGGAGTGAAAATCTACCAGTTCCCCAAACCGCACGTGCTCCACACCAAGTATGTGCTCGCCGACCCCGATGACACCACCGGCAATGAACCACTCGGCGTCGTAGGTTCCTCCAACCTGGACATCCGCAGCTTCGGTTTGAACTACGAGATCTCCATGATGATCGCCAAAGGCAATCTCATCCAAGAATTAAACACACTCACGGATTCCTACAGAGAACAAAGCATCAGACTCACACTGGACTCCTGGAATCAGCGCAGTTGGCGACGCCGTTACGTAGACAATGTTATGCGACTGACCTCCGCGTTGCAGTAGGTCTTTGGGTTTGTTGGAGGCTTTCGGCTTCGGTGATTTGGCTGGTGCTTGGCTGGCGCCTAGGACGGTTCGACGTCACCACTGCAGCTAGATGCAAATATTCGTTCGATTTAGGTTTTCCCGGAGCTTGCGGCGGATCCTTGCACCAGAATCCAACAGGATTCACAACAGTCCCACCTGCACCAAAACCCACCCCTTCCAGAATGCTGGCTAAGGGATCCAAAGCCATACCCCTATACAAATAGGTATCCAGCAAACTTAAGTCCCTAAAAGACCACCTGGAACTAGCCCATTTCTGGCATGCCTTTTCTGCCCGCAAGAAACGCACAGCCGCTAGCAAGCAATGCGCAACACACCATCGAAACTGCCATGGTCACGGCTTTGTCAGCACCCAGCCCCATCAATGGACTAACCAGCGCACCCATACTAAATTGCATAAACCCAAGAATCGCAGAACCCGATCCAGCCCGACTCCGCACCACGCCCACTCCCAGTGCCGTTGCATTCGCCATGATCATCGGGATATGCGAAACAATAAGAAATAGCAGCGCCAAAAACAGTGGAGACCACTGGATAAATAGCACTTCCACCAGCAAAATCACGCAAAGCACAGTGAAACTGATCAGCACTGTTTGCATAATGCGGTGCGGATGTAACCTCAGCAATAAGCGACGGTTAATCATGCCACCAATAATGAGACCGCACGCGTTGACGCCAAAAATCACGGAGTATGCCAGCACGGAAATCCCCATTTGATTCTGAAGTACAAACGGCGAGGCGGAAATATAGGAAAACATAGCGCCAAATGCCAAACTTAGCGTGAAAACATACGCCAAGAACTGTGGATTGCTCAGCACAAAGCGATAGTTAGAAAGCATCCCTTTCAGTCCAGCTACTGTCCGCTCTTCAACTGGCTTTGATTCCTTAACCAGAAGGAGAGCAACCAACAGCTGTGCGAGATTTACCAAGGCTAGGGCCCAAAAGATCCCCCGCCACCCAAATGGACCAACCAGCACCCCGCCGATTAGTGGAGCCACCACGGGAGCTACGCCCTGAATAATCATCAATAATGCGAATGCTTGCGCAGCAACTTGCCCACGGGCAAGATCAGGCACAATGGCTCGCGCGATCACCACACATGCGCCACCGCCCAAACCTTGCACCAAGCGCGCCAACACTAAAATGCTTATCGACGGCGCCATCGCACACACCACGCTAGCTAGGAGCGCGGCCACTGCACCGGCCACCAAAAAACCTTTACGCCCCAGTTGATCTGACAGTGGCCCAATGATGAGTTGTCCCACGGCCATGCCCGCCATAAATGAGGAGAGGGTCAACTGCACGGATGCAGCTGTGGTGCCTAAATCTTGGGAAATTCCGGGCAGTGCCGGTAAATACATATCCGTTGCCAGTGCAGAGCTTGCAGATAACAGCGCCAAGCCCATGATTAGGGTAGTGCTCAACTGTTGGTTTTTCTGCATCGATGCCTCACGTACTTATTTCAGAGATTTGGGGGTGGTTTTCCACAGGCAATTTTGTAACTAGCACCATTTAACGAAGAAGATAGCACCAATACCTAAAAGGATTAACTCTATCGGATTCAAACCAAACATATGAACAAAACAATGAATTTGTTATTGGTTTGTTCACTCCGATTCAATGTACGATCGAATCGAAGTGCTTAAGGCAAGAGTGTGCGTTTTAATTCAAGAAAGGGTGGGTAAATCATGTCAAGCGGATTTGAGTATGTTCAACATTCCAAGCGTGAGCTTCCACCCCCCGTTCCTACGCACAAGGGGCCAACTGCAGCTTTTTTGCCAGGTACTTTTCACCCCATCAATCCTAAAAATATTACAGCCGGACATGATCAAGTTCTGTTGTCCGGTTGGGGAAAGTTCGTACGCCTCTTGCTAGTGGCGGGGTCTGTGGTGTCCATCATCATCGGCATTAACCTTGTTCTAGATGGTGTCTACGAGGTTGGCACTTTCAGCACTACGCAGATGTACCAAACTGCTAAAAATCCGCTCATCGGCATGCTCATCGGCATCCTGGCCACCGCGTTGGTTCAGTCCTCCACCACCACCACCACTTTGACAGTGACCGCTGTTGGTACTGGCCTTGTCTCCGTTCAGGTAGCGATTCCTATCATTCTCGGCGCCAATATCGGAACCACCATCACGGCTATGCTCGTGGCTTTTTCCTATATGAGCGAGCGGCGAGAGTTTAAAAAAGCTTTCAGTATCGCTGCGATGCACCTATGGTTCAACACATTAGTGATCATTTTTCTCTTCACTTTGGAGCAGCTCTTCCACCCGCTTCAATTTTTGAGCGGTTTAATTGCAGAGGAAATAACGGACCACTCTAATGGCGCTCTGCCCACCAGCAATTTCATGACCATGCTGTTTGATCCACTGATTAACTTCATTGGAACAAATGGGCTCATTGGTTTAATTGATTATCGCAACGTTGCAGCAGTGATATGCATTGCGGTGGGTATCGCTCTTATTTTGTGTGCGGTCCGTGTCATGCGCACTCAGCTTCGCGTCATTGCAGCAGCGACTGTCACCTCCATTATGGATAAGGTGGTCAACCCTGAAAACAGCCCGCAGGCTACTGCACTTTCTAATTTGTGGAGTTTCTTCCTAGGCTTTGTTTTCACGTTGTTGGTCACTGCATCTTCAGTGACTATAGCTTCTATGCAGCCTGTTTCTGTCGCAGGTTCGGTGAAACAAAAACCTTTGCTGGGTGTCATTTTGGGCGCTAATGTGGGTACTACTGTGACCGCGATGTTCGCGACGTTTGCGGTTGTAGGTGCCCATGGAGCTTTTGCTATTCAGGCAGCGCTTGTCCACGTGATCGTGAATCTCACCGGCGCAATCCTCGTGCTATGCATTCCGCAGCTGGCTAATCTAATTATTAGACTCTCCCAGAAAACTGCGAACCTCACAGCACGAAGCTATTCTGCAACATTGGTGGTCATCGGCGCTGCTTATATCCTGGTTCCTTCTTTGTTGCTGTTGCTTTACGCACTGCTTTAAAACATCGCTTCACCGTAGAAAATAGTGGTAACAGAACCACCCACCCATACAGTGTTTTCTTCAATGCTGATGTGAACTTCCCCGGCGCGCCCCAATTGGGCACCCTGGGATGCGATATATCCTTCCCCTGCACGATCGGTGCGGTGTAGCCACTGGGCGATAGAAGCGTTCAGACTTCCGGTGACTGGGTCTTCACCGATTCCTGCAATAAATGCACGAACTTCGAATGCGTGTGGAGCTCCTTCTGGATAGGCGCCCATCACTCCGATTTTTAGGGTGGGGTGTGCGCTGAAATCTGGTTTAAGGTCCAGCACATGTTGTGCGCTTGGTAGTTCTACGACTGCCCAGCCGGGACCATTATCTACCCATTGGTGCGCACAAATCAGCTCGCGGTTGATGTTGAGGGCAGCGCTCACAGATTCTAGATATGCATCATCTAAAGATCCGTCTTTGATGGTTTGGGGTGCTTGAAATGCGAGACCATCAACAGTTCGCACGGGAACAAGGCCGGCAGCGCATTCTTGGATAATCTGCGGGGAATCATTCCCGGTGAGTGCGCGGAAAACATGGGCGGTGCCAAGGGTGGGGTGTCCGGCAAAGGGCAGTTCAGATGTCGGGGTAAAAATGCGCACGCGGTAGTCTGCGTCCGGATGGGTTGGAGCCATGAGAAATGTCGTTTCGGAGAGGTTGGTCCACCGTGCGATACGAGCCATCTCCTGCTCTGTTAGAGCATCTGCATCTGCAATGACAGCTAAAGGATTGCCTAAAAATGGCTCAGCGCTAAAAACATCTACTTGGTAAAAGGGCTTCGACATTTATGCATCTCGCTTTTCCAGGACGATGATTCCAGCTGCAAAGAGCACGAGGGCCCATGCTCCGAAGTACACCGCTCCCATGGTGGCATCCCAACCTGGATCGATTGATTGGTAGTCGGTGATGAAATTGTAGAGGTTAGTAAATGGGCCATATTTACCGATGTATTCGCCAATGCGTGGTAAGAAGGACAGTAGATTTTCCACTGCGAAATGCCACATCAATACTAGTGCTACTGCTCCAGCTGTTTGCCTCAGAAGCAATGCAATACCTGAGCAGAAAGTAACTAATAATCCTGCGGCCACTGGGTATTGCCACATGATGCGTCGTGCTTGTTCATCTTCCCAGACCACCAATGTGGAGCTTGCTGCATCCGAGGCCAGTGCTTTAGCTAGGTAGAAGCACAACAGCACGGTAATAAAGGTCATTACCACAGCAAAGACTAAATAAAGCAGCCATTTAGCTACGGCAACTACCCATCGTTTGGGTGTGGCTAGGAAAGTTTGTGTTTGATATCCGAAGCGGAATTCCGTGGTAAATACCATGATTGTTTGAATCATGAGCACCACAAATCCCAAAAGATATAGCCCGGTGACTGTGTTTCCGGCAAAAAGCCAGAGTGAATAGAGGTTATCTCCGGTGGCAAGAACACCAGATAATGCTGCGTAGCCAAGACTTAGGACAAGGAACAGCGCGGTTGTCCACCAAAATGACTTAGTGGTTAAAAGCTTGGTCCATTCAGATCTGATGGTGTTGATCATTTGGTAGCCCCTCCTGCTTGGTATTGGACTGCATCACCGGTGGTCTCTAGGAAGGCTTCTTCCAGGGAAGCTCTTGTTTCTGCGAGTTCCAACAATCCAATACCATGTTCAAATGCCAGGCGTCCGATGGTATCTGTGGTGGAGTTTTCCACCACGAACGTTGCTCTTCCCAATGCATCCGGAGCAGTTTTGAAGGCCACTCCAGAGGCTCGAAACACAGCGCTGAGCTTGTCCTGGGCAACGGCACGGACGACGACAGTTGAGCTGGAATGTGAACGGACAAATTCATGCATGGGCATATCTGCCACTAATCGGCCTCGACCAATCACGATCAAGTGTTCTGCTGTTTGCGCCATTTCTGAAAGCAGATGGGAACTTACCAGTACAGTTCGGCCTTGTTTAGCTAGATTTTGCAGGAGGGTGCGGACCCAGTGGATGCCTTCTGGGTCGAGTCCGTTGACAGGTTCGTCCAGAATCAAGTACTCGGGATCACCTAGAAGTGCTGCTGCAAGTCCGAGACGTTGGCCCATGCCTAAGGAAAAGCCGCCGGTTTTCTTCGAAGCCACCTCAGTTAAACCGACAAGGTCTAGAACTTCATCTACTCGCTTGGTAGACAGCCCATTTGCTTGGGCAATCCACTTGAGATGGTGTGCTGCAGAGCGGTTGGGGTGCATGGCTTTTGCATCGAGCAGCGCACCAACTTTTGTGAGGGGATTTTTTAATGATCGATAGGGTTTCCCTTCGATCGTGGCATGTCCTGCAGATGGGGTATCTAAACCAAGGATAAGCCGCATGGTGGTGGATTTTCCAGCACCGTTGGGGCCCAGAAATCCAGTGACGATTCCGGGTTTTACCTCAAAGCTAAGATCATCCACTGCACGGACTTGACCATATTGTTTGGTGAGTCCTTCGACGTTGATCATGTCCACCAGTGTGGCACAAACTTAATGCGGAGCAGTGAGCTGCCCCAAGCGTTCTTTCAACTCTGGCCATACCTTGGCAAATGCTGGCATGAGTGGCAAATTTTCTACTTCGTTGATATTTACCCAGCGAAGTTCTAGGGATTCTTCATTAGCGGTGGTCTCTAGCGGATTTCCGCTTAAGGTTCGTGCGATGACAGTGGTGTAGGTCCAATCACCTGCGAGTTCAGGTCGCTCCGGATCTGCGGGAAAAGGTCCTGCTGTCACAATGGATTCTAATACTTCTACTTGTTCCGGTAGGATACCGGTTTCTTCAAAAGACTCTCGCAGTGCACTTTCTGCGATAGTTTCATGTGAATCTCGTGCACCGCCTGGAAGCGCCCAGGTATCGCCGTTGTTGGTCCAGGGGGCACGGTGCTGCATAAGCATTGTGCATGTGCTTTCACCTGCTACCAGCAACAAACCTGCTGCCCCATTTTTGCCCCATACAGCTCCACCGTTAGGTGCTGCTGCCCATCCGTCGCCGTCGCCTTTCATATCGTCCACATTAGGCTAAACACAGGGGGTATTCATCAAGGTAGCCCATACTTTCATCAAGTCCGTAGATCACGCTATCCTGAAACCATGATCCGGGATGGAAATGGGGAGCACGCAGAGGTGCCTGACCCTCTGGATAGTGGTGCTGCGGTGCAAAAATCTAATGCCCCAGCTGGTTCTCAAACGCGGCTAGAATCTTTGGATCCGGAAGATTCCCCTGATCATTGGCTTGATCCTTTAACGGAGAAAGATTCTTCGAGGCGCAGTCTGATCAACTCGATTGTTCAGGAAACGTTCGGGCAGCCAATTTTTGTGGCTCGCCGGATTTGGAATTTTGTTAATACCTCCCCTGGCCGTATAACACTGATGACGATCATTATTTCGATCGGTATTTTGGCTGCGGGTTATGCCATGTCGTTGTCTTCAGATTCCAGACAGTCCAATTTGGATGAGTTGATCAACAATGCCGAACCGGTTTCTTATAATGCACATGTGCTCTATACCTCCTTGTCCGTGGCAGATACCACCGCTACCACGGGTTTTGTGCAGGCTGGCGTGGAGGGCCCGGTCAACCGCGTGAAGTATCACACGGCGATCGATCGAGCGGCCGTTGCTGCCACGCATACGGCTGCCTCAGCGGATACAAACAATGAGCAATTAATGGATTTGGTGCTGGAAATTCAGCGCCAACTGCCGGTGTATACCGGGTTGGTGGAAACTGCGCGCACCAATAACCGTGCGGGCAATCCAGTGAGTGTGGCTTATATGGCAGAGGCTAGTGCCATGATGCGCAATGAGATCTTGCCGATGGCATCTGAGTTGTACAACCTCACGAGCCGGACGGTGTCTGATCAACAGCGCATGGTCACGGGTCCGCAGTGGATTCCGCTATCCGGCCTGCTGGCTGCTCTAGTCATGTTGATTGTCGCTCAGTGGTGGCTTATGCGTGTAACGCGCAGACGGATCAACAAAGGGTTTGCGCTGGCCACGATACTTATGCTGACTGCAACTCTGTGGGTTTCTGCTGCTAACTGGGCAACGTGGCAGGCTGGTACAAAAGGGTTTGAGGAGGCTTCTGGCCCGCTTAATTCTATGACTGCAGCCCGCATTTATGCGCAGCAGACTCGTACGACGGAGACATTGTCTTTGGTGCGCAGGCAATCGATCCAAGGCAGTGGCACTGGTTATACCGCAACGATCAACCAGATTAAGCGTGCTTTGCAGGAGTATGAAACCACCGCGCAATCGGGCACTCCTGAGCACCAAGAATTGATTACAACGATTCGTAATTCTATCGTGTCTTGGACTGCAGATCATGATGAGTTCCGAGTTTTGCTTGCCAGTGGTGATTACAACGGCGCTGTTGATGCGGTGCTCAATAGTGATGACATGGGCCAAACCAGCTTCGATGCCCTCGATACTGCCTTGGCTGAGCTGATCGCGGATTCCCGCAGCTCGATGCGCGCCTATATTCAATCCGGTTTGCAGGCCACCGCACTGGTGTCAGTCATCGTATTGCTCATGTCTTTTGCCTCGGTCTTGGCATTGTGGATTGGCATCAGGCCACGCTTGCAGGAGTACCTATAACATGAACGCTTTTCGACGCCCCCTTCCACGCAGCACCGCCCTGGGTGCTGCATTGCTGGCCGCAACGCTGCTGGTTTCTTGCACTCCCCCACCAGTGGAGCCTGCCGAACCACTCACAGCGCTAGACCCCAACGCAGGTCCTCCTTTGCCACCTGATTCTGATGTGGAAGCTCCAGGAGAAAAAGAAGCGATCGTGGAATCGGCTGAGCAATGGCCTGGATCTTTGCGCCCAGATGATTTGACTCCGGAGGAACGTATACCGGAGATCATCAATCGTGGTCGCATCATCGTCGGTGTGGATCAATCCCAAAACTTGCTCAGCTTCCGCGATCCCGTCACTGGAGAACTGCGTGGCTTTGAAATTGAACTCGCAAAAGAAATCTCTCGAGATATTTTTGGCGATCCCAACAAGGTAGATTTCCGCTTTGTGGGTTCTGCGGATCGCTTGCGCTCCCTTGATCAAGGAGACGTTGATATTGTGATTCGCTCCGTGGCAATTACTGATCCCCGCGCCAAATTAGTGGAGTTTTCCACGCCTTATTTGCGCACTCAAACTCGCATGCTCACCATGGAATCCTCCGGTATTAAATCAATTGCAGATCTCCCCGGCCACACCATTTGTGTCACCGAAGGGTCTACATCTTTGCAACGCGCACGCTCAATTGCGCCTGGGGCATCTCTGCTGAAAACCCGAAACTGGTCGGATTGCCTCATGGCTCTACAACAGCACCAAGCGCAGGTCATCTTGAGCGATGATGTCATTCTTTCCGGTATCGCAGCCCAAGATCCCTATACCAAAATTCTCGATATCTCCTTAGATTCCCAGTCTTATGGTGTCGCAGCTGCCCCCACAAAATCAGGAACTGATTCTTCAGGATTGATCCGTCAGGTCAACTCCACCATTGAAAGAATCCGCACAGACCGCACGTGGTGGACCATGTTTAATGATTGGTTCGGACCCTATCTGTGGTCCTACGGTCCGCCACCACTGCAATACATTCCAGAGGAAGAAGGTGTCGAAGACAATGACGAACGATAACAACTTCGAAGATCTCCATCCAGAATCCCCTGCAACAGAAGCAGTGGCATTTAATCCCTTCGATGACGACGATGATGAAGAAGACGATAATCAAGGTTCACCTGCGACCTCTGCTGTAGCCTTCAATCCTTTCGATGACGATGACGAAGACGAAGATGATTTCCACGGCGATGGACTGGAATATCTGCTGCGTGACCTCGATAATCTACGTGCCACCCAAGGCCAGATGGTGGTGGAACAGCCTGTCGTAGAAGACAGTGTCGGTTCGGAATCAGCAAATACAGAAACTACTGCGGCAACACTGCGGCCCCGCCAAGAGGTGGACCCAAGTGAGAGGAGTCGTCGACAAGCAATCTCCCTGTTCCGTGAACGGCGCCGAATTCGGCGCCAATCTCGCGTGGTTGCTGATGGCATGGTCGAACTGCCTTTCATCACGCCGACCCCCGAAGATGAGCTGCTCATCGACCCAGAGAAAAAGCGGAAACCTGGCGTACATCTCCCCCAGCTAGAAGCCGGCGATATCGTTGCCGAACAATATGAAGTACTCGGTGTCATCGCACACGGCGGCATGGGTTGGATTTATCTCGCCAATGACCGCAATGTGTCCGGCCGCATCGTGGTGCTCAAAGGCATGATGGGGCAAACTTCGATCCAAGATCAAGGCACCGCCGAAGCCGAACGCGAATTCCTCGCAGATATCACGCACCCAGGCATCGTGAAAGCCTATAACTTTATCGACGATCCGCGTGTTCCTGGCGGCTTCATCGTGATGGAATACGTCAATGGCCCCTCCCTGCGCGATCGCTGCAAAGCACAACCCGATGGAGTGCTCCGAGTAGATCTAGCCATTGGCTATATTTTGGAATTACTCCCAGCCATGGACTACCTGCACCAACGCGGTGTGGTTTATAACGACCTCAAACCAGAAAACGTTATCGCCACCGAAGACCAAGTAAAACTCATTGACCTCGGCGCAGTCACCGGTATGGGAGCCTTTGGCTATATTTACGGCACAAAAGGCTTCCAAGCACCCGAAGTATCCACCGAAGGCCCCTCCATAGCCTCCGATATTTTCACCATCGGCCGCACCCTGGCTGCATTAACTCTGCAGCTCCCCGTAGAAGACGGCATCTTCGCACCGGGTATCCCCTCCCCGAAGAATTCTCCGCTGCTGCGCAGACACCTATCGTTTTATCGTTTGCTACAGTGTGCAACCGCGGAGGATCCAAAACAAAGATTTAGAAATGTCGGCGAACTACGCACCCAGCTTTATGGTGTGCTCCGCGAGATTCTGGCTGTGCGCGATGGTAAACAATTCCCGCACCAGCATTCTCTGTTTTCTCCTCAGCGAAGCACTTTTGGCACCAAACACCTGGTGTTTCGCACAGACCGCATCATCGATGGCATCGACCGCCAAGCACGTATCACGGCACCTGAAATTGTTTCTGCGCTGCCAGTTCCGCTCATCGATCGCACCGACCCCGGTGCACGTATGCTTTCTGGTTCCTCCTATGCAGAACCTTCAGAAACCTTGGAAACCCTGCGCACTGCCATGGAAGATGAGAAATACCGCGAGTCCATTGAAATTCCCCTCGGTGTTGTTCGTGCCCTCCTAGATCTTGGTTTCACCACCGAAGCGCGCCAATGGTTAGAGACCTTGGAAGAACGCATCGGCGATGATTGGCGCCACCAGTGGTTCTCTGGAATTACATATTTACTACTCGATGACTACGCAACAGCCCAGATATTTTTCAACACTGTACTCACCATCTTGCCTGGTGAAGCTGCCCCAAAGCTTGCTTTAGCAGCTGTCGATGAGCTAATTTTGCAGCACATGGGACTAGATGCAACTGCATTTCTCACTCCCGAAATCGTCGCAGCCACTGCCACTCTGAGCCAAGATTTCGAAGAGTTAGACGCCTCTGCTTTCGAAGCTCTCAGCGATACGTGGTCACATATTTCCAGTGATCCCCAGGTAGTACGTTTCCACTCGCTACGCCTCTACGCACTGGTGTGGGCAACAAACCCCACCACTGTGTCCTCTGCTTTTGGGTTAGCACGCCAACTGATGGCCGAAAACCAAGTGGAACTTGCCGTGCAGGCTTTAGACAAATTATCACAGTCCTCCACGCACTATCGCATGGCAAATTTGACCACTATCTTATTGTTGGTTAGCTCCAATTTGAGTGAATCACGGATCCGCAGAGCTGCTCGTCGCCTCTCTGAAATTCCCACTAATGAACCGCGGTTCAACCAAATCAAAATTGCCATTATGTCCGCTGGTCTCAGTTGGCTTCGAGAAAGCAACCTTAAAGCTTCTGCCTCTGCCAACCCACTCTTTGAGTTTCCTTTTTCCCAGCGTGGTCTACGCACTGGCATCTCTGAAGCTCTACGCATTCAGGCACGTTCTGCACCATTTCCACACCACCGTTATGCACTGGTGGATATGGCAAATGCCGTCCGTCCGCTGAGCTGGTTCTAGCGCTTTCTGCAGGGTGGTGAATCACTACGCTTTGGCATATTGACCTTTATTAGGATTCACCATTTCTTCAGAGGTTGCCCGAAGAAATGGTGAATCCTCACAGCCCCCCTCAGTGAGAGATGTTAAGCAAACTTCACGGCATACTGAGCAATGGCCAACTCTTCATTGGTCGGAATGACAAAAACTTTCACCTTTGAAGCATCGGTAGAAATCAATCGTGGACCATCATTTGGCAACGCATTGCGTTCTAGATCCAGTTCAATGCCGTATATCTCAAGTCCAGCCATGGCGTCCTCGCGAACGAACTGGGCATTTTCACCAACGCCAGCGGTAAACACGATGGTATCTACTCTGCCAAGAGCCACCATGTAAGCACCCAAATAGCGACGCAGCTGGTGGATATAAACGTTATATGCTGACCACGCATCTTGGTCATTATTGTCAATCATTTCCCGCAGTTCACGGAAATCATTAACTCCAGAAAGCCCCTTTATACCGGACTTCTTGTTCAAAAGATTATCGATCTCATCAATGCTCATCCCTGCAGTACGAGAAAGGTGGAACACGATGCCTGGATCAATATCACCACTTCGAGTGCCCATGACCAGTCCAGCCAACGGGGTCATGCCCATGGAGGTATCCACAGCACGACCACCTTGGACTGCAGCCATCGAAGCGCCATTGCCCAAGTGGAAGGTGATCGTGTTGATATCTTCGGTTGGCTTATCCAGAATCTCCACCACGCGCTTGGACACAAATTCATGTGAGGTGCCGTGGAAACCATAACGCCTAATGCCGTGCTCAGCTGCAACATCCTTATTGATGGCATACAGGGCAGCAGCAGGTGGAAGCGAGTGGAAGAAACCAGTATCAAACACTGCCACGTGAGGAACATCCGGCAGAATTTTGCGAGCTACTTCAATGCCATCCACATTGGCTGGGTTATGAAGTGGTGCAAGTGGAATCAGATCACGGATCATCTCGAGGACTTCATCAGTGATCAATTCTGGCGCAGAGAACAAGATGCCACCATGAACAACGCGGTGTCCAACAGCAGTGATATCTAACTGAGAAGGTCCGCAATTATGCTGATCCATGAGTCCAAAGGCGAGATTTAGGCCCTCTGAGTGATCCGAGATCGGTGTATCGAGGGTGAATTTCTCTCCCTCAACCTTGAGTACAATTCGGCCGTTTGCTTCACCGATTTGCTCCACGAGACCAGAAACAAAAGGCTCATCAGTAGCTGAGTTTTCTGGGTTTACCAGCTGAAACTTAATGGAGGAGGAACCGGAATTTAGTACGAGCGCCAATGCCATTAGTTGCGACCTCCTGCTTGAATAGCGGTAATAGCCACGGTGTTGACGATGTCTGGAACTGTCGCACCGCGAGAAAGGTCATTGACTGGCTTGTTCAGACCCTGCAGGATCGGACCAACTGCCAATGCATGACCTGTGCGCTGGGCAGTTTTGTAGCCAATGTTTCCGGCTTCCAAGTCTGGGAAAATAAACACATTGGCCTGGCCGGCAACGTTGGAATCCGGCATTTTCTTCCGCGCAACACCTGGATCAACGGCAGCATCAAATTGTAGAGGTCCGTCCACGCAAAGCTCTGGATTCAGGCGACGTGCCTCCGCAAGCGCATCAATGGCGCGATCAACGTCTGGTCCACCACCAGAATTACCTGTGGAGTAGGACAAAATTGCCACGCGAGGATCAATGCCAAATTGTGCTGCAGTCTGTGCGGACACCACAGCAATCTCACCCAGCTGTGCTGCGGTTGGGTTCGGGTTCACAGCGCAATCGCCAAAAGCCCATAGGCGACCACGCAACACCATGAGGAAAATCGATGATACTACTGATGCCTCTGGCACAGTTTTAATGATCTGGAAGCTTGGCTTGATGGTGTGTGCAGTTGTGTTTGCCGCACCGGACACCATTCCATCGGCGTCACCGTTGTGCACCATCATGGTGCCGAAATAGGAGATATCCTTCATGGTTTCGCGAGCTTGATCAAGGGTGATGCCCTTTGATTTACGCAGCTCAGCGAATTGTTTTGCAAACTCTTCCAAACGTGGATCGGTGAGAGGGTTGACCAGGTATGCAGTGTTAAGGTGCAAACCTAGCTCTGTGGCACGCTCCCGAATTTTTGTAGGATCACCCAAAATGGTGATCTCACAAATACCTTGCTCCAGCAACTGGTGAGCTGCCATCAGAATGCGATCATCCTCGCCTTCTGGCAACACAATATGTGACTGCTCTGTTTGTGCGCGCTTGAGCAACCAATTTTCAAAGAGCTCCGCGCTCATAACTGGTTCAAGGTTTCCGTGGTTGTGGACAGCCTTGCGCAGCTTATCTGGCATTGGTTCCTGCTCCGCGGTAAACGCAGCGACGACAACTGCGCCAGCATCATTTACCTGGGTACGAGCCAAAGCAACATGCTTACCCTGCTTATCCACAAGCAGCAGCACGGGAACACCAAGTGCTGCAGCCACTTGGGCGTCAAAGTAGGTATTGCCCGCACCGATGATGAGAGCTGGTCCCTCAGCCAGGAGGTCTGCCGAAAGAACCTTGGATACTTCTAGTTCTTCATTTGGCAGGTTAATGAGTCGAACGCCAAGGTCCGCTGCAACTTCTTCCAAATTAAATCCATCGAAGTTGCGATTAACCGTGGTGATCAGAGCTGAGGTCGGTGTGACAGACATACATCGCCTTTCTAGTTTCAGCCTGAACCCTCACATTAATGACATTTCAGGCCTGTGCCTTCCGGCACTACTGAGGGGAAGTTGTGATTTCCTACATAGTTTAGCGTCCGTCCGCCTTGCGTACAGCCCGCTTTGCAAAGAATTATTTTGTAATTTTAAAACTACATGCAATTCTCCACTTTGAGCTGCACAAATGCCCATTACCTTGGAAAACAATACAGAACGGTTACAAGTTGCGAAGTATCCTTTGCAAAGTTTTTCCGGGCGCTTCACAACGCTCTCCCCCAGAAGAATGCGATGGACAACAGAATGCATCGTGATAAATCTGACCCGGAATATACCCCCTGCGGTTCCCCGTCCGGCCTTTATTAGTCTGCACTAACCACGTATCATGGAGGGTTGATAGTGGGCGTTTAGCAAGGGCTGTCAAAAGGTCTCCTGTTCCAGGTTGTCTTTTAGCAATCACTTCAATGTCCACCAAGGCCACATTTTAAACCCCTTTAAGGAATCGAACTGTCTATGTCTCGCCCTTTGCGTGTCGCCGTTGTCGGTGCAGGTCCAGCTGGAATCTACGCGTCTGATTTGTTGATGAAATCTGACACTGAAGTGCAGATTGATCTCTTCGAACGCATGCCAGCACCTTTTGGTCTCATTCGTTATGGTGTCGCCCCTGATCACCCTCGCATCAAGGGCATTGTGAAATCATTGCACAATGTCTTGGACAAGGAACAGCTACGTTTCTTGGGCAATATTGAGATCGGAAAAGACGTCACTGTAGAAGAACTCCGCGAGTTCTACGATGCAATTGTCTTTTCCACTGGCGCTACCGGTGACCAGGATCTTCGTGTTCCAGGCTCTAATTTGGAAGGTTCTTGGGGCGCGGGTGAATTCGTCGGATTCTACGACGGAAACCCTAATTTTGAGCGCAGCTGGGACCTTTCTGCAGAAAAAGTTGCTGTCGTTGGTGTTGGTAACGTGGCTTTGGATGTTGCGCGCATTCTTGCCAAGACCGGCGATGAACTGCTGGTCACCGAGATCCCAGACAATGTTTATGAAAGCCTGGCTAAGAATAATGCCAAGGAAGTTCATGTTTTCGGTCGCCGTGGGCCAGCTCAAGCTAAGTTCACTCCAATGGAGCTGAAGGAACTTGATCACTCCGAAACTATTGAAGTGATCGTTAATCCTGAAGATATCGATTACGATGCCGCTTCAGAAACTGCACGCCGCGAATCCAAGTCGCAGGATCTGGTATGCCAGACATTGGAAAACTACGCGATGCGTGAACCTAAGGGCGCACCGCATAAGTTATTCATCCACTTCTTTGAATCTCCAGTAGAAATTCTCGGCGAAGACGGCAAGGTCGTGGGCATCAAGACTGAGCGCACTCAGCTGGATGGCAAGGGTGGAGTGACTGGCACTGGCAAGTTCACTACCTGGGATGTGCAGTCTGTCTACCGTGCAGTGGGTTACCGCTCTGATGCAATTGAAGGCGTACCTTTCGATGCTGAACGTGCAGTTATCCCGAACGATGGCGGACATATCCTCGACCCAGAAGTTGGCGCTCCTGTCTCTGGACTTTATGCCACTGGCTGGATCAAGCGTGGCCCAATTGGTCTGATCGGTAATACCAAGTCCGATGCCAAGGAAACCACTGAGATGCTGCTCGCTGATTATGCAGCCGGTTCCCTTAACGCAGCAGCAAAGCCAGAGCTAGATGCCATCACTGATTTCTTGGATGAGCGCAAAGTTGCTTTCACCACGTGGGAAGGTTGGCACTTGCTAGATGCCGCTGAGCGCGCTTTGGGTGAGCCTGAAGGCCGCGAGCGTAAGAAGATCGTGGAGTGGAATGACATGGTGAGCCACGCACGTCCTGAATACGACATCTAAATTCACTAGCTAGCGGGGGCTGTTTTCAGGTCATAAACAGCCCCCTTTCGTGGGTTCTACTGATGAATATCGGGTGAATGCTCAAGCGTTAACCATCACGGTGTCGGGTTGCCAGGCTAGTCTTTAGATCATGACCCGATACTTTGCAGTTTCCAATCTTCAGGAATTAGGCTCCCTCGAAGTCCACAAATTGTACAAACTTCGCGTAGACATTTTTGTCCACGAGCAGCAAACTCCTTACGCGGAAATCGATGACACCGATGCCAACCCAACCACCAATCACATCTTGGTGTGGGAGCGCACAGAGGTCGCTCCATCAATGCTTATCGGCTGCGCGCGCCTAGCACCGACCACCGTTGCCGAATTGAAGTCGTATACCGGCCAAGAAATTTCGCTTAACGACGCCACCCCGCTCTCACAACTCGGCCGCATAGCGGTCGTTAAGGAAGAGCGCGGATCAGGGCTTTCAGCTGAGCTGATGACCAATGCGCTTCGCCTCGCTTTTGAACAATACCCAGACCGCGATGTCGTGTTGACCGCCCAGCAGCCTTTGACAGATTTCTATGCAGGATACGGCTTCGAAGTATGCGGTGAACAGTACCTTGATTCCGGAGTTGCCCACGTGCCAATGGTGCTTCAGTCTGCTGGTCTAGAAAAGTACTCAGGACTCAACGCCTAGCCCATAGGCATTCAAGCCCACCCATAATTCCTCGCCACTCGCCGTGCTAAAGCGCACCCGATTGCCGTCATGGTGAACGGCGAGGGAGGCGTCGAGAAGCGAATTCGGAGCCTCAATGGGCTGCCGGCCGCGGAAATAATCCAGGCCCGGGTTGCCAACTTGGGAGCCCACTACTTCAATATGTCCATCACTGAGCTTAAGATGAAGCAGATTATTACCATCATCCCAGCCTTGTCGGCTTAAGCTTTGGCACCAAAAATCTTCAGATCCAGGCGTCTCGAAAAAGCACGACATGACATTACCATCAGCGAAATGGAACTCCGCAACACTTGATAATGACTGGTACAGACCATATTCAGTGCTAAATACTTCGGCTTTTTGCTCCGGGGAAAGCATCGTGAGCCCCGCACCATCGATGCGGAACGTTTCGTTGGTGGCATATTTGGTGCAGGCGATCGCATCCGCAGTATCTGCGAAACATCCCATCGTGTGCAGATCAAGATAAGTTCCAGGCTCTAGTGGCGTGTAGGTTTCCGGCGTGGAATGCGGAGCCGTTGCGCTTAAATCACTAAAAGTTTCACCACTATCTACTGCCACATAATTTGCGCCGAATGCGCATCCTCCCTGTGCAAAGCCTAAACGCCAATCAAGAGACGGTTCTCTGTTGAACGGAGCATCTTGTTCAAGAGGGCGGAATTCACACGTGATCGCACCATCAGCCGAAGCGAAACTCACCTGCCCTTCTTCTGAGTTCGCACTCTGATAATTCTTCAGGTCTTGGCGAAGATAGCGCGGCGTAAGATCAGTAGCTAGAGGAAGCTCAGTGGTTGTTTCCGCTGCACTACTCGTGGTCTTAGAGGTGGTGGGCGGTGTGACTACTGTTTCTGTCACTGTTTCCGTTGGCTGAGATTCTAACGGGGTATCTGGCGAAGTTTCTGCGCAGGCAACCAGTGAAAAAGCCAAGATTGAGATAATCGCTAACCGTCGAATTTTCATCGCTACTCCTTAATTTAAGCTTCTCCTGCGCCAAATGAATGTGTATCTGCCCAGAACTTATTCCCGTTGGGAGTCGTGAACGCGAGAGTATTGCCATCAAATTCTGCACTCACACCACTGGCTAAAAGATACGAGCCCGGTTGAAGGATTTGTTGTGATTCATAGATATTTGGCCCCGGATTGCTGGGATGAGCTCCAACAAACTCCGCATCACTTTGGCCTAGCTCCCAGCTCAAAGTGTTCGCTGGTCCTGTGCCATCTGTAGACTCCCAACCTGCAGGTTCACTGTTGAAACAGGAAAAACGCGATCCGAGGCTTTCACTGACGCAGCTCAAACTGGTTCCATCTAAAAACTCAAAAGTATTAATCCGAGACAGTGCCTGCACCTGCCCAGAGGTATTTGTGAGCTGTTTTACTACCTCAGCAGAGGTGATGTGGTGAAAGCCTTTCTCATTGAGGCTAAAGGCTTGATCTGAAGCAAAATCAAGGCACCCAAGTTCTGCCACAGTCGGCGCCCAACACCCCATATGGCCCAAATGCACCATTTCGCCGATATCTAAAGTGGCTTGTGCTTGAGGGAGTTCATTCTGGGTATCAGCTAGCTCAGCAAAGTTGTCCTGCTCAGTTTCATCAGTGCTGATCTTGATTTGCTCTTCACCAAAGTTACAAGAACCCACAGTTTCATCAACCTCAAACATTTTTTGCGCAAAATTGAACTTTCCTGAGGTTGCCTCAAAAAAGCACTGCGCAGTGGTGCCATCTCCCGTGCTAAACACAGCAGTTTCTTGATCAGTTATTCCGAGATCATAAGTATCCAGGCTGATGTGCATATAGTCAGACGCAGCCTCAACGGGCTCTTCCATTTCGCTGCTGGTTACTGTTTGTGTCTCGGTGCTCGTGTTCATCGAAACAGCAATAGAAGTATCAGAGGCATCGGATGAGGTAGCCGAGCATCCCTGAAGCATAAGTAGCGCAACGGAAACAATCACAATAACTGAACGTGCTTGAGTATTCATGTTGAACCTGCCATCCCACAAGGTGTGTGAAGTTCACTTATTCCTCAAAGGTTAGTCTCCCACAAGCCTCATTAATACCCTCATAGAGAATTGTTATTGTCTCGTTAACGTGCACAGCAAGATTTTCATCAGATCAGTCTCCAGCTGCCAAGAACTACTGAGAAGCAGCACATCTTGGCAGATGGGACTGAAAACATTATTTACATGTTGCGGTTCCGTCGAAAAGCGCAATAAAACGCAATCCCCAGCCAGAACACCGATAATACCGCCGGTGCGATAGCCGGATGAAAGATAAAACTTTCCTCGCTCACAGGACTGAGCCACAACAGGTACCCAATAAAAAGCAGGATGGAAATCAGCGCAGCGCTACCGACTTCTCGAAAAGTTGTCGCCCTCAAGGAAATTCCGATTATGTACAGGCAGGCAGCGACCACAGAGAACAACACTCCCAAGCCAAAAGACCACCACCCGACAGCGCTCCCATTATCAATCCGGGGTCCGAAATCATACGCTGCATAACCGCATAACAGCACGCCAATGATAAAAAGAACAGTAGATACGAGGGATAAGTTGCCTCGGTGGGCACCTAACATTTAGGCATTTCCAGGGTGTACTTTGATTGCAGCAGCTGCCAAGGTTGCTCGATCACGAGCTGCAGCAACATCTTCTGCTGTGGAAACAGCCACACCCATACGGCGCTTTTTGAAGGCTTCTGGTTTAGCGAAAAGGCGGAGGTCAGTTTCAGCCACAGCCATTGCTCCTGCAACGCCGGAGTAGCTCACCCCTTCTGATTCCATGCCACCATAAATCACAGCTGATGCGCCTGGAGAGATCAAAGTTACATCCACTGGCAGACCTAAAATTGCTTTGGCGTGGAGCTCAAATTCAGAGAAACGCTGGGTGGCAAGAGTAACCAGGCCGGTATCGTGTGGGCGTGGGGATACTTCGGAGAAGTACACATCATCGCCGGAGACAAACAGCTCCACGCCAAAGACGCCTCGACCGCCCAAAGCATTGGTGATGCGTGCCGCCACGGAGCGTGCATTTTCTAGTGCGCGTGGGTTCATCGCCATTGGCTGCCAGGATTCTACGTAGTCGCCGTCTTCTTGGCGGTGTCCGATTGGTTCGCAGAACCAAGTGGCTGGCTTAGAGGTTGTTGGATCAATGGAACGCACGGTGAGCAGGGTGATTTCATAATCGAATTCCACGAATGCTTCCACGATGACGCGGGAGTTATTCACGCGTGCGCCGCTCATAGCGTAATCCCATGCTGCTTGCAGATCCTCCGCACTGTGCAGCACGGATTGCCCCTTGCCGGAAGAGCTCATCACTGGCTTCACTACATTTGGGTAGCCCAGTTTCTCTGCAGCTGCGGTGAATTCTTCAAAAGTGGAGCAGAACTGATAATTGGATGTTGGCAGGCCAAGTTCTTCTGCGGCAAGCTTTCGGATGCCTTCGCGGTTCATGGTCAGTTTGGCTGCGCGCGCAGTAGGAACAATGGTGGCTAGTCCCTCTGCTTCAATTTTGACTAGTTCATCGGTTGCCAAAGCTTCGATCTCTGGAATGACAAAATCTGGACGTACACGCTCAATAAGTTCGCGGACTGCAGCTGGATCAGTCATGTTGATGACATAGGAGAAGTGGGCAACTTGATGTGCAGGTGCATGTTCGTAGCGATCCACAGCATGGACTTCCAGGCCAAGGCGTTGGAAAGCGATAGCTACCTCTTTGCCCAATTCGCCGGAACCCAACAGCATCACTTTCGTAGCGTTGGGAGTCAAAGGGGTGCCGATCGTCTCTGGAATATACATGCCTTAAGCCTCCATAGGATGATGTCTGATATTGGTGTTTACTCTATCGGAGACCCTTTGCAGATATCCCCTAAAGCCTGATGCCACACCCCTGTTTAGACAGAAAAACCCTGCGGCAGGATCTCACATTGGAGTCTGCTGCAGGGATTTTTAATTAAGCTTTAGTTTGCCAACACATCGTGCAGGACGATGGTCTGATCGCGACCAGGGCCAACACCGATGTAGGAGAAACGAGCTCCGGAGAGTTCTTCCAGGCGACGGACATAGTCCTGGGCCTTTTGTGGAAGCTCTTCGAAAGTGGTGCAGCCGGTGATATCTTCGTCCCATGCAGGCATGGTTTCGAAGATTGGGGTTGCGTGGTGGAACTCGGACTGCGTCAGTGGCATTTCATCGTGGCGGACACCATCAACGTCGTATGCAACGCAAATTGGGATCTCGCCAATGCCGGTGAGCACGTCAAGCTTGGTGAGGAAGTAGTCAGTGAAGCCGTTAACGCGGGAAGCGTAACGAGCAATTACGGAGTCGTACCAGCCACAACGGCGTGTACGCCCGGTATTCACACCGACCTCACCGCCGACGGTCTGTAGATACTCGCCCCACTTATCAAACAGCTCAGTTGGGAATGGGCCCGCACCAACGCGGGTGGTGTAAGCCTTGATGATGCCCAGGGAGCTGGTGATTTTGGTAGGTCCCACGCCTGAACCAACGCAAGCGCCACCGGCGGTTGGGTTGGAGGAGGTTACGAATGGGTAGGTGCCGTGGTCAACGTCAAGCATGGTTGCCTGTCCGCCTTCCATGAGCACATGCTTGCCTGCATCAAGTGCCTCGTTGAGAACGAAGGTGGCATCGATGACCATTGGGCGCAGGCGATCTGCGTAGCCGAGGAAGTACTGCACGATTTCCTCAGCAACGATTGCCTTGCGGTTGTACATCTTTACGAGCACCTGATTTTTGATATCCAGGGCAGATTCGATTTTCTGACGCAGAATTGATTCGTCGAAAATATCTTGAACGCGGATACCAACGCGGGAGACCTTGTCTGCATAGGTTGGGCCGATGCCACGTCCGGTGGTGCCGATGGCACGCTTGCCCAGGAAGCGTTCCTGAACACGGTCCATTACCTGGTGGTACGGAGCTACCAGGTGGGCATTTGCGGAGATGCGCAGGCGGGAGGCATCTGCGCCACGAGCCTCAAGGCCGTCGATTTCTTCAAACAGTGCCTCAAGGTTGATGACAACGCCGTTGCCCAGAATTGGGACAGCCGTTTCGGAGAGGACGCCGGCAGGAAGGAGCTTGAGCTCATACTTCTCGCCGCCGACCACAACAGTGTGTCCAGCGTTGTTACCGCCATTTGGCTTAACCACGTAATCGACGAGTCCGCCGAGAATATCCGTGGCCTTACCTTTGCCTTCATCGCCCCATTGAGCGCCGACAATAACGATTGCAGCCATTGGTTTACGTCACATCCGATCCATGAAGTTGGAGTATGCACGCGTGTGCGCACACAGACGTTATTTCATCTTACTATCCCTCATGCAGTTTTTAATCATTGCAATACTAAACTTGCGGTATGCGTCTTCTGGTTTTGCGGTGCAATTCACCACACATCACTGATTTTTCTGTTGTTTCCTCTTCTGTGGAGATCCATGATCTCCCGGCGGTGCCCAGCCGTAAGGACCTGAAAATCATTGATGATGCCGCTTTTGATGTGCTCCCCCACGACCCCACACCTTCGCTCGATGAGATTGCCAAGCAGCCAGATGTGGCTCATTTGAGCACTCCGCAAATTGCGCCACAGCAGCCGGAAACTCGTTTAAGGATTGTTGTCATTGGTTCTGATGCTGCATTATCTGCGGTGCTTACTCGGCTGATGCGTGCGGATAATTTGTGGGCAGAAATCGGGTTTGTTCCGGTCGGTCCTTCAACTGCGGCAAAGAACTGGGGACTGCCTACCGAGGAAGCAGAAGCGGTGGCGTTGGCGTTGCAGGGCACGGTTCATCCGGTGCCACTTATCCGTGATGATGCCGCTGTCGCGATTGCTGGCTCTGCCACGATTACCAATTGGGAGCCAGGGGAGATTACTGGCGAGATCATCGTCGACGATCACGTATTAATCCGCCACGAAGCCACCGTAAAAGCACCACGCCGCGGCATCTACGGCGCACGTTTAGTGCCCATGCTTGACGCCCCCGGCATCGCCGCGGTCACCATGGACACTCCGTTACCAGGCGATGTGCCCTCCCGCGGCCTTTTTCCTCGCCCTACGGGCTCAGTTATTCCCAAGAGCTTTTCGACGGGCCGTGCCATGCAAGCCGGGGGCCCCACGCTACGCATCCGAGTTGATGGAATTTCCCGCAAACGTATGGTGGAGCGTGTCACCTTTTACCGACATTTGCGCGATCTGCAAATCGTACGTCCCTAAAACTCAAGGACTCTCACCATGTCAATACACGCCCACGCTGATGCCAACAGCCTGCCTATAGAAAGCGGAAATGCAATCCTCTTTCCCCCGATGTATGACGTTATATGGTCGTTGGTGCCCCTAGTTCATGTAATTATGGCTCTGGTTCTTCTCATCGTTGAAGTAAAAACACGAGGGTGGCGTTCAGGCTTGATCTGGGGCGCAGTTTTCTTATTCCTGCCTATTTTTGGTCTCTTCATCTGGGCTATCAACGTGCTTCTCTATCTCCGCAAAACCAAGGCCTAGTGGTCTTCATCCTCGTCCCAGAGCTCTGGTGGATACGCCGGGTTTTCTGAGGTTGGCACCAACACTGCCACGGCAGATTCACGGGACATGCCACAGATCTGTAGCAGGTCCACGATGATAGAGCGTGATTGTGCCAGCACCACTTGAGCAGAGAGCACTCGGCCTTCCACGATATCTTCGCCCACTTGACTGCCTAATTGGCGCAAACGACGCACTAATTCAGGGATTTCAATGGCTTCACTGATTTCTTTATGACGCTCATAAAGATCAGAGAGGTGCAGCGTAATATCCGCGATTTCTTCGATCACATGGATCTGCTGATCGCTCACGCTGTCTTCATCTTCAGTTAAAACCACCGCACGTCGCGCTAATACTCGGGCATTTCGAATGACATTGTCCACGGGTGCCAAAATGCGGTACAGCGAACGAATTCTGCCTTTATCGCCCCACAAAAATGGGGATACTGTCACAGCTTCTTTTCCAGAGGACGCAGCAGTTTCAAGCTTGTTGACCGACGCTTGTGAATTCCTCAACGCAGCTAGAGCATGGTTGAGCTTGTCGGAGTCTCTCGTTTTCAGCGAGGCTGCCACATCTTCCAACACGCTGGCTGCGATACCTAAAACATTGGCAACCTGATGTCTACCTGCGTTAAGAGGTGATGTGGGCAAAAGTGCAATAACTAAAATTCCCACGGCACCACCAATGAAGGCATCCACCATGCGATCAACGCTCCCGCCGTCGCCTGGTGGGAACATCGTGGCAATGAGAATGCCACCAATGGCCATTTGGTTACTCACCAAAGGCGCCGGGGAGACAAAGGATGCCACCAGCAGCGCGAGCCCAACCACGACAAAAATCTGCCAATATCCCGTGCCGATCTGCATGATCAATAAATCACCTAAGCCAACTCCCAGGGCACAGCCCAAGGTCAGCTCAGTGGCTCTTTTGATACGGTCACCGCCGGAGAGCCCCAAAATAATAACAGCGGACATCGGGGCGAAAAATGGTTCTTTATGTCCCGCAATTTCCACTGCAAGCCAAAACGCAACGCCTGCGCCAATCGCTGAGTGCACAATAAACAACAGGCGGGAACGTACCCGCAATATTCGGTTGCGCAGCGACTTATCTAGTTCCGATAGCCTCGCTACCGTTCCTAGTTTCTTCTTTGCCATGAAACCAAGATTAGCGGTGTCTTATCGCAACGGCACCAAAAGATGCCAAAAGGACAGTCACCCTAAAAGGTGGCTGTCCTGAAAGAAAAACTCTAGGCCTACTTCGCGGTGGTCTTACCCACGGAGTTGAGGTCCTGGCAAGACTCAAACACGCGCTCAGACATGCTCTGCTCTGCCTTCTTCATGTAAGAACGTGGGTCGTAGAACTTCTTGTTTCCTACTTCGCCGTCGATCTTAAGAACGCCGTTGTAGTTCTCAAACATGTGAGAGACGATTGGGCGGGTGAATGCGTACTGGGTGTCAGTATCAACATTCATCTTGATGACGCCGTAGCGCAGTGCCTCTTCGATTTTTTCCTTTTCGGAACCGGAGCCACCGTGGAATACGAAGTCGAATGGCAGTGCATCGTCGGAGAGGCCGAGCTTCTTGCGTGCAACCTGCTGGCCCTCAAGAAGAACCTCAGGGCGCAGCTTCACGTTGCCTGGCTTGTACACGCCGTGGACATTGCCGAAGGTAGCAGCCAACAGGTAACGGCCGTTTTCGCCGGTACCAATTGCATCGATGGTCTTCTCAAAGTCTTCTGCAGTGGTGTACAGGTTTGCGCCGGCCTTAGCCTCTACGCCGTCTTCTTCACCACCAACAACACCTATCTCAACTTCCAAGATGATGTTCGCTGCCTTGGACTTAGCCAGCAGCTCCTGTGCGATTGCTAGGTTCTCATCGATTGGAACAGCGGAACCATCCCACATGTGGGACTGGAATAGTGGAAGCTCGCCGCGGTCAACGCGCTCCTGAGAGATAGCCAGCAGTGGACGAACGTACTCATCCAGGACTTCCTTCTGGCAGTGGTCAGTGTGCAGAGCAACATTGATGCCGTAGCTCTTTGCTGCCTCGTGTGCGAAAGCTGCAAGTGCAACTGCGCCCTTAACCTTGTTCTTTACTGCCAGGCCGGAACCGAACTCTGCACCACCGGTGGAGAACTGGATAATTCCGTCAGATTCAGCCTCTGCGAAGCCCTTGAGAGCTGCGTTGATGGTTTCCGAGGAGGTGCAGTTGATAGCTGGGAAGGCGAAGCCGCCTTCCTTAGCGCGATCGAGCATCTCGTTATAGACCTCGGGAGTTGCGATAGGCATAAAGTGTCTCCTCCAAAAGGTGACTGTTACTGAACTATTTGAGTATTTTCTTCATGCGACCTGTCAGAAGGTTCAGCATGATCAAGCGCGAGCCAAGAATCCCACAACCCAAATGTCCGATCATGTTTGATCAAACATTGTTTGTGGCATCTTTACTCGCCCACTGCCAATTATGCCTGCATCACTCTAGTTTTGTCGTGTGATATTTACTTCACCCTAAGGAAAATCTAAAACTGCAGGTCAGTTCATACACTAACGGGGCTACACTGCACGACCCGTGTAATTATTACCGTCGTTTTCTACTTCTTCTGCCACTTTGGCTGCTGCTTCCATGAGCATCCAACCGGACAATTGCACGGATAAATCACGCTCATCCACGCGCACCACACTGACCAAATCATTAAGACCCGAAGAACTCAGGCCAAAGTTCTGTGGCAGCCGGGCATCAGCGGTCCAGTCTGTCGCGAAAACGGGAAGGCCATCCACTTCTAGGCGGTGGTTCCACACGCTTTCCGCTGATTCCATCACCAACCGAGCAGCGATTTTCTTCGTCTCTCGGTTTGCTGGAGAATCATCCGGCAACCGGATGGCCACATCAGCCAAATAGCGGACCAAAATGCCCTTGAATAAACCACCATCGCCATCACCGGTATCCCAGTTGATCACGCCGTGGACGTTGGTCATCTTCCGCGATACTGCCTGCACGGTGGCATGGATATGCGCGAAGTATTTCAGTGAGTCTTCTGCTTTGTCGGCATCCGACCAATGATCCACAACCGTGGAGGTAAGACCTGCGCGTTCGCGCAGTTTCAACGCTATTTCCAAACATGCACCCATGGCAACACCTTGGCAATACGGATGAATATTGCGCACCACTTCTGGACCATGCATGCGCATGCGCAAACCATCCATGACCAGGCCGTCATCATCAATCAGATTGTCAAAAATCCAATCGGTGATAACCATTGCTTCATCAAGCCTGCCGGTACGCGCCATCATGATCGCTGCCGGACCGTTGGAGGGCACATTGTAGAAAGTTTCTCCGGAACGCCAAGGAAGCACGTTCGTGAGCGAATCAATGCCTGCCATGATGTTTTGCTCCAGGGGAGCCAAAAACTTAGGTGTCCGGACTTTACGCACCTTGCTGACACGGCCTACAGCCAGTGCCAACCAGGCTTTGTCATCGTAATAACGATTAGAGGTAAGTTTGCCGATATTGCGCACAGAAATACCACGAATGGTATCGCGGATCCGATCACGGCGTGCCTTAGTGGTGCGCCTGCGGGCAGCATCAATGAGGCAATCCAGATAGTGCGCTTGCCACCAGTAGTGCCAATGGATAAATAGTTTTTCTTTGGCATTGGCAGGCCATGCCACAAATCCAAGATTTGTTCGAGGCAGACCCCAAACCCTGGCGGAGTGTCGCTCATTAATGGCGGACTCCGCTAGGTCAGCTCTATGAACCCATTTATCTAACACTGAGTGCTTCTTCGCTCCAATACTGGTGTTTCAACACAAGATACGACTCCCAAAAGTATAACGAAAGTCTAACAATCTAGCGCGGAAAACTACCAGGCTTGTGATAAATCAGCATGCTGGCGAACCCAAGCATGCATGGCGATACCAGCAGCTACACCCGCATTAATCGAGCGTGTAGAGCCAAATTGAGCAATGGAACAGGTCATCAACGCACCTGCGCGAGCAGCTTCCGTAACTCCTGGGCCCTCTTGGCCAAACAACAACAAACAGTTCTTTGGCAATTCAGCTGTTTCCAGAGGTACTGAACCTGGAGTGTTATCAATCGCAACAATGGTCAGCCCTTCTGCGATCGCCCATTGCAGCAGAGAATCAACATCCGGGTGATGCATGAGGTGCTGGTAACGGTCAGTGACCATTGCACCTCTGCGGTTCCACCTGCGCCTGCCCACGATATGGACAGTGTCCACAGCAAACGCGTTGGCAGTGCGCACCACAGTGCCGATATTGGCATCATTTTCAAAGTTCTCAATCGCTACATGCAGGCTGTGGCGGCGAGTATCGATGTCTTCGACAATCGCCTCACGAGTCCAATAACGATAAGCGTCTACAACATTGCGGCGATCGCCCTCGTCGAGGAGGGAAACGTCGAAAAGCGGGCTTGTAGGCCGCGGTACCCCCGGGTTTTCCTCTTCCCAAGGACCTTTGCCCACGCGGGACTCGCCCCACTCTGTGGGGCCGGGGGTGTTAGTTGAGTCCAAGATCAGAAAGTCCCAGCAGGCTGCGGTAAGGAAGGCCTTCCGCCGCAATAACCTCATCAGCACCGGTTGCACGATCCACAACGGTAGCCACACCAACAACCTCAATGCCCGCTTCACGCAAAGCAGCAACCGCAGTCAACGGAGAGTTTCCAGTGGTGGTGGTATCTTCCACCACAAGCACCTTCTTGCCAGCTAGATCTGGGCCTTCAATACGACGCTGCATGCCATGCTTCTTCGCTTCCTTGCGCACGACAAACGCGTTAATATCGCGGCCATCCGCATGCATGATCGCAGTAGCCACAGGATCCGCACCCAAGGTCAGACCGCCAACAGCGTCATAGTCCCAATCAGCGGTGACTTCACGCAGCAACTGACCAATCAGACGAGATGCACGCGCATGCAAAGTGGCACGACGGACATCGATGTAATAATCCGCCTTCTTGCCAGAAGACAACGTAACTTCACCGTGCACAACAGCTAGCTCTTTGATCAATTCTGCAAGCTCAGCACGCGCTTCAGCGTTAATAGAGTGAGATGACATAAACAATGCCCAGCCCTTCTTAATTAATAATAGGTTTAACCCGCATTACTTCCAGCATAGAACCTAGGGCCGACACGCCTAAACGTAGCGGAGTACTACCACTGCCGAGGTGACTCCTCAGAATCATTAGTATCCCTAAAAATACTGGACTGACCATTGAGATCACGCAGCACTCGCGTGCCATAAAGATCATTTGGACGCTCCGGAGCACCCTCTGCAATGGACTCCACATCATCCGCACCAAGCGAACGTGGCTCCACCACTCCCCTGCTTTCCTGCACACCACGCACAGGCATCTGCAAAGGCTCCTCAGGTCGAATCACCAATGGTTGAGAAAGATCTTCATCCGCATTATTCGGAATAAATTCTGGCTTTGCAGGCTCTGCAGGCTTCAACCGGCTTGGCTCCAAATGCTTCAAATCCACCTCATTTACGCGCGCGGAGTGTGGCGGCAACGTAAAGGACGCATCAGTAAGAAGCGCCAACGGGTGCAAAATATCTTCCCAATCCTCAGGAGTCGATCCCTTGGAAGTTTCCGCCAGCACCCAATCAGATTCCATCCACACCGCAGTAACTACCTCTGGCATGGCATCCAAACCGACCTGCACACGCTCATCAACAAAACGCTGTGCAACTCCGGCCGCGTTACTGAGCAGGCGGAACCCTGAAACAGTATCAATTTCCACCAAATCATCAGACTCTTCGCGATCTGGATCAACAGGCTGCTCACCCCGGCGCGCATCGATAACAACATCCGAGGTAATGCCACGGCGCATCGCCATCACCGGAACACCCGCGAGATCAACCAGGTGTGTTTCATAGCCTTCTGCCATGCCACTGACGACATCGCGGGCGACTGCACCGGTTGAGGCTGCTCCACGGGACCATTCATCAGTGAGGAAAGCATCTTCCTTGATGAAATCGAAGTGGTGTTTCGCTGCCCAGTGTTTGCGTTCCCTACGCTGCGAACCAGGGAAAGAGCTCAAGAACGAATGCTTCTCGACGCCCCGTTGCTCCTCATCCGCAGCAGCTGCCGGGGGTGCTGGCTGTACTGGGGTTTCTGGAATTTCCGGAATTTCGGGCTCTGGTTCTGGTTCAGGGTCAGGCTCAGGCGCTTCCGGCTCTGATGCTTCGGGCAACTCCGCCAAAGCATTTTCCACCTCAGGATCAAGCTCAGGAGAATCATCATGATAAATGTCTTGAGCCCGATCTGGAATTAGCTCTAGTTCAGGCTCTGGTTCCGGCTCTTCAAATTCTGGCTCAGGCTCTACTTTCTGCTCCGGAACCACTGAAGAAACAGGCGTGTCAGCTTTCCTAGCTGCCTGTTTAGTCGAATCCGCGCGCCACAGCACGATGCCTGCCACAAGGATAAGAGCGGCAATGATCAAGACACTTATTTCCATCACATCTCACACCTTACTGGCAGTGCGTACTCATGCCAGGTTTTTAGGTCTCAATGGGGTTCTTGGGGTTAGCGCTCCACTGTGACCATCCAGCAAAATAATGGCTTGCACCAGTGATTCCCGCATGCTCCATACCTGCCAATAATTGAGAAGAATGATTACCTGAACCGGAGTACACCGTGACATTTTCCCCGCTGGTCACACCCTTTTCAGCAAAGATGGCACGGATTTCTTCAGGCGACTTGAACGTAAAATCTTCCCGCAGCAAAGTCTTCGCATTGATATTGATGGCGCCTGGAATGTGCCCAGCCTTCAAATCGAGTTTCTCACTGCGACCTGCAAAACGATTTTCATCACGGGCATCAATCAAAATTCCTTGATGCGCTTTCACATCATCAATAGTGGCTACCTCCAATTGACCCGGATTGGGGCGCACATTACAAAAGTGAGGAAAGTTTCCAGGACCACCGGCATGCCCAAGGTTTCTGTTCTCCCACTCCTGGAAACCACCATCTAGGATTCGTACATTGGGAATTCCTGCCCAGCGCAAAATCCACCAAGCGCGTGCAGCATAAAGGCCACGGCCCTGGTCATACAGCACAACTTCACGGTCAGTATTTAAACCCCAATGCCGAAAAGATCGAGTGAGAAGATTCAGCGGAGGCAATGGATTACGGCCATCAGAGGAAGAGGGCAGTCCGGCAAGCTCAGTGGCCGGATCGCAGAAAATTGAGGTAGGAATATGCTCCGAGCAGAACACTGAATGGCCTGCTCCTTCGATAGGAGCCCAGAAGGCTGCGAGAACTGTTCGTTTCTTACCAGCGTGGATTGATTCAGCAAGGGTGGACGGAGAAATCAACACGGTCATAGCTTCCGAGCCTATGCGTAAAAGTATCTCTGCGCAGAGCGAAGTGAGCGCTTCATCCATCCCGGTATGTGAGGATTTACCATTTTTGAGTTCGTGGGAAGAAAAATGGTGAATCCTCAGGCGGCTAGCGCCAACCGCGCGTCAGGTAATCAGCTTCTTCAAACATGTGGAGGCTATGCAGATCAATCACAAGCTGCACGGGAGCCACAAAAGTTAAATCAGCATCGGTATAACATCCGATTAATTCTGTTGCCGTAGCTGGGATAAAAACGAGATCGGCCTCATCGAAAGAATCCACCACTGTGCCAAGCGTTGAAAAATCTAATTTCGTGGCGGAATTATGCCACACGATAGAGCGCCCCTGAAGCATCTGCCCCATGATTACTGTGGCAGTTGCAGCACCGGATAAGGCCCAATCAATTTTCTGTTCCTGGAAAAACTCCGGCAGCGCAGATACTCCCATGGAATCAAGTTTCAGAAACTGAGCATCAGTGCGATACGCAATTCCCTGCAAGGTGCCAGCTTCCGAAACAAGGGTGAGCGGATCATTGATGTCCCATCGCTCAAAGCGATCCAACCAGGAGAGAATCTCCTGGTTGTCGGGATTTTCAGGGACCGAGGCGTCGATAAGCGTTCTCGCTGCAGCGGCCGCAAAAGGATCGCAGGCATGGTGCGCTGCGACCTTAATATCTAGGCCAAGCGCCAAGGCGACCTCGCGCAGAGTTGCCAAGGTGGGCTCACTGGTGCCGTCGCCGACCCGTTTCAGGGTCGAACGGGAGACACCGGAACGCCGGGAAATGCGGGTGGGCTGCTCCGCGGCGAGCGCGATGAGTTCGTCGATCTTCACACCACACCATGCTAATCATCGTGCTTTTGCGCCCCGGCACCGGCCAAAGCTTTTCTAACGTTCCGACTAGTGGAATCAAGCTCCTTGATGTATTTTTAGCAAGTCATATCAATAGTGCTGGAGGTCTTGCTCCCCACCCTCAGGAGGCACCTCGTGTCCACGTTTCACAGAGTTTTGGTCAACACCATGCTCGCCAATGTCACCACTGGCTTTCTATTCTTCGCCGTGGTGTTTTGGATCTATTTAGCAACCGGCGATGTTGCGCTCACTGGCATCATCAGTGGAATCTACATGGGTTTGATAGCTATCAGTTCCATATTTTTCGGCACCGTTGTTGATCACAACCGCAAAAAATCAGTGATGGCCTTCTCCAGCGCAGCAACCCTCGTGTTTTATGCCCTAAGCGCACTTGTGTGGGTATTTTGGCTCGATGAAGACAACCTAAGCATCCGCAATATTGCCCTTTGGGTGTTTGTTTCCTTCATCATTATTGGATCCATCGTGGAACATATGCGCAATATTGCGTTGTCCACCGTGGTAACGCTCCTTGTGCCGGAAGCTGAACGCGATAAGGCAAATGGTTTGGTGGGTGCTGTTCAAGGCGTCGGATTCCTTATTACCAGTGTGATTGCAGGTTCTGCCATTGGTTTCTTAGGCATGGAAATTACTCTGTGGATCTGCCTTGCACTATCGGTGGTTGCACTTGTGCACCTGTTGCCGATTCACATTGATGAACCAGAAATCATCACCCAAGAATCAGCTCAAGAAGCCGTCCAGCAGGCTACCGAAGAAACTGTGCCAACCGCTGCTTCCGATTTATCCATCGTGTCCAAAGGCATTGACCTCAAAGGGTCGATGAAAATCATCCTGAGTGTGCCGGGGCTTTTGGCGCTGATTTTATTTGCGTCCTTCAACAACCTCATCGGTGGTGTCTACTCCGCACTCATGGACCCTTATGGCCTGGAACTTTTTAGCCCGCAGATCTGGGGACTGATGCTTGGTCTCACCAGCCTGGGATTTATTGCAGGTGGTGCAATAATCGCTAAAACTGGTCTGGGCGAAAACCCGGTGCGCACCTTGCTGTTAGTCAATGTTGGTGTAGCCGGTGTAGGCATGTTCTTTGCTATCCGCGAATGGTGGTGGCTTTATGTTCTTGGCATTTTCATTTTCATGGCAATCACTCCAGCTGCCGAAGCCGCAGAACAAACCATCCTCCAAAGAGTAGTTCCCTTCCGCCAACAAGGACGAGTCTTTGGATTAGCCATGGCCGTAGAGATGGCAGCCAACCCACTATCAACAGTGATCGTGGCCATTTTGGCCGAAGCCTACCTCATCCCATGGATGGCAGGTCCCGGCGCGGACACCATCTGGGGAATAATCCTTGGCGAGGGCACAGCCCGTGGCATGGCACTCATGTTCTTTGCGTCCGGTGCCATCATGCTAGTTGTGGTGCTGTTGGCATTTATGTCCAAGTCCTACCGCAAGCTCAGCCAGTACTATGCCACCACTCATCAAGATATTGCTGGCGCTGTAGACAACTCGGGGACTCATTAAACTGCCCGGAAAATAACCCCTTGTTCATGCAGATCATCAAGCAAGATCTCTAAGCCATGCAAGGGTGAATCGGGTGCAATATTGACCGTCAACATTTCTGACATTGGGGCTTCTACGTATAACCCCAGCGACTCCAATTGAGCACGCACGTGATCAGCTGCGATGGCATCTACAAGCACTCGGAGAGTTTTGTTACCACCAGCAACTGCCACATCCTGGAATTCCAAAACTTCATCTACCTGATGTGCCCGCACGACATCGCCCAGAGCACAATCCTGAGCGATAGCCGGCAACGTGGTGACAAGGTAATAACCCTGGGCAAGCAGTTCTACACCTACCTCCTCTGATTCCACTCCCGGAACGTCGAGAGGAATGCGCAGCTTTTCCTGCCTGCCCACCTGGTTTATGCCTCGCGGGAAACGTCGAGTTTCGCGCCACCGTCGGCGACGTCGACAAGCACTCCATCACCATCGCGGATCTCGCCGGCCAGCAATGCCTTAGCCAAGGTGTCACCGATGGCTTGCTGGATCAGCCTGCGCAGCGGACGTGCACCATAAGCAGGCTCATATCCGCGCTCAGCCAACCACAACTTCGCGCTATCACTGACACGTAGAGCTAGCCTACGACCAGCCAAGCGATCACTAAGCTGCTCAATCTGGATATCAACGATGCTGGTCAGTTGCTCAGCAGAGAGGCGATCGAAGATCACAACATCATCGAGACGGTTCACAAACTCCGGCTTGAACGCTGCCTTCACAGCATCCATCATCTGCTCACGAGTACCGCCCGCGCCCAGGTTAGAGGTAAGGATCAAGATGGTGTTGCGGAAATCGACAGTTCGGCCTTGGCCATCGGTCAGACGTCCCTCATCGAGAACCTGCAGCAAGATATCGAAAACATCCGGGTGGGCCTTTTCTACCTCATCGAAAAGCACGACGGTATAAGGGCGACGGCGTACTGCTTCAGTGAGCTGTCCGCCCTGGTCGTAGCCAACATATCCTGGAGGGGCACCAACCAGGCGAGCCACAGAATGCTTCTCACCGTATTCAGACATATCAATGCGAACCATGGCGCGATCATCATCGAAGAGGAACTCCGCGACAGCCTTCGCCAGCTCTGTCTTACCCACGCCAGTAGGTCCCAAGAACAGGAAGGAACCAGTTGGACGGTTCGGATCCGCCACACCAGCACGTGAACGGCGCACGGCATCAGAAACAGCAGTTACTGCCTCTACCTGGCCCACCACACGATCTCCCAAGACGCGCTCCATATTGAGCAGCTTCTCAGTCTCGCCCTGCATCATCTTTCCGGCAGGAATACCCGTCCACGCTGCAACAACATCAGCGATAGTATCTGGCGTGACTTCCTCGGTGAGCATCGCATTTTCGTTGACCTCAACCTTGGCCTCAGCATCATTGATCTGCTTTTCCAACTCCGGAATCCGACCATAACGCAGCTCTGCAACACGACCATAGTTACCGTCACGTTCTGCAATATCCGATTCAGAGCGCAACGCTTCTAGCTCTTCTTTCATCTCACGGACATCATCGATAGCAGTCTTTTCATTCTGCCAACGCGCCTTCAATTCAGAAAGCTTTTCACGTTCATCAGCCAGCTCCGACCGCAGTTTTTCCAGACGTTCCTTGGAGGCTGCATCCGATTCCTTGGATAGCGCCATCTCTTCGATATCTAGGCGACGCACAATACGCTCGAGCTCATCGATTTCCTGCGGGGAGGAATCAATCTCCATGCGCAGGCGCGATGCTGCTTCATCAACCAAGTCAATCGCCTTATCAGGCAAGAAACGGCTGGTGATATAGCGGTTAGACAACTCCGCCGCAGCTACCAGCGCCGAGTCCTGGATGCGGACACCATGGTGCACCTCATAGCGTTCCTTCAGGCCACGAAGAATACCAATGGCATCTTCTACCGTTGGCTCACCAACATAAACCTGCTGGAAACGACGCTCTAAAGCAGCATCCTTTTCGATGTACTTGCGGTACTCATTCAGCGTGGTGGCACCAACCAAGCGCAGCTCACCGCGAGCAAGCAAAGGCTTAATCATGTTTCCGGCATCCATGGCGGATTCACCAGAAGCACCCGCGCCGACAATAGTATGCAACTCATCGATAAAGGTGATTACCTCACCATCAGCGCCCTTGATTTCATCTAAAACAGCCTTCAGCCGTTCTTCGAATTCACCACGATATTTAGCACCAGCAACCATGGAACCCAGATCAAGGCTGATCAACGTTTTACCCTTGAGGGATTCTGGCACATCACCTGCAACAATGCGCCGAGCAAGACCCTCAACGAGAGCAGTTTTACCCACGCCGGGTTCACCAATCAACACAGGATTGTTTTTGGTACGACGGCTCAGCACCTGCACGACACGACGGATTTCCTGATCACGGCCAATGACAGGATCAATCTTGCCCTCACGTGCAAGCTTGGTCAGATCAGTGGAGTACTTTTCCAATGCTTGGAACTGACTCTCTGGATCCTGCGTGGTCACACGCTGAGATCCACGCACCGAAGGAAATGCTCCCTTAATGGCGTCATAAGTTGCACCCTTGGTGGTCAGTAGATCAGCAGCGTCAGATTTCCCGCGTGCGATACCGGCAAGAAGCACCTCGGTTGATACGTATTCATCGCCTAATTCACCAGCAAGTTCTTGTGCCGCAGTAAATGAGTTAAGCGCATCCCTATTGAAATTCGGGTTGGCCATATTGGCACCCGAAGCCTTGGGATAAGAGGCAACAAGCTTCTTGGCCTCAACAAGGATCTGTTGAGGATCCACACCAGTTGCAGCAAGAACCGGAGCTGCCACACCATCGGATTGTTCCAAGATGGCCACCAAGAGGTGCGCTGGACGGATATCAGGGTTACCTGCTGAAGATGCCTGCTGCAGTGCAGCCTGCATGGCCTCATTTGTTTTGGTAGTTGGATTGAATGAACTCATTTTTCATTGCCCTTTCTTCTTCAGGCGCCAACCTAATCTGATTTTCTGCAGGTCAAGCGCCACTATTTCATTCTCTATTTTCTATAACGCACAAAGAGTTGAGTATGTTCCACTCAAGTTCAAAAAAGTTAGAAATAAATTGAGTGAACTGCAGTCAAGTTTAGGTTTGGGATTGAAGGAAGACATCAGGGATTACCCGTAACTTTAGATAATACCGAGATGGAGGGAGGCGTCGAAAAGCAAAAAAGTGCTGAGGCCCCCAGCGTACGCAGGACCCCAGCACTTCCGTGATGTTTTTAAACCTCTTCTACCGCAGGCTGTCCTTCACCACGCACATGACCACGCACCGGCAGCCACTTCAAACCCCAGGCCAGTGCGAGAATTACTACCGCAATAATCATCGACGCCCAGCCAAGTCCCATGGTGAAACCAGTCAACACAGCAATCGGCGCAATGATTGTCATACCGATTTCAAACGGAGCGAAACCAATATAAGCCACACCATATTCATTCAAAGTTCCCGACTTCAACTTTGGATCCACAATCTTCAGCAGCGCAATACCAGTAGCAACCGCAGCTGTAGCCCAGCCCCAACCAAAGATCGCACGCTCCAACCACTTTTCACCAAAGAAGCGAGGAGCAACCCAAAAGAAGAAGAAACAGCAATAAGCAGTGCCAAGCACAAACAGAATCAACAACGGAACCCAATAATCCGCAATTGCTGCAGGAGCAATCGAAGCAATACCGAATGCAATCAAATAATCAGTCGCAGCACCAGAGACAGAGTTCACGGTGTCACGATCCAAATACTCCGGCTTCTTCAACGCACGCATAATGAGCATGCCCACGATGCCGACAACAAAAGACATAGCAAAAAGCGGGATCTGCACAGTTGGGAAAATGCCATTCAACCACTGGTTAATGGCATATGCCACGGCAACAGTCAGCAAAATAAGACCAGTGTGCAGCGCAAGAGGTTCAATCGCCGAAGGGTTGGTAGTTGCCTTGCCAATAGAAGGACGTTCACTGAGCTTATCGATATAACCAGAACGCAAATCCCATGGAAGCTCCGCTGGCATCGCAGCAGTCTTTCCCTTCTTAATGCCCCATGTAGTGAAAATAATGCCACCGACAATAGCTGCAAAAGTACCCACGGTTGCAGAGGTAAAGCCCAAAGACATCGCAGCCTCAGCACCAGAAGCCTCAAGAGCAGTACCCACCGCAGCAGCAGTACCAAAACCACCAACAAAACCAACCGGCAACATCATGCCGAACCATTCATCTGTGCCCCACACAGGCTGGAAGAGGAAAAGTCCCAACAAAATAAACAAGCCCCACTGGCCAATAAACATTGCCGTGGAATACGCCCACATGGTTTTCACGCCAGTGCGCACACCACGATCAAATTTCATGGAATATGGCATCGCAGCAAATACGATCGCAATGAGGATAGTGGTATAGGTGGAAAGGTGATCAGACCAGCCGATCAGACCCAGTACCTTAGGTCCCAAAATCATGCCGATGATGCCGGCAGTAATCGAAGAGGGAATCAGCAGGGTCTGGAAAAACGGGATCTTTCGGCGCATGATATTGCCGATAATCATTAGTCCCGAAATCCACCCCACATCAAGAATCAAACTAAACGGTGTGTACTCCATACCTAAAGCACTTCCTTCCACTTCTTCTTTAAAGAGTCTTTTTAAGACTTCAATTGCTGCCGGGAAAACTGGTTGCTTCCCTTCAAAAGGCTTTCGAAGCTTTCCTATTCGAACCGCCATTGTCCATTTTGTTGAACAAAACACGTTAACCTTAGTGGAGTGGCGCAGATCCTCCACATTTCCTAAACAGAGAAACCATTGTCCGGCAGATCTAGAATCCCCCTCCACTGGAGAATCTATCCCCGATCGAAGGAAGCTGCCGAAGTCTGGAGCCGGTTTAAAGGGCTGGGTTTTACGGGCGGACATTAGGGTCGAAACAGCGTTTTCAGTCCCTTAGAGGCCATTCTAAAAGGGCACTTTTCCAGGACTCCAAGCGTGGATTTTGAACAGACCGGACTGGGCGACCAAGCTCCCAGGTTTTTACCTTTCGCTTGTCCACCCTGTCCGCCTCTAGCCCCTCACTCCGACATTTGACACAGCACCACCCCACAACCCTTAATTCTCGTGCTAATATTGTTGATATGTCAACTAATTATGAAGCCATCATCATCGGAGCAGGACAAGCAGGCCTTGCCGCGGCACACGAACTCGCCCGCCGCGGTTTTACTCCCGGAAAAGATTTTCTCGTTCTAGATTCCAACGACGGCCCCGGAGGTGCATGGCGGCACAGATGGGATTCGCTGACATTAGGAAAAGCCCACGGCATTGCAGATCTTCCCGGCCTCGCCATGGATCGCCCCGACCCCAAAACTCCCGCCTCCGCACTGGTTGCCAATTATTACGGAGCATACGAAGAGGAATTTTCTCTCGGTGTTGTCCGCCCAGTTAAAGTCACTCGCGTTGAACCAATCTCCCCAGATCCCACAAGTCCCTTGCGTATCAGCAGTGACGATGGCCGCGAATGGACCACTCGAATAGTCCTCAATGCGACTGGCACCTGGACAAATCCTTATGTTCCTTATATTCCTGGCATTGATAAATTTGCAGGCAAACAACTCCACACCGTTAATTACCGCAAAGCGGAGGATTTCACGGGCAAAAAAGTCCTGGTTGTTGGCGGCGGACTAAGCGCGGTGCAATTCCTCCTGGAATTGGAAGGCCTGGCAGAAACAACGTGGGCTACACGCCGTCCACCAAATTTCACCCAACGCGAATTCGATGCAGGCTGGGGGTTGGCCGTGGAACGCGCCGTCCGCGATCGCACTTTTAATGGCAAAGCGCCAGCCAGCGTTGTGCGCACCACCGGCATCCCACAAATCCCGGATTATCTTGCAGGAGTAGAACGTGGACTGATTGTCAGCCGTGGCATGTTCGAAGAAATTACGCCCACCGGAGTGGTTTTCGGCGAGCCTCCCATCGCCTCGCCTGAAGGTTTAGGCCCTTCAGCAGGCACAACGCTGGCTGTGCCTGAAAGTTGGCAGCCATATCCTGCAGGCACGTACCTAGAGGTGGATGTTATTTTCTGGAACACTGGCTTCCGCGCGGCATTGCGCCATCTTGCGCCGATGAAATTGCGTGGACAAGGCCGCGGCATCGAACTGCTTGATGAAGTCAGCCCCGCCTCCGATTCGCGCGTGCTACTCGTCGGCTACGGCTCCAACGCCTCCACAGTCGGCGCCACCCGCGCAGGCAGGGTTGCTGGCCGAGTTGCGGCCAAAAGATTGCTTATCGACGTCTCCCCTCACGTAAATTAAGGTAAAGAATTATGAAAGCCTTCGGTTTTTTAAGTTTCGGACACTATCAAATTGGCCACGAGCGCTCCATGCTGAAACAAGCACTGGAACTAGCAAAAGAAGCAGACGCAATCGGTGTTAATGGTGCCTACTTCCGCGTGCACCATTTCGCTCCTCAAGGCGCGTCCCCGATGCCACTTCTCGGCGCCATCATCGGCGCCACCAAACACATTGAAGTAGGCACTGGCGTTATCGATATGCGCTATGAAAACCCTCTTTACCTGGCAGAAGAAGCAGCAGCCCTCAACCTACTTGCCGATGGTCGACTAGCACTTGGAGTGTCCAGGGGATCACCTGAACCAGCAGAAAAAGGTTGGGAAGCTTTCGGATATGACGGCGGCGATGGTGATCCCAAAGCTGCAGGCATGGCACGAGAGAAATTTCAACGTTTCTTGGATGCCATCGATGGGCACGGCATGGCGGTGGCATCCGAAAACCAATACCCACGCCTCTATCACCCTGGTACTCCCCTACCTGTCTTCCCGCATGACCCTGACCTGCGTAAATCCATTTGGTGGGGCGCAGGATCTCACAGCACAGCAGAACAAGCAGCACGAGATGGCGTCAACCTCATGAGCTCCACCTTGGTCGCAGAAGCAACAGGCCAATCCTTCGGCGACCTTCAGGCAGATCAAATCGCGTTCTATCGCCAAGCATGGAAAGAAGCAGAACACGATTGGACTCCACGCATCTCGGTGTCCCGTTCTATTTTCCCCATCGTCACTGATCGTGACCGTGAACTCTTTGGACTTCAAGGACACGGCGGCGATCAGGTAGGAATCCTGGATGACACCCGATCTACCTTCGGACGCAGCTATGCAGGAAGCCCTGATGAACTCATCGATCAGCTCAAAGAAGATCGCGCTGTGATGGAAGCCGATACGTTGATGCTCACTGTTCCAAACCAAATGGGCGTAGAAATCAACACATCCATCCTGAAAAACTTCGCTGAGCATGTCGCCCCAGCTTTGGAATGGCAACCAAACACCGAAGGACTAGTTACTGGCTACGATTTTTAGGCTGATTACCTGGTACTAATGGGCGTGCACTCTGCTAGTTTTGGCTAGCAGTGTGCACCAATTTTCTCAATAGCTATACAGCCTCTGAAATGTTGACAGTGGCAGTCCTCCAAAAATCTTTTATCCTTCGAAGAACTACCTAACGCTCTAGAGCTCCCTGCTTCTCAGCCGTGGCACTGACTAGTGGATAGACCATCACCAGATCATCGCCATGATCCTCTACTCTCAGGAATCCCAAACGCTCATATAAATGCACTGCCTGATTCGATTTCTGAACTGACAATGAAGCCTGTTGATAACCACGTTTCCTTAATATATCAAGCATCTGCACCATCAATGTAGCGCCAATGCCTTTTCTTCGTGCTTCAGGCAAAACAGAAATTATGAACTCTGGAGTTTCTGTATCGACATTGCCATGCCCACGAATTTCTCCTGTGATAATACGAGTCCATACGGCACCAACGAGTTTTTCTGCCTCAACAGCTACCAAGCCTAAATCATCAGGTTTGCCCCAGCCTTCTAGATAAGCGGCAATTGTTGGATCTAAAAGAACACTCCTGGGGATGAGATTATGCGGGTCAGGTTGATGAATTGCCAAATAAAGAAAATCTTCGAGTTGGCCTAAATCTTGTTCTGTAATTGGTCGAATATCAATAGACATGCGCACATCGTTTCATTTTATTGCTACTTTGGCATACCGAAGCTTTCATCTCAATCCTCATGAGAAATGCTCTTTGATTAGTTCCTATCACTTCCGCAAAGGACACTCCATTGTGAAAAATACGCTAGATCAAGGTCCGTTTTTCCACGGAACCATCGTGGATCTCCAACCTGGCGATCTACTCAAGCCGGGGCACAAGTCTAATTATCGGCGCGAGATCACCATGAACCATATCTATTTCACCGCATTGGTTAATGGTGCAGGACTTGCGGCAGAAATCGCTGCAGAATTGGACGCGGGACTTGTCGAAGACACCTCTATAACAAGGAAACCGCCACGAGTCTACGAAGTCGAACCACTGGGAGATTTTGATAATGATCCTAATGTGACCGACAAGAAGTTTCCAGGAAATCCCACGAGATCCTATCGCAGCGACCAGCCGTTGAAAATCATTCGAGAAATTACTGATTGGACACGGCTTACCCCAGAAGCCCTTGCAATGTGGCGAGAGAATTTACGCAAAATTACCTCTGATGACGCCGGAGAAATCATCAACTAGCTGGCATGTTCATTAATGCTGAACGTTCAGCATTAATGAACAGGAGGGGCGCGTCGAAAAGCGAAAACACCTGACACGCTTAAACCGTGCCTGACCACCTTTTCCCCTGAATAGGTGCACAATGGGAGGTGTGACACCTCGCCCTGTTTCTTCTGTTGCGCGACTCGTTGAAGATAACGCGCAAGATTTTCTGCGCGCAGTGAAAGCGCAGCTTCTACAACTCGCACCTCAATCCCGTGGGCATTTTCCCACCGATGATGATCTCACACATATCAGCATCGCTGAGACGCTGAGTGCGCTCCTTGATGGCACTGGCAAGGAGGGTGAAGTGGATGAAGGCACTCTGGCATTTTTCCAAGAAGCTGCACTCGATGCCCGTAGATTTGGCATTACCCCCGACATGCTCAAAGCACTCGGAGAAGCTGTCCGCACAGAATTACTAGAACTATGCTCCGACCTTCCATTTGAAAATGTGTTATTCGCAGAACGAGCAATTGCGGCCACTTCCGCAGCATCAATTCAAGCAGTTAGAGAAGCCGAAGAGGCAGATATTCCGGCCTCTTTCCGGGCTGAAGTTGTCGAAGTGGAAAAGCGCAGCCGCCGTTTTACAGTAGTCAGGCTCCAAGCAGAGCAACAACTTCCCTACTCCCCTGGCCAATACCTCGCAGCAACAGCCGACTTTTTGCCCAATACCTGGCGATATGTGTGTCCATCAATCCCCTCCAATGAATGGGGTCAGGTGGAGTTTCATATCCAATCTGACGCCGATGAAACCACAGGACTTTTAGCCACCTCACGCCCTGGCGATAAGTGGACGTTGGGTCCTGGTCGAGGAGATTTCGGTAAAGGTAAAACTGATTCCGGCAAGGATTTATTATTTATTTCCCATGGCACAGGGCTTGCACCGCTGCGCGCATATGTATTTGAGCTCATGAACCAAGCAGCCCCTCCACGTTTGCACTTTTTCGTGGGCGCAGATTTCCCTGGTGAACTCTATGAGCTCATGGGACTGTGGAATTTTGCAGCCGCCAGCCCGTGGCTTTCTGTGGTTCCGGTATCCACCCATGAACACGATGACTGGTGGGTGCAAGCCACCGAAGCATCCCAGCCACCACGAGGTTTGCACCTGCACCAAACTGGCCCCATGGCGAAAATTGTCACGCAAGCTGGTGCATGGGCGGATCGAGAGGTGCTTATTGCAGGTCCAGAATCTTGGGCGCGCGATGTGCGTCGAGCAATGATCCGACGAGGGACCCCAGCTGCACAGATCGAAACTTTAGGATTCTAATTTTTTGAGATTTCAGGTGTTAAAAGGTCCCCGAAAAGGACTCTAGACGCCTCATGCGAGGGCGTGGTTGAACCGGACCATACCAGGTGACCAAAAGTGACATGGAGCCAGCATATTTTGGTCACCTGGTCTGCTGCCTCGCAAGCGCAACCGTCCTATATGACCAAAATCCATGTGCGCGGAAGAGTTTTTGGTCGCCTGGTTTGGTCTGGTCCAGCAAGTGCGAAAACCACTCCCCCGACCAGCTAAAAAGCGACCTCACAGAATTGCCTCTAAGCGTCCCAAAGCCCCAAGACCATACAAACACTGGTTCTAAAAACTCGAGCCCTTAAACGGGTATCCCTAGAGAACAGGCAGCATTTCCCTAATTTTTCCCAGGTCGTGGACATCAATATCTGCAATCAGCATCTGCGGCTCATAACCTGCACTGACCACCACTTCACCGGTTGGATTAACCACCATGGAATGCCCAATTCCGGTGGGGCCTTTACGCTGAATTTCTTTCGGCAGACGAGCCTGCCCACACGCCACGATCCATGAGGTGGAATCCAATGCACGCGCCCGTGGAAGCAGCTTCCATTGTTCGAGTTTCCCCGGACCGTCCTGCCATGATGTAGGCACCACAATTACTTGTGCGCCCTTGCGTGCGAGATCTTTGAATTGCTCTGGGAAACGGATGTCGTAGCAGGTTGCCACACCGAAAGTAATCCCATCAACATCGAATACCACCAGCTCATCGCCTGGTTTTACAGTGTCGGATTCCTTATAACCGAATGCGTCATAGGTGTGGATTTTGTCATATCCTTGATGCATACCAGCGCCACTAATCAGCACCGTGTTGTTCACACGCGCGATGGTTTTTTCTCCACGCTGCACAGTATCGGCAGGGCTAAACATGCCAGCGATAATGACAACATTTAACTCCACAGCCAGCTCTTTCACTGCGGTGGAGAATTCACCATCCAAATCTTCGGCTTGAGTATCTAATCGGCCAGTGCCGAAGCTTTGGGACGTCGCTTCCGGGAATACTAAAACTCGCGCACCTTTTTTCGCAGCTTTTTTTGCTGCTTCCTCTAGGCGGGAAAAGTTGTCCATCTTATCGAAATTTGTTGAGATCTGAAGCAAAGCAATACGCATAATCCACAGCCTAGGCGCTTGGGCCAAAGTTATACACAGGTTTGAGCAACCTCTTCTTGCCCAAAAAGCTCGAACGCACTTGGATCAACACCATGTACCTAGATATTAATCTCCCAAAGCGCCTGTTCCACCGTCATATCGACTACTCCAGCCCCGCGTTAACCTGCATGCCCAGCCACACAGCCACCGCGCTGAGCAGCGCAGATCAGACCTGGCGCAGCTTGCTTATCGACGCCAACTTCCGTCTCAACCATCATCTTTCCGATATGCGCACTGTCAGTGAACAGCTGCTCACTATTGATGAAGATCTTGGCCAAACTTTGAATACGCTGCACTGATGTTGGCATTAAAAAGCACTGAACTAAACCTCCTGGCAGCATCCCTTGAAGCCGCCGCTGGCTCACTTCACGCCGACAATGCCACTCGTTTAGATTCTTGGCAGCAATTAGAACCACTGACTTCGGCCAGTTCTCTCCAGCAGGGCTTCCGCACACTGGTGAAATACAACCGTCCAGTAGTGGATATGGCAGAACAAATACACAAAGTATCCACAACCCTTTTTGATACCGCAGATATTCTGCGCACCTTGGAAAGCTACGCAGATTACTTAGAAAAACGTGCAGATAAATCCATAACGTTGAGCGTCATGTTGCACTATATCGCTAGTTTAAGTGAACTTTTAGACCTTATGTGTGCGCGTGAAATCAATTCGTTATGCACAGCCATTACCCCTGAACCCCTGAAACATTTGCGTGATTTTGGGACTCTTTCTGCTTCCTCGATCCATGAATTCCATCTAGTTAATGCCTCACCCGAAATCCGTACGCTAGCCGAATCCAATCCATCCATGCAGATCCTCGAAGCTGGCGATGGCTCACTTGTTGCTTCATTTGGAGATATCGATAATGCCATCGCTGTAACCACCATCGTTGCTGGGGTTGGCTCTTCTAATCCAGAAGGCTGGCAAACTTATATCGATCGCGCCCGCACCGTCCAAGAATCTACCCAGGCAGCATCAATATTGTGGTTGGGATATCAAGCACCCGATTCCCTTCCCGCTGCCGTTTCTGGAGCCCCCGCCCACCGCGCAGCATCTGATCTCCACAATTTTCAAGCAGCACTGCATACGAGAAATCCCCAACAAAAGAAAGTGGTAGTTGGCTACAGCTACGGATCTACCGTGGCTGGAAAAGCAGCCTCAACCGGTGCATTGCATGCCGACGCTTTGGTGCTGGTTGGCAGCCCTGGCGCTGGAGTTTCTCATTCTTCTCAATTGGGTGCACCTGTTTATGCCGTAACTGGCTCAGCTGATCCCATTGGTTTCGCCGGTACCCAATACGGTGGCATTCATGGAGCTGATCCCACCTCTGCCCCTTTCGGTGCAACGGTGTGGGATTCTGCCTCCAACCACTCGGGCTATTGGGATGATAAAGAATTTCTCCGCAATCTCCATGAAGTGGTGAAACACTAAACTGCCCCGCACAAAGTGTGCGAGGCAGCTTGAGCTTCAAGATTAGAACAGTCCTGATGGGTTTGGATCGTAGGAGACAAGCAGGTTCTTGGTCTGCTGGTAGTGATTGAGCATCATGAGGTGGTTTTCACGGCCAATGCCGGATTCCTTGTAGCCGCCGAAAGCGGAGTGAGCTGGGTAATTATGATACTGATTCACCCAGACACGACCGGCCTGAATAGCGCGACCTGCACGATAAATGGTGTTTTGATCACGGCTCCATACACCAGCGCCAAGGCCGTAGTTGGTGTCATTGGCAATGCGGATCGCATCATCGAAGTCACTGAAAGTAGCCACAGAAAGGACCGGTCCGAAGATCTCCTCACGGAAAATTCTCATATCGTTGGTGCCACGGAACACGGTTGGCTCAATATAATAACCCTTGTCCAGACCATCAATCTTGTTGATCTTGCCACCAGTGAGTGTTTCAGCGCCTTCTTCTGGGCCGATCTTCAGGTAGGAGGAAATCTTATCCATCTGCTCCTGTGATGCCTGAGCACCCATCATGGTTTCAGTATCAAGTGGGTTACCCAGCTTGATGTTCTGCACCCGCTTCACACCCAGCTCAAGGAACTCATCGGCAATTGATTCATGAACCAGTGCGCGAGAAGGACAGGTACAGACTTCGCCTTGGTTGAGAGCGAACATGGCAAAGCCTTCAACTGCCTTTTCTGCGAAAGCATCATCCTGCGCAAGGACATCTGCGAAGAAGATGGAAGGCGATTTGCCACCCAGCTCAAGGGTGACAGGAATGATCTTGTCCGAAGCTGCACGGTTGATCAGCTTGCCCACTTCGGTGGAACCAGTGAAGGCAATCTTGCCAATGCGGTTAGAGCTCGACAGTGCAGCACCTGCCTCACCGCCAAGACCATTGACAATGTTGAGCACGCCATCTGGAATGAGGTCACCCACGATGTTCATCAGGTAGAGAATCGATGCTGGAGTCTGCTCAGCTGGCTTCAAAACTATAGCGTTACCCGCAGCAAGTGCTGGAGCAAGCTTCCATGTAGCCATGAGGATTGGGAAGTTCCACGGAATGATCTGTCCGACGACACCAATTGGCTCGTTGTAGTGATACGCAACGGTGTTGTGATCGAGCTGAGAAGAACGATCTTCTTGAGCGCGAATAGCTCCAGCAAAATAGCGGAAGTGATCAATTGCCAGCGGGATATCTGCTGCCAGTGTCTCACGGACAGCCTTGCCGTTTTCCCAGGTCTCCGCAACTGCGATTTCTTCCAGGTGCTCTTCCATACGATCCGCAATGCGGTGTAGCATCAGCGCACGTTCAGCCGCGGAAGTTTTACCCCACGCATCAGCTGCTGCGTGTGCGGCATCCAGCGCTAGCTCCACGTCTGCCGCGGTGCCACGGGCGACCTCACAGAACACTTCACCGGTAACAGGTGAAATGTTCTCAAGGTACTGGCCTTCTACCGGTGGAACCCATTTTCCGCCAATGTAGTTTTCGTAGCGCTTTTCGTAGTTAACGATCGAGCCTTCAGTTCCTGGATTTGCATAGACAGTCATTGAGTCCCCTTTAGGTCGTCTCCACCTGCACCCAATTTGTGCGACAGGTGACACTTGAACAAGGTATGTGATAGTGCACACATATGCATGCTTAGCAGCCACCCTATGCACGAAAACAAAACTTCGCTAGAAGCTCTAAAAAATTCACCCCCTTAACGGAAACTTTTGCAGCTCAAGACAACTGAAAAGCCTGAATTTTCACCCCCAGCAGGGATAGATACGAAAAAACGGGTATTCCCTTCCCCATGGAAAGAAATACCCGCTGAATTCGCTAGAAAGTGGCGTCGACAAGCATATTTTTATTTGGAACGCCCTTTACGGCGCTCCCACATGACCACTGCCGTGGAACGTGGCACATGAACCAGCTCGCCCCGTGGGCGGCCGTGAAGCAACTGCTCTTTCAGCTGCTCGTTTTCCACTTTGGCCTTACGTAGAGACTCTTTAAGATTTCTATTCTCTTCACCAAGCTCAATGATCGCCTTGATGCCGGCAAGGTTTACGCCCTCATCCTGGCTCAGGTGCTGGATCTTACGGAGCAGATCTACATCCGCCCGTGAATAACGGCGACCCCCGCCCCGAGTGCGCATCGGGGTCACCAGCCCCAGACGATCATAAGTTCTCAACGTCTGGGCATGCATGCCAGCGAGCTCAGCGGCGACAGAGATAACGAAAACTTCCCCTTGGAAATCAGCACGATCAAATTGACCATCACCAGTGGAATTCTTCGGTGTGGATGTCATATTTCGTCACCCCCTTTCTCAAGGAGAACTTTTTAACGGTTCTGGCCTGCCCAATTAGCGCGGGGATCAAATCCTGAGTTGGTTTCTGCTTCAGCATAAACTCGAAGTGCTTCCGCTGCGGCATCATCCAGGTTTTTCGGCACAGATACTTGAACAGTCACCATTAAATCTCCGGTGGAATCACGAGATTCAATGCCACGACCACGAACGCGCAGAGTACGACCATCAGGTGTACCTGCAGGCAACTTCAATTTCACTGGTTTGTTCAAAGTTGGGACTGAAATTGCCGCTCCAAGGGCCAATTCGCTAAAGCTCACCGGAATGGTGATCAAAATATTGTTTCCGTCACGGATGAACACATCATCTTTTTTCACGTGGACTTTCACAAACAGATCACCAGCTGGTTTACCATTCGGACCTGCTTCACCTTGGCCTGCGAGACGAACTTTTTGGCCATCTTCCACGCCAGCTGGAATGCGAACTGTGATGGAACGAGACTTCCGAAGAGTGCCTCTACCATGACAATTATCGCAAGGATCAGTAATTACTTCGCCGGTTCCGCCACAAACAGTACATGGTGCAGAGAATCCAAAAGCACCCTTATTTTCCGAGGTGAATCCGGAACCATCACAGGAACCACACTTAGCTGGGTGGCCTGATTTGGAACCTGATCCATGGCAGGTGTTGCACGGTGCATCTCCAGTGAGTTCCACTGGAATGGTGGTGCCTTTCGCTGCCTCAATGAAAGAGAGAGTGATGTCGGTTTCTACATCCGCCCCCCGCGTCGGCCTAGCTGACTGGCGAGGACTAGCGCCGCGGTTGAAAAGGCCACCGAAGATATCGCCCAGACCGCCGTCCGCAGAAAACCCTCCACCTTGTCCTCCGGCTCCTCCGAATGGACTGTCGAATCCTCCCGTCGACGTGCGAAACCCACCGGGGAATCCGGCACCTCCGCTTCCGAATCCTCCGCGGATTCCGCCAGACGCTAGGAGCGCTTTGAGCTCATCGTATTCTTTTCGTTTTTGCTCATCACCGAGTACGTCATAAGCCTCGGCTGCTTTTTTGAATCGATCTTCAGCAGCCTTGTCACCTGGATTTTTGTCTGGGTGATTTTCCCGAGCAAGCTTGCGGTAAGCCTTTTTGATCTCATCTTCCGGTGCGGACGAGGAGACCCCCAGGTCTGCGTAATAGTTTTTATTTGCCCATTCGCTGTTGTTCACTGGGCATCCCCTCCTTCCAAGAAGTCTTATATGCGTGAATTATATGTAATTTTTTAAGTTATTTTAACTTCAACGTGTGTTGTCCTAGACCGGCGGATACCTTCACATGACTATGAAGATATCCGCCGGTGTTTCAAGGAATTTCACCTCAAGCCGTGGACAACGGCGGTAAAACTACTGATTGAGAAAACTTAGTTCTCTGAATCAGTCTCTGGATCTCCAATGAGAACCATTGCGGTGCGGATAATGCGGTCGCCGAGGCGATAGCCCTTGCGGAGCACCGTTCCCAGAACCTTGACATCACCCTGGGAGAGATCCTGTACTGCTTCATGGATCTCTGGATCGAACTCTTCGCCGACAACACCGAAGGATTCAACCTTCAGGCCACCGAGGATATTGCTCAACTTGTCAGAGATGGACTTTAGCGGACCGTCTTGAAGGTCGCCATGCTGCTCTGCCAAATCCAGATCATCAAGCAGTGGAAGAAGCTGAGTGACAACTCCTGCACGTGCGGTATCGATGATTCCTTGGCGTTCCCGGTCGGTACGACGACGGTAGTTTGCGTACTCCGCAGTGACGCGCTGCAGATCCTCAGTGCGCTCAGCCAATTGTTCTTCAACAGCAGATACAGCACCATCACCATCGGCGTCTGGGTCAATATCAGCAAGAAGATCATTGAGCTCAGCTTCGAGCTCTGGGGAAATTACATCCTCAGCAGATTGTCCGTTTGGGGAGTCCTGACCCTGGCGGGCAGCTGCTTCATCAGCTGCCTGCTCAGCACGATCTGCAGAGGTTGCCTCCGGATCAGTGTTTTCAGGATCCCCGGGGTTAGTGGGCATTCCGTTTGGGGTCGTCATTTACTTCTTGTCCTCACCATTGTCAGCTGCATCGTCTTCGACAACTTCAGCGTCAACAACGTTGTCATCAGCGGCTGCTTCTGCGCCTGCATCTGCCTGGGTTGCGCCAGCAGCTGCATCAGCTTCGTAGATAGCCTTGCCCATTTCCTGGGACTCGGTGTTCAGCTTCTCAACTGCAGTCTTGATAGCTTCGAGATCTTCACCCTTGAGTGCTTCTTCAACACCCTTGGCTGCTTCTTCGACCTTTGCCTTGAGGTCTTCAGAAACCTTCTCGTCGTTTTCTTCAACGAACTTGCGGGTCTGGTAAACCAGGGACTCAGCGTTATTGCGAACTTCCTGCTCTTCGCGGCGCTTCTTGTCCTCATCAGCATGAGCTTCCGCATCCTTGATCATGCGGTCGATCTCTTCCTGGGACAGACCGGAGCCGTCCTGGATGGTGATGGTGTTTTCCTTGCCGGTACCCTTGTCCTTTGCAGTGACGTGCACAATGCCGTTGGCATCGATGTCGAAGGTGACCTCAATCTGTGGGACGCCACGTGGTGCAGGTGCAATGCCACCGAGTTCGAAGGAACCGAGCACCTTGTTCGCGGATGCGATTTCGCGCTCGCCCTGGAAGACCTGGATCTGAACAGAAGGCTGGTTATCTTCTGCGGTGGTGAAGGTTTCGGAACGCTTGGTTGGGATGGTGGTGTTGCGCTCGATGAGCTTGGTCATCACGCCGCCCTTGGTCTCAATGCCGAGGGACAGTGGGGTGACATCAAGAAGAAGAACGTCCTTGACCTCGCCGCGAAGAACACCAGCCTGAAGTGCTGCACCAACTGCAACGACCTCGTCTGGGTTAACACCCTTGTTTGGCTCGCGACCGCCGGTCAGTTCCTTCACTAGCTCGGTGACTGCTGGCATACGGGTGGAGCCACCAACGAGAACAACGTGATCGATCTCGGAGACAGACACGCCTGCATCCTTAACAACCTGGTTGAAAGGAGTCTTGGTGCGATCCAGGAGATCCTGGGTGATGCGCTGGAACTCAGCGCGGGAGAGGTTTTCATCCAAGAACAGTGGGTTCTTGTCTGCATCAACAGTGATGTAAGGAAGGTTGATGTTGGCGTTCTGGGAAGAAGACAGTTCAATCTTTGCCTTCTCTGCAGCCTCACGCAGACGCTGCAGGGCCATCTTGTCCTTGGTCAGGTCGATGCCGTTGGAGGACTGGAACTTCTCAACTAGCCAATCAACGACACGCTGATCCCAGTCATCGCCACCGAGCTCGTTATCGCCGGAGGTTGCACGAACCTCAACAACGCCGTCGCCGATTTCTAGAAGGGAGACGTCGAAGGTACCGCCACCAAGGTCGAAGACCAGGATGGTCTGCTCCTGGTCACCCTTTTCCAGGCCGTATGCAAGTGCTGCAGCGGTTGGCTCGTTAACAATACGAAGAACATTCAGACCTGCAACCTGGCCAGCTTCCTTGGTTGCCTGGCGCTGCGCGTCCTCGAAGTATGCAGGAACAGTAATGACTGCATCGGTAACGTCTTCGCCCAGGTAAGCCTCCGCATCGCGCTTCAGCTTCATCAGAGTACGAGCGGAGATTTCCTGTGAGGTGTAGTTCTTATCATCAATCGCAACGGTCCAGTCGGTGCCGATGTGGCGCTTAACTGAGCGGATGGTGCGGTCAACGTTGGTGACAGCCTGGTTCTTGGCGGACTGGCCAACCAGAACTTCACCGTTCTTTGCGAATGCAACAACGGAAGGGGTGGTGCGTGAGCCTTCTGCGTTAGCAATAACTACTGCTTCGCCGCCTTCAAGTACGGAAACCACAGAGTTGGTGGTTCCAAGGTCAATTCCTACTGCGCGTCCCATAATGGTGCCTCCTGTTTTAGGTGATTTTAGTATTGTCCACGGCTTGAGCCTTGACTTGATCCTTATCAACATCCGCCGATAAGAATTACGCCTCATTGAGCCTGCCTGACTCAAGCTTACATATATGACAACGGCAAAAGCTACAAAGTTGTTCCCGATGCACTCAACTTTGTTTATATCCGCAGTTCACAGGCTTGTACCTAAGGGAAAAATCGGGGATTACCCTGAAATACACAAACATTTCTTAAGAGACAAACTTAAGGACGACCCTCATGTCGCATGCCTGTGGCATAGTAATTTTTGTGAGCACAGAATCAGAGAACACACCTAACAGGGATGCTTTAAACAGCTCTACCCCTCCGAAAGATCTGCCCGATACCGTCCTAGATGCTATCGAGCGCAATTTTGAACCCTCGCTGAACACTCAAAAAGTGTCTGCGACCTCCGCTAACAGCGACACCAACGGCAATGCTAACGGCAGCGCCATTGACACTTCAGACGGTGTCACTGACCGCTCAGTTATTTTTGGTCAAGATGGCCGCTGGCTTTCTGGCTGGGCGCTGAGGTTTATTGTGTTGGTCATCGCAGGCGTTATTGCGCTGCGCATGCTTGGTTTCATTTGGGTTGGGCTTCTCCCAGTCCTCTTGGCACTGCTCGTTTGTACTGTGCTGTGGCCACCTGTGAAGATGTTGCGCAAGCGTAAAGTACCTGCTGCTTTGGCTGTTGTGATTACGATGCTGGGATTTTTTGCCATCATCGGTGGAATTTTTGCTGCAATCGCACCAAGCGTGTCTTCCCAAACCAAGGAAGTCATCGATCAAGCCACCGCTGGCGCTCAAGACCTCATGAATTGGATCCAGCAACCTCCACTAAACATTGACGTCTCACAATTTGAAACTGCACTCAATGATTTAACGTCAATGCTTCAATCCCAATCTTCCACCATCGCTTCTGGTGTGTTCTCTGGGCTTTCCACTGCATCGTCAGTGTTGGTCACCCTCGCAGTCATGCTGGTATTGACATTCTTCTTCCTCAAGGATGGCCCTAAGTTCCTTCCTTGGCTGCGCGGATTCACTGGCGAAAATGCAGGTTGGCACTTTACTGAAGTCCTTACCCGCACGTGGAATACCTTGGCCGGATTCATCCGCGCTCAAGCTTTGGTGTCTTTGGTTGACGCCGTATTCATCGGCATTGGTCTACTGCTTCTTGGCGTTCCAATGGCGCTGGCTTTGGCAGTAATCACCTTTTTCGCGGGCTTCATCCCTATCGTGGGTGCAGTTTCCGCAGGTGCGCTGGCAGTCCTTATTGCGCTGGTCACCAATGGCATGACAAATGCACTTTTGGTGCTTGTTCTTATCCTCGCGGTGCAGCAGATTGAGGGCAATATCCTCTCCCCATTCCTGCAGTCCAAGGCCATGAACCTGCATGCTGCGATCGTGTTGCTCTCTGTCACTGTCGGCTCTACTTTGTTCGGCATTATTGGTGCCTTCTTGGCAGTTCCAGTGGCTGCAACCTTGGCCGTGTGGATTCGCTACCATTCACAAATGGTCGCTTTGCGCGCAGGTGAAATCACCATTGATGACATTGAAATAGCCACGACAAAGGGCGCCCCAACCACGATAAATGGACAGGACGCACTGCTTGCTATTCGAAATCGTCTCGCTCAGCTAGGACGCAAGAAGCCTGCTACTTCAGATAGCGCAGACTCTGCTAACTAATTAATCAAGCTCACTCCCCCGATGCCAGCACCATGTGGCATCGGGTTTTTGTTATTTAAAAGCCTTTTACTGCGTCCGCCAGCTCCAAAGCGCCCGCATCCACAGCATCAAACCATGTTGTAGAAGCCGACTCATCAGCGCTGTCACTTACTTGTTTCAGCAGCGTAATCGGCACACCAAAATACTTTGCGACGCCCACCAGCGCCGCGCCTTCCATATCGCAAAGGGAGGCCCGGGCAGCCAGCCGGCTGCGTGTTTCTGAATCAGAAATAAATGAGTTTCCAGTGGCTAGACGAGCCACCGGAAGACTTCCAACCCTGGCTAATTCCACACCATTTGGGCAAGGTTTTCCTGTCATATCCGCGATGATCTCACTACTAAAATCATGCTGGAAAACATAATCAATCTCATATACTCCAGCCATGCCATCAACCAGCGCTCCAGCCGTGCCAACATTAATGATTCGGCTTGGCAGAACCTCACGAGTAGCCAATTCTTTGGTCAGCATCATTGTGGCTGCCTGGGTTCCAATCCCAGTGACCAATAGATCAATTTCCAAAGGCAGGTGTGCAGCTTCCTCATGTGTGGCAGAAACATACAAAGTAGACGTCATGCTCGACAAGTTTAGAGTGCCCGCTTAGGTGGGGATGGAGTTCTACTCAAAACACAAAAAGCTGCGCCCCTCCTTATATAAGGGAGAACGCAGCTTCACAAAGCAATTACTAGTAACGAATCGCTACACGTCCATCAATCTTGCCGTTACGCATGCGATCAAGAACATCATTGACATCATCCAAAGAACATTCACTCACGGTTGGTTTGACCAAACCACGAGCAAAGAAATCAAGAGCCTCTGCCATATCTTGGCGAGTACCCACCAAAGAGCCACGAATCGTCAGGCCCTTGAACACAATATTGAACACAGATGCTGGGAATTCCCCTGGTGGCAGACCATTAAACACAATGGTGCCTGCACGACGAGCCATATCCAGAGCCTGACCAAAGGCAGCTTCGTGCACGGCAGTTACGAGCACACCATGAGCGCCACCATCAGTGAATTTTTGCACAGCTTCGCCTGGATCTTCGTTGCGAGCATTCACGGTAAATTCTGCGCCGTGTTTACGTGCAAGCTCCAATTTATCGTCGGAGATATCCACGGCAATGACCCGCAGCCCCATCGCAACTGCGTACTGGACTGCAATATGTCCCAGTCCGCCAACACCGGAGATCACCATGAACTGACCTGGACGCGTATCTGAAACCTTGAGTGCCTTATATACAGTCACACCAGCACACAGAATTGGTGCCGCTTCCAGGTAGTCCACACCGTCCGGGATGCGTGCTGCATAACGGGTATCTACCAGCATATACTGACCAAAGGATCCGTTCTGGGTGTAGCCACCATACTCAGCCTCATTGCACTGAGTTTCCTGGCCGGTGATGCAATATTCGCATGTGCCACATGCTGACCACAACCATGCGTTGCCGACAATATCGCCGACCTTAACATCATGATCTCCTGGACCAAGTTCAACGACTTCACCAACGCCTTCATGGCCTGGCACAAATGGCGGTTCCGGCTTTACTGGCCAATCGCCCTCCAAAGCGTGGAGGTCAGTGTGGCAAATGCCAGAAGTGAGAACCTTCACCAGCGCCTGATTTGGACCCGGCTTTGGCATGTCGATATCCTTTACGGTCACCTCATGACCAAACTTTTCAACAACAGCAGCGGTAAATTCTTGGGGTGCAGTAGTGGTCATAAAAACTCACTCCTATCTCGCTTGGATTACGTGGCAAACTGCTTGTGGCAGTTGATCTTTCACGGGATTTCCACCCAGAATCAACTATGTCTCACATTACAAACATGGCAACTTTGTGATTTAAATCATTTAATTACCGCCGTGCCCCACCCTAGTAAAATCCAAATAGTGTGAAAATGAAAACCTATTTAACCACCCCCGCGCATGACTAAGTCGCAGGTAAATTCAATCCAGGCCACACCCCCGCACAGCTTTTATTCAGGAAATAAATTCACAAAAAAGAACAAAACCACCCCCTAATGGAAAATATTTCCATTAAGCTTTTTAATTTTATTCTCGCTTCACACACTTCACCGAAATATCAGCCATCAAAGATGTCTAGACCCCAAGAAAATTCTCGACCCAAAAATCGCCAGTAACCTGGGACTATGTCTCAACTACTAGTTTTTGAATTCCCTTCCACAGGACCTTTTGGCGCGGAAGCCGAAGCCGCATATAAAGACCTCGCTACCGATATTTCCCAGCAGCCCGGTCTCATTTGGAAAGTCTGGATAGAAGATCCACAACGCCAAGTCGCCGGTGGCGTTTACCTATTCACCGATACCGCCAGCGCGGAAGCCTATACAACTATGCACACCGCGCGCCTCAACAGTTTTGGAATTACAAATATCACCGCGACCTCATACGAGGTCAACGAAGGTCTTTCCCTCATCGATCACGCACAGCTTTAACCCGCTTTTCGACGTCGCCTTCCGCCCACAGCAGGCGACGTCGATAAGCGAAATCACTTCCCCCAGCAACGAAAAATCCCCGGCTCAGCTATGGAGGCTGAACCGGGGATTTTAAGGTTAAAAACTAGCTAGAGCTGGAGCTGGAGTTGTCCATTCCACAAAGAACTGGAGTGGAGATCAGAGCAAGAGCTGCAGTAGCGAACAGTGCCTGGGAAACCATGCGGTGATCGATTGCGTTAGCTGCATCGTTCAGGCCGCGGTTGATGTTGCGAACCCACTCAGGCTGGTGAGCACCACCGGTGGCGTTGATCAGTCCACGCATCTGGCGATCAAGCTCAGCGCCGATGGACTTCATCAGTGGCTCAAGAGCTGGGCCAGCGATTGCGCCAACAGTTCCGAGAGCGATCAGCAGACCAGCAACGCCAGCTGCTGGGGAATCAAGGCACTGCTGCAGGAAGTCGGAAGAACCGTTGGAAGATCCATTCTCGTCTCCGCCGTTACCGTTGTCATCGCCGTCCTTGGTAACAACAAAGATGAAGGTTTTGGTGGAGGTTCCGCCTTCGTTGGTAGCGGTCACAGTAACGTCGTAAGAACCTGCGGTGTCCTTGCCAGGAGTTCCTTCAATCTTGCCAGTTTCAGGGTTGTAATCAACGCCATCTGGAAGACCGTCAACCTCAACGTTTGCATCCTCAGGAGTTACAACAACCTCGATTGGATCGATTGCCTCCTCCTCCGGGCCTTCTGCATCCTCGATTGGAGCGATGGTAGGTGCATCAACCGTGCTATTTGGATCCTTGACCACAATTGTGAAGCCAGTAGATGCAGTCTTGCCTGCACTATTAGTAACAGTAACCGTTACATTGGAGGTACCAGCAACAGTTGGAGTACCGGAGATAACACCATCAGTGATGGTCACTTCTGCTGGCAGGCCACTTGCAGTTACTACTGCACCCTCTGGAGTGACAACAGTGTTGATCGGTGCAATCGCATCACCAAGATCGATGTTCTGATCAGCAATATCAGCGATGGTTGGGTCAGCAGCAGCTACTGCAGCAACAGTAATCTCAAAGGTTTCAGTAACCGAACCAGACGCATTAGTCACAGTCACAGTAACAGTGCTATCCCCAACCTTCGTTGGCTTACCAGAAATAACACCATTCTCGTACTTCACGCCCTCAGGAAGACCAGCAACCTCCACCGTCACTCCCTCAGGAGCCACAACCGGAGTCACGTCCTTAATGGAGTCACCCAAAGTAATGTTCTGATCAGCAATCGCCTCAATAGTCGGCTTATCAACTGCAGCAACATCCAATGCCGAAACATAAGAGTTTGCGATTGGCAGGTTTACGGCGCCGCTTAGTACATCAACTTCAAGTGCAGAAACCCGGTATAGGCCAGCCTCTTCATCTTGCTTATTGACAGTTACAGCCACCAATGGACCAAGCACATCTTCAAGTACTGGATTCAAGCTGACAAGCACTTCATCCAACAATGGATCAAGCGAACTCAAGAGTCCCGAAACAACGGTGCTTCCGGTATTAAAGAGAGCATCATTAAGGGTTCCACCAAGAGATCCGAGCAGCCCAACGATCACATCTACAACGCCTGCGACAAGGTTCCCAGCGATTGGAAGACCAAGCAAACCACCAAGATCTCGATATACATAATCAGACTTAGCGCCCTCATACGTTGCCTTATCATTAGTCGTCTGCGCGTTAGGGTTCAATAGCCCCGCTAATGTAGTCTTCACCTCAGCAGAAGCAAGAACTCCCGACAGTGGCTTAAGCGCAATGGAAACCTCAGTATCATTCAAGGCACCACCCTCTGCTCCAAGGATGTTCTGCACACGAGCCATCAAACCATTCGGGTTCTCTGCTGGACTTGCGGTCAGCAGGCTGGTGACAGTATCCGTAATCTGAGTGATCTGAGCAGAGGTCAGCAAATTAGTGTTTGCAGGCTGACCATTAAGATTTCCACCGTGGAGCATCTCCAAATCAACGAGAATCTCACCAGTCTTCAGATCAATCGAGACCAGCCCACTGTTATCCTTCAATTCGCCATCAATAATAGCGTCAACGAGCTCATTAACAGGAACGTCAACAGTAAGCTCCAAGCCCAGAGCTGCACTGACCAATGGGTTGCTTAGAACACCATCAAGTACTCCACTCTCATCCAGCAGCGTCTCAAGAACAGAGTCCAAGCCACCGACAACAGTTTGCAGTTCGCTAACCACATCTTCAACCAGTGGGGACTTGATTCGTGCCTTCGCATCAGCAATCTGGTACTCACGAGTGATTTCAGTACCATTCTTGGAAGCGTAGGAACTCAATGCTCCGAGTTCAAGCTGCGCTGAAGCAACATCAGTCAGATCTACAGTGTTTCCAAGCAGCTTCGTCAAGTCAATAGTGGCATTGCCCCCATTGCCTCCATCACTATCCAAATCCAGCGTGCCACTATCACTAATAACACCGACAGAAGCTACAGCGTTTGTTTGAGATGGAGCATTCGCAAACGCGCCAAGAAGTCCAAGGTTGCCCTTCAGCAAGCTATCTCCGGCATCTGAAAATAGAGGGATTTCCAGACCTGATCCAAGATTTAGGTTGAGAGATTCTAATAGCTCAATCTCCAAGTTTGAAGGTGTAGCAGCTTGTCCGTTATCAGCGACACCCTTCCAAGACTGTTCAGCCTCAAGAGCAGAAAGAATCTCGCCTACGCTAAGGCCAGTTGTTGATGCAAGAAGACCTTTTTCATCAAGCAGTCGCAGGTTCAAAAGGTCAGAAAACGCATATGCAGATGCAGTCGCAGGAATTTCCTGCGCCTGCGCGATTGCGGTGGTTGGCAAAAGTGGGTGTGCAGGAACTGCTACGAGTACTCCACCAAGCATTGCGGTGCTGGTGATGGTTGCGATACCGATGCGCATGCTGCGGCTAAGTGCAGATGCAGACTTCTTAATTTTCACTGGTCCTCCGTCAGGATTAATTAACTAGCGCCCGCCCGCTGGGTATGTCCACCAGATGGGGTTTGTTGCATAATTTCCGTTCATGCAATCCATGCAACAGGCTATCCCAATCTGAAAGTAAATCTATGGAAAATACTTTCGATAATATTAATACTACCTAGGAATAATTCCCCGTACTTTATCTATCTGTTATGAAAAACCCTGCTCAGAACATAAATTTACCCTCAGTAAAATTGAAGAAAATCTGTGCATAGGCTTATAAATATCAAGCAAAAAACAGTGTGTTTTACCCCCAAAACCTTACCCCCCATTTTGATCGTACCTGCACTACCAGGCGTTTTTTCATGCCATTCACACAGTAAATTAAGTTCGCTCGATGAGCATGCAATCGTTACCAAAATACTGCCCTACTAGGATATTCACACCTTGAGGCTTGAAAGAAAGTGAAACTAGCCTATTTCCACAGCCGGTAAAGAAATATTTTTCAGATACTTTTGCACAGCATCTCCTAAGCTATATCTCGATGATTGAAACTCAGCTTTTTCATATTTTTTTACAAAACTAAAGAATATTTGGCCTTCAAATACCGAAAATCTCCGAAACACTAGCGTTATCTTTAAATTTCTCAGATAATAGAAATTATGTTCTATAGTGTTTTAGGGGGTGCTGAAATGCAAAAAACGCCGCACCCACAGGAGTGTGGGTGGGCGTCGATAAGCAGTTTTAAGAGCTTTTAACTCTTTGAGTCTCGGGCTCTGAAGCAAGCTCGCTGGAAATGGATTCGTTGATGAGGTTTTTGCGGTAGCGGTGGAAACCTAGGTAGGTCAGCGGCAGGCCGATGAGCAGAACCGTGATCTGGACAAGGCTAGTGGGGATGAAATCTAGTCCCACTATGTTGAGTACCTTCGGCAGGTTTAATGCCACGATTAAAGTGCCGACAAAACCGCCAAGTACTGTGGCGTTGATGCGGGAAATCATCCAGGCGCCGATGGGAGCAGCAATTGCACCGCCAATGAGCAATGCGAGAACTGCAGCCAAGTTAGCTACGAGATCTTCCCAAAGTCCCAGCATAAAGCCGAGAGTGGCTGCCAACGAAACCAAGAATTCTGCGGTATTAACTGTGCCCACTACTTTGCGAGGTTCGGTGCGCCCCAAGGAAAGCAATGTTGAGGTGGTTACCGGACCCCAACCACCACCACCGGAAGCATCAACAAAACCGCCAACAAGTCCGAGTCCGCCTAAAAAGCCTTTGCCGTGGGGCCGATCCGAATAGTTCCTGCGCACGCGGCCTTTGCTGAAACGCCACACCAGATTCATACCGATCAGCGCCAGAATCAACGAGGTAATGGGTGCTGCTGCTTCGGTGGAAATATTGGACAAAAATGTGGCGCCGGCAAATGCTCCGAGGGCTCCTGGAATACCCAGGCGCATGACCACTCGCCAATCCACATTGCCGAATTTCCAGTGGCTTAATCCGGATACAAAAGTGGTGCCAACTTCTGCTGTGTGCACCACAGCAGAAGCCTGTGCAGGGCCTAGACCAGCGAGCATAATGAGAATGGTGGTGGAAGTGACGCCGAATCCCATGCCGAGGCCACCATCAACAAGCTGTGCTGCAACACCTGCGAGGGCAATAAAAATCAATGTCTGCATAGCCGTTTTCCTTAGATAGGTTAGATCTGTGCCAGCAGTGCGCTCAGTGCAGCGTGATAACGGGCTGCAACAAGTGGTGCGAGGTCGGTGGTCAAAGGCTCCGAATAGCTAAAGTTTGTGCCGATGGACGCTGCAATATTTGCCGATTGATCAAGAACTCGATCCAGCAACAGCCCCTCAGTAACAAAGAGGGGAAGGATATGAATTGCCTTGTGCTTGGCGGCGACTTCCATAACGCCAGCTCCGCCAGCTCCCGGTCCGCCGGTTGCCGGAACGACTTCCACGGCATAGCCAGTTAAAAGGGAGACAGTGTGGGCTAGCTCAATCACTGATTCATTTGCCACCACATTTGAGCTGCCCACGGAATACAAAATCACGTGAGCATCTGCCGGTGCATCCGCACGTAACTTCTGTGCCAAGACAGAGGCAACATCAGAACCAGTACCAAGATGTGGGCCGACTAAAAGTTCCACTCCGTACTTTTCCGAAGCATCTTTCACCGCTGCAGGAACATCAATTTTTGCGTGGTATGCATTGCTAAAGAGCAAAGGCACCAATGCTGCCCTGGTTACGCCTTCCGCACTGAGCGTTGCCACCACTTCATCAAGTGAAGGATCTGCAAGCTCAAGGTGTGCTTCCACAGCTGGAATATCCAACATTCGTCCGGCCTCTGCCGTCAGGGCAGTAATACCTGCAGCTGCGGACTTCTTGCGGGAACCGTGGGAAAGCGTAATCAAAGGGATCATGAGAGAGGTGTCCTAAAAGGGATGCTGGTCTAGATGGACCAGTTGTTGCGCAGTCGGTGTCCAACCAAACCTGCAGCGAGGGTATCGCCAGAGGATTGATCAATAAGAAGGAAGGATCCAATTGCGCCGCGAGCAGCGTAATCTTCTACTTCCAATTCGCCTGCAACATCGATGCGCACGTGAGCAATGTCATTGAGGCCATAGGTTTCAGGTGCTTCGTTATCGTTTCGGCCATCGATGTCCAAGACACGCTCGATGCCGGAAACTCGTCCACGGAGCAGTTCGGTGCCGTAGCGCACCTTCACTGCTGCACCTGGTTTGATGGTGCGATCAGCAAGACCAACCACGGTGGCATTGAAAGAACGAACAGCTTCTGGGCGGTCTTCGCCAGAGATGAGCTCGCCGCGGATCAGATCGATTTCCTGAGCCAGACGAAGCACCACGGCATCGCCGACGGCTGCGGTCTGCAAAGGACCATCAGCGGAATCAATATGAGTTACTTCGGTTGTGCGTCCCTCAGGCAGATACACGGTATCGCCAACAGACACAGAGCCAGCGTTAATGGTTCCGGCGTAGCCACGGTAATCAGAGGCATGTTCGCGGACAACGTACTGAATTGGAAAGCGGAAGCCCAGGTCATGTGCACGACCACGGGAAACCTCAACGTTTTCCAAAATCTCCAGCACGGTAGGGCCGGTGTACCAATCCATGTTGGTGGACGCTTCAGCAACATTGTCGCCCTTGAGCGCAGAGATTGGCACAACATGGGTGTCAGTGACATCCAGAGCGGAAGCCAAACCAACGAATTCCTTCTCAATGCCGCGGAAGATTTCTTCGCTGTAATCCACAAGGTCAATCTTGTTGACAGCCAGAATCACAGTGCGCACGCCCAACAGCGCAGCTACGGACAGGTGGCGGCGGGTCTGCTCGACGACGCCGTGGCGGGCGTCGACAAGCAAAACAACAACCTGGGAGGTGGACACACCGGTGACGGTATTGCGGGTGTACTGCACGTGGCCTGGGGTATCAGCCAGGATGAAGGTGCGGCGATCGGTGGCGAAGTAGCGGTAAGCAACATCGATGGTGATGCCCTGCTCGCGCTCAGCACGCAGGCCATCCACCAGGAGGGAAAGGTCTAGGCCTTCAAAACCACGGTCAGCGGAGGTGCGCTCCACGGAAGCCAGCTGATCAGCCAAGACAGACTTGGTGTCATGCAGCAGACGTCCCACGAAGGTGGACTTGCCATCATCAACGGAACCAGCCGTGCATAGACGCAGTGTTTCGCGAGTAGCAATCTTTTCAGATGCTTTATTTAAGGTTGGAGCAGTCATCAGAAGTAGCCTTCCTTCTTGCGGTCTTCCATGGCGGATTCGCTGAGGCGGTCATCGGCGCGGGTTGCGCCACGTTCGGTCAAGGTGGAGGTTGCGATCTCTTCGATCACATCGTCAATGGTGCGAGCTTCCGAAAGCACAGCACCGGTGCAGGACATATCGCCAACGGTGCGGTAGCGGACAGTCTTGGTGACGATCTCCTCGCCTTTCTTTGGTCCACCCCACTCACCAGCGGTCAGCCACATGCCATCGCGTTCAAAAACATCACGATCGTGGGAGAAGTAAATCGGTGGGAGCTCAATGCCACGCGCACCGATGTACTCCCAGATATCTGCTTCAGTCCAGTTGGAGATAGGGAAAACACGGATGTTTTCACCAGGCAGGTGGCCACCGTTGTACAAGGTCCACAGCTCAGGACGCTGGCGGCGAGGATCCCAACCACCGAAAGAGTCACGCACAGAGAACACGCGTTCCTTGGCACGAGCACGCTCTTCATCGCGGCGAGCTCCACCAAGCACAGCGTCATAGCCTTGCTCAGCGATGGTTTCTACCAGTGGCACGGTCTGCAGTGGGTTGCGGGTGCCATCTGGACGTTCCTGCAAATCACCGCGGTCGATCCAGTCTTGGACCTTAGCCACACGCAGGCGAGCGCCAGTGCGTTCTACCAGGTTGTCGCGGAATTCGAGCACCTCTGGGAAGTTGTGGCCGGTGTCCACGTGGAGCAGTTCAAAAGGAACCGCAGCTGGTGCGAAAGCACGTCGTGCAAGTTCATAGACAACCACGGAATCTTTTCCGCCAGAAAACAGCAGGCCGATTTTATCGAATTGGCCCGCTACCTCGCGGAGGATGTGGATGGATTCATTTTCAAGATCTTTAAGGTGTGGAGATAGTTCTGATGCAACGGTTGTGGTCATGAGTGAAGTCCGCATTCTGTCTTGGCGTTTCCAGCCCAACGGCCGGCCCTAGGGTCTTGTCCTTCAGCAACAGGAAGGGTGCAGGTTTCGCATCCAATGGATGGATAGCCCTGATGGGTAAGTGGGTGATCAATGAGGTTGTTATCGACGATGAACTGGTTGGTTTCTTCCAATGACCAGGTGATAATCGGAGAAATCTTCAGTCTGCCGGTAGCATCCAAACTCAGCGCAGGAGCTTGGGCGCGAGTCGGCCCATCATCGCGGCGCAGGCCAGTAATCCAACCGGAGTACGGGCTTAACGACGCCGCCAGTGGCTCAACCTTGCGCATCCGGCAACATGCTGTCGGATTGTTGCGATACAGGTTGAGACCATAAATGGAATCCTGCTCAGTCCGCTTCAGAATCGGCAGCGCCGTGACCAGAGTCTGTGAATAGCGGGCATCAACATCGCGGGCCACCTCGAGGGTTTCCTTGAAGTGATATCCGGTATCCAAAAACAGGAAATCTGCTTCCGGTAAATGCCGCGACGCAAGTTCCGCCAGCACAGTGTTTTCCATGCTCAGCGTCACCGCGATAGCACCAGGTGCGTGCTCAGCAGTCCATTCCAGGATCTCTTGCGCGCTGGCGTCATACAACGCCGCAGCATGCTTTTCGACGAGCTCCTCGTTACGTTGCGCCACCTCAAGTGACAACGGCTCCGTACTACGAGGTCCCTCCGGTGAGACCTCAGGATCTTTAATTGATCCAGTGTTTTTCAGGGCATTAACTACTTGAAAACTCATTGTTGCGACTCACCTCTTCCTTCTGGGCTGTGTCCGTGTCGTGCTAGGGATTCTTTTAATGCTTCAGATGTAGATTTCGCAGGTGCTGGCCTGTGCACTGGATCATCTTGACCGTGATATTTCACCTCAAAGACCCTCGTGCAGTCCGCGCACAACCAGGCAAATTCCGTTTGCTCATCTGGGAAAAGAACTTCTCCCGCGCAATATGGGCAGTAGAGCGGATGATTACGGTTTGGGTTGGGGGCTCTGCGCAAACTCAAACCAGATCTTCCTCTACGGCTCTTTGCACCCAATCGCGGAATTGCTCATCCTCGTGGCGCTGTTCCTTAAAGTTGGTAACCACGCGAGTGACGTATTCTCCAACCTCATCAGCGATAACCTTGTGGCCCTTGAGTTTGCGTCCAAAGTTTGGGTCCAAGTTCATGGAACCGCCCAAGTGCACCTGGAAACCTTCCACACGATTGCCCTCTTCATCAGTAACCGTCTGGCCCTTGAATCCGATATCCGCCACCTGGGTACGTGCACAAGAGTTAGGGCAACCGTTCAATGCAATCTTGATGGGGACTTCCAAATCGCCGAGTCGCTCTTCCAGTTCGTCGACAAGCTCAATTGCTCGGGACTTAGTGGTAGCGTGCGCCAACTTGCAGAATTCCAGACCCGTACAAGAAATGATGCCGCGGCGGAACTCAGATGGAGAAGAGTACAGACCCAGCTCATCCAGCTCACGTGCCACAGTGGTGAGGTTCTCTCGCTCAATATCGAGGAAGAGCAATTCCTTTTCCGCAGTGGTACGAATCCGGCTGATGCCGTGCTTTTCCGCAACATCAGCAATCGCAATCAACTGCTCACCAGTGGTGTGACCAACAGTTGGCTTCACACCGAGGTAGAATTTGCCATCCTTTTGTGGGTGGATGCCAATGTGATCGCGGTAGCCAGGGTTAGTGGTAATTTCTGGGCCATCAATAAGCTTGCGGTTCAGGTACTCGGTCTCTAGCACCTCACGGAACTTCTGGATTCCCCACTGCGCAACCAAGAACTTCAGGCGAGCACGGTTACGCAGACGACGGAAACCATAATCACGGAAAATTCCAGCGACACCGGCCCAGATTTCTGGAACCTCATCAATAGGAATCCATGCACCTAGTGGCTGTGCCAGCATTGGATTCGTGGATAGCCCACCGCCCACGAAGCATTCAAAACCTACACCGTGTTCTGGGTGAACTGAAGGAACAAAAGACACGTCCTGGATCTCATGAGTGACATCCTGGCGAGCGTTACCAGTAATCGCGGACTTAAACTTACGTGGCAGGTTATGGAATTCATCCCTGTTCAAGTAATTGTCACGAATCGCATCGATAGCTGGAGTAGCATCGATCAGTTCCTCAGCAGCAACGCCGGAAACTGGGGAACCTAAAATAACGCGAGGAACATCGCCACAACCAAGCATGGTGGTCAGTCCCACGGTTTCCAGCTTTTCCCAGATGGTCGGCACATCTTCAATGCGAATCCAGTGCAGCTGAATATTCTGACGATCCGTAAAGTCCGCAGTAGAGCGGGCATAATCTCTGGAGATTTCACCGACAACGCGCAAACGCTCAGGTGTAGCTAGTCCGCCATCAAAGCGCACACGCATCATGAAGTACTCATCCTGCAGCTGCTCATCAGAAAGCTGACCGGTTAGTTCACCACCCAAATCCTGCTTGCGCTGGGTGTAAATACCCAGCCACTTAAAACGTGGAGCAATATCATCCGGATCGATGGAAGAAAAGCCCTGCTTGGAGTAAACATCAATAACCCGCTGTTTAACGGCAAAGGCAGGTTCATCCTGTTTAACCTGCTCAGCGTGATTGAGTGGCTCGGTGCCATCAATCTTCCACTGGCCCTCTGGCTTAGGCTTGCGGGCCGCACGTGCTGGGCTAGCACTTCCGGTTGTTGTTGTCATGGAGAACTAAGTCCTTAAAAAGCTTGGTGAGTTACATCTCGCTCGGTTTGATCTACCCGCAAATTTAGACGTACCGATCTGTCTAGACCAACCATTAGATTCAGATAACGGGCACGAGTATTGAAAATTTCCCTAAATTTAGCCTAGTGAGCTGGGGTTATTAGGCTTGATTCAGTATGAATATATTAGACAGGGCGGTCTAGATCTTTAAAATACTTTGAATTTAATTATGGAAAAGTCTTCGCATTCCAGCAATTCACTGCTAGCTTTACAGACCAAGCGGTCTAGGAGTGCGATACAGCCTGGACTTTATACATTGAAAACCTCTTCCCCGCGAGATCCCATATGGAATCCCACAGGGAACACGAAAGGCACTTGAGAAAATGACAACTCCCCTGCGCGTAGCCGTTATCGGCGCTGGCCCAGCTGGCATTTACGCATCCGATCTTCTTATCCGCAATGAAGAGCGCGAAGTGTTCGTCGACCTTTTCGAGCAAATGCCCGCACCATTCGGCCTCATTCGCTACGGTGTGGCTCCCGATCACCCACGCATCAAGGGAATCGTCAAGTCCCTACACAACGTGCTGGATAAACCACGCCTTCGCCTTCTCGGAAATATCACCATTGGTCGCGATATCACTGTTGAAGAGCTCCGCGAATACTACGACGCCGTTGTTTTCTCCACCGGTGCGGTAGCCGACCGTGAGCTCAACATTCCAGGAATCGACGCAGAAGGATCCTTCGGCGCCGGCGAATTCGTAGGCTTTTATGATGGCAACCCACGCTTCGAGCGCTCTTGGGATCTCTCCGCGCAATCCGTCGCCGTCATCGGTGTCGGAAACGTGGGCCTAGACGTGGCCCGCATCCTGGCGAAAACAGGCGATGAACTTAAAGTCACCGAAATTCCTGACAACGTCTACAACTCCCTCAAGGAAAATAAGGCCACTGAGGTGCACGTTTTCGGACGCCGCGGCCCAGCACAGGTTAAGTTCACCCCACAGGAACTCAAAGAACTAGACCACTCCCCAACCATCAACGTGGTTGTCGATCCAGAAGATATTGATTACGACGGCGCATCCGAAGAAGCTCGCCGATCTTCCAAATCTCAAGATCTGGTCTGCCAGATTCTGGAGCAGTACGCCATTCGCGAACCAAAGGATGCTCCGCACACCCTGCAAATCCACCTTTTCGAGAACCCAGTTGAGGTTCTTCAAAAGGACGGAAAAGTTGTGGGACTGCGCACCGAGCGCACTGCACTTGATGGCAACGGCGGTGTAAACGGCACTGGTGAATTCAAAGATTGGCCAGTTCAGGCGGTCTACCGTGCGGTCGGCTACAAGTCTGATCCAATCGAGGGCGTACCTTTCGACGGCTCCCGCCATGTCATTCCAAACGATGGCGGACATGTCATTGAAGCCCCAGGTGCCGCCCCAGTTCCAGGACTGTACGCAACTGGCTGGATCAAGCGTGGACCAATCGGTCTCATCGGCAATACCAAGTCCGATGCTAAGGAAACCACCGACATGCTGATCAAGGATGCTGTCGCAGGCACACTGGGCGATCCAAAGAACCAGGGCGAAGAAGTTATCATCGAACTTCTCGATTCCCGCAATATCCCATTCACCACCTGGGAAGGCTGGTACAAGCTCGATGCAGCAGAGCGCGCACTCGGTGAAGCCGAAGGCCGCGAGCGTAAGAAGATTGTGGATTGGGAAGAAATGGTCCGCCAGGCCCGCGAAGCCCCAGCAATTGTGTAATTCCTAGCTGTTTTAAAGAAAATCCCCGTCTCTCGAAACTAATCGAGGCGGGGATGTTCTCTATTTATATTACGTGGCCGATTCACCACATAAACCACCGTTGCTGCCACTAAACCTGCAATTATAAAGCCCACGGTGACCACGGCATTTGAATGCATTATTCCGATATACATCCCAATGAGAACGCCACTCAAAAATACAATTATTGCTTTAACAACAGCCCTTCGTTGAAGATCCTCTTTCACAGACACCCCTTTTTCCGCTTAATGCTAATCCACAGCCTAAGCCCAGAGTGTCAATCGTTTTTGGCAAAATCAATCAATTGCTAAACAAAGGTAACTTAAGTTTCGGTAGTTAAGCCACCCACCTAAATTATCAAGTGCGCAGCTTAGCCTCCGATATTGAACATCCAATGAGTTCCAAACCGATCTTCCAGCGCACCATAAACTGCACCCCACGGAACAGCTTCCAAAGGTATAGTTACGCTCGCGCCCTCAGATAGTTTCGCCCAATATCCACGCAGTTCTTTCTCCAGCTCCATACCGCCGGTGAGTGAAAGTGGCGTGTCCTCGCCTTTCACCCTGTGCATAATGCTCGGGATATCACTGGCGAAAAGGAACTTCTGCCCATCTACACGCAGTTCAGCATGCATAATCTTGTCACCATCGCCGCCTACTTCTTCTTCAGCATGCACGGCAGAAAATGGCATCATTTGCAGCTCACCACCAAAAACTTCCTGGTAAAACTCCATTGCTTCTTTGGCATTTCCATTGAACTGACGGTAGGGAGTGAGATCGGCTTTCATGGGATTCCTGCTTTCCAAAAGGGAGCGTTATCTAAGCACCCACGCTACCCTTGAAACCATGAAATTTTCCGAGTCTAAACACATCTCAGTGCTCAGCTCTGCTTCGCCGGAAAAAATTTACAAACTGGCCCGCGATTTATCCAAGCTTCCTGCCTGGGCTTCAGGTTTAGCAACCGGTAGCCTCACGCTTATCGACGCCAACTCTCTCGAACTCGACTCCCCCATGGGCCGTGTTCATACAGAATTTTCCCCAATCAACAGCTGTGGAATCCTCGACCACACAGTCATTCTCCCCGATGGAACCAAAGTACTCAATCCTTTTCGAGTCATCCCTCACCCCACCGGCTCCGAACTAATTTTCACCGTCAGACCAAGCGAAAACTTCGAAGAAGATTGCCAAGCAGTCAGCGAAGACCTCGAAAGATTGGTTTCTTTAGTTGAATCAGCTTGAGGATGTTCCAATTCACCATCAACCAAAGCAATGAGGCTAAAAATGGTAGATCCTCACATTGCTGCTGCAGCAGACACTAGATCCGCAAAAATAGTGCTGCTCTGTGTGTCCGTTTAAGGAATTTTCACAAGGTGCTTGAGGTGGATTGCACCTTGTGAAAAGTTAATTCCTTAGGCGTCCACAGTTTCCAACTGGGATGTTAGGCGCTTGCGGCGGCCCCTGATTGCGGTCACAATACTCACCGCAATGAAGATGGCGAGAACTGCATAAAGGGACCAGGTGATTGGGCTAGAGACAAGGACGGAGAAATCGCCAACCGAGGACAACAATGCATCTCGGAGTGAGGTTTCTGCCAAAGGTCCAAGCACCATACCGATCATCAATGGGGCCAGTGGATATCCGTAACGGCGCATGATCAATGCCACGATTCCGATTCCGAGCAACAAGAGCAGATCGAATACTGCGCCGGAAGTAGCGTAAATGCCCAGGCCACAGAACAATGCGATACCGGAATATAGGTACTGGTTAGGAATCAGCAGGAGCTTTGCCCACAGCTGTGCGAACGGCAGGTTGATAAACAGCAGCACAACCATTGCGATGAAGAAGCTGGCAAGAAGAGCCCAAACAAGTTCAGGGTTGCGATCAAAAAGCAGAGGTCCTGGCTGGATTCCGTACTGACGGAAAGCTGCCAACATGATTGCTGCGGTGGCAGAGACTGGAAGTCCCAATGCTAGCAGCGCACCCATCGCCATACCGGTGGTGGCATTTCCGGCAGCTTCCGGAGCAGCGAGTCCGCGGATTGCACCCTTATCGCCGAACTGAGGTTTTTTACGCCGCTTGTCTAATGCGCGTTCGGTGGAATACGCCAAGAAGGTGGGAACTTCTGAACCGCCAACGGGGATAACACCAAACGGTAATCCGATGACGGTACCGCGAGCCCATGCAGGTGCAGCTTCTTTGAATTCTGAACCAGTAAGCCAAGGTCGGCCGGCAGAACGAGTTTCCAGATTTGCCTTGTCACGGCGAGCACGAGCTGCGATATAAAAGACTTCTCCGAGTGCCAAAATCGCGACGGTAACCGTAACGAGGGAGATGCCGTCGAAAAGCTGTGGTGCCCCGAGCGTGAAGCGCTCGAGGCCGGTGACCGAATCGATGCCGATGGTGGCAATACCCAGGCCGAAAATAAGGGACGCAAGTCCCTTAAACACCGAGTCGGACACTACGGAAGAGGTGGCAACGAAGGCGAAGAGCGCTAATGCGAAGTACTCGGCGGGGCCGAATGCGGTGGATAATTCCGCCAACGTTGGGGCGAGGAACACGACGATGAATGAGGAAACAATACCGCCGATAAACGCGCCGATTGCGGCGGTGGCCAATGCCTGCGGCGCACGCCCATTAAGTGCCATGCGGTGGCCTTCAAAAGTTGAAGCGATCGCAGAGGCCTGACCAGGGGTATTCATCAAAATTGCCATGGTGGAGTCGCCGAAAAGTCCACCGAAATAAACGCCTGCGAACATGATAAACGCGGCAGTTGGATCAAGCGCGAAAGTCATAGGCAGCAACAACGCCACCGCCATAGAGGAACCAAGGCCTGGCATAACGCCCACGGCAGTTCCCAACAAACAGCCAATTACAACCCACAGAAGGTTCATCGGCGATAGTGCGCCGGCAAAACCTTCCATCAACATGGACAAAATATCCATTAGAAGCCACCACCCAGAAGTCCAGAAGGAAGATTAAGCCCCAGGCCAACGTCGAAGGCAAGGTAGACGATGGAGCTCATCATGAGGGAAATTAACACATCGAAAGCTGGACGTTGAGAGCCAAAAGCTCTGGTCATTGTCCAAAACAACAGCGCACCGGCCAGAATCCAACCAAGGTATGGCAGCAGCACGGCGAAGATGAAGAACCCGCCAATTGCCCACGCCAAAGAGACATAATCAGAGTGGAATTTCCAGCTGCGGCCAGATTCGTTTTCTGGATGCATGGGGAATTTAATGGTCTGAATTATCAAGGCCACTGCGACTAACAGGCCAGCAATGCCGAGGATTGTTGGAAAGAAGCGAGGCCCGGGAAAAGCTGCGTTTCCAACGTCCATGTTGAGGACACCGATAAGCAGGTACAAGCTAAAGGCAGTGAGGATCGCCGGCATAATAAGCCCTGAGCGGCCCTCCCAAAATGTGCCTTCACCAACCGGGCGAGGCCCTGGTAATTGATGTGATTCCGGGATATCGATATGGGAATCACCGGACTGTTCCGTGATATTCACTAGCCCATCTCCTTGAATAGCTGATCAATGCGCTCAATTTCCTCTTGGACAAATTGGTCAAGTTCTTCGCCCTCAAGTGGAGCGCTCATCCAGTAGTTGCGTTCCACAGCTGCTTGCCATTCCGGAGTTGCTACAGATTCCGCAACGATTTCCCGAAGTTCTGTAATTTGTTCTTCGCTCAATCCGGGAGGAGCAAACATGGCTCGCCAATTGGTCAAGGTCACGTCATAGCCCTGTTCCACCAGCGTTGGAATATCAGTACCTGGAAGCCGCTCCCCTGCCGCGATGCCTAGTACCTTCAATCGACCGGCTTCTACCTGCGGATACATATCAGCAAATCCGCCAGTCGATGCCTTTGCAGTGCCATTGAGGAGAGCTTGAATTGCTTCACCACCGCCATCGGAAGGAATGAAGGTGGTTTGCTTCGGATCGATTCCTGCGGCCAATGCGATTTCAGTCATGACCAGCTGGTCAAAGGAACCACCGCCAGTCCAGGACACACCCGCTGGATCTGCTTGCCATCCTTCAATGAGCTCATCGAGAGTGTTATATGGAGAATTCGCTGGCACGGTAATGATGTCGAATTCTTCCACCACACGAGCAATCGGCGTGATGTCTTGGATTTTTGCAGGAGTATCAAATTGAATCTGCGCTGCAATGTGCCCTGTTCCGCCCACCATCAAGGTATTAGGCGCAGTCATCGTGGAGAGCTTGCCCATGCCGATGGTGCCACCAGCTCCGGGGATATTCACCACCTGAATATTGTTGACAATATTGTTCACGCGCATCGCCTGCTGCTGCTCACGCTGGAACGTGTCCCAGCCACCACCAGCCGCAGCAGGGGCAATCAGGGTCATATTGGATCGAATATCTTCACCACCAGAGGCGGATTGGATGGAGAAAAACGCAGCAATCGCAGTGATAGCAATCGCTGCAGTACCAACAATAAATTGTTTAGTTTTCGATGTGTTCGATTTTTTCGATTGTGCAGAGCTTCCAGGCTCTGCTCCTACTTCGGCCATGTTGGGGAGATCCCTCTCGGTCGGACTGTTGAGCAACAAGGTTTAGGTGACTCACATCACCAGTAAAATGTGGTGTGGACAACACTAAACCCGCCCCCGGGGACCCTGGAAGTAGCGAGAGAAAATCTTTGGAATTTACCCCCAATCAGAGTGTTAAAACTCATTGACCTCTAGATATGCGCATTCAGATCAATTTAAATTATTTAGCTCACGAGCTTTTATGAGCTAAGACTCCCGCATAACATCAACCATGAACTCTGCAATTTCTTCCGGATCTTCAAAGAAATCACGCAGCGCACGGAAAGCTGTTGTTTCCTCCAGATCCACTCCCCGACGCAATTCACTATCTGCACTAAATTCCCAAATATCCGCGCCGGGGATAGCCATCAACACAGGCGAATGCGTCACAATAATAATTTGCGAGCCACTCTGTGACAGCGCATGCAACTCCGCAAGAATTGCCATCTGCCGAATAAAAGACAGCCCCGATTCCGGCTCATCCATCAGATACAATCCCCTGCCCACAAAGGTATGTTGCACAATATGCATCACCGATTCGCCATGCGACATATGATGCAAATTCACCCACCCGGGAGCTTCATCTTGATAGGTCCCAGCAACATTGAAATAAGATTCTGCCCTTAAGAAAAATCCCCTCATCGGCTCTGGACCTTTATGCGCTTTCGCTACATTTTTCAATGGGTTATCAAAAGGGTTAAATTTTCCGGTGTATTCGCCTCCCTCTGTGCCGAAGCCTGCATTGATCGCGATAGCTTCCAACAGTGTTGATTTACCCACCCCGTTTTCACCAGTTATCACCGTGACGGGTGCTCGAAAATCTAGGACTCTCTGCTCGCGCAATACTTGAAATGCAGGAACTTTCTCTGTCCAGTGCGGCGCACTACCCCGAAATTCCAAGGCGGCAAGGTCAGTAATAAATGGCATCATGGCTGCTCCTCCAAAAAATCAGAGGACTGCGATGTTAAAAAGTCCGCGGTACCGCGTGGATCACTCACAAATTCCCGCGCCGCTTGCACTGCTTCAGCTTCTTCAAAAGACACCCGAGCAATCCCAGAAGATGTAATTTCAACAATCTCCGCTCCGGGAATAGCGAGCAAAATTGGTGAGTGCGTAGCCATCACAATCTGAGCACCATTACGAGCAAGGTTGGCTAGTTTCCCTAAAAGCTCCAACTGCCGAAGCATGGAAAGGCCTGCCTCCGGCTCATCTAAAATAAAGAATCCATCGCCATGAAACCGTCTTTCAATCACAGCGAAAATGGATTCACCATGGCTCATATCATGAAGATCCAATAAATTACCGCCTTCTAAAGAGCCATAATAAGAAGCCGTGTTGTACCAGGTTTCACCACGGAAAAAGAATGCATCCCGTGGATTTCTCCTCCGCACCAACTTCAGGGAATGGTGCAATGAAGAAACAATATCGCCGTCTCGATCAAAATGCGCATGCCGCGAACCACCTGCGGGATTAAGCCCCATGCCCACAGCAATCGCTTCAATCAGCGTAGATTTCCCCACCCCGTTCTCCCCCGTAATCACAGTGATCGGAGCATGAAATTCTAAGGGTGATACATCCAAAGATGTCACGATGGCCAGCGTAGATAGGTACCCCGGCAAAGATTTCGGCTGATCAAGCAGCTCTACCTTCGTCAAGAACATAATGCCCACCATAGAGAAAAATACTCAACTTATTTATGCAATCACCTAATCTAATTTCATGAATGAAATTACCCATCCGTACCGGACCCGAGTTCTGGGTGGTTTAGCTTTTGCTCAGGTGACAATTGGCCTGAGCAATGGCGTGACTTTATCTATGGGCAGCTTGCTTGCCGCGCATTTGGCCGGTGCGTCTTGGGGTGGATCGGCAGCTACATTAACTACCGTTGGCGCTGCGATCTTTTCCATTCCGCTTTCTAAAATGGTGTCTAGATATGATCGCCGTACGTCATTAAGCACCGGCATGCTGTTGGGTTGTGTTGGCGCGATCTTAGCTATCGTCGGTGCCCAATTAGGTTTATTCCCGGTGGTTTTGCTCGCGTTCCTCTTCTTAGGTTCCATGTCTGCGGTTAATCTTCAAGCACGTTTTGCGGCAACTGATGTAGCTAGCGAACGCACTCGCGGCAGGGATTTATCGCTTGTCGTGTGGTCCACCACCATTGGTGCAATCGCTGGACCTAATCTTTTTGAACCAAGCACGCGTTTTAGCCAAGCGGTTGGTTTAGAGGAACATGCCGGCGCTTATTTACTGTGCTTGATTGGCCAGATTATTGCCATTGCGGTGTGGCAATTTACGCTGCCCAAGGGCCTCAAACCAGAGGTCATTCCTAATAAAACTCAGGAGAAAAGCAAGCTCACACCCAAGGCGATGCAGGCGATTTCTTCAGTCGCTACTGCGCACTTCTCCATGGTCGGACTCATGTCGATGGCCGCCATTCACATGCAAGGCCACGGCGCAGGCTTAACTATCATCGGGTTCACCATCAGTCTGCACATCGCCGGAATGTATGCACTTTCGCCCGTATTTGGTCTACTCACGGATAAATTCGGCCGCAATTTCACGATCTTTTCCGGTTTCGCCATGCTCGCAGCTTCAGCTGCACTATTGCTCATTTGGCCAGAACCACAGTGGGCCATGATCGCCTCCATGATTCTGCTGGGGCTCGGCTGGAACTCGGCGTTAGTCGGTTCCTCCGCTTTGCTTGTCGACGCCACCCCACCCCACGACCGCACCTACGCCCAGGGGCGCAGCGATCTAACGATGAACCTTGCTGGTGCTTCAGGCGGGTTGATCGCTGGACCGCTGATTGCACTCGGTGGAATGCCTACCTTGGCGGGTGTTGTCCTAGCTGTGGTGCTTCTGCAGTTCTTGATCAGTTCCAGAACATCACTTAAATCTAGCTAAGGAATTCGCGCACGACAGCCTCATATCCTTGAACTGTGAGTTCTAAATCTTCCAGGTACAGCGCCTCGTCATGTGAGTGCAGCTGTCCCATGGCTTCTGCCAAGGTGCGTTCGCGGGCATGAACAGCAAAACCGTAGCCAACTCCACCGAGACGTCGGCCGAAACGCAAGTCAGATCCGCCTGAGGAAATAACAGGAACAACAGGAGCTCCTGGGAAGAAATCGCCCAGGACCTTTTCCAAGGTGGAATACAAACGAGAATCAGTAGGGCTAACTGTTGCTTCCTCAGAGATGAGGTGTTCAATTTCTACTTCGTCGGCGAGGTCACCCAAAGCAGTACGCAACATATCATCGACATAATCATTAGTTTGCCCAGGTAGCGTGCGGATATCTAGCTCTAGATACGCATGCGATGGCAAGACGTTGATGGCTTGGCCTGCGCGAACAACAGTCTGCGCGATCGTGAGATGCGATACGGCATGTGCGAAACGTGCCAATCCGCCGAATTCTGCATAGGCATCGGGATCGGTGCCATCCAAAAGCGCCTGTTCAGTTGCGGCATCAAAACGGTGTGCTTGCACAAAGCCTTGCCAAATATCATCCTTGGCTACCTTCAGATCAGCAGCTGCAATTCGGCGCGCCACTTCACCAATTTTCACAATGGCGCTGTCCCTATCAAAAGGAATTGAGCCGTGACCGGCATCGCCGTTGACGTGAATGCGACGCTGTGCGGCGCCCTTTTCACCGACGTTAATGATCACTGCATCGCTGCCATCGCTCACAGGCAGATGAGATCCCCCTGATTCAGAGAGGCAATTCTTCCAGCTAAATAGCTCTGGGTGTTCTTCAGAGAGCCATTTTGCGCCTAATCCACCGCGGGCTTCCTCATCAGCTACGCCGACGAAGGTTAAGGTGCCACGCAGTCCACCCTCTCGTGCAATTTCACGGGTCACAGCTGCTTGGGTTGCGGTAATAAAGAGCATATCCACTGATCCGCGGCCCCAAATCTGGCCATCAGAGATCTCTGCACCAAAGGGATCTTTAGTCCATTTAGGCAGATCGATTGGCACCACATCGGTGTGCCCGAGCAGGGTCAACGGCTCTGCATCTTCATCCGTGCCAGGCACCGTCACGATGATAGAGGTACGACCCGGACGGGGTTCCATCCTTGTAATCGAGACATTTGGAGTACCCGCAAAGAAGCGTTCCAGGCTATCCGCATTACGTACTTCTTGACCTGAATCTGGGGTCAAGTCGTTGACGCAAGCATTGCGGATAAGTTCCTGAAGAAGGGTGAGGGTTTCGTCGTAAAGCGCCATTATTATTTTTATCTTTCTAGTAACGCGAGCGTGCAGCAAGCCAGTTTCCCAGGGACTGAATGCCTTGAACAACGATGATCAAAATGATCACGGTGGCAATCATCGCTACTGTATCGAACTGCTGGTAACCATAGGATACTGCCAAGTCACCGACACCACCGCCGCCAATCACACCGGCCATCGCGGTCGCGCCAATTAGACCAACGCACGCGGTCGTCATGGCCAGCACAATGGAACTTTTCGCTTCCGGCAGCAAGAAATAGCGGATAGTTTGCCAGGTGGAGGCACCCATTGCCTGGGCTGCTTCCATGATTCCATCGGGTACTTCCAGCAGGGAGTTCTCAATGAGGCGGCCAATATATGGCGCAATATAGATCGTCAGCGGAACCAACGCTGCAGTGGTGCCAATGGAGGTGCCAGAAATAAACCTGGTGAATGGCACAATCGCCACCATCAAAATAATAAACGGTAGCGAGCGAATGACATTCACAATCACATTCAGCACATTATAAATCACCGCATTGGGCTTCAGGCCTTCCTTGCGCGTGAGCACCAAAAGCACCGCGATTGGGATGCCTAGCAACGTGCCAATAAACAATGAAATGCCCACCATATAGATGGTTTCGTACATCGCATCGAGGTATTGCTGATTAGATACCCGTGTATCAAAAAGCTCGGTCATGACAGCACCTCCGCATCAATTCCATCTTGCTCCGCCGCCCACTGCGCGGCGTCCTTTTTGCGCGCGCCGGTCAAACTCAGCACCAAGGTGCCCACGATTGAGCGTCGCAACGGCGCCTCCGCCGCCTGCAACATAGACACCTGCACACCAAAGCGCTCGCCCAGGTCTGCGATCAGGTTGCGCGCCGCGTGATCTCGGTAAGACAGCTTGACGACGACCCCCTCCGCACGTTTGGCCTCCCAGACCACCTCATCAGAAAGTTTGGAAGGAAGCACCGTATCCACAAACCGCTGGGTCAATGGCTTTTGTGGAGCAGCGAAAACCTCATCAACTGGGCCTGTTTCCAGCAACCCACCATTTTCGAGTACCGCCACACCATCAGCGATTTTCGCCACCACATCCATTTGGTGGGTAATAATCAACACCGTCAAGCCCAGTTCCGCATTGATCTTCACGATCAATTCCAAAATCTGTTCAGTAGTCAGCGGATCAAGCGCAGAAGTCGGCTCATCGCACAGCAAAATCTTCGGATTGGTCACCAATGCGCGCGCAATACCCACGCGCTGCTGCTGACCACCGGATAGTTGCTTAGGTCGGTTCCCGGCGCGATCTGCCAGCCCCACCAAGTCCAATACTTTGGCCACACGTTCATTGATTTCTCGTGTACTGACACCAGCAAGCACTAAAGGCATCGCGACGTTTTCCGCCACGGTTTTAGAACTCAGCAGGTTGTAGTGTTGAAACACCATGGACACGTTGGCGCGTAATTGCCGCAGCTCGCGGGCGCCCAACGTTGCTGGCTCTACTCCCAACACCTCAACGACACCAGCAGTGGGAGTTTCTAAGCCATTAACTGTTCTGATCAGCGTGGATTTACCAGCGCCGGAGGTGCCCACGACGCCAAAAATCTGGCCTTGTTCCACATCAAAGCTGATGTCTTCTAATGCATGCAGCTTGCCGAAACTCTTTGAAACGTTTCTAAAAGATACCGCTGGCATTACTTGTAGTCCGGTACAAACCAGTAGCCGTTGGAGTTTTCTTCTTCCAAGAAGGATGCGAACTCATCGGACTGGTAAGCATCAATAACAGCCTGCGCCCACTCAGTATCAGTCTTATCTTCGGTGGTCACGGCAACAAGAATGAGAGAATCCCGCAGATCTTCATCCAGAAGAGCTAATTCAGGATCAACTCCGGAGGAGAAAGAAATGGAGCCTGGAATTACTCCCCAGTCCAAGTCCTGCAGTGCGCGTGGAATAGTCGCAGAATCCATTGGAGTGATCTTGAGGTTGTGTGGGTTCTCCGCGATATCGTTCTCAGTCAGCTGAACAGGATCGTGGCCTTCCTTCAACGTAATCCAGCCAGCCTTGGCAAGAATGTTGTAGGCGCGGGACTGGTTAGAAGCATCCAAAGGAATACCGACTGTTTGTCCATCGGCTACTTCATCCAAAGAACCATAACGCTCAGAGTAAAGCTTGGCAGGCACAGTTGGGATCTCTACTAGTGAAGCCAGGTTTCCGCCGCGCTCACGGTTAAAGACCTCAAGGTAAGCAGTGTGCTGATCAACGTTAAGATCCACAGATCCTTCATCAACAGCAGTATCAGCCTGCTGCAGATCAGAGAATTCGGTGTACTCAATCTCAAAGCCCTGCTCAGTCAGGATTGGATCAATGCCATCTTGAAATAGCTGTGAGTATGGTCCAGGAGAAGTTCCGACCTTGATGAGGTTTTCATTCGAGGAAGAGTCACTGGAGCAAGCAACTAAGGATGCCGATAATGCGACAGCGCCGATGAGCGCACCAATTTTCCGAGCGGTAGACGTGATCATGAGATCTCCTTTGAACTAATTTCCATGTGTTTCCCAGAAATCCTAGACTGTTATGTTCAATCTGTATAGACCATGTAGTCTATTGCTACCCCCTTTTTGGTCACACCGCAGAGATATCGCCATATAAGCCAACGAAATATCTACCGCCTCTTCCACGCGACCGAATGCGAGCTAAACACTTGAGCGCCAATCTAGGAAGGATCATTTTGGATGACAATTAGACCAAGTTTGAATCCTGTGAAATTCCAGTGCGAAAACCTGCCGCAAATGCCATCACAACATTCAAATCGAACGAATATTTGCATCTGAGAGCAGACGAAAATGCAAGGATCGGCCACAACTGCCCGTCAGGATCAAGGTTTGCGACGAATCCTTGCAGCCCCTCCCACTCCCCTAAGAAACTGTGAAACAAACCAGCTCGCAATATGGAATTTCACCAAAAGAGAACTACCCTAAATACCAAACATAAACAGTGACAGCCCCCTTCAAGAATGCAACAAGAGACGACACCTCCCATGGACGGCACTTCGCCACAGAACAAAATTTCCGCAACTCCCCCAGCACCAGGAAATGCTATTCCTGCACCTGGAGGTGCCATTCCTGCGCCAATAAATAACGCCCAGAACCCCGTTTCTCAGCCTGATCCACCGAAGCTTCCAGCCCCAGGTTCAGCAATTCCTACCCCAGGCGGAGCTGTACCCACACCAGGAATGGCAATCCCTGTTCCTGGCACTGCGACTCCAGCTGTTCCTGCCCCACCTACAGCCCCATTGACTCCAGCAGCCCCAGGTTCAGCAATTCCAGCACCTGGACTTAGCACCCCTGCAGTCAGCGCTCCAGGAAACGCAGTTTCAACACCAGGTATTGCAAGCCCTACTCCTGGAGCAGCTATCCCAGCACCCGGAATGGCTACTCCCAGCGCACCAGGTTCGAGTGCTCCGAGCATTCCGGTTCCTGGTTCTGTAACTCCACCTGCACCTGGTATTGCTGCGCCGGGAGCGACACTTCCTGCACCAGGCATTCCAACCCCAGGTGCGGCACTTCCAATACCTGGAGCACCTGGTGTCCCTGGCATCCCACAAGCACCTGGAACTCCGGGTGCTCCGACTGCAGCAGCGACCCCTGTGAAGCCAGTCTTCCAAGACGCAGAGAAATTACCTCGCACTGATGAAGCTGGAAATACAAAGAAGGAATTGCCGCTGCGCGTAAGGTTGGCGCAGCCGATCACTCGTAAGCAGTGGGCTATGACTCTTGGAGTGTTTTTCCTGGGTGCGGTTGTTGTGGCCGCTGTCGCCGTGACTCTTACCAAGTGGGCGTTTACGACCGAATGGTTGCAGGATTTCGTCGAGAAGTATCCCGGAAAATATGACACTCCTGCCGGCGCTCCGGTGGGTATTCCGGCATGGTTGAGTTGGCAGCACTTCTTCAACATGTTCTTCATGGTGTTGATCATCAAGACTGGCATCGAGATCAATAGAACTCGCAGGCCAAAGGGTTATTGGACGCCGAAAAAGGGCGGTAAGAAGATTTCCTTAACCTTGTGGATTCACCTTGTGTTGGATCTGTTGTGGATCATCAACGGTGCGGTGTTTATTGTGTTGCTCTTTGCTACTGGCCAGTGGATGCGCATTGTTCCCACTAGTTGGGATGTGTTCCCGAATGCGCTTAGTGCTGGGTTGCAGTACTTGTCGTTGGATTGGCCTACGGAGAATGGTTGGGCGAATTACAACAGCCTGCAGGAATTGACGTATTTCTTCACGATCTTCATTGCAGCACCGTTGTCTATTGTCTCTGGTTTCCGGATGTCTAGTTATTGGCCGAAGAACAATGCTGCGATGAATAAGGTGCTTCCTATTGGGTTTGCGCGTGCGCTGCATATGCCGGTCATGGTGTATTACCTGGTGTTTATCTGCATTCATGTGTTCTTGGTGTTCGCTACTGGTGCGCTGCGCAATTTCAACCACATGTATGCGGGTGAAGATGTAGTCAACTGGGTTGGCTTTGGTTGGTTTGTGGCTTCTTTGGTTGTCATCATCGGAGCTTTTGTGGCACTGCGCCCAACAATCATTGCACCGGTGGCGAAAAAGTTTGGTCAGGTTACTGCTCGCTAATTTCGCGTTTTAAGGCGTCGATATTCTAAGATGCGTATTTACCTCAGGTACCTGCTCAAAGTGTCTTAGAATCGATTTAAATGAGGGGTATTTTTCTGGAGTTAAAGCAGGATTTTCCCCCAACCAAACCACAGTGCCCACGGACGCCCAATACTTGATCCGTGGGCATGTGTGACCGGTTTCGAAGCCGAATAACCAAACCACAGTGCCCACGGCCTGAACTTTTCAGCTCCGTGGGCACTCTCATTTGGTGATAGCCCTTAAAGCGCCAATTCGCTCACTTGTGCGTACGCCGCAACGTCTGCAATGAAGGTTTCATCGTGGCATGTAAGAACTAGCGCCCCGCCGGACCTCAAAAAGTCAGCGAATCGTTGGTGGATGGCATTTCTTCCGCCAATATCTAGGCCAACATCGGGTTCATCGGCAAGCAAAACGTCAGGATCCCTCCTCAGAGCAGCATCGCATTGGGCAAGACGGAGTTCACGTTGTGATAAATCCAGCGGGTGTTCTTGGCTATCACTGCCAGGTATCCATTGCGCCACGGTTGCATCAATAACCTGGTCAATGGGGTTTTGCAGCATCAATGCGGTGCCAGGTTGATCTGCCAAGCTGCGCAAAAGGGTTGATTTTCCGGAGCCGTTAGAGCCACGCAGCCACAAAACTTCCCCTGCACGCACGCTAATATCCACAGGCCCGATCTGAAATTGTGGTTGCGGGTTGTGAAATTGCCACCATCGCCGGTGCGCTGAACCACGTGATCCACTGATGCCAGAAAAAGTCCGAGCGTCGCCGGAAAATTCCACAGGTGCAGGTAAAACAGGCACATCCATGTTTCCTAAATAGGTGGTCGGCGCATCGAGCCACGGTTTGTGTGCAGCGACAATGACATCCCCCTCATATGATTCCAACAACGCAATGAGTTGGGCGCGCGAGGAGGTGTCAAGACCTGAGAAGGGGTCGTCGAGAAGCATCGTTGGTGCTTCTAAGATTGCGACGGCGCCGATAGCAAGCCTCCTGGTTTGCCCGCCGGATAGCTGCGCGGGCGAACGCTTAAGCAACTGCTCCAGCCCGAGTCCGATGCGCGCCACTTTTTCCCGCATCTGAGCAGGGGCGATGCCACGTTGCTCTAGCCCGAACGCCAACTCTTCCGCGACCGTTGCGCGCAAATATGTGATGTGCGCGCGCGGATCAGCGGTGAGCATGACCGCGCCGGGTGTGGCCCGATAGCGTTCCTCCAGGGCGCGCGTGAGCCCTGAGCCCGACGGGCCGATTATCTGTGTTATAGCCACAAAACCACCCCAATTGCGCTCAGCGGAAGCAGCCACCGAAGATGCTTTTCGACGCGCCCCTCCACCACTTCCACCAACACCGTACGAGGCCCCGGCCGATCCAATCCAGCAACTTCCAACGGGATCGCGCGGCTCGCACCAGCGCTAAGCAGATGCGTAATTAGGGGTAGACCCACATATTTCACAGCCTGCACTGGACCTTTAGTGCTGCGCCCGCGCAAAGCATTCGCATCGCGGATCGTCGCCAAAGTGTGTTTCCCTTGCGGCACCATCTGTAAAGCGGAGCCCACGATATATGCCAATTTGGGCCAACGGTATAGCGATTTCACCAGCTCAGGGATCGTAATCGCGGTGGCCGCCAATAAGAACACTGACATCAACGCACTAAAACGCGCAGTCAATGCAAGCGCCACCAGCCAGCCATCGGTGGAATACGGCATGTGGATCAGCATCATGGACACCAGCACGGGAATCGCCAACAACGCCGTTGAGGCCAAAACCGCCACGTTGTGTACTCGAAGCAGAGCAACAATCTGTGCGAGAACCACCACAGCAAGGCTTAAGCGAAGATCATTAACGCCAAGCACCACAATCCACATGCTCAGCGCCCCCATGATCCAAGTCAACGGGTTCAAGATTGCGGAGCCAACGCCCTGGTGGTGCGCTTGGGAAGTGATTTGATGACTACAAAAACAATCACCATGATGATCGCTTTATCCAAAGGATCAGAAATGAAGGACTGCCAGGTGACAGACGCCAGCAAGGAGTTACCCATCTCGCGGAAAAGGCTTACCAATGCACCTGTACCCACGCCTGCGGTTCCGCCATAAACAAACGCCGCCACAGGAGCTGCCACCGCACCAGTAATAATGCCAATGAGGGCGCCGGAAATGATGGCGGCAAAGATATTTTTCAGCGCGCCTTTAGAAATAGCCACACCTGCTAACCAACCAGTCAGCGCGGAGCCCGCAGCAAAAGGCAAGGCCAGTGGATTAAACAAGGACCACACCACAGCACTTAATGCTCCAGTTGCTAAGCCTGCACGAGATCCCGCCAAAGCTGCCACGAGCACAGTGCCCACCGCATCCAGATACAGCGGAATACCAATGGAGCCGACTACTTGGCCGAGCAAAATATTGAGCACTAAGGCCACTGGAATGATCGCAATGGTCCTGGCTGGAAGGGTGGGAAGCACACCAATTAGCAAAGCAATCGTGCCACCGACATAACCCACCAATGTGATCAGTGCTTCTGTTGAACCACCCACTGATTCCCAATCAGTAGGCCGAACCAAAACTACATACAACCAGGTAGCAGCAATAAGTAGGCCACCGAGTGCGACCATGAGTTGAGAAATGCGTGACATAATAATCCCCGTGTAGATACGTGAAAGCAACGACAATCAGCTCTATGTCACCTCGTGCTGATGTAAACGATGTGTCAGTATATCGGACTACGGAGAAGTTGCATGCATGCTGCTAGAATTTTCCGTTTTCTATCAAGGTGAGGTTTCGTTCTAGATCAATCGCTTGGAAGCGTCGATAATCTTCTAAAGGGATGCGCGGGGTAAACGGGTCCCTAGTAATATCCGGTAGACCGACGATATAGAGCAAGGATTCGCCTTCGTAAAAGCGTGGATCATTCCACCGGAGCCCATAGGAATTTTCCAACCATGCAGCAACTTTAGTGGTGTTGAAAAAATCAACAATCCGATCTTGTCCACGGTGATCAAAAGGCAATAGTTTGAGGAATTCTGCCGAAGCTTCAGGGTTCTTATGCGCAGCTTGGCTCCATGTCCCTAGTCTGAATTTCTCCTCAGCGGAATTCCCCAAATATGGTGGATAACCTGCGCGTGCATGATCCGGAACCTGAGCAACCAGAGGAAGATCAAGCCCTTCATATCCAGCAAGTCCCTGTGCCTGAATCAAGTATTTATACCACGGCTGGCCGGAGACATAGGTGCCATTGGATACCCCCTCGGAGGTTTGGGTCGTCGATGCCAGCTCAATTTGCAGATAGTCCCCATCCCCAGCAGTGAAATCTAGCGAAGGTTCCCGAAGGTTATATCTGATACGGATTTGAGCGACTCCGTTGGGATCGTCCACCGGTGGGAAATTATCCCTTTCAGCAACGGTGCAAAATAGTCCCTGAGTCATGTGCTCCAGATAGGTGTAGTCAAAAGAATCCGCAATGAGAGCAATCCACCCGGGAACATCAATATCCACGAACAGTAGTCTCTGACTAATATTTTGTGGCTGTAGAAGATGCAACCAATCTTGTGGCGATGAATGTCCTTCGAAAATCTTCCGGAACTGGATATCTGTGCGTTCTTCCCTAAAAAATGGTGAAGATCCTACTCTGGATTCCCAGTACACAGGGTGTTCCGACATCAGCCATCGAACATCATCTAGCGTGGCCCGCACGAAAGAGACATCACGTCCTGCAGGATAAAGCCCAAATTTTACGGTCATGACATCGCCCTTTCGAAGATCATGAAACGGCCCCCCAGAAAGTCTGGTTCTTGCAGATCAAGCCCCTTTGTTTCACACAGATCATAAATATGTTGGTGGTTGAGCTTCCCCCAACCACGACCTTTCAGCGGAAGATCAAATGGTAGATCCAGAGCAACGCGTTGTGAATGATCAGAGTCCAATCGGCCATAATATTTCCGTATATTGGCCTTCATCAACTATGAACTCGATGCACGAAAATCATAGTATTCAACCTCAATATAAGGCGCCCATGGGTCATATTTAACACTAAAAGCCTCAGGTTTCTTTGCCACACCTCGTCCCTGCCAAGGTCGTATTGTTGCCATCGCTGCCTGACTTTCTTTAATGAAAGGCGCAGCAAAACACCATGCGGGATTACTGGTTTCCGACACCACGAAGTGGCCCCTACCCACATCACCAGAAACCTTATCCGTCCAGTCCCCAGGCCCTCCGGTATACACCTGGGTGTCCTGAGCAATCCACGGATGATACCTGTGGGCAAAAAACAAACTCGCAGATGTTTCTTCCACGATTTCCTCAAATGAGGCACGGTACAGCTGAAATCTGGAATCGAAACGTCCATCAGTGCCTTCAATAAGCACGTGTTTCAGCCCTTTGGGTACCGTCAATTTTTCTTGGGGCTCCATAGCTTTCGTACGCTACCAGCGACAGTGCGCACGTGCTGGGAAGCGTCGAAAAGCGGGCTTTTATTTCAGCCCGAACCCGGCGCGCTCTAGCACCCGGCGCAGGAATTTGCGGTTGGTCTTCGTCGTGCTTGTCGACGCCGCCCTGTGCGCCATCTGCGTCGACCACAGCTGGTGCTGGCCGTAGCGGGAAAAGTAGGTGTCCAAGGCCTGGTCATAGGCATCAATATGGGTTGGGTCTGGGGTGGAATAGGTATCCCAATGCACGATGGCTTCTTGTGGCAGGCGGGGTTTAATTCCGGCAGGTTCAGTTGGGTCGGGGTGACCGATCTCGAGGCCTAGCACAGGGACGATCTCTGGCGGGATACCCAATAATTTCTGCACGGCTTCCACATCATTGCGGACAGAGCCTAAATAGAGGGTGCCCAGGCCGAGGGATTCTGCTGCTATCGCGGCATTTTGCGCGGCAACTCCAGCATCAAGGAAACCTAAAGCTGCTTCATCGAGGTAATCATGCGCGCCGGTAGGAAGTTGTTCGCGGGTGGCGGCATACCGGATGCGGGAAAAATCTATCAGCCAGATCAGCACCACGGGGACTTGTTCCAGGTGCGGGAACATTTGTTGGCTAATCTCCGACAAAGCTTTCCGGGCCTCTGGATCTTTGACCACGATCACCGAGATCACCTGTTTATTAGAAGAAGTGGAACCAGATTGTGCTGCGGAAATAATGGTGCGGATGGTGTCATCAGCTACTGGTTTATCCAGCCAGCGGCGCACTGATCTGTGCTGATGAATGATATCCAGGGTGTGATTCCACTGCGGAGGAGTCCACGATACCGGGGCTCCATAGCGAGCGGCTAAAAGTTCTTCAGGGGTTGGCATAATGCTCTTTCTTCTACGAGGTGCTTGTTACAGCACGCAGGAGTTCGGCATGCGCGGCAGCAATATCTACGCTGTCGATCAGGAAGGCATTAGCGGGTTTATCCCAGTGCCCGCGGGTATCGGCAACTGTAGTGCCACGCATCAAAGACGAATCAGCTTCCACATCCACGGTGACTTCCTTGCCGGTAAAAGGGATCTTACCCAAAGCAATCATGCAGGTCAGCAGGTCATGGATTTGGGCGAGATAGCCCTCCCCCTGTGCTTGATGGAACTCAAAATAAAACCGCAGCATCTCAGGCAAATGCTGTGCGATGGGTTCTTCGCCCAGGGCGTCAATTAATGCAGACAAGCTATCTGGATTAATGGTGAATTGTTCTGTCACGCCCAAAGAACACACCGTGATGGGTTGTTCAGCCTGAGCAAAGGCTTCTTTCGCGGCATGTGGATCTACCCAAGTATTCCACTCTGCAGTGGGCGTGGTGTTGCCTGGATAAAGATAGGTTCCGCCCATCAACGTGACGTTTTTTACCGGACCAAAAGCAGCCAAGTTGGTGGCAGGTCCGGTGACAATAAGCCGGGTTGCTTGGTCACTGAGGTGCTCTTGCCACATCTCTTGCCAACCTCCTGCAGGTACGTCAATTACACCTGGGTTGATATAGCCGAGTCCATGATCGCCGTGTGTTTCTGGAGTGGTGACTAACGGAACATGCTTGGGTCCCGGCAGACCAGCCGCAACGGGAATCTCTGGCAGAACACATTGATCCAACACCCATCTGGTGTTGATGGCGGTTTGTTTCACATCAACATTACCGGCGGTGGTGGTTGCTCCAAGAAGTTGGATTTCCCCGCGTTTATGCAAAGCGGCCAGGTAGATCAGGGCAAGGGCGTCGTCGATGCCGGTGTCGCAGTCGATGAGAACAGGAATCATGTCTCACGAGCATAGTGTTTTCTAGTTTTAGAGTGCATCTCCGAGTTTGGATGGTCTGCTGCCGCACGAGTGGGACGTGGGGAAATCAATTATGCAAAAATCCACCACAAACTCCGGCGAATTAAAAGTGTGGCAGATCCTTGCACTTTGGAAGTCTTGGGGTGCAAATTTTGGATCGTTTTGGCAGGCCCACAGACAAATGTGGCAGATTTTTGCACCAGAATCTCACAGGTTTCACTTTTACCTCTCTGGCCCCAAAATGGAGACCTCCCAGAATCGCTTTTAAGCACCCGAACGAGGCTTACCCACGCCAGGGGACGTTTTAGAAATTCATCCCTTTAAAACACCTCCACAGGGAAAGGCATCACTCAACCTGGAAACATAATCCAGCACCTTTAATGTGATATCACTTTCTGATAAACTGATATCACATTCTTTTCCAGGATCGAAAAAGACCAAAGGAGCACTGCCATGAACACCACACCACCAGTCCCCCACGAAGAAGCCACACCAGGAGTGGTCGCCAATGAGCCAGTGGGACACGAAGGTGCCCGCGCCAATATCAAAGAGAAAAAAGTATGGTCATTAGGAGCCGGCGTTACTGCGGTTGCCCTTGTTGCCCTGATCGCCATCATGATTGCCAGCGGAGTGTTCTTCGTTCAGGCTATTAATAACTTGGAAAACTACGGCGGCAATGGAGCTGATCTGGCACTGCTGATTACCAGCATCATTGTTTTCACCGTAGCTTTGGTAATTGCCCTCACCTCTGTAAAGGTGGTGAGCCCTGGACACACGCTGACCGTGCAGTTCTTTGGACGCTACATTGGTACTTTGCGCCGCACTGGACTTTCTTTTGTTCCCCCACTTTCTATCACCAAGAGAGTGTCCGTGAGGGTTCGCAACTTTGAAACCAATGAAGCCAAAGTCAATGATTACAATGGCAACCCCATCAACATCTCCTCCATCATTGTGTGGCAGGTAGCCGATACTGCGCAGGCTAGCTTCTCTGTGGAAGATTTCGAAGAGTTCCTCCACCAACAGGCAGAATCTGCATTGCGCCATGTCGCAACCCAGCACCCATATGATTCACCAGTTGATGGCCGCATCTCTCTGCGTGGTTCCACCGATGATGTCAGTGAAGAGCTTGCTGATGAAGTGGCACAACGCGCAGCTGTTGCAGGTTTAGAGATTATCGAAGCCCGCATTTCTTCCCTGAGCTATGCCCCAGAAATCGCCCAGGCCATGCTGCAGCGCCAGCAGGCTTCTGCCATCGTGGATGCCCGCGAAAAAATCGTCGAAGGTGCCGTGACCATGGTGGAAACTGCGCTTGAGCAATTGGAACAACGCCAAATCGTGGATCTAGATCCAGAGCGACGCGCCGCCATGGTTTCCAACCTTCTGGTTGTGCTGTGTTCCGACACCAATGCCCAGCCGATGGTCAACGCCGGTAGCCTCTACCACTAGAACAATGGCCCGCAAACAGGTGCCACTGCGCCTTGATCCAGCAGTTTATGATGCAATTGCACGATGGTCTGCCGATGAAGCACGCAGTACGAATGCACAAATTGAGGTCATGCTCCGCGATCAATTACGCAAAGCTGGCCGATTACCTAAAAATATTGGTGAGATCCCTAAACCTGGAAGGCCAAAAGAGAACCCATGAGTTCCTTAATTATTGGCGATGATGGCCTCAAACGCCCCAGCTGGGCAGCCCAGGATCCACAGATGCGCGAATATTATGACACCGAATGGGGCATGCCGATCCGCGAGGAGCAGGCACTTTTCGAGCGAATCAGCCTGGAGGCCTTCCAATCTGGGCTGTCCTGGGCGATTATTTTGCGCAAGCGGGAGAATTTCCGCGCGGCTTTTGCGAACTTCGACCCAGAATTAATTGCTAGGTTCACCGATACAGATATCGATCGACTCATGAATGATGCCGGTATCGTGCGCTACAACCGCAAGATTCTCGCCACCATCAACAACGCCAAAGCCACCCTTCAATTGCGTGAGAAGGGTGGTCTGGTGGATTTTGTGTGGAGCTTCAAACCTATCGAAACTCCACAACCTCAATCCCTGGAGGAGATTCCAACGCAGTCGCCGGAATCTGTTGCGCTATCCAAAGCGCTGAAGAAGGAAGGTTTTTCCTTCGTCGGTCCCACCACGATGTTCGCCCTGATGGAAGCCATCGGCATCGTCGATACCCATTTGATGGGCAGTCATCGCCGTGGAAGTTCTGGCGTGTGGGTTTAAGAAATTAGCCAGTCATTTGGTGCGAACAGCTCAAAGTTCACATCGCGAGGCTGTTCCTCCAGTGCATCGAGCTGCTCGCGCACATTCTTGAGGAATTCCACACCACCACACAGGTACACCGACGCGCCAGCAGGAATGCGGCCGGCAACCTCGAGCCACTGATCATTGTCGCGGTAGAAGATTTCAAAGGCAGCCTTTGGCAGCTTTTCGACGAGCCCCTGCACTTCCTCCACCTGCGCGTAGGTGGCCTCAGCCTGGTCAGCGTGCAAAACTACAACATCACGTTCTGGGTTCATGCCCGCAAGCATGCCCACCATTGGAGTGGAACCAATGCCCTGAGAAATCAGCACAACTGGGTTGGTGTCCTTGTTGAGCACCAAGTCGCCAGCCGCGATAGTGGCCTCAATTTTGTCACCGACAGCGACGTTATCTCGCAGGAACGCAGAAACCTCGCCATTATCCTCAACTGCAATGCGGTATTCGGTGTTGGAGCCGCCCAGCAAGGAATACTGGCGCAGCTGGCGGGCGCCGTCGTCAAGCACAACGCCTACGGAGGTGTACTGGCCAGGCGCTGGGGAAACCAGCTCGCCTGCCAAGGTGTATTCCCACACTGTTGCACTGACCTGCTTCTTTGCAGTGACAGTGACCTCGCGGAAGACATCGCCCGCCTCAAGATCATTGGAGGCGTAGAGGCTATTTTCAAAGCCGATGAGTACATTAGCCATGATCCAGTAGACAGCGTCCCACGCTTCTGCAACCGGTGCGGTCACGGTTTCAGCGCCGAGAACCTCAACGATTGCCGCGAAAAGGTGCTCGTGAACAATGTCGTATTGATCCGCGGTGATACCCAAGGAAACATGCTTGTGTCCAATGCGGGAGAGCAACTGCACTGGATCCGGAGCATCTGGAGTGACCAACATGGTGGCAAAAGTTGCGATCGATGCAGCAAGAGCCTTCTGCTGATCGCCCTGCTTCTGGTTGCCACGATTGAAAGTGTTGGCGAGCAATTCTGGGTGGGCGGTGAACATCTTGTTATAGAAAACCGGCGTAATCTCGTTGATCTTGCTACCCACTAATGGAAGCGTTGCTTTGATGACCTCTGCATGCTCTGCTGAGAGTGCACTGCGATCAGTAATGGGCTGGGTGGAAACGATCACGATAATTGGCCTTCCGGGGTTCAACTGGTTAATTTCTACGGATTTAATCTAACTAATTAAGAGGTTGGGGCCAAGGGTATCAAACTTTAGTTTGACTACATCATTAAATCCCGCGCGGTTAAAACGGGTTATTAAAACCGGAATTAACCGGGTTTAATACTGTTTTTGGGTGGAATTAATACGGCATCCCTCCACCTACCCCCGAGAGGATCTGGGAAACCCCGGATTTAAAACAATAAGAAACAAACTAGAATGGAAAATTATGGGTGAACAATTTCCGGGAGACAAAACCATCAGAGTCAGCGACACTGAAAGATCAGCCGCATTAGCAGCACTCGGCCAGTTCTACGCAGAAGGCCGACTCACCATGACAGAAACCGACGATCGCTGTGAAGCCGTCGCAAATGCGAAGACCCGAGGAGATCTCAACGCAATCTTCTTTGATCTCCCCAACCAAGAAATTGCGGTAGTTGATCGCCCCGAACAAACCTATACCGCCTCTGAAGTCGCTGAACTGCACCGCAAAGGCGCACGCCCACGCGCCGGAATTATGGGACTCACCACGGTCGCTGCAGTCACAGGAACTGCAGTTCTAGCTACTACTTCACCATTAGCACCAGTACTTTTAGCCATTATCCCTATGGTGTTCATCCTGCTTTACATCATGAAAGTAGGCCCCGCCTCATGGCACACCCCAACCTCTCGCCAACTACAGCGTCGACGCATGATGGAGCTTCGGGAGAAAGAAAAACTTCGCGACATGGAGCTCAAAGCACAACGCAAAGAACGCACCCATGCCCTTACCTCACGTGCTTTAGATGCAGCAGAAACTGCCTTTGAAACAAAGCCGTGGAAAAAGAAGCGTTAACGCTTTTTAAGGGATTTCGGGAGTTATACCTTCAAAATTGGTGTTTTGTGAGGATTTACCATTTTTAAGAATTTGGAGCTAAAAATGGCGCATCCTTCATAAGCCTCCCACGGAAATAGTTTCCACTAACCCGTGGTTGCTACAGATAGGCCACAACCAGCCACCGATTTCCGAAAAGCAATCTTTAAACAAAAGGTAGAGAATTTTATGTCACACACCGAGCTATCCACTCCCTCCATTGCCATCCTTGGAGCTGGCCGAGTAGGTTCTTCACTTGCCCGCGCAGCTGTTTCTGCAGGATATGAGGTCAAAGTGGCAGGTTCCGGTTCGGTGGACAAAATTATGCTCACCGCTGAAATCCTCATGCCAGGCGCAGTAGCCACTACGGCTGAGCAAGCAGTGAAAGACGCCGACATCGTGTTCCTTGCTGTCCCGCTACATAAATTCCGCAGCATTGATGCAACGGGACTTGCTGGAAAAATTGTTATCGACACCATGAACCACTGGGTGCCTGTCAATGGTGAACTCGAAGAAATTGATCAGGATCCACGCAGCACTTCAGAGATCATTGCGGAATATTTTGGAGACGCCAAAGTAGTCAAAACTTTCAATCACATCGGCTATCACGAAATCGAACAAGATGCGCACACTGGTCGAGCTATTGCTTATGCCACTGATGATGCAGCTGCAGGTGTGGAAGTTGCACAGGTCATCGAGCACCTAGGGTTTGTTCCTTTAAACATTGGTGCTTTAGCGCATGGTCGCGTTTTGGAACCTGGCCAGGAAGCTTTCGGCGCACATCTCACCAAAGATTCCCGACTAGAGCCTGTTAGCCAGCGGTAGTTCCCCTATCTTCAGCTAATCGGGCAACATGAAGCGCCAGGTAGGTTTGTTCATCCGAGGAAAGTTCTGCACCTAATCGGAGGCTGAGGATCTGACTCAGCCTCTCTGCACATGCAACCGACTCAGGATGTGAAATCTCCAAACTGTTACGCAGCACAGACATTCCATCATTTAATTGGCCATTGTGATGGACACGGACAAAGAAGTACCGCATATGTGTGATAAACCGCGCTGCGTTCACAGATTGACGGTCAAGAGTAATGCCAAAGGCGGAGTCAATCACTTCAAAGAGCTGTTCGAACACGCCGGTCATCACGTAGGTTTCTGCGAGGTCTTCCGTGCGGAAACCAGCATTAACCAGGTGCAATGAGATTGCCACAACCTCCGCTGGTGGCAATGGAGGGATCCCTTTTTCAGCGAGCCAATTATTGGTACGCTCCAGGATCTCGGTGGCAAGGCGAGTTTCCTCAGGATACAAATGGTGCACTTCTGCGCTTAGTGGATTGGGTTTCGAGGTCAGCTCCGGTTCCAACTCATTGCGTTTTACCGCCATTTGAAGGTGGTCCGCCAACGCCACCACCGTTGCACTACCTACTGGTGATTCAAGTTCAGCCGACACCGACGCCATCAGTTCGGTAGACAGGTCTAAATATTCCAACGGAACTTCGGCCAAAAGACTGGCCATATGATCAGCATCGCGATTGTTTTCAGGAACGAAAACCTGCGTGACCTTGCTCTGATCTACATCTTCTCCCGGCTTCTTTTGGAAACCCACACCCCATCCGGTCAGCACCACCTCGGCACTGTCTTTGATGGCAAGCACAACATTATTGTTGAGCACTCTCAACACTTTCACCGAGGTGACACCTCCCTTTTTTACTTGAGTATGGCAGTACTTAAGCCTGCAGACTTTCGCCGTTGGTGGCAATAACATCGCGGTACCAGTCGAAGGACTTTTTCTTGTAGCGCTTCAAGGTGCCGGAGCCATCATCGTTGCGGTCTACATAAATGAAACCATAGCGCTTGGACATCTGAGCAGTGGAGGCAGAGACCAAGTCAATGGGACCCCAGGTGGTGTAGCCCAGCAGGTTGACGCCATCTTCGATTGCTTCGCCGACCTGCACGAGATGATCGTTGAGGTACTTGATGCGGTAGTCGTCATCGACTGTTGGGCCGGAGGGTCCGTCGATAAGCACGTCCTTTGCTCCTAGTCCGTTTTCGACGATAAACAGTGGTTTCTGCCAGCGCTCCCAGTAGTTGTTGAGCACGATGCGCAGGCCGATCGGGTCGACTTGCCAGCCCCACTCGGAAGCCTCGAGGGTTGGGTTGGTGACGCCACCGATGATGTTGCCGGCGCCAGATGCGTAGTTTTCCGGATCGTGGGCTTCACAGACCGACATGTAATAGGAGAAGGACACGAAGTCGACGGTGTTCTTGAGGATCTCACGATCTTCATCTGTGATGTCGATGGTGATGCCCTTTTCGCGGAATTCGCGAAGCAAGTAGCCTGGGTATTCGCCGCGGACGTGAATATCGCCGAAGGCAAAATCCTCATGCGACTTCTGCTGCGCGGTGAGCTGATCGCGAGGATCAGGAGTGATTCCATAACGAGGAACCGCGATGATCATGCAGCCGACCTGGTTGTTCGGATCGATCTCATGGGCGATCTTGGTGACCAACGCGCTCGCCACCAACTCATGGTGAATGGCTTGGTAGAGCTCAGATTCACTCAGCTCAGAGCGTGGAACTTCAATTCCACCCGCGGTGAAAGGCATCGCCAGAACAGCATTGATCTCGTTGAAGGTCAGCCAGTAATGCACGCGTCCCTTGTATCGGTTAAATACAGTGCGGGCGTAATGAGCGAAGAATTCAATGAGCTCACGGCTGCGCCATCCACCATATTTACGAGCCAAACCCAGCGGAGTTTCGTAGTGGCTAAGAGTAACTAGTGGCTCAATACCGTGCTTTTCCAGCTCATCGAATACGCGGTCGTAGAACGCCAAGCCCTCTTCGTTTGGCTCCTGCTCATCACCGTTGGGGAAAATACGGGACCAAGCGATGGAGATACGGAAAGTCTTGAAACCCATCTCCGCGAAGAGTGCGATGTCTTCGACGTAGTTGTTGTAGAAATCAATGGCCTTGAGCTTGAGGTTATCGTCGGTGGCACCTTCTGTCCATGGCTTGAACGCGCCGCCTGGCATGACGTCCTGGATGGACAGGCCCTTGCCGCCTTCGTTGTATGCACCTTCGATTTGGTTGGCTGCGGTCGCGCCGCCCCAGAGGAAACCTTGCGGGAATGTGGTCATGGTGGTTTAAAACTCCTTCTAAATTATGTGTGGTGTGGTGGGTGTGGGCGATGAAACCTTTTAAGGTTCCATACGCATCACCACATCTCCTGCGCCAACGTGTCCCTCAACATCAGTGAATTTCAAGCCTTCCAGTTTCTTGGAGTTAGTCACGATCACCGCAGTGGTCGGATCGAAACCAGCCTCCGCAACAGCATTCAAATCAACCTTGGCCAGTGGCTGCCCAACTTTGACGTGATCGCCACGCGCCACGAGGATTTCGAATCCCTCACCTGCCATTTTGACGGTGTCAATGCCCACGTGCACCAGAACTTCAATTCCGTTATCCCCGCGAATGCCATATGCGTGCCCAGATTTTTGCACCGCGATCAACTGACCTTCCACCGGCGACACAATCTCACCGTTTTCCGGCACGATACCAAATCCATCTCCCATGGCTCCAGAAGAAAACACCTTGTCAGGAATCTCTGCCAGCGGCACGTAGGTGCCGCTTACGGCTGCAGTCACATTTGGGGTGGTGTCGGTTTCTTGCTTATCGACGTTTTGTTCCCTTCGGAATATCACCACAGTGATAACGAATCCTAAGATGAGTGCCGTAAACGATCCGATAAGTTGCAAGACAAAGCTACCAACACTGAGCGTCGCCGCGAAGGCCATCACCGATGGGAAAACAAAGGCATCAAAAGCACTGCCGCCAATTCCTGCAATCACGCCACCAATACCACCAGCGATCGCACCCGCATAGAAGGGGTACTTCAATGGGAGGTTCACACCGTAAATGATTGGTTCAGTAACACCTGCAAAGAAACCAGAGAAGATACCAGGACCAGCAACCTTCTTAATCTCGGGGTTCTTAGTTCGAATCCACACTGCAGTTGCAGCGCCAACCTGACCAAAGATTGCTGCGATCAGCGGTGCCATCATGTAGGAGAAGCCTTGGGTGGCGATGTCATTAATCATCACCGGAATCAGCCCCCAGTGCAGACCAAACATAACGAAGACCTGCCAAAATGCGCCCATGAGGCCACCCGCCAACCATGGAACCGTTTCAAAGAGGAATCCGATGCCAGCAGATAGTGCATTAGCTGCAGCAATGGTGACAGGTCCGATAGTAAACAGCACCAATGGAACCATAACCAACACCACAATCAGCGGTGTGAAGAAGTTTCGGATCGCACCGGGCAGTACCTTCTCCAGCCATCGTTGCAAATATCCAGCCACCCATATCGCCACAACCACAGGGATCACTGATGAAGAGTAGGACATCATGGTCAAAGGCAAGCTGAGGAAACTTACCCCTTCAGCACCGACCATTGCTTCCATCGTGGGGTGCAGCAATGCAGCCACAATTGATAGCGCAATGAACTGATTAACTTTAAAACGTTTGGCGGCCGTCAATGCGAGGAAGAATGGCAGGAAGTAAAACAGGCCATCAAACATCGCGTTGAAAATGGCATATGTACTAGATTCGGTATCTAAAATCCCAATGGTGCTCACAAGCGTAAGACCAGCTTTGCCCAAACCGATGCCAGCCAAAGCCCACACAATCGGTGAGAACAGCGCAGAAATCAGATCAATGAACTTGTTGAGCCAGTTCTTATCCTCTGCCCCACCGTCATCGTCTACTTCTGCATCGCCATCTTTAATGCCTTTGGCGCGCATGCCGGGAACTTCCATCAGTGCTTGATAAGCCAGTGGAACATCATTTCCAATCACAACTTGGTGTTGTCCACCCGAGTTGATCGCCGTGATGACACCACTAATTTCTCCTGCCTTGGCGATATCAGCCTTGTCAGAATCCTTGATTTTGAAGCGAAGCCTGGTGGCACAATGCGTCACACTTCGCACATTGTCTGCCCCGCCCAGCGCTTTGACAACATCGGCCGTTAAAGGGCCGAAGTCTGTTTTTGCTGCCATTGCCGTTATCCTTTTCGTTCACATGCTTGGGTCACATCTACCCGAAAATGACAAAAGACCTGAAACGCAGACGAGATTAATCGTCTATGTTTCAGGTCTTGCCCCTTGCGGGTTACAATCCTTGGCTTTTCCTCAACCAGTTCTTGAGAAAAGCATTGCAATCATTATGTATGACCCATTCACGCAAAAGCAATAGATATGACATGAGACACATAATTAAGGCCAGCTTTTAATGCCTGCACTTTTGCACACTGCCGACCCCACCATATCTTGAGCACTTGCTAAAGCTGCCTGCTTAACCGATCAGTCAGCCCTCCAGAAATATTTTAATGAGCGCCATATATACACCAGCAGACAGTATGGAAGTTCAACAGTAACATCGGCGAAACAGTCATTGATCAGCCAAACTGCCACACAAACAACACCCCCACTGCCCCTTTTAGGCAATCAAACAGGAATTATTCATCCAATAGCTTTTAACTGGGCGCGCAAAGTGGCAACATTGAACAAGTGACTACAGACAAGCGCAAAACCTCTAAAACCACCGACACCGCCAACAAGGCTGTGGGCGCGGATCAGGCGGCGCGTCCTACTCGGCGAACTCGCCGCGTCTTCGATCAGTCGGAGAAGATGAAGGACGTGCTGTACGAGATCCGTGGCCCGGTGGCCGCGGAGGCGGAACGCATGGAGCTCGATGGGCATAATATCTTAAAGCTCAACACAGGCAATCCTGCTGTATTCGGATTCGACGCTCCAGACGTGATCATGCGTGACATGATTGCCAACCTTCCAACTTCTCAGGGTTATTCCACCTCAAAGGGCATTATTCCAGCCCGCCGAGCTGTGGTAACCCGCTACGAAGTTGTGCCTGGATTCCCCCACTTTGATGTTGAAGATGTGTTCTTGGGCAATGGTGTCTCAGAGCTCATCACCATGACCACCCAAGCATTGCTCAATGACGGCGATGAAGTGCTAATCCCAGCACCGGATTATCCGCTGTGGACGGCTGCGACGTCGTTGGCTGGCGGCAAACCAGTGCACTACCTCTGCGATGAGGAAGATGAGTGGAATCCGTCCATCGAGGACATCAAGTCCAAGATTTCGGAAAAAACCAAAGCCATCGTGGTGATCAACCCAAACAACCCAACGGGTGCAGTGTATCCACGCAAGGTGTTACAGCAGATCGTGGATATCGCCCGCGAACATGATCTGCTAATTTTGGCCGATGAAATCTATGACCGGATTCTCTACGATGATGCCGAGCACATCAGCTTGGCTACCCTTGCCCCTGATCTTTTGTGCATCACCTACAACGGCTTGTCCAAGGCATACCGTGTCGCTGGTTACCGCGCTGGCTGGATGGTGATCACTGGACCAAAGCAATATGCTCGTGGATTCATCGAGGGATTAGAGCTGCTTGCAGGTACGCGCCTGTGCCCGAATGTGCCAGCTCAACACGCTATTCAGGTGGCTCTCGGTGGACGCCAATCCATCTATGATCTCACTGGTAAACACGGCCGTTTGCTGGAACAACGCAATATGGCATGGACAAAACTCAATGAAATTCCAGGTGTCAGTTGCGTGAAGCCAATGGGCGCGTTGTATGCATTCCCAAAGCTTGATCCCAATGTGCATGAAATCCACGATGACACTCAGCTGATGCTCGATTTGCTTCGTGCAGAAAAGATTCTCATGGTCCAAGGAACTGGCTTTAACTGGCCTCATCCAGATCACTTCCGTGTGGTCACCTTGCCATGGGCATCGCAGTTGGAAAATGCCATTGAGCGCCTCGGCAACTTCCTCTCCACCTATAAGCAATAACGCTTTATCCTTGAATCCCCTCAACAGCGAGTCCCCACCTTCTCAGGTGGGGACTCGCTGTTGGACTAAGAGAGCAGCTGGGTTAGGCTTCATCTGTTAAATGTGCCTGTCCTTATTTAGGAGACACCGTGGGAAAACACGCCACTGCATCAACGACATCAAAAAGGTCTCCCTGGAGAGTTGGGTTACTGACATTTTTGGTCTCTTCTGTCATCGTCACGCTTGTGGGCATGGTGATGCTCTGGCCAAATTCAGACGATGTTGTCTTGGCAGATAACTTTTCGCAGACCTTTGCAGGCAATCATGAGCAGGTAGATGGCACCATCACACTTGTGGATGGCGCAGCCTGTAATTCTCCCGATACTGGACGCGCTTTTAGTGGCAGCCCCACCATCCCCTTAGAGTCTGCCACTTTAGAGTGTGTGCGCGCACTTGTTGATATCACCTCCGGCATCAATGAGGGGCAGAAAACCCAGCTGATTACTTATGCGCAGCCTGGTGAACCGGAGTTTGCTGAAGGCGATAAGATCCGCATGGTGGAAACTCCCGATGCTAACGGCGGCATCATCTACACTTTTGCTGATTTTCAGCGTGGCATTGCTTTAGTGGTGTGGGGCATCGTTCTCATCTTGGCCATGGGAACTTTTGCTGCATGGCGAGGTGTGCGCGCCCTATTCGGCCTGGTGATCACCTTAGGAATCGTGGGAATTTTCCTTCTCCCTGGACTTGCCAGTGGTCATGATGCCATGTGGTTGGCGCTGATTTGTGGAGCCACCATCCTGTTGATTGTGGTGCCGATGGTGCACGGGCTCAATTGGAAATCTGCCGCTGCTTTGGCCGGAACATTGGTGGCATTGGTGCTGTCTGCAGTGCTGTCGTGGGCTGCGATTGTGACCACGAATTTGCGCGGGCTCGGCGATGAAAACCACCTCAAGATTATTAATTATCTGCCCGAGGTGTCCATCTCTGGGTTGTTGTTGGCCTCATTTATTATCGGCACCTTGGGTGTGCTCAATGATGTGACGATCTCCCAAGCATCCACAATTAATGAGCTCGCTGAAATCGATGATGACGCCACCCCGTGGCGACTTTTCACCGGCGCAATGTCTGTGGGCCGCGACCATATTTCTTCTATGATCTACACCCTTGTGCTGGGATATACCGGCGCTGCACTACCGCTTTTGCTGCTGTTATCGCTAGCCGAGCGTCCACTCATTCAGACGCTGACCAGTGATGTTATGGCTGGTGAGCTGTTGCGCTCAGGAGTCGGAGCCCTTACGTTGACGCTGGCTGTCCCAATCACAACACTCATTGCCGCCTGGACGGTGCCTGGCGATGAGCCTGCTCCACGAGATGACAGCAAGCCCCGCCTGGTCCACCGCCACTAAAGGTTGCGGCCGAGCGCCTGCATTTCCCAGCCAGCAGACTTCCACTTGGCCACATCAAGGACGTTGCGGCCATCAATAATAGCTCGCTTTTCGACGACCCCTCCCGCCACTTCCGGGTCAAGGTCGCGGAATTCTTGCCATTCCGTAGCAAGAACGACGAGGTGGGCGTCGATAAGCGCCTCTTTGGTGCTGGCTGCATAGCTTAGCGTCGGGAAGACGCGTCGAGCGTTGTCCATCGCTTCCGGATCATAGACCGACACCGCCGCGCCCTGAAGCGACAGCGAACCAGCGACCGACAACGCTGGGGAATCGCGGACATCGTCCGAATTTGGCTTAAAAGCCGCGCCCAACACCGTGATGCGCTTGCCCAGCAACGAGCCACCACACATTTCCTTGGCCAGCTGCACCGTACGATCACGGCGACGCATATTAATAGAATCAACTTCACGCAAGAAGGTCAATGCCTGGTCAGCACCCAATTCACCGGCGCGAGCCATGAACGCGCGGATGTCCTTAGGCAAGCAACCACCGCCGAAGCCCAGGCCTGCGCCTAAGAATTTACGACCAATGCGATCATCGTGGCCGATGGCATCTGCCAGCGCAACCACATCCGCGCCCGTTTGCTCACAAATCTCAGCAACCGCATTAATGAAAGAAATCTTGGTAGCCAAAAACGCATTAGCCGATACTTTAACCAGCTCAGCAGTAGCCAAATCCGTGACCAAAAACGGAGTGTCCGCAGCAAGTGCTGTGGCATAAACCTCGCGCGCCACATCTGCCGCGTCAGATCCTGCACGCACTCCGACCACGATGCGGTCTGGAGTGATCGTATCTTTCACTGCAAAACCCTCGCGCAAAAACTCTGGGTTCCACGCGATCTCCACATGAGATCCCGGCTGCACCAAAGAATCCGCCAACTCCTGCAGCTGCTCAGCAGTACCAACCGGAACTGTGGACTTGCCGAAAATGATGTGGTTGCCCTCAAGCAATGGCACCAAATCTTCCACAACCTGACGAACATAGGTCAAATCCGCAGCAAAAGAACCCTTCTGCTGCGGCGTACCCACACCCAAGAAATGCACCTGAGCAAAACCTGCTACCTCGGTGTAATCAGTGGTGAAATTCAGACGACCATTTTCCAGGTTACGTTCCAAAACCTCCGGCAGACCGGGCTCAAAAAATGGCACTTTACTGTCTTTTAATGACGCAATTTTTGCCTCATCAACATCGACACCAAGTACCTCATGGCCAAGCTCAGCCATGCAGGCTGCGTGTGTTGCGCCAAGGTATCCCGTACCAATCACTGTCATCCGCATGTAGGGAGATTCCTTTCAATGAAAAGTGGACCGGAGATTATCTCAACACGTTTTAACACAACCCGCGACCGGGACAGCCGATATCACTCATCCGGGAAGTTTAAATACGCCTTCGACGGGGTTGGTCCACGCTGACCCTGATACTTAGAACCAAGCTTGCCCGAACCATAAGGAGTCTCAGCTGGAGAACTCAACTGGAACAGCGCCAACTGGCCAACCTTCATTCCAGGCCACAAAGTAATAGGCAAGTTAGCCACGTTGGAGAGCTCCAAAGTGATATAACCATTGAAACCAGGATCAATAAAACCTGCAGTGGAGTGAGTCAACAGGCCAAGACGACCCAGAGAAGACTTACCCTCCAAACGGCCAGCTAGATGAGTAGGCAGGGTGAATTTTTCTAGCGTCGAAGCCAGCACAAACTCACCAGGGTGCAGCACAAAAGCCTCACCCTCCTCAACCTCTACAAGGCTGGTCAGCTCATCTTGGTTCACCTTAGGATCGATGTGTGTGTACTTGGAGTTATTGAAAACTCTAAAGTAGCGGTCCATGCGGACATCAACACTCGATGGTTGAATGAGCTCAGGGTCAAAAGGCTCAATTCCCAAGTCGCCTGCGTCAATTGATTTACGGATGTCACGATCTGAAAGAAGCACGTCAACCAGTGTAGCGCCAGATGCTTAAGGATTAGCCACAGGTGGAATCTTTGAGGTTTTCGCCACACCAGTACGCATTGTTGCTTTTTGCAATGCTAGCCTTATTTTTAGCTTTCCACAAGGCACTGCCGGTGTAGTTCAATGGTAGAACTCCTGCTTCCCAAGCAGGTGGCGCGGGTTCGATTCCCGTCACCGGCTCCACCTCTTTAATCAGACTTCTATGACAACAAAATGTCACCCCATATCCCTAGATATGGGGTGACATTTTGTTATTTCATAAGAACTGAACTGTGTGGGAATGCCTCAGCAAACCCCTCAGGTAACGGTGCTACAAAAACATTCTCTGTTCGTGTGCGTATTATCTTCCACTGCCCGTTTTCACGACGGAAAGCATTGTTAAGACGACTTGACCTCAGTAATGCTGTCCCATCACTAAAAAGCCAAGGCTGCATATGAATCCAAAGTCCCGTGGCCTCATCGCCATCGACATCAACCTGTTCAGAGGTGAGATAATGCGCATTCAATAGAAGCTTTGGTTCTTTATCAACAGACCAAAAACGATTGAAATGTGCGCGGATTTCATCTTTTCCTTCAGCACGCCCAAACTGGCCATCGTAATATTCTCCAACTCCTTCCCAGATGGCATCCTCGGTATAAAGATCCACGATGAGTTCAATCCGTTCTGCATCATCTACGGGTGGATAAACAGGGCATGGAGTATCGCACAAGAACATATAACGTGCTTGGATCTTACGAATCTGCGCTTCAGATTCCAGAACGTCAATTCTTTGTTCCAAAGCAGCTAGCTGGTTGTCAGTCATTGATTTTCCACCTATTCCGCTAAGACTTCAGAACGCTCAATTTCGGCAATAACCATGCGAGTGCGCTCAACCCAATCCATAATTGTTGCCCCACCAACTGACATCGGAAGCTGAGCCAAACGAAGTGTCATGGTGTACTCCCCGGAAGGGTCACGCACTGGAAACACGATAGAGCCCACATCATAAGTCTCAGCGTCAATAATTTCGCGAGGTTCATAATCTACTGGCGTAGAACCAATCGTCTCTCGAATACTGCGCTCTTCTTGCGGAGTAAGTGCTGCTTTCTTATATTCCCTCGTCGCCTGAATCATTTGCTCATATGCACGTGATCCTTCTTCAGGAAGAAAAGCCGGCAAATACCCATGCTCACGGATAAACTCCAAGCGGCGCTGATGCATCTCGCGGATTTCATCAGAAGGCTTGCGCAATTTGTTCATCCAGCGCTCTTGCAACTCTGGTGACTTATCAAACAGGTAGCTATCACCAATCGGTGGAACTAGAGGGAAACGACTAGCCAATCCACCTTCACGAGTAGCACCTGCTGAAAGCGCCGAAAACACAGTAGCCAATTCGTCATCACTCACCGCAGCGAACACAGAAACTTCGCAGCCAATCGAGTCAGCCAAATCTCTGAGCTCATTATTAGCATTGTGAGCTGCATGAATCGCTGGCAAAATCTCATGACTCATGCGAGATCCTGATTCCAGTCCAGCGAAGCTTCCATAACCACCTTGAAAAAAGAGAAGAGGCGGAACAGAATTTGTAATTTGCAGATCAGTCACAGCGCACAAGACAATCCAGTGATCGCCAGCTTCAACTACCTCAGCGATTGTCGTGTCTATCCAAGCAATGGCATTTCGAAGTACAGGATCCCCTGAAGGTGAAGGGAACCAATCAATACCATCTAACTTATTTTCCCAACGCTGAGCGACTGCTAGCATTTCAGCTTGCTGTTCACCACCGAGAATACTGATGCACAAAGTGGAACAAGTTCTTAGCTTCTGAAAAGTCCGAGATGTCTTCATCGGCATGAAAGACACCAATGGCGGATCCAATGATACTGAAGAAAAAGTACCCACAACTAAAGCAAGAATCTCGCCCTCTTCAGTACGCCCGGTAACAACTGCTACCCCGGTGGGATAATGCCCCATTACTTCACGAAAAACTTGTGGATCAAATGTGTTCGGAACGATTGAAGTCATGATGTTCTCCTTATCTCTGCACCAAAATTAGGTAGCGAGTTTTAAATTAAGAATTATTGGTTACATACCGAGCCTGCAGAGTGCGACCCAGCTTCTCCGGACGGAGGAAGACTGCCGCAACCAAACCAGCAGTTACCAGCAACACACCAGTGATCAAAAATGCAGTGTTTACTCCCGTAGTCATTGCTTCAACCATTTCTGTAGAAGGTGCTACCCCCTTAGCAGGAGCAATATAACCAGCGGATGTCATCAGCCAACCAACCAAAATTGGGGACACAATTGCACCGAAAGCTCCAAAACCACCAAGGGTTGCCATCATGATGGGGCGCTGCTTTGGTCCAACAGAAAAGCCAATTGCGGATGCCGTCATCGGGAACACCAAGCTACAACCGCCTGCGATACTGAGCAAAACCACACCAAGTACACCTGAAGAACTCGGAATCAATAAAAATGCTATGCCGGCGATGGCTGTGGATAAACCAAAAGGAACAGCAATAGCTAGGTGTGCGTTAGTACCGCGTCGCATCAAGCCCTGCCCCAAAGCTCCAAGAACTAAAAGGACAAGCGCTCCAAGCACCCATGGAAAAGTGGTGTACACACCAATTTCTGAGAGGGAGAACCCCAACACAGTACCCAAATATTGAGGCAACCACGTTGTGAGAAAACCTTGTACCCAGAAGTTTGAAATCGCTCCGAAGAGAGCCGAGAAGAAAGCAACGCTAAACAGTGCTCGCCAAATATTAACGGGCAGCTGATCATCAACTTTATCTGTATCAGTCTCTGCAAAACTATCTGCAGATTCTTCTGTATTTTCTACAGTTTCCTCGGCAGTACGACCGTTGCGATAAGGTCCATCACTTCCCAAAATGAGCCATGCCACGACCCAGACCAAGCCGATGATTCCCAAAGCTCCGAAGGCCCATCGCCAGCCCCACACGCCAATTACCCAAGCAATAAATGGAGCTGCAAAAACTGGCCCCATAGTAGAACCAATCGCGATGAGATTTGATGGAAGAGCACGACGTGAAGGATGGAACCACGTATGTGCAGATGTCAAAGACATAGCGGTCGCAGGCCCCTCAGCACCACCAAGAATAATGCGTGTTGCCAATAGCACTGCAGCTCCGCCACCAATTAGCATCGGAAACTGCATAACCGCCCAAATAACACCCAGGGACAAAAGGATCCAACGCACCGAAATTTTTGAAGCCAGGATTCCTGTGATTACCGAGACAATGGCATAGAGGAAAAAGAATGCACTACCAATAAATCCAAATTGAGTAGCATTCAGGCCAAGCTCTGACATAGCATCCGGAGCAACCAGTCCAAGGACCGCTTTATCTGCAAAGGCGATAATCTGAAAAATCACCAGCAAGGCAACAATAAGCCATGCGCGAGCAGGCGGGCGGTGTCGATTATTCCGAAGCTTCGCAGCCTCAGTCGCTTGAAATTCAGTCGTTGAAGATTCAGCAAGAGTCATGTTAAGTCCGATCTCCGGTCACCATGACCGGATCGTGATTTCTACCTATCACAACGCTAACTGTGACCCCCCTTACACATACAGTAGGGAAACCTTTACATCAGGAAGCTACCGGATCGCATGTGACTGAACTAACGTCAAATCTATCTTTTGATACCTCTCTCACATTCTCGTTGTCCTACCAGTGCAAAGGAGACTTTGACTTGACTTCGACTTTTCGAAATAAGTCTATTAGCGAGCAAGTGCACGCTATCCAAACGGGAACAATCTCAAGCGCAGAGCTAGCTGCGGTTGTTCGCACCGATATCATCCGTTATGAAAAGAATCTTCATGCTTGGGTAGAACTTTCAGAATTGGAAGACATTAAACCCGATAACAACTTGCGCCCGCTCGAAGGAATCTCTATCGGGATCAAAGATATTATCGATGTAGCTGGGCTTCCAACCCGTTGTGGTTCTTCAATTACACCTTCCTCTCCTGCATCAACAGATGCAGACTGTGTTGCTCGTGTCCGTGAGCTCGGAGCAATTATTCAAGGCAAGACGGTTACTACAGAATTTGGTTATTTTTCCCCTGGCCCCACAAAAAATCCTTGGAGACACAGCCTGACCCCGGGAGGATCTTCCAGTGGCTCAGCTGCTGCAGTAGGAGCCAATACAATCCAAGTCGCATTGGGTACTCAAACAGCCGGATCATTGACTCGACCTGCATCTTTTTGCGGCGCAGCAGGAATGATTCTTCCTCCCGGATCCACCTCAATGCTCGGTGTCCATGGACTTAGCCACACTCTAGATTCTCTCGGTTTCCTCACTCGCTCGACCGCTGATTTAGATACCTTCTATTCCGCTTTTGTTGGAATAGAACCAGATACCGACCCGAAAACAGAATCTCTGGAGATTCGTATTTGGGATGGTTCAGATATCCTCCCGCTCTCCCCTCAAATGCACGGACTGCTTTCTGAACTTCCTCCGCTAATAAACAAGCTCGGTATATCTTATGCACCTCTAGAATGGTCCGATCACATTCAAACTTTGACCGAAGACCACCGCACTGTCATGGGCTACGAAGCCGCAAAAACGATGGCTCAAGCATTTACAGAGCATAAGGAACAGCTCAGCCCACAGTTACAGGAACTCCTCAGTAACGGAGCCACCATTAACGAACAGGACTACAGAGAAGCGCTCATCCGAACAAAGAGTTCAAGGCTTTCCCTCGAACGTCTCCTAGGAGTCAATGGCGTCATTATTGGCCCCGCTGCAGCTAGCCCAGCTCCTGAATATACTTCCGGCACTGGTTCTCCAGACCTCAGTCGCGCTTGGCAACTCCTAGGACTACCTGTGGTCATTGTTCCAGGAGCCAAAACAACAACAGGTTTACCTCTTGGCCTCCAGATCATTGGCCTTCCTGGCACTGAAAAGAAACTGCTCAACCTCAGCCGGCGCCTTGAATTTTTACTCCGTCGCTTCCACTCACTATCTGAAGCGTTTACCTCTCCAACACTTAAGGATCTGACATGGTAATCAAACCTCGCCCCATTAATCACCACAGCATGTTTCTCACATGCTACGAAGACACCTTTAATTACGGTTGGCACCACGTAGATCTATTCGTCCATGATGAGCTTGGTCGAGAAGTGAACTGGGTGCATTGGACTGTAGAAGCCGATGGGCCAGAAGCCGCCGATACATCTGTCCGCAAAGAAGAACCAGAGCTTCGTCGCACATCTGAATGGCAACACCAAGTTAGTGCTTTTGGCATGAATTACTGGACCGCAGATGCAGCTTGGGACTGACATGTCATTCACTTTTCCTTCAGCTCACACCAACACTATGACTACACAAGAAGATAAAACCACAACAAAGGTCTACATCGTCGACGATGACACAGAATTGTGTGAATCCGTCGCATGGCTACTCGATAGTGCTGGAATCACAACGATTACCTGCCACAACGCAGATGAATTTCTCACACAATTCGATCAGCGATGCCCTGCTTGCATCATCCTTGACGTGCGCATGCCACGCATGAGTGGAACTCGGTTACAGGAACAGCTCAATCGTCTCGCTCCCCATGTGGCGATCATTTTTGTTTCCGCACACGGAGATATCAACATGTCTGTGTCCACGATGAAAGCTGGGGCTCAAGACTTTCTTGAAAAACCCTACGATCCTCAGCGGCTCATTGATGCGGTTCAGCTAGGGATCGATAATGCTTTGGAGCGCTTTGATAGCTATCGAAAAACTCAAGAACTTTCAGAAAAGCTTTCTATTCTCACCCCAAGAGAACTAGAAGTACTTTCTCTAGTCGTTGAAGGTCTCCCAAGCCAAAACATTGGGCGACGGCTAGGAATGAGTGTAAAAACTGTCGACGTCCACCGCACACGAATTAAAATGAAAACAGACTCAGATAGCATCGGAACACTCGCACGAGATCTACTGAGATATGACGTCGAAATCCCTTAAAAAACTAACCTCTCTACATTTACGTTAGGTAAATGTAGAGAGGTTTTGTCGTCGACAAGCGTGCTTAGTGCTTACTCAACCAGCTGGGATTAGAAGTAATCTAAAACCAATTTGGAATCTTGAGTACGAGAGACACAGATCGCCATAGTCTCTCCAGCCTCGCGTTCCGATGTAGTCAGCACACTATCGCGATGTTCTGGTGTACCACTGAGAACTTCCATGATGCAGGTACCGCAAATGCCCTCTTCACATGAAGTATCAATGGCACACCCTGCTTCATTGAGTACTTCTACAATGCTGCGATCAGCCGGAACATGATAAGTTTCCCCATCGAGTTCCACATCAAATTCAGTGTTAACCAAGCCCTCTTCTGATTCAGCAGGTTTGAAATTTTCGAAGTGAATGGCTTCCTCTGGGATTTTTCGACCCGAGATCGCTCTTACTTCATCCATGAATGGGGCCGGGCCACACACATATACATGAGTATCTGGAGGAGTTACCTCAATCATATTTTCCAAACGCTGTTTCTGAATTTCTCGATCAACGCCCAGATGTGCATGAAGCTTGTCTGAAATTTTTTCAGTCAATAAAGGCAAGAAAGCCGCCTCTTCCACGCTCCGTGCAAAATAATGCAACTCAAAGCTAATATTCCGCACATCCATGTACCTAGCCAGACTCAGCATTGGTGTAATTCCAATACCACCAGCAATAAGTACATGATGCGCAGCACTCTCATCCATCTTGAGCAAATTTCGAGGAGCGGAAATCTTAAGCTTATCCCCGACCTTGAGATCATGAAGCGCATCCGAGCCACCTCGACCATTTTCCTCGCGCTTTACTGCAAAAAGATACGCATCATCTCCATCTGGACGCCCACAAAGGGAATACTGCCTAGTCAAAGACGTCGGTCCAACAACGTCAATGTGTGCCCCCGGTATATAATGTCCAATCGATGTACCGTCTGGTTTAGACAGATAAAACGACTTAATGGTGGGAGTCTCCTGGACGATATCCGAGACTACGGCGTCAATGAGAGACATGGCTGTACTCTCCTTTCAGAGTTCTATAGAGCTATTGATTTGATGCGGTTAACGCAGGTACAGTCCGCCGTTAATATCCCAACAAGCACCAGTGACAAAAGCGGCGTCTTCATCGGCAAGCAGTGTTACTGTTTTTGCAATAAAGGCTGGATTTCCTAATTGCTGCACCGGTATTCCTGAGATAATTCCCGATAGCTTCTCCGCCGGTACGGTCTGATGAACAACAGGCAAATCATGCGGTCCAGGAGAAATAGAGTTCACGGTGACTCCACGATCAGCTAGTTCTCGGGCGAAGATTTTAGTGGTAGTCATAATTGCACCCTTGGAAGCCGCATAATGACCTCCAGTTGCTGTACCACCATTTTGGCCAGCAAGAGAAGCCATATTAATGATTCGGCCATACCCTTGATCAGCCATTGCACCGCCAAATACCTGGCAGCCAAAGAAAATACTATCCACATTTGTTGTCAGAACTTGGTTGAATTCTTCTTCACCGAGTGTCATCAAGTCAGCAGCACGCGTAATGGCCGCATTATTGACCAAAACAGAGGGAGTGCCCCACTCTGCGACAATCTTGTCCAGTGCATCCACAAACGATTGTCGCAGGGAGACATCCAGATAGATCGCTCGAGCAGTACTTCCATCCGGAGACAACTCCAAGGCAAGGGCTTGCGCCTTGTCTACATCAATATCCGCTAAATAAACCTTTCGGCCTGATTCATGGAGCTGGCGAACAATAAATTGGCCCATTCCACCAGCTGCACCAGTAACTACAGCGATTTCTTCATACGGTTTTTGACTTGTCATGGATATGCCCTTCCTTGTGATGTCTTCGTCTTCGATTAGATAAGGAAACCAGCAGCGTTAACTGCGTATTCGCTGTTTATTAATCGGGCAACTTTTTCATGGATGCGGTCCGCATCTGCGGTTTCTCCCAGCGCAATGGTGTGCGTTAACTCAGCTCCAATGGTCTGGAATTCATTCCTTTTGAAGGCAGATAAAATCTGTGCGGAACGCAAAGTCACTGCAGTGTCAGAAATGTCCTTCACTACAAAACTGGAAACATTACGAACAGTACGTGCAGCTGCTACAGCAGATGGTGCATAACCTTGAATCATGCGTTCTACACGCATATGCCGCATTCGCTTATCATCAAAAATCATGTTCAACGACGATGCATAATCGGTGGTATCAGGGTCAATTGGGACAACATAGACGCCATCATCGGTGAAAAGTTCTTCCCAAGCTGGATAATCTTTCGCATCCAACAAAGCGGCTTCACGCCAGACCAATTCAATGGCACGAAGAACTCGTGGGTCTTGGAAATTGTGCATATTAGTCATCGCTCATCATCTTCTTCCACATGTAGTAGGACTCCCGCATGCCGGTTTCATCAGTGACATGGGAGGTTGGCCAATTTTCCTCAGTTTCATACTCTCGTCCCAGACCACGATTAATCATGATCGGCATATTGGGGTTGCCACCAGCACCAATTTGGACGCGATCCCAGCCCTCTGCATCATCAGGGCTTCCGAAACCAAAAGGCCCCTGGAAGTGTTCATGAATTCTCAAGCGTTCTTGGTTAACAATCTCCGGGCCTCCATCCATGCCAAGAGCCATGTGCCAGATTTCGGTCTCATTGACAGAAATCGGAATGAGTACCCGGAAGAAAGCAGAAGACATAGCAACATTGGGGAAGAAATTAAGGTTGAAACCACAACCGTGCATCGAACGCATATAACGACGGATACGCTCAGGTGATTCACCTTCTGCTTCAAGTTGATCAACAACATGCTGGAATCGAGGTTGAATTTCCTCAGTACCATCATCAACATCTAGATCGACATGAGCTGTAGCCATAATGCCCACGCTGTGACCGTTACCCAATGCGTGAGTTTCTGCCTTTGGATCATCCATGAATGACATCATGTCTGCAGTTTCCGCATCTACCGACGCCATCCAGGATTTATGCACCATTGGGAAGTGATAACCATCAGTGGTGTTTTCCAGCTGAATCTTCCAATTTCCCTTGAAACGGAACTTATGGACACCAATAACTTTGGTAGGAAATCCATTAAGTTGCTTGAAAAATCGTTCCATCCAAATCTTGGAATCGCCAAGGAATTCTTCCAGTGGAGGTGCATCTTGATTAAATGTCGCAAAAATCATGCCAAGATAGGACTCAGTCCGCAGAGTCTGCAGTGGAAAGTCTTTCTTGTCCACAACACCCTCATACCCATCAGGGTAAGGAATGCCGCGCAGTCGGCCATCAAGAGTATAGGACCAATTGTGATACGGGCAGGTAAATCCATTTGCTTTACCGCTGGTTTGATCGCACACCGTTGCGCCACGATGACGACAACGATTTAGCAAAGTGTTGAAATTTCCTTTACGATCCCGGTTGACAATAACTGGCTGATCACCAACTTGGGTGGTCTTGAACGAACCTGCCTCAGGGATTTCACTCTCGTGTGCGACCCAGACCCAAGTCTTATAGAAAATTTTCTCCATCTCTTCCCTGAAGATTTCCGGGTCGGTGTAGAGTCTGCCAGCCACGCGGTCTTTTTCAACCAAGTGAGAGTAACCGTCGAATGATTCTTGGGTTATAGACATGATGTTCTCCTTAAATAATGCAGAATTCTTAAAATGATCTCGGATGAAAATTTGTGATATTTAAAGTTCGACATCATCTCGAATCACAAGTTCACGTCCCATTCGAGCCTCAATCTTGAAGTACTTCCACAGCGCAAATTCTCCGACCATGACAGTGCGTAATAAGTTGCATGCTGCCTTCACAGTTTCCTGGTCGCGGACATCTGCCAAGATGTAGAACGTCCATGGAAATCCGTCAGAAGGGCCAACCATATGGGCATCATCGTCCATAGTTCCGATGACTTTTACACCATCCATGCCACGAAGTTTTCCAAGGAATTCTTGGGTTGCTTCCCAAACTGGACCTATTTCTGATTTAGGTAAATCAAAGAAGTTTTGGTTGTTTCCAACGCAGAACAGGGTGCGTAATGCTTCATTAGTCATGTTGATTTTCTCCTCAACTAGAAAATTTGGTGATCACGGAAAGCTGGGTAGATCAGCATCAAGATTGAGTAAAATTGCTCCAGAGGCTTCAAAAGTCTGCTCTTGCAACATCGCATGTTGTGCGGGAATGATGCCGTCTTGCAGGAATCGTTGCAGAGGATGCTTTTCAAAAATTGCGCCGGTTCCGGCAATGTTGAAAGCTGACAGCACTACTTCTCTACTCATATGCGCAGCATGAGTCGCGGCTAGTCGCAAGAGAGCCTTATCCTGGACAGTGATTTCTTCTCCCGCTACGGCCTTAGCCCATACTTCTTCTGTCGAGCCATAGAAGAAGGCACGTGCTGAGCGAAGATCCGCTTCTGCTTTAGCCAAGCCACTCTTGTATGCAGCACGATTTCCCTTGGCTGTTCCACCAGTGATGGAGGAGCTAGCAGAGCCAATATTGGTCACATAATCCAAAGCGCCACGGGCGGCGCCGAGAGAAACTACAGCAAGTACCTGAGCTGCATAAGCCAATCCGGGATAACGCGTAATAGGCTCGTCAACGGTTGGTTGACCACCACGGACAAAAGTCATCTCATCTGGAACAAACACTCGATCAGCTCGGACATTATGTGATCCAGTCGCCTTCATACCAGCAACATCCCAGTTATCGATGATTTCGACAGCGTTACGATCAACCAAGGCGGTCAAGGGCTTCCCATCAGTTTCAGGGCCACCTCGTAGTCCCATGCCAAGGAGATCTGCGCCTTTACATCCACTGGCAAACTGCCATTCACCGGTGCACAGGTAGCCTCCCTCGACCTTTTCAGCTTCAAACATGGGAAACATTCCAGCGGCAAAAACAATATCTTTGCTCTGGGCGTACAATTTGCGCTGGCTTTCCACAGGCAAGGATGCAAAATAACCACTGGCAGATCCGAAGCTAGCAACCCAACCGGTTGCCGGATCAACTTCAGAAACCTGTTCCACAAGTTTTAAAAATTCTGCTGGTGGCATTGGATCTCCACCGAATGCAGTTGGCACTGATACTCGGAATAAGCCGGCTTTTTTAAGCAAGGTCATAAAGTCTCGAGGAACAAATCCTTGTTCATTGAACTCGGTTCGACGTTCTTCAAGTACCTCTAGTGCGTGTTTAAAAGCAGATTCCCTTGGAGCACCTGCAGGTTCCGCTTCAACGTCACTCAAGGTGATTTCGCCATTTCCCAGTGCTGTTCTCACAGTCATCTCCGCTCGTTCTTGCGATGTCGATTGCTTTGACTTAAATGCTATGGCGTGGTTCACACTGTTTGGTATTGGAGAAAACCGTTATCTAGCTAAAGTTTTCTTTAGTCGCTTCTAGAAAATTCCTCATCCACCAGGAACTTTAGAAGTCTTAGAATGAACCTCATGGACCCTCTAGATGAAGATTTTCGCCTCATGATGCAGCAATCCCCCATTGGAGTGTTGCTGCACGAGGTAAATTCGCTCCGCATTCTCTGGGCAAATAAGCGGGCCTGTGAATTATTTAAATACAGCGTTGAAGAGCTTCGTTCTCTCAAAGCACACCATATGAGTTCTCAAGACGAGCGTTATCGCAGGGAAGATGGTGTCGCCTGGCTACACTCCGCTGCTATTTTTGGCTCAAGTCACCGCCAGTGGAAGTACCTAGCTTCGGATGGAACAGAATTTCTGACTGTTGCTATCGCTACATTTGTAAAGCTTCACGACAAAGACGTAATCATGGTAGAAATGCGGCCTATCGATGATGCCATTACTCATGAAGAATCAGTCGATTGGGCAGCAACTTCTTTGGAACGCATCATTTCCCACACGACATCAGGAATATTAGTTTTTGATCACGATAACCACGTAACTCGCGCTTCTCCTTATGCCGCAGGACTATTTGGAAAAAGTTCAGAAAGCATCATCGGCATATCTTTGCTAGAACTCGGTTTGATTTCACCCGATACCGCCAAAGAAGAACTATTGAAAAACCTTGTCCAAACTGATGCCAAGGTAAATTTTAGAATCCAGGTGAAAAATGCCGATAGTACTTTCCGTTGGCTTGCCGCATACCTAGAAAACATAAAAATTGAACACAGCACATTCCGTGTTCTCATGGTTCGAGATATCACCGACCGAGTTGAAGCCGAGCAACGTGTTGCTGCACAACAGACGCAATTGCAGTACCTCAGCCGCTATAACGCAATGGGAGATATGGCATTAATTTTGGCCCATGATCTTGGCCAGCCTTTGTCTGCATCGTTAAACTTTTTAAGTGGTTTAAAAGCCCGCCTTAATTCTCCATCTGTAGATGCAGCCACTCTTAGCTATGGCATTGAAATGATTGAAAAACAACTCAATCGAGCCTCAGATATTGTCACTTCTGCAAAACGCTATGTACGACGAATTGAATCAACTACTGCCACTTTCAATCTGCTTGATGCCGTAGAAGAATCACTGTATTTCGTTCGCTTACGTGCAGAGGAACTTGGAGTAGAAATAAAGGTAGATCTAGGAAACAGGCCTCTCGTCTTGGAGGGTGAGCCAGTTCTCATTGGCCAAATTATCATCAATTTGTGTATGAACGCGATCGATGAAATTAAGCGTCCTGAAACCACCATAAAAACTTTAGAGGTAACTCTCAGAGAATTCGGTGGGCTAGCTTCCCTGTCCGTTTCAGATCACGGAAGGGGCATGCAAACCATTCCGGCAGATCGGTTAGCTTCCGGAGCTTTTAGTGCTAAAGAAGATGGTTCAGGCATTGGCTTGCTTATCTCTGAGCAAATTGCCCAACGCCATGGCGGAACGATCCAATTCAGCCCAAATGAACCTCAAGGCACTATCGCTACGTTATCGCTGCCGCTTAAACCTATAAAAAGTTAATCCCGAGGATTAATCATCGATGGAAGCTTTAGAATTTTTTCAAATGCACTATATTTTCAACCAAGCTTTTAGATACGCGACCTTGCTAGCAATCTTTTCTGATTTCCCCTCTAAGAGATCTAGTCCTGGGAGATCTAATTCCCGTGCATCAGCCTGTCCATCTGCTACTGCTTGAACAACTTCTGGGGCCTGTAACAGGGCAACGTCTAGAAACAATCTGGTTTCCCGAAGTGCCTTTGGTTGCTGACCTACCCATGCTAATAAATACCGAGTTGTCGGCCAGGAACGAGAGACCACTCCTTGCGGCCCAGCTGAACTTCCATCATCGTATTGCTGAAAAGCATGGGTGATCCAACGCGCAAACTGTATAGAATCAGAACCCATCTCAGAGATCACTCCCGCTGCCACCTGAGCAAAAGCCACAGGTTCCACTGAACGCGCAATAGAGGTCAACCGATTCTTAGTCTCCCAACTATCTGTCAAAATCATTTCGCGCATTTTCGTTTCAAGCCGTTGCCTTGAAATGCTTGTGCGATTCATCCAATCTTCTTGATCGTTATCTTCTACAACTGGAATTCCTGGGTTACGCCCTGCCCACCAACCGTGAGCAGCAGGTAAGGGTGGAAAAGATTCCTCAGCCTGATCCTCGGATACTTGAGCCACAATCTTCCGGGCGATTTTCACTGCTGCAGCTGAACCACTCCGCTGCGCAATTTTACGGATTCCGGCAATGTCTTTCGCCTCATCAGGAACGCCTTCTTGTGTAAAGACAGAGGGAGCCAAATCATCCATTACTTCCAGCACACGTTTCAGCCCAGACGCCATTCGAGCATCACCTGCTGAATAATCGACAATATCGCGCAACAACAACCACGCCACTGCCAACATATCTTCTTCAAATACCAGGTTGAGCAAAGCCTCAGCGATATTGACCATTCCGGCGATCTGCCCAGATTCAGTTTTTTCCAAAAGCTGTACATCCACTACCCCAGGAAGCAACAGCCCACGTGCATAGCCCTCGGCTACAGATTCTTCCGCCAGCTGCACATACTCAGAATATTGACTAGAAAAAGCACTAAACACTGCTGATGCCATAGCCGAGTCCCAAGGTTGTGCCAGATTAGTCGCATACTGAGTATCTGAATGATCCAGCACTTTCGCCCCACCAGCTGGGAAATTCCACATGGCCCAATAGCCTTGTGTAGAACCAGGTTCCTCTTCCAGTGCGTGCAAAACCCACTCAGACACACTCAAGGATGCAACATCTTCAGATTTCGCTTCCTCAAAAAATACCGCCTGTACCTGGGATAACCTATCCAATTGTTCCTGGCTTGGGCTAGCATGATCCGGATACCAGATATCAAGCCGAGTCACAGCCAGCCGCACATCTACAAAAATAGCAGCGCGATTTCCATACGATTCAAGCTTTGCGATGAAATCATCCAAGTTGATTACTAAAGACACATCCCGAGGGGTGGACAACAACAGTGGAACCTCTTTGATCCGGTACAGCATCTTCCACTCAAAATTTTTGGAAAAATGATAAGTCTCACCCATCTCACCTCTACCCCACTCTGCAAATGCATTAGCATCCCAACCACTCGATTTCGGCATGCCTGCGCAGATCAAGGCGGCGCTGCCTGCGTCAGATTGCTCCATCCGCTGAATCAGTGCCAATGCCTGATCAATATGGACATTCGTCCCTGTGGGAACAGATTGTTTGCCCAGTGTTTCAATCAATAACTGAGCATCATCATTCGTATCGTCTGGTAAAAATGGTTCGATAGTCCACAACTCAGGTGCTTGAGTCCAAGGTATAAGTTCTGCTCCCGAAGCCTCAGAAACTGGAGTAGTCACACCCCAAGACTTTTCAAGCTTTACTCGTTCCTTTGCAAACTCATCACGAGGGTCTTGCTCAGCAAGTATCTCCAAGACTTGGGTGCTCAGCACCTTATCAAGCGGAGCGCGGCGGTTAATCAACCATCCGATTAACTGCTTGCGTGCTTTCTTTGTCGTAGTCTGCATCGCAGCAAACACCACGTGCAGCAACCGCGCATCACCATCATCAGCGGGATCTAATAATCGTGGAATCAACTGCTCATAAAAACTACCGCCATCACCAGCGCTCAAAGCAGGCAAAAAACTACGATAATTAACCCGAATCTCCGACTCGGAAATGTTGAGCTCAGCAATGGTTTCCCATACCCGTCGACGATCCAGTGGCCTAGAAACCACACTCAAATTCTGGATAACTAACGGAATAACTACCTCTGCACTTATTATCTCTCTGGCTACCAGGATTTTCGCAGTTCCTACAAACGATTCATTGTCACCCGGCGCAGTACATGCAAGCGTAAATAATTCAAGCGCACACTTTAAAACAAGCCCTAATTCTTCGGTAGTAGATTCCTCGCTCCTCCAGTTCATATAAGAAGCCCAGATGGCTGCAAAACCAGGCGTGAATTCTGTGTCTAAATCCAAACGATAACGCAGGTCTAAGGCCAAATACATGCACACCCCGTCACCTGCCTGTTGAATCAACTCGCGGGTTAACGCTGCCGCAAAACGATCACCTCGGCGGAACACAAGTGCTAAAAGTTGACCGTAAAAGCTCTCATCAGATCCAAAACGACTGACTTCACTAATCAACCACGCAACCTTTTTCGTAGGTAAACCTCCATGGATAGCAAGAAAAACTCTCCACTTGCGCTGTTTCCCTAGATAATTACCGTTGACTTTGTATCGAACCCAACCCAGGCTACTGATAGCACGCGCTGCTTTTTGGATCCGTTTCTTGGTGTCTGCATCAAGAGCTGGCCACTGATCCAGATCCTCCCCCAGATTCAGTTCGACAAAGATTGCTTCCAACGCATGAGATTCAAGTTCCCACTGATCAACCATATCCACCATCCGAGCAGCGTGTCCTACTTATCTTGTTAGTCAGATAATAAGCGCTTCTTCGCAGTATGGTGTGACTCTATGGATGCACGATCATTTTCTGGAACAACATCCCTCTTAGACAACCAGTGGGATTTCGCGTTAGCACCAGCTCTCACCCCAGATGGCATAGATCCCAATCCAGAATTCTTCCGGGGCATCGTTGTACACCCGTTGATCCTGGCAGAAGGACTATCCACTCTTGGCCTTCTATCAACTTTCAGATACGACCGACCGGTTCCTGACTTTCTTGCAGTTGGCTACGATCCCATCCTCACTGCCAATGGAGATCGACTTCGAATCGAATCTTTCTCCGCATGCAACGGTGTGCTCGCCCGGCTGGATTTACTTGCTGAAAGTTTCGAATCGGGCCAGATTGGGCACGGCACAACGAATGTGGATGTCACTCCACTCTCGCAGCAAGCTTTAGGACGAATTCGTGCCAATGATTTGGTGCATCTATCTGTTGGACGCGACCAGATACGCGTTGCTTCTACCACTGAACATATCGAAGAGCGCAAAGTTGAGATGCCGAGCCGATGGATCCGCGGATTAGGCAATGCAAGTGAACTCCAAGAACCCCTGGAATTACTGGTAGACGTCTCGGCATCACTTGCTCGTAAATTTCTCGCATCGGTGCCTAATCCTTCAGCTGCCGAAAAATCTGGATTTCTTAGCCTTAGCCGTGGCGAACTTAGAATAGGGCGCCGAGCAACTCCCGGCAGTGTCGCGGTATCCCATATCGCTAGGTTAAGTACTGCAAAAGTATTCCTTGCCGACATTCAACGACTCCGAATTTATGGACCAGCTCTACCTGATTCTGGATCAGCTGTTGTCTTTGAATTCTTACTCCCGGATGCTCGCCTGAGCTATACGCTCACGCCTCACCACCTTCGTGGTTTTTCTGGTGAAGGTGCCCTGCTGGAGTCATTATCAGGAGCAGAGGTTGAAGATGATGCGGATCTTATTTCTGCAGTGCTGGCTTTTGAAGCCCGTGTAGAAATTGATCATTTGGCGAGAGAAACTGCGTTGAGCACCGAGCGTGTCCGAAATGGGTTGTCTGTGTTGCAATCCAATGGGCGAATCGGATGGGATTTATATGAGCAGGCTTTCTTCCACCGAGAATTGCCCATGGATTCCACACGGGTAGAAAAAGATAACCCCCGCTTAGTCGCTGCTCAAAAATTGGTTGATACACACAGCATCGACGCTGTAAAAGACCACCGTGGCCACTTCCGGGTGAAAAGCGGAAAGAATGTGTATCTGGTGATTCTTCAGGAAAATTCTGCCTTGTGCAGCTGTCCTTGGTACTCCCGACACAGCGGAAACCGTGGGTCGTGCAAGCATGTCCTCGCGGTTCGTATTCAGACGGGACATCTTTCCACAAATACGCCGTGACGCGATTAAACCGCATCATACATAGCCTGAATTTCGCATCAGCAAGCATGTCTCCACCAACACGTCCCTATCCTCTAATACGAATTAATCAGAAAAGTATAGACCACTTAGTCTAATCAGTATAGAAAAATGAATATATTGCTAATGAAAAGGCAATTTAATCATGAATTTAAAATTAATCTCCTTTTGAAAAGGAGATTTCAAGGAATGTACATTCCGCATGGCTTCCACCAGATTTTTCCAAAGAGAAAAGTTAAATTCTAACCTTAGTCAAATCTACCTGGTAATATGTGCGGAATTTTTAAATATTTCAACCACGACAGGCTTTCATTCATTCAGGGTGGAACTAATAGTTGAACATCATTGATTCACATACTTTACTGGTTTTCACGGCCATAGAAGACCAAGCAGTCTACAACTGATTGTGCCACGTCTTTTCAGTCTCAAGTGGCCAGACCTCAAAACTTTTAAACCAGGAGATTCAAAGCATGACTACCGTAAGTTCCAATCCCGTCGATACCCTTAGCATCACAACAACTCGACTCAGCCAGAACATCGGAGCGCTGATCGAAGGCATTCATATTTCAGGTGAGATCACCGACGCCGAAGTTGAATACATTCGCACTACACTAGCTACCCACAAAGTTGTTGCTTTCCGCAACCAACACCACGTAGATGACGAGGTTCAGCATGCCTTTGCGCAACGTTTGGGCATTCCAACGCTTGCACACCCGACCGTAACTTCACGCGGCAAAGACCACTTATCTATTGAAGGTGCAGCTAATTCCTGGCACACCGATGTCTCATTCGTAGACCGCATCCCCAAGGCTTCTATTCTACGATCTCCAATTATTCCGTCCTATGGTGGCGCCACTCAATGGGCAAATACTGTAGCTGCCTATAACAAGCTGCCTGAACCATTGCGCATCTTTGTCGATAATCTTTGGGCTGTCCATTCAAATGAATTCGACTATGTCTCCTCCGGTGTCGAACGCAGCGATCGCCAAAAGGCCTATCATGAAGAATTTGTCAGCACCTATTACGAAACAGAACACCCCGTCGTACACCTCCACCCGGAGACAGGCGAGCGTTCTCTTCTACTCGGCCACTTCGTCAGAAATTTTGTTGGCCTTCGCCCCAATGAATCTGCAGATATTTTCCGCATTCTACAAGAACGCATTCTAAAGCCAGACAATACTTTCCGCTGGCAGTGGTCCGAAGGTGATTTGGTTATCTGGGATAACCACGCAACCCAGCACTACGGTTTCGCAGACTTTGGTGATCAAAAGCGCGTGGTTCGTCGAGTTACTCTCGCTGGAGCTGTTCCCACTTCAATCAATGGTGAAAAATCCCGCAGTCTCCTTGGAGACGCTTCCCATTACTCCCCAATTGATAATCCGCGCCCAATCCAAAACTTCGAGGGTGACATCGCTGCACGTCCAGCAGGCATCTAGCACCTCTTTTTAGCTCCAGCCCGCGTTTCCTATCTATGGAAAACGCGGGCTGTATTCATAGCCACATAACCCTTGTCTGCGAAAGCGATACGACCTGTGATCCCAACAAAAAAGAATCGTCCATTACTACCTACCGCCCTAAAAATTAAGACAATGGGAGTGCTAGCTGCAGTGCTTTCAGTAATTTTCCTCACGTCCTGCACTTCAGCTGTCGGGCTCCAAACAACAGCGGTAAACGGAGAACCCATCCAAGGAGGAATCGTTCATATCGGCACAGATCTAGATCTAAATCCAGCGACTTTCTACACCGGTCAAATCACCCATACAGGTTTAGTGTATGACACTCTAACTCGCTACAATCCAGACAGCCTTGAGCCGCAGCCCTCCCTTGCAAAAGCATGGGAACTTTCTCCAGATGGGCGCACCATTTCTTTAGATCTTCGCGATGACGTCACTTTCCATAGCAGACGCCCCTTAACATCAGAAGATATTAAATTTAGCCTGGTCAATTACTCTGATCCGAAAAACTCAGGGCAGCTAGCCCGTGTTGCACAAGCAATCACCAGCTACGACACATCAGACACTCATCGCATCAAGCTGCACCTAGATGAGCCAATAAACAACCTTTTCGACCTCTTTGACATCGTGCCGATCATCGACCATGAAACTGCGGATCAGCTAAAAACCGGTGAGCAGTATAACGGAACAGGACCTTTCCGATTCATCGAATGGCTTCCAGGATCGCATGCCAAATATGAAGCCAATAAGTCTTATTGGGGCGGCTCACCAAATATCGATGGTGTTGAAGTAATGATTGTTCCAGATAAAAAAACTCAGTTCGCTCAATTACGATCAGGACAAGTTGATATCACTGCCGCGCAACCACGAGACGCCGAAGCTTTGGCAGACCATACAGCATTTCGTACGGTTACATTAGAAGGCACATCTAACATCACGTACCTAGGGGTCAACGTGGCTGCAGCCGGACTCGATGATCCTCGAGTCCGCCAAGCTATCTCCTTAGCTGTCGACAGAGATCGCATTCTCAATGAGGTCTACCGTGGTCGTGGACAGTCAGCTACTTTGCCTTGGCCTCAATATTCTCCCGCTTTTGACGCCAGTACTCAAAATCCATCCAGGGATGTTGCACGCGCACGAGAACTCATTGCAGAGGTAGGTTCTCTACCCGAATTCCCCATTTCAGTGCCCTCCAATTCACCGACACTTCAGACAGCTGTAGAAATAATCTCTTCTGATTTAGCAGAGATTGGAATCCAAACGAAGATAGTACCCACGGAGGGCACCACTATGACTTCTCAACTTATCAACGGTGCTTACCCTGGACTCTGGGTCTATAGTCATACTTTTTCTCAGTACAACCCTTCCACTTTGGTGACAGCAGCTTTTCCGTTCAATTCCGCGAAAAATAGTTCAAACTTTCTTGATGCGAAATATTCCTCAGATGTCACTCAGGCATGGAGAATCCCTGACCCCAACAGCTCCGAAGCCATTGAAGCGTACAAGGCGCTTAATCAAGATCTTTTGGACCACAATTTCGTCATTGAGCTCACTATCTTAAATTCCGAACTCATTACCGCAGGAAATTTGCAAGGTATCCAATGGGACAAACGTGGTCTTTATGATCTCTCTAAAGCGTATTTCACCCAGTAACCAAACACATAGACAGACCAATCTGTCTATTCTAAAATTCCACCACCATCCCGCTGGGAATTACATAAAAGTGCAGTACATTTCAGATGTATCCCATAAAAACATTGAGACTAACAACTTTTCACACCACTTTCATTCAGCATGAATGAAAGTTTAGTGAAAAAACTAGACAGCATGGTTCACTTCTTAGGTCGGCATCTTTACACTACAAACGCCGCCCACAGAAAGGATCACTGTGACCAGGACTCTCCGCCCTCACAAGACTCGGTATTCAAAACCGAAAGCAATCATGCTGAAGTGTTCAGCTTTGATCATGTCGGCTTGTTTATTGAGCGCTTGCACCTCTGCTGTTGGTCAGCAGACAACGGCGGCAAATGGAGAGCCTGTGGCAGGAGGTACAGTTCGTATTGGCACAACATCGGATTTAACACCTGCTCTAGTTTTTTCAGGAACAAAGGCTTCCGAACAGACTCTGACTGGTCTTGTCTACGACACCTTGGTCTCTTACCCTGCAGATTCCCTTGATCCGCAACCGAGACTTGCGGAAAATTGGGAGGTTTCCCCGGACGGGTTAACTCTCACCCTTGAACTACGAAAAAATGTCACTTTCCACGACGGACGCCCGTTTACATCAAAAGATGTGGAGTTTAGCCTGCAGACGTACTCTGATCCTGCCTATGCAGGTCAGCTTGCACGCGTTGCTCAGCTCATCACCAAATACGATACTTCTGACCCACATCGTATAGTCCTCGAGCTCGAAGACCGTGCCAATAATATTTTCGACCTTTTCTCTATCGTTCCGATCATTGATAAAAATTCCTTTGATCAGTGGGTCAACGGTGAAGAGTACATCGGAACTGGAGCATTTGAATTCGTCGTATGGTATCCAGGATCGCGGATAGAATTCGAAGCAAATAAAGAGTACTGGGACGGAGCTCCTGCAGTTAATGGCGCAGAACTTCTTGTCATTCCAGACCAACAAACTCAGTTTTCACAATTGCGTTCTGGCCAACTAGATCTTCTTGCAGATGCACTTCCAAGAGATATTAAGGCTGTAGAAGACAGTCCCACATTCAATGTTGTGACAACTCAGGGCACCGGCTCCATGGTATACGCCGGCGCGAACGTAACTGCACCTGGATTGGAAGATCCTCGAGTTCGGCAGGCTATCAGTCTTGCAGTCGATAGAGATCGAATCGTTAAAGAGGTTTATCAAGACCGTGCAAGGGCTACTTCATTGCCTTGGCCAGAATATTCCCCTGCTTATGAACCAAGCGCTGATGCACCTCAACGTGATGTAGCTTTAGCCAAAAAACTCATAGATCAGGTAGGAAGTATTCCGACGATCACCATCTCCTACGGTTCTAACTCACTTGAGCATCAAGACATTGCCCAAATTATCTCAGCCAATCTGGCGGAATTAGGCATTGAAACCAAATTAGAGCCTGTCGAATACACCACTATGATCTCCCAATTACGCAATGGTTCTTTCCCTGGATTGTGGGTGTTGGGACATGGTTTCGCTCAATATAATCCAGCCACATTGGTCACTAGCGCGTTTCCTTTTAACTCCATAAAGAACAGTTCAAATTTTTCACATGATGCATACGCTGCCGATGTTCAACGATCCTGGCGCACAACTGATCCAAACAGTACCTCTGCACTCGATGCCTACAAGGATCTCAATAAGCATTTACTAGAACAGTCGTTTGTCATTGAGCTTGCTTCGCCTGATTCGGAATTCATCACCTCCGGAAATCTTCATGGCATCGGATGGTCCAAACGCGGGGAGCTCGACCTTTCCGACGTTTATTTCACTCAATGATCAACTCACCACACTTACTAGGAATAAATCATGAAAAACTATCTCATTCGAAAAATTCCCTCAGCGCTTGGTGTACTCATCGTTGGATCCTTGCTGATCTTCGCACTGATGAGGTTGATCCCAGGCGATCCTGCGCAGGTACTCGCCGGAGCCGATGCTTCTCCAGAAGCTGTAGCTGCCATTCGAGATGAACTTGGCCTTAATGATCCACTGTTTACTCAGTATTTAGCTTGGGTTTTCTCCGTTATTACTTTCGATCTAGGTCGCTCTTTGGTTATTGGAGGACTGATCGGAGATCTCATCGGTGCGGCTGCACTCAATACAGTGGTACTCGCAATCACTGCACTGTTCTTTGCTGTCCTCCTCGCTTTATTACTGAGTGTGGGTGTCGAGCTCAGCGGTAAATCATGGGCTCGCGCAGTGTCGAATGCGATCACGACTATTGCTGTTGCAATCCCAAATTTTGTTACCGGCACCGTATTGCTCATCCTCTTCGGTGTGATTCTCGTTGTACTGCCAGCCGGTGGTGTTCCTCGCGCAGGGTTATTTGATCGGCTAGACATCACTTTGCAATATTTAGTCCTTCCAGCGCTGGTTCTCGCTCTACCAGTTGCTGCTGCCTTAACTCGATTCCTTAATGATTCCATTACTCGGGAATTGAATTCCTCGTATGTAACAACTGCCCGAGCGTTGGGCATATCCCCACGCAGAATCCTCTTAACTCAGGTACTCCCCAATGCGCTTCCTCCCGCAGTCACTGTTCTCGGCCTTCAAATTGGTCAGCTTCTCGGTGGTGCTGTGATCGTGGAAACTCTCTTTGCTTGGCCTGGTCTGGGCTATCTCACGCAACAGGCCATTACCAGTCGGGATTACCCGGTTGTTCAAGTACTTCTGCTTTTCTCAGTAGCTCTTTTCGTCGTAGTTCAACTTACTACTGATCTCATTCACGCCCGTCTCGATCCTCGCATTCGACTTGGAGCTCACGCATGATTCCTATTACTTCCACAACTTCAGCCAATGCAGCTGATTCTCGTAATTCTGCAAATGCGGGGGTTCTTGGTGCTGCTCAAGAACGATCTTCACGGCAGAATCCATATCTCTATGCTCTTACCCACGGTCGAGGCCTCATCGGCACAATTCTGATCGTTGTGGTTATTCTCGCTGGCTTATTTGCTCCGATTGTGGCCCCTTTTGCCCCTGACCAACAAATCCAAGGAGCAAACCTCCTAGGCCCTTCGAGCCAACACTGGCTAGGTACAGATGCAGTTAATCGAGATTTGCTATCTCGTACTCTTTTTGGCATCCGCGTAAATTTGATTATCACTTTTATTGCAGTGCCAATCGGTGCCATCATCGGATGCATCCTCGGTTTAGTCTCTGCAACGTGGCGCTTTACCGATACTATTTTGCAGCGTTCCTTTGATCTCTTGTTGGCTTTTCCAACGATTATTTTAGGTATCGCTCTTACCGTTATTCTTGGCCCTGGTTTAACCACCGTATTCATTGTGGTTGTTCTTGCAGAAATTCCCGTCTTTGGACGTTTAATGCGTTCGCAGGCACTTCGTGTCCGAGAATTAGCGTATGTAGATTCTGCTTCAACTTTCGGAGCTGGTCGGCTCTGGATCCTTCGCCATCATATTCTGCCAAACAGTATTGATCCCCTCTTAGTGCAGCTGACCATCGCTATGTCAGTGGGAGTGTTCATCGAGGGTGCGATGAGTTTTCTTGGTATTGGCGTCACTCCACCTACGCCTTCTTTGGGGTCTTTGATTAATGAGGGCGCAGCCTACGCTTATCACGCTCCATTCTTTGCAGTCGGTCCTCTCTTGGTTGTCATTGCACTGACTCTCGGTTTAATGCTCATTTCCCAGTCCCTGTCCCGCCGCATCCGATAGGAATGATTATGTCCACGCCACTACTATCTATCCGTGATCTGCACATCACCTTCTCTCAGCCACGTCCAGCGGTTAAGCAAATCGACCTCGATGTAGTTCGAGGTGAAACTCTTGCTCTGGTCGGTGAGTCAGGCTCTGGTAAATCAATGACTGCTCGAGCAGTGCTAGGGTTGCTTCCGCCGGGAGCTAGCGCTACTGGATCAATCAAATTGAATGGGGAGGAAATTCTTGGGGCCAAGGAGGAATCGCTTAATCACTTCCGAGGAAGCACTGTTGCGTTAATCTTCCAGGATCCACAATCCGCTTTGAATCCCGTACGTCGCATCGGTTGGCAAATTTCAGAAGCTATCCGGGCACACCGTACAGCCAGCAATGAGCAAATCCGTGAGCGCGCTTTAGAATTGTTAGAGCAAGTGGAGATTCCTGCGCCTGAAGCTGTGCTGGAAAAATATCCTCATCAGCTTTCCGGTGGCCAGAAACAACGCATTGCAATTGCGTTAGCTTTGGCAAATGATCCAGAGTTGCTGATTGCTGATGAGCCCACAACTGCACTTGATGTCACCGTACAAAGGGAAATCCTCACCCTGCTACGCCAAATCACTGCTCGGACCGGAATGGGCGTATTACTAATCACTCATAATATGGGCGTTGTTGCTCAGTTTGCGGATCGTGTCGCGGTGCTGCGAAATGGTGAGGTCCTCGAGTCCAACACCACGCTCGAGCTTTTCAACGAGCCTCGCCATCCATATACCAAGCAGCTTCTCGACGCCGTCCCAATCCTTAACCGCGCTGGGGTGTCGGCTTCACTTCCTACATCTACAACGCCTGCGCCTTATCTTGAATTCGCAAATGTATCCGTCAAGTATCCGCCGGTCAATGGTAATCCAGAATTCTTAGCAATTAAGAATGCCAGCCTTTCTGTCAAGGAAGGAGAAATTCTTGGTTTAGTAGGTGAGTCTGGTTCTGGAAAAACCACGCTCGGTCGAGTGGCAGCAGGACTCATCGCTCCAACGGGTGGACAAGTTTTTGTTGCTGGCAAAGAGCTCACCTCGTTGAATCGTCGAGAACAGCGTGCGTTGCGGCGTGATCTAGCATTTATCCCTCAAGATCCTTCAGCATCACTCAACCCGCGTCGTACTGTCGGTGACAGTATCCGGGAGCCTCTCGATGTGCACAAGGTTGGAAGTTCGGCTACTCGTCGAACACGAGTACTTGAGCTTCTTGATGCAGTCGCATTGCCTGCTGAGATAGCCCGGCGTTTCCCAGATGAGTTGTCTGGTGGACAACGTCAGCGTATCGCCATTGCTCGAGCATTGGCAATGACGCCAAAATTGGTGATCGCAGATGAACCTACCAGCGCACTCGATGTATCTGTGCAAGCTGAAGTAATTGAACTATTCCGCAATATCCAACAAGAACTCGGCTTCGCTTCAATTTTTATCAGCCATGATCTAGCGGTAATTGGTGAGATTTCAGATCAAATCGCAGTGCTACGCCGCGGTGAGCTCATGGAGCATGGCCGTACTGCTGAGGTCTACTCCTCTCCGCAAACCCAGTACACGCAGGATCTGCTCGACGCAGTTCCGAGCATTGACATCACTCAATCCCCCGTCTTTCTTTAAAAACCACAACACTAACAAGGAGCTTTTCGACGTGTCCCACCACAACATCCCTGCCCATGCCCGCGGTTATGAAGACTTTGACGGTCGTATCGGCCGCACCATCGAAGAATCTACCCCCAGCTGGCCTGCTGAAAAACGCGCACCTGAAAACTCACCCAATATTATTCTCGTCTTACTTGATGACATGGGGTACAGCGATATTGAACCATTTGGCTCTGAAATTGAAACCCCCACCCTTAATCGACTGGCAGAAACTGGCATTCGACTCTCTAATTATCACACCACTCCAGTGTGCTCTCCTGCTCGCGCTGCCGCGTTAACAGGATTAAATCCACACCGAGCGGGATTTGGTAGCGTGGCAAACTCCGACCCAGGATATCCTGGATTCCGACTAGAATTGGCTCAAGACGTGGCCACTTTGCCAGAAATCCTTCGTGGTCACGGTTATGCCACCTATGCCATCGGTAAATGGCACCTCACCCGTGATGCTCTATTAAACGCAGCTGCCGATAAGTCCACTTGGCCAATTCAACGAGGCTTTGATCAGTACTACGGAGCTTTGGAAGGTTTTAATTCGTTCTTCCACCCCAACCAGATCGTCCGGGACAACTCCATTCTTCAGCGTGAAGAAACTCCAGATAATTATTACCTCACTGATGATTACACCGACCAAGCATTGGAATATATCAAGGGATTACGCGCTTCAGATTCCCGTAAACCATTCTTCCTCTACTTTGCACACACTGCTATGCACGGGCCACACGGAGCAAAACCAGAAGACATTGATAAGTATCGCGGTGCCTACGATCAAGGGTGGGAAGCTATCCGTAAAGAGCGCCACCAACGGCAGATCCGCGATGGCATCATTCCAGAGGGAACCCCACTGCCTGAAGCGGTGGGCAAACTAGGTAAGAAGATCCCAGAGTGGGATTCCCTTGATGAACAAACCCGTAGTATTTACGCAAAGTACATGGAAGTATACGCAGCCATGGTCGACAACGTAGACCAAAATCTTGGGCGTATCGTTGAGCTGCTAGAACAACTCGATGAACTGGACAACACCATCATTGTGTTTACTTCTGACAATGGAGGTACTGCCGAAGGCGGGGCCGAAGGTACACGTTCTTACTTCAGCCGTTTTGCTCATGTTCCAGGGCTGCCCGAAGATTTCAACAAGGATGTTCCTTTGGATCCAGATCTTATTGGTGGTCCGCAAACTATGACTCACTATCCGGAAGGTTGGGCTAACGCCTCTAACACGCCATTCCGTTATTACAAGGGTCAAACCTACGCTGGAGGTATCCGAGTTCCTCTCTTGGTTTCTTGGCCAAAGGGCTTGCCAAAGAACGATGCAGATGAGGGCATCCGTCAGCAATATCAGTACGTCACTGATCTCACCCCTACGTTGTTAGATCTTGCTGGCCTTCAGCATCCTGGCACTCGTAACAATCTGCCGGCCAAAGAAATCGATGGCACCAGTTTTGCCCCAATTCTTCGGAATGCTGAAGCCGAAAGTACCCACCCCAACCAGTACACCGAATTTGGTGGAAATCGTGGCTTCTACAGCAAGGGGTGGAAAATTGTGGCAAACCACCGCCCTGGCACTCCATTTAATGATGGCGAATGGGAACTCTATCACGTAGAAACCGACCCAAATGAAATTGAAAATCTTGCATCTCAGGAACCAGAGAAACTACGTGAACTAGCCGAAGCTTGGGAGTTTGCCGCCTGGCAGAACACCGTATTTCCACTGGATGATCGGTCTAACCTTCAGGGGCACCTCAGGCGTCCTGCCGAAGAAGAATTTGAGAAGCCTGTCACTCTGTTGCCTGGTACTCCTAAGCTTGAACGCTACCGTTCTTCCAAGCTCACAAAGCTTCGCACATTCGAAGTAGAAATCAGTGTCTCCTTCGAAACTGGTGATCACGGTGTGTTGGTTTCTCATGGAGACCAAGGAGGAGGATACGTGGTATTCGTTAAAGATGATCACCTCTATTTCGCATTAAATGAGTACGGTGCCCTCCATGAAGTAGACGCAGGGGAGCTATCAGTTGGCGACCACCACATCACCCTCCGTACCACCCCGCTGCTTAATTTCCGAGCTGAACACACCACCATTGTAGACGGCAAAGAAACTGCACGTCTGTCCGATGTTTGGGCCTTGGTTGGGTTCGCTCCGTTCAGTGGAATTGATGTTGGAATTAACCGTGGTGGCCCAGTTCACTGGGGACTTTACTCTGAATTTGGTTCGTTTAGATACAGCGGAAACTTGCACTCTGTCCGTTATGTACCAGGCGAAAAAGCTGCCTATGATCCCGAGATTTTAGCACAATTGGAACGTGATGTAGAAGCTGCTAGCGACTAAATATTTTAATGTCCGTGTCTCCCTCATCTAGTAGATGAGGGAGACACGGACATTTTCCGCTTGCACTACTTATATAAGGCCGTGAGACACATCTGTATAAGCAAAATAGAACAGGTATCTTTCATTCAGCGCACTGTTCATTTCGGAAATATGAGCTTGTTAGGAACACACCACATTTGGTGACGGATCATAAACGGTGGTGACAGTTTCTCGAGTTATTTCAGCGCCAGAAAGATCGCTGATGATGCGGGTATCGGAGGTGGTAAATCCAGGTGCACCAGTGGATGGAACACAGCTTCCACCAGAAACATTCACGGTATTAGGTGAGGTAGTTGCCCATCGTCCGTTGTTAATGGACTGCACTGATGTGGTATCCACACCCATGATTTGTACGGTCACGTTTGAATCATCAGCTGATGTACTGATCATGACTGGGTATGGGGTGTTGTTGCGGAATTGGAGATCAATTGCGCCGTCAAAGATGGTGGCTTCTCGTCCAGCTGGGTAGCGGGAAATGTAGTAGCTGTGCGGAGTGTGGGTGATATCTTCCAGGCCCGCGAAATAATAAGCGTTGTACAAGGTGGTGGCGAATTGGCTGATGCCACCACCCACAGCAGTATCAGAACGGCCATTCAAAATGATGCCTGAGCTCACAAACCCTTGGGCAGATCCGCGTGGTCCGGTGTAGCCGTTCAAGGAGAAAGTATCACCTGGGGAGACCACAGCACCGTTAACCATTTGAGCGGTGAGACGGATATTAGTACCAGATGCTGCAGAGAATCCACCTGTGGTAAATTCACCCACCACTTCGTTGAAGGTGGCATTTTGTGCATCAGTGGCAGTAAATGTTGCTGGGGTGTCTTCGTAGATTGCATCAATGGTGCGTGGTGCATCACCGGTGAGATTGTTTGGGAGATCAGCAAGTGTCTGTTCCCAATTGATTTCATGTCCAGTTACTTCTGGGGTGACAACGCGGGAACCAGAGGCGAAACTAATCTTGGCATTGGTGGGCTCAACTTCAGTTTCCGCAAGGCCTTCTGCAAGCATTGCAGTAGCTGCTTCTGCATTGATATCAACGCGGATATTGCCGTTTTCTTCTGGGAAGCTTACGACTTCTCCCATGCGTTCGACTGGGATAACGCCTTCTACGTCATTATCGCCACGGACGGTAAATGGGCTAGACACAGCCTTGGATCCTGGGCCACTGGCAAGTTCATCAATCGTGTCTTGGCTAATAGCTGCCGGAATAACATTGGGCTCTACTTTTACGCCCTGGGGGTTAAGCCAGTTTTCTGTGACGGCTTCTTCAAGGGCTACACGATCAACAGCTTGGCCATCGATGGTGTCATTGACCACGAGGTTTCCTGTATCAATATGTAGATTTCCAGAGATTGGTTCACGGAAAAGTTCTCCCACCATGTGGTCTAGGGTGGGTCCAAAAGCAGCTGGATCAACGATGCTCACGATGGGAGCTTCGGATTTTTTAAACAGCGCGACAAAACGGGTAATCGGATTCCAGGATTGTTCACCAGTACCTGCGATGGTGGCATCCCAATCAATGCCTACGCCTGAGGCTGCTGGATCAAAGCTAGTGCTCTTTTCCCCTGCGGTCACGGTGACTGGTTGCACGACATCATTCGCGAGTTCTGTTTCCAGCTTCGTCCGGGCATCCTGCGGGCTGAGATTAGAGATGCTGACACCACCAACGGTGGTTCCGCGCGGGATGTTGTCCTTATTGAGGAAGACATCAACCGCATAGATGCCTGCAAAAATGGCAATCAGACCAACCAGAACCCCGATGAGGATTCCTTTAGTCCGATTGTTTGCCGACTTTTTCCCAGAATGCTTCACACCAAAAAGGCTAGCTGTACAAATGTAAAATTCCTACTCAAATGGAGTCACAAGCCGGTAACTTCACTTTTGCTCAAAACGTGTGATGTAGAGCAATTGCACTCTTAGCGCAGATTGCAGCATCTGTTCTTTCGGATATTCACCGCTACTCACGGCAGCGTCTACGCGATCAATCGCGGCGCCTAGGGAAGCATAATCAATCCATAGTGCTTGGTCAGCGCCAGCTTTTAGCGATGCCAATACCGCTTCGGCAGGAGTATGCGTGGCAGAAATTGCACTCATGCCAGAAAGGTCATCGGTATAAACTACACCGTCAAAAGGCACGCCACCAGGGTAATTACCACTTCGCAGCAGTTGGTAGGTAGCTGGATCTACTGAGGAAGGAACACCATCAGTGCCAAGCCCAGGAACGATCATATGTCCGACCATGACAGCTCCGTCTGTTTCTGAAAGAGCTTTTCCATAAGGGATCAGATCATAGGTTTTTAGCTCTTCTAAAGAAGGAGTGACGACATCTTGTGTATGTGAGTCACCGCTTGCTCGACCATGCCCTGGGAAATGTTTGAATACTGGCGTGATGCCTACTTTGCTTAAGCCTTTAGCAAAAACTGTGGCATAGGTTGCTGCGACAGTTGGGTCATTGGAAAAGGATCGGTCGCCCACAATCGGCAGGCCCCAAGCATCAACATCGACTACCGGCGCAAAGTTTACGGTGACTCCATGTGCAGCCAAGGCAGTGCCAAGAATTTCTGCGAGATCCTCCACCTGCTCTGGTGACATGGTTTGTGCCATCACACGTGGTGAGGGGAAATCACCCAGAATATTGGTGGCTCGTTGTACTCGACCACCTTCAAAGTCGATGCTCACGGAAAAATCACGGCCCACAGCCGCACGCAAAGCTTCGATATTTCGTCCCGGTTCAGTGAGCAGATTCTCATCGGTCCAGGAACCAATGAAAATGCCACCAACACCTTGGTTAAGTGCTTCTAAAGCTTGGTCATAGTTGGCCACGCCGACCATCATTAACGACGCGACTTGGGCGCGTTGTTCCTCCGGGATTTGCGCGCGCGCCAAATCCTCCACGGTGGGTTCGGGAGGGGTGGAGGTAGGCGTCGATAAGCTGCTTGGATCTTTTAAGCTCTTACCAGCTTCTTCTGCACAGCCTGCAAGGAGCAAACCTGCCACTGCGGCAGTTGCTACGAGGGGTTTCAATCGCTTCCACACGGTTTCTAACTATAGGAGTCGGTAGGCTTGCGGGCATAAACCGGTACACGCGTGAGGAGAGTCCAATGACTGAAAAAACCATGCTGGTTGCTTTTGATGGTTCACCCGAATCCCGGCGCGCCTTAGAATACGCCGCCACCTTATTGCAGCCGCGCAAAGTGGAAATTTTGACGGCCTGGGAGCCGCTGCATCGACAAGCTGCGCGCACTCTGACGCTTGGCACCCTAGGCGCTGTGGCGGAGGACCCCGCACAATCCGCTGCTCTGGAAATCTGCCAAGAAGGGGTTGTGCTGGCGGAATCCTTAGGGCTAGAAGCAAGAGCGCATTTAGCGGAATCAGCCACCGCCATTTGGAGTGCGATCATGGATGCGGCTGATGAACTGCGCCCCGATGTCATTGTTACTGGCACTCGTGGCATTTCCGGGTGGAAATCTCTCTGGCAATCCTCCACCGCAGACAGCGTATTGCATCATGCTGAGGTGCCAGTTTTTGTAGTTCCACCGCTGGGAGCTGAACAGGGATCAGAGCCAGGAGATAACAAGGCAGATGACCAGGAAGATGCAAGCGGAGCTTAAAAACTGGTAGTCTCTTCCACGTCATGGCATATGAAACTGATTCCCTCAACCGACGCACTCTAGGTCCCGCGATTGCAAGCGCAGTCGTGGGTATTGCTGTCGGTGCTGTTGCTGTTGCTGGGGTCTCAATGATCTCGGGTCAGGACACTGTTCCGACTGGCAACGCCATAACTGCAGACAATGCTTTGCTCGGTGGCCCTGAGTATGGTTCACGCGAAGCAGACTAAAAAGCCACTTCCCCATTTTCTTTCCTCAGCGCATTTCTATGTCTGGATAGCGCTGGGGCTTGTTGTTTTCTGCCAATCCCTAAGTCAGCCTTTTGGGCAGGTTGCTGCCGACACCAAATTGGATCTGTTGCTCAACCCGGCAGGTTTTTTAAGTGGTGCCCTGCACGCATGGACAGATACTTTTACGCTGGGACAACTACAAAACCAGGCTTATGGGTACCTTTTCCCCCAAGGGTTGTTCTTCCTCATCACTGATTTCCTCCCCGATTGGATTGCCCAACGGTTGTGGTGGTGGCTGGTTCTTGGCGTGGGATTTTCTGGGTTTCACGTATTGGTGTCCAAACTTCAGATTGGTACGCCCCCATTTCGGATCATTGCAGCGTTATTGTTTGCGCTCTCCCCGCGCACGTTAACCACGCTGACTGCGATTTCTTCTGAAGCCTGGCCCATCATGTTGGCACCGTGGGTATGCGTGCCGTTGTTATCTCGAAATATCACTGCCCGCGCCATCGCACTGTCTTTGCTGCCGGCAGCATGCATGGGTGCAGTCAATGCCACAGCAACCATGGCTGCGCTGATTCCGGCAGCGTTAATTCTGCTGTATCGCGGTCGCATCCTCCAGCTTGCGCTCTGGGGACTAGGCGTGTTGGCAGTTAATGCCTGGTGGATTGGCCCACTGCTGGTTCTTGGTAAATACGCCCCACCATTCACGGAATTTATTGAAAGCGCCGCCGTCACCACTTCTTGGCTCAACCCGGTAGAAATACTTCGAGGCACCACCAGTTGGACTCCTTTTGTGGATACCGAACGCCAAGCTGGATATTTACTTGTCAACGATGCCCTGTTCGTGGTCTTAAGCGTATTGGTGGCAGCCCTTGGCCTCATTGGATTGAGCCTGCTCAAACACCGTGGCTTGTGGGCATTCATGCTGGCTACCGGGCTGTTAGTCCTCGGCAGTGCCAGCATTCCCACTGTCCAAAATTTCCTCGATGGTCCCGGAGCGGCACTACGCAATATCCATAAATTTGATCTGCTCATTCGCATGCCCTTGATGGTGGGTATCGCCGCATTGGGGTCGCATATCGCAGTGCCCTCGCTCCAGTCCTTGCGTCATGGGGCTGCCAAGCACTCAACACACAAGACACTCCACAAACGCCAAGCCGCAGGCCTTCTCGTGGTGTTGATTGCTGCAGGTGCATTGGCTCCCGCCTGGTCTGCCCGTTTATTACCGCAAGGTACGTGGGAAAAAGTACCGGAGTATTGGTATGAAGCCACGAACTTTATCAATGACAATGCGGCTGGCACCCGCACGTTGATGTGGCCAAGTTCTCCTTTTGCACGCCAGGATTGGGGATGGACGAGAGATGAACCCGCCCAACCGCTTCTTGATGTGCCGTGGGCTGTCCGCGATGCTATTCCGCTTGTCCCGCCAGAAGCCATTCGTGGGCTTGACGGCCTGGAGGCATCATTTAGTGATGAAGCTTTGAAGCGTTTAGGAATCGGTGCGGTGCTGGTCAGACATGATCTAGACACAGCGCTAAAAGAAGAACCAGAGCTAGAGCTTCCTGGTGAAAAACATACCTTCGGCGAAGTGGATGTTTATCTCATCGACCCAAATCGGGATATGTGGATTACCGCAGATCCTTTGCCCACCGTTGCTGGAGGTGGTGAAATCTTGTCACTTTTGGACACAATCAATAGCTATTCACCGCGCACATTAGTTGGCGATAGCGCCCAGATCGTCACTGATACTCCCCAGCTTGTGGGCACCAATTACGGCGATGGCACCAGTTCCGCTGCACTGAGCAGTCTTGAGGAAACTGAAGTGAAGAATCGACTGGTGGATTACCCTTCCGCAGGCCCGCTGACCACGGTGGTACAGCAAGGATCCATCACGGCGTCCTCTTCTGGTTCTGATGCCACCTCCTTTGGCGGCGCACAACCAGATCGTTCGCTTAATTCACTTCTCGATGGCCGCCACAACACCGCCTGGTACCCCACTCCCGGAGATACGTCCCCCTGGCTCGAAGTCGCAGGTACTGGCACCACCTTGTCCATTTCCCCGCGCGCCACGATTACCGCCACGATTACCTCCGGCGATTCCGTCATGGTCCGTGAATTCCCCAAAGGCCGCACCACCACCGTCACTTTGGCGCAGCCTGAAGCACGGATCGAATTCGACGGTTTTGTGGGTATCTCCGAACTCATCCTCGAGGGACTAAGCCGCACCATCACCGTGCCGGAAACATCTCCTGAGGTGCAGCAATTTGTGTTCCAACGCCTCACTGTTCCCACCTCATTTTTAGATCGAGCCTTTACTGTTCCACGCCACATGTCGGTAACAGTAGATGCCCAATCCTGCGCCACCCTAGAACTCGACGGAGAACCCATCCCCTGCGGCCCACTCGAACTAACGCCTGGCACGCATATGCTGCGCACACAATCAGAATGGGTCACGCTCACCGAATCAGTACCGCACGCCAGCGTGCAACCAGCCACAAATATTGAAGCAGCCACCGACGACCGAGTGCTCATCACCACGCGCTCTTTCAATCCAGGCACCCAAGCGCTTCTCGACGCATCCTCCCTTTCCCCCATCGAGCTCGATGCCTCCTCCCAAGGTTTCATCATTCCCGCAGGTGTATCTGGTCACTTGAGCTTTTCTTTCGAAGGTGAAAAACCTTACCGGCTGTCCCTGTTCGGCGGAGCCACCTTAGCTGTGCTGCTGGTATTGGGATGCCTTGTTGTGGGGAGGCGTCGAGAAGCACACAATCCTGCGTGGAAAGACACCCGCAACGCACCCTGGGCAGTGGTGGCCCTGATACCGATGTTGGGCTGGTGGTTTATCCCAGCGCTCGGCTTCTGGCTTTTGTTGCGATACACCCTGATCCCCACCTGGGTGATGGCCGGATTGCCCTTAAGCATTTGCGGTTTGTGGCTCGCCCAAGCCCCCTGGCCAGCCGCCGCATACCCAGGTGATTCGCCAATATTAGCCCTGTTAGTGGGAATTTCTGTGGCTGCCCTATTTGTTGGCGATTTAAGAGCTCCGAAATCCTGAATGAGTATTTGTATGGCGCACCACTTCCTCGGCGCTTAAACAGACACACAGAACATCACTATTTTTGTATATTTCATGCCTCCAAGGCAGCAATGTGAGGATTCACCATTTTTAGCTTCATCACCCTGTCTTATGGTGAATCGGAACACCCTAGCGAGTGACGCGCCGGGTCCAGTTCATGATGGGTTCTTCGATGAAGGTGTAGCTGATTGCGGCCACTGGAATCGTAATAAGCACAGTTGCGGCAAACACCAGCAGGAAATAACCACTAAATAAGGGCACTCCTAGAAGTGGAAACACAATGGTCAGCACAGGTAGATGCCACAGGAAGATGGAATATGACCAGGTGCCGAGAGTTTTCATCCATTCAGAATCCAAAATCCGTGAAGGTGTGCCCAAGGCATAAGGCACCACAAGCAGCGCTGCAAATACTGTGCCAGCCAGAATTCGCAGGTTAAATTCCCCAGGACTAGGGTGTACTAAACCTAAGGGGCCAAACCATTCCTGACCTGCTATCCAGGCCACAATCAACGCTAAAAACACCCACACAAAACTAGGCAATCTAGGGAAACGAATACCCTCTAATTCCGCAGCAATCATGCCCACGGCAAACCAACATGCATAGGCAGGTGGCCAGATCTGCATATTAGGCAGGCCCTGGTCAATGGATGATTCCACCAACGGAATCCATGGCCACACCAGACTTAATGCAGCACCACCAGCAATAAGAACAATGCGCACCGGCCGATCAAATCTCCCCAAAAGCCACGCCAAAAGGGGAACTACCAGGTAGAAGGCTACTTCTACACACAAGGACCACATGTGGGTTAGCCCTGCCATTAGTCCATGTGGCCAATAGATTTGCGTCATCGTGATATTGGCCAGCCACGGCCCAGTGGGGATGAATAACAATACTGCTATCACGGTGGCTAGATATGCGGGCATGATGCGGGCACAGCGTTTGAAATAATAAACTCTCATCCGCTGCTTAGAGCGTCGGCGCCATAGAACAAATGCAGAAAGTGCAAAAAATACTGCGACGAAGAAATCAAAACGCGCCAGCACCGCGCCTATATGTGTGGCAGGATCCACGGAGGTTTGGAAAGCAACGTGGGTTGCCAATACGCCCAGGGAGGCGATCGCGCGAAGTCCCTCGAGTGAGCTGATGAATCCGCGGTGGCGGATGGGTGCATATGATTGGGTAGACATTATTTCAACATGCGAGTTTAGCGGAAGGTGCGGGCAATTATATGAAGCGATCTGCAACGGTTCTGATCATTGCGGGCGTGCTGCTCCTCATCTTTGCTTTCACAGTACCGCCGTTTGTTACTGGCCAGGCTAGATCGATCCCGAAAGATTTGGATTTAACTTTGGTGAGCACAAGCCCCCAAGGTTTTACGCGTACTGAACACCTTGTTACGGCGCCTACCGAAAAAATTGATGAGATCGCGCTGCATGCAGAGCAGACAGTCACAGATGTTTCCGCGCAAACAAGTGCAGAAATTACTGATGATCTAGTGCTCATTGGCCATTCTCGTTACCCAGTATTGGAGCCTTCTGCCACCATTTCAGGTTCACCAGCAGATAGTTCTAATTCCACTCGGGAGGGTCTGCACTATTTCTTCCCAGCTAATACGCTGCGCAACTCTTATCCTTTTTATGACATGGTTTTAGGCGATGATCACCCGGTTGATTATGTTTCCCGCGAGGGCAACACTTATACCTTCTACCAGCAACTTCGCCATGTTCCTTTATCGGGTGATGCTGGTAGTTATTCGGTGGAGCGCACACTCCAAGTGGATCGTTTCTCTGGAATAATTCTATCGAAAGACGAATCGATGATTTTCCACAGCGCGAATGGCGATGAGACCGTAGAATTCGCTTACACTGCCGAAACCTCAAAGCTACTGCAAAAAATTGCATACGATATTGATCAGCGATTGTCGTGGGCTAAGGGTTTGGATTTCTTCTCTAAGTTCTTAGGCCTGTTACTGCTGGCAGTTGGTGTGTTTAGCACCGGCATTTTCAAGCGTGGACAACTAATGAGAACTGTGAACAACCTCAGGAGCTAAACCGTATGACCACAACCCGGCAGATCCTTCTGTGGACGTGGACAACTGTGCTTTTGGGGTCGTTGTTGTGGCCGTTGGCTGCACCGGGTGAGTTGTTGTTGCGTGATATGTCGGTTGTGGATAATCCTGCGTTGTCGCTTAATTCGCTGGGTTTTGGTGATTTGCCGTCACGTAATGCTCCGCAGGACGGTGTGTTGGCGCTGCTGGGTTTCTTGCCGGTGAGTTGGCTGGTGCGCTTTTTATTGCTGGTGGCAGGTTTTGCGGGGGCGTGGGGGGCTATGCGGTTGGGGCCGTCCCGGTTTTTAGCCGTTACCGTGGCCATTTATAACCCGTTTGTGGTGGAACGCCTGCTGCAGGGGCATTGGTCTTTGGTGATGGCTGTGTGGCTGCTGCCGCTGATTGTCGCCTTACGCCGGTATCCGCGCTGGCAGATCGTGGCAATGTGGGCAGCTTCGCTCACCCCAACGGGTGCGGTGGTTGCGGCGATCATTGGCGTTGCGAGTTCTAAAAAAAGAGGCTTGTCGACGTTTTGTGCCCTTATTTCCTGGCTTCCGTGGCTCATCCCGGCTTTAATTGCTACGCCCACTTCAGGTGGTGCGCTCACCTTTGCCATCCGTGCAGAAACTTTTGCGGGCACCATCGGCACGGCTGTGGGCTTGGGTGGCATTTGGAATGCCGCAGCAGTACCTGCTTCTCGGGAAGTGGGGCTCGCGGTTGCTGGCATCTTATTATTTATTATTCTCCTGGCGGGCTTTCGGAATTGTCCCTGGATTTTGGGAGTTATCGCCGTCGTAGGCTTGGCAGGAGCAGTCGGACCATGGCTGATGCCGAACCTGTTTACCTGGACTATTGCCTATATTCCGGGAGCTGCATTATTCCGGGATTCGCAAAAACTCCTCATGCTCATAATTCCGGCCTATGTCTGTTTGGCTGCCGGGGTGAAAAGTCCACTGTCGTGGGTGGCAACAAGTCTGGCTTTATTACAAATCCCGGATGCACCACGTGAAGTCGCTGCGATGCGACCAAGTAACGCTCATGTCGCCTCTGTGGATGCACTGGCGGAGGTGGCAGCAGGACGGGACGTCTTGATCATCGGCTCCAATTCGCTAGCCACCAGGGAGGATGGCATCCCTGTTGTCGATCCCCGCACCAAAGCCCTCTCCGTGGTGGAATCTGGTGAATTACGCGTCGATGGCATCATCACCGATGCGCCATCACCGCGTTGGAGTGACGCAGTTCAGGCATGGTCTGCCGGTGACATGGCACGCCTCGAAGAATTGGGCGTGGGCGTTGTGGTTGATGGGGATACCATCACAGAAACCAGCGCCCCACCACAGCGCGGGTGGAAATACTATCTCGGAATAGGCCTGAGCGTGATGTGGTTGGCGCTGCCGCTAGGGCTACTTTTTCTTCGCAAGCCCAAGAAGTAACTCTTCAAACTGCGCCCCTGCGATATCCCACTTGTAGTTTTCGGCGCGCTCTTTGGCGCGGGCGCCGAGCTGAGCGCGGAGGGAAGCGTCGAGAAGCAATTTTTTGGTTGCGGTAATCAGATCAGCCTTGGAGTCCACCAGCATGCCGGTGTGTCCATCGACGATAGAATCGCGCAAGCCACCGGAACTGCGATAACCAATGGTCGGCACGCCATGCTGCGCTGCCTCAGTCACGGCCAAACCCCAGCCCTCTTTGCGGGACGGCATCAAATGAATCGTGGCGCGCTCCAACAACGCATGCTTGTGGTCCTCCGCAACCTGGCCGTGGAAAACCACCCGATCACTCACACCCAAATCGCGCGCGTAATCCACCAGTTCCTCCTGCCACCACCCGCTACCTACGACATCCAACACCACGCCATCCACTGCTGCCACCACATCCATAGCATGCTCGATCTGCTTATGCGGCACCAAACGCGACAAGGTCACCATGTGCTGCCAGCCATCATTGAGCTCCAGCTTCGGCGTATGTAACGGCACCGGATCCACGCCATTGCGCACAATATGGATCTGCTCCGGATTCACCCCAAGCGCAATGAGCTCCTCCGAGCTTGGCTCCGAGACCGTAACATAAGGTGCGTTTTTGTAGGCACGTGGAGCAATTTTACTTTCAATCAACCACCCCACCTGTGCCAACACCCGCCCCACCACTGGCCACTGTTCCTTATGGCAATGATGGGTCAACAACACCGTTGGCTTGCCTGAGAAAAACTTGCCGAAAAACGGAATGCCATTCTGGGTATCCACAACAATATCCACTTTGGAAAAAGTACCGATGCCGAAACTCCCCAGCATCATGGCAGCCCACGCCTTCGGATACACGCTAAATTTCCCACCGCTTCGGGAATATCTCACCCCATCCCGAAAAGATCTCCGTGGCGCATCAGTATGCCCAGCAGTGCGAAACACCACCTCATGGCCCTGTTTCGCCAAAAACTCCCCAACGCGTTCAAGGTAACGTTCGCTTCCGCCACCTTGCGGGTGGGTAGTATCTCGCCAACACAACAAAAGGATCTTCATAGGGTAATTCAGTCTAGCTGCTTTCCAACAAGCCATAATGGAAGCCATGTCCACAACCATCACCGTGTTCTCTCCCACCCACTCCCCAGCGCAGATCCGCGAAACCATTTTGGCTGCCGCAAAAGAAGACGAAGTGGACTTCCTCGGAGTCCCTTTTACTCACCCAAGAAATGTCACCATCGACGTCGATGAAGAACTCATCAATGACTGCCTCGGCTGGCTCGATGACGTTGCACTCGCATCCGGTCTAGGCATTCAATACGACGACGAAGTTTTGCGCTACGGCGATGAAGACATCGCTTTCACCGTACAAACCAAAAGCGATGACGACGCCCGCATCGGCGCTTCACGCATGGGCCTCGAACACATGCTGTCCTCTATCGAAGATGATGATGACTACCTCAAGATCGCCCTTTTTGACCTAGATAATCCAGCCGATGAATCCTCCTTCATCTCAGCACGCAGCCTTGCAGAAGTAGCTGGTTGGACCCTAGAATTTGGAGTCGCAGGCGTCCGCAACTCCACCATTGTGTCCTCCACCGATGATGCCATCACCACCATTTTGCGATGGATGAACGGCGAAGATATCCGCGATCTTAACTGGACCAGTTCTTAAATGGTTGCACTTCCGGCGCTCCGGCGTTTAGCGACTCTAAACAGGTCTTGGGGACTGCTATCTGATTTCAAATATGAACAAACGCGTCCCGATATCTTCTACGGCAACCTCGCATTAGACACCTCACGCATGGTGAATGCACTGTCCGAAGATATTTCAGGAGTGTCCTTAGATGGCCTCAAAGTATTGGATGTCGGCGGTGGCCCAGGATACTTTGCACGAGCTTTTGAAGATCTTGGCGCCACTTATCTCTCTGTGGAACCAGATGTCGGAGAAATGTCTGCCGCAGGAATTGATGTTCATGGATCAGTTCGCGGATCCGGCCTAGACCTGCCTTTTCGAAGCAACACCTTTGATGTTGTTTATTCCTCCAATGTGGCAGAACATGTCTCGGATCCATGGGCCATGGGAGAAGAAATGCTCCGGGTCACTCGAAGTGGTGGCATGGCAATTTTGAGTTACACCATCTGGCTGGGTCCCTTCGGCGGACACGAAACCGGATTATGGGAGCACTACGTTGGTGGCGCCTTCGCTAGAGACCGATATCAGAAAAAACATGGGCGCCCACCCAAAAATATTTTCGGCGAATCGCTATTTAATGTCTCTTGCAAAGACGGCTTGGCATGGGGAGCTTCCGTATCTAACGCAGAACTTGACGCTGCGTTTCCGCGCTACCACCCACAATGGGCCTGGTGGATGGTGAAAATTCCAGTGCTTCGGGAATTTGCCGTAAGCAACCTGGTGCTCGTATTTAAAAAGCACTAAGACAAAGAATAAGGACCCCACTTTAAGTTGGGGTCCTTATTATATCTCAGAGTTTTTAAGCGTGTGCAGCCCTGATGCGATCCTTCAGAGCCTCAAACTGGCTGTGAATCTCAGCTGGGACGCGTGGTCCGAGGAAAGTGAGGTACTCGGCGTTATCTTCAACGTCGTTTGCCCACTGCGCTGCTGGAGCAGTCAGTGCTTCCTTGACATCCTCAATTGGGGTGTCCAGGCCGGTGAGGTCAAGATCCTCAGCCTTAGCGGTGTGACCAACAACAGTCTCCTCTGCGCCAACCTTGCCCTCAATGCGGTCGATGACCCACTTGAGAACACGGGAGTTATCGCCGAAGCCAGGCCACAGGAAGCGACCATCTTCGCCACGACGGAACCAGTTAACCAAGAAGATGGAAGGCAGCTTGTCGCCACCCTTGTTGCCCATGTCAATCCAGTTCTGCAGGTATTCGCCAGCGTTGTAGCCGATGAATGGGAGCATTGCCATTGGATCGTGGCGGAGTGCGCCAACCTTTGCCTCTGCAGAAGCTGCAGTCTGGCCGGAAGCAAGCAGGGAACCAACCATGGTGCCGTGCTCCCAATCGAAGGTTTGGGTAACCAGTGGAACAGTATCCGCACGACGTCCGCCGAAGAGAATGGCGTCGATCTTGACACCCTCCCAATCGTTGAACTCAGGTGCAGCTGCTGGGGACTGATCAATTGCTACGCAGTAACGAGAGTTCGGGTGAGCTGCCAGTTCATCAGATTCTGGAGTCCACTCGTTGCCCTTCCAGTCGATGAGGTGAGCAGGAGCGTCGCCGTCCATGCCCTCCCACCAAATGTCACCGTCATCGGTTAGTGCAACGTTGGTGAACAGGGTGTTGCCTGGCTCCATGGTCTGCATCGCAATTGGATTGGATGCGTAGTTGGTGCCTGGAGCAACGCCGAAGAAACCGTTTTCTGGGTTCACAGCGTAGAGGCCATCTTCGCGCATCTTGAGCCAAGCGATGTCATCGCCGACAACCTGAGCAGTCCAACCTGGAATAGTTGGGGTGATCATTGCGAGGTTGGTCTTGCCACAAGCAGATGGGAATGCTGCTGCGATGTGGTACGCCTTGCCCTCTGGGTTGATCAGCTTCAGGATGAGCATGTGCTCAGCCATCCAGCCCTCTTCACGTGCCATAACGGAAGCAATACGCAGTGCGTAGCACTTCTTAGCCAAGATAGCGTTTCCGCCGTAACCCGAACCGTAGGACCAGATTTCCTTGGTGTCAGGGAACTGGGTGATGTACTTGGTGTCATTGCAAGGCCATGCAACGTCTTCCTGGCCTTCTTCCAAAGGTGCACCAACGGAGTGCAGGCACTTAACGAAGCTGCCGTTCTCGCCGATCTTATCCAGTGCTTCGATGCCCATGCGGGTCATGATGCGCATAGACATAACAACGTAAGCGGAGTCAGTGAGCTGCACGCCGAGCTTTGGCTCTGGATCGCTGATAGGACCCATGCAGAAAGGCACAACATACATGGTGCGACCCTTCATGGAACCAGCGTACTGCTGGGACATTTCGTCCTTCATCGCTTGAGCTGGTGCCCAGTTGTTCGTTGGGCCTGCATCCTCTTCCTTTTCGGAGCAAATGAAGGTGCGGGACTCAACGCGAGCAACGTCAGATGGGTTGGAACGGGCTAAGTAGCTGTTAGGGCGTTTTTCCTCATTCAGCTTGATGAGGGTACCGGCCTCAACCAGATCCTTCGCCATGCCATCCCACTCCGCCTGGGAGCCGTCTACAAAGACAACCGACTCAGGCTGGAAGAGCTCAACGGCGTCTGCGATCCAGTTCAGCAGTTCCTTGTTATTGGTAGGAGCCTCACCCTGAAGGCCCTTGATTGCAGCTGTAGTCATAACTTCTCCAGACATGTGTCATTCACAGAGTTCTTGCCCACTAGCGTAGCTTTCAGATACAGAAGTAGTTAAAAACTTGAGTGAGACAACGGACACATTTGTCATTACCAGTGGACCTACCCCCTGCCCACACGCATCTACACACTTTCCGCCCGACAACAACCCCCGCCTTTGCAACCTATTTCGGGGGTAATTAGATGTATAAACTTCAGGCGTTTTCCGGCAATTCATTTCCCTGCAATGTCAATCAAGGGCAATTTGAGCCACCCACAAAGCCCCTTGAATGCCAATTGCCACCACTGCTCCAAAAGAAACTTATAACTTTCCAATAATAGGGGCTGACGTGCCACAATTAAACGCAATGGTAATCCCTTTGAGGGTACTGGGATGAAAACCCTTTCGGAGTAGCAAATTTGCACCCTAAATTCTTGGGCCGAAAACCACATTCACCCCCACCCTTGCGCCCACATTCCTCTGACACATTAATTTTCACCCCGTGTGATATATGAGCTTTTATCCATTTTTCCACATCAAAATAGCTCCCTAGAGATCTTGAAAATGGGCCGCGAAAAATCCTCACTGTCTCCAGTGGTTATATCCAGCTACTTCTCTTGGATGGTTTAAACCGCTTCACTTTGCATGCATTTGAACATCACGACACCACTACGGCCAGCACTAAAGACCTCAAAGTGTGGCAAATTTACCCCTTAACAACCCTTGCAAAAGCCTGTAGATAATTTCGCCGAATTGCAATATTTTCCATGCAGAGGTCTAGACCAGTGATTGCACACACAGCCTGCCTCCAGCGCCGCGCCGCGCATTCCCACCATCCCCTTTAAACGACCAGGGATTTCTCAAGGCCTAATGTATATGGACATGCCCACATCTACTTCGACCAAAAGCTACGCTGCGGTCTTACCTCCGCCAGGCCCTTCATGGGCAGGTTCACTCATGGGCATCTCCCTTTTGTCATCATTATTAAAAACTCACGGCTTTCCGGTGGTAGCCGAGTTTTTCTTTGCCCTTGCTTGTCTCGTCGCCCTCATTATCATTGTGGGCTGGCTATTCTACCGCTCCCCTTCTTTTAAACCTGAAGTCATGCCAGCATGGGCGATGCTATCCATGGGTCTTATTGCCTTAGGAAGCGCAAGCACAACTATCTTTGGCGATGCTCTATGGGGATTTATGGCCCTTTGTTGGTTCCTCGGAACCTCAATAGGACTTGTGGCCTATTCCTTATATATATCGCTGCTTGTGAAAGCCAAGGCCGGTGCACCGACATTCGCTTGGGGCTTGCCGCTAGTCACCCCAATGGTGGCCTCTACATCTGCCACACAACTCCACATGCACTACGGGTTCGACGTATTGTTATGGATCTCTTCTGCGCTGTTCCTTTTAACAATCGCCGTTGCACCAGTGATATTTGCTCGAGTGTATTTCTACTACTTCAGCCCCAACAGTCCACAGCTTCCACTGATGGCCACTCCTACTTCGTGGATTCCACTGGGAATGATCGGACAATCAACTGCTGCGGCACAACTTATTGGTGCAGGTTTTGGCAACACATTCACCATCCCAACTGCACTTATCTATGGCATTGTCATGTGCACTCTCGCCATCCCACTAGGAGCAGTTGCACATTTCCTGTTCTATAAAGCTGTGGTTAAAGGAGCTACCTACAGCCCAACATGGTGGGCTAGTACCTTCCCAGTGGGCACCCTCAGCTTAGGCACGCACTTCCTCGCGCAGAGCACAGGAGCAGAGTGGTTAGATTACTTCAGCATGTACCTACTTGCATTGATGCTCTTGCATGTCATCGTGTCGGCCCTCGCCGGTACGATTGCCATAGTGAGAAGAATCATCGAAAAGCTTAAACTTTAAAGCTTTTTAAAATTCAGCAAACCCCACACATATTGAAGTTTTAGAGTTGAACAGGAAAAATAACACATAATGTCTATTTCTGATAACCCCCGTGATCAAATAGGAGAGCTGCCAGCTGGCCGTCCTCTCCAGTCCGAGTTCGATAATGACCTCGACTACCCACGCCTTGGAAGCGTTACTTTCAGGCGCGGCACCCTGACTGAAAACCAGAACACCATGTGGGATGAAAAATGGCCTGAACTGGGCCGTGTCCTCGAAGATGAGCTCATTGACCTTGATTCCTGGTTTGGCCGCGCAGGCGCAAAAACCATTGTGGAAATCGGCTCCGGCACTGGCACCTCCACTGCTGCGATGGCACCTCTAGAGGCAGATACCAACATCGTCGCAGTTGAACTGTACAAGCCAGGCTTGGCAAAGCTCATGGGCTCCGTAGTCCGCAACGAAATCAACAATGTCCGCATGGTTCGCGGCGACGGCATTGAAGTACTCAACCGCATGATCAAAGATGAATCCCTTGATGGCATCCGCGTGTACTTCCCTGATCCTTGGCCAAAGGCTCGTCACAACAAGCGTCGCATCATCCAATCTGGCCCATTGAACCTTTTCGCTAAAAAGCTCAAGCCAGGCGGAGTGCTCCATGTTGCCACCGACCACGCTGATTACGCAGAATGGATCAATGAGCTTGTTCAAGTTGAGCCACTTCTGGAGTACAAGGGTTGGCCATGGGAAGAATGCCCACAGCTGACAGACCGCCAGGTGATCACCAAGTTCGAAGGCAAGGGCCTCGAAAAAGATCACGTAATCAATGAATACTTGTGGCAGAAGGTGCAAGGCTAATGTCTGATGTGCATGAAGTCATCCACAGTTACCACCCCACTGATAAAGAGGGGCCAGAAAGCATTCTTCTAGTGTGGGATGCTCCCAACCTAGATATGGGTTTGGGCGCCATCCTCGGCGGTCGACCAACTGCCGCCTATCGCCCTCGCTTTGATGCAATTGGCCGTTGGCTTCTTGCACGTGCAGGACGTCGTGCACACGAACTTGGCCGCCACATTGAGCCTGAAGCTACCGTGTTCGCCAACATCACCCCAGGTGGTTCTGATGTTGTGCGCCCATGGGTAGAAGCACTGAGAAATGTTGGTTTCGCAGTGTTCGCCAAGCCAAAAATTGGTGAGTCTTCCGATGTCGATCCTGACATGATTGACCACATCCGCAGGCGCTATGAAGAAGGCGTCCTGCGAGGTGTCATCGTTGCTAGTGCTGATGGGCAAAACTTCCGAGAAACCCTTGAGCAGCTAGTTGCAGAAGGCATTCCTGCCACTGTCATTGGCTTCCACGAGCATGCTTCATGGGCTGTTGCCCACAGCACGATTGAGTTCGTCGATCTGGAAGAAATCCCCGGAGTCTTCCGTGAGCCACTTCCTCGTGTCAGCCTGGATAATCTGCCAGATGGTGGCGCATGGCTGCAGCCATTCCGCCCTCTGACTGCTCTGTTGTCCAACCGCCACAATTCCCAGGAGTAATCCACCCGTGTTTTCTAAATGGGGCCATTTTGCATACACCTATAGGCGTATTGTTCCGTTAGTTGTCATCGCCGCCATTTTGGCGTTGTTTGTCGTTTTCGGCCCCAAATTGGGCGAGCGCATGAGCCAGGAAGGCTGGGATGACCCTGGCTCTTCCTCGACCGCTGCGGCAACCATTGAGATGGAAAACTTTGGGCGTGACAACGATGGCGATGTGATCATGTTGTTCACAGCACCTGAGGGAACTTCCTTTGATGATCCGGAAGTGTTTAGCAATATTTCCGGTTTCCTTGATGGAGTTCTGAACAGCAATCCTGATGAAGTTAGTCATATCAACAGCTACTTTGATACCAGGAATCAAAATCTTCTCAGTGCAGATCGCACCCAGACTTTCGCAGCTTTGGGGCTGAAAGGCGACGGTGAGCAAACGCTTAAAGATTTCCGCACCATTGAAGATCAGCTCACTCCCGAGAACCTTGCCAGCGGCATCACCGTTAAAGTTGGTGGAGCAACTGCGGTAGCCGATGCTCTTGATGAAGGTATGGCTGGTGACATTGCACGCGCAGAAGTCTTTGCGCTGCCATTCGTTGCGATCTTGTTGCTCATCGTCTTCGGCTCAGTTGTCGCTGCAGCAATGCCACTGATCGTGGGCATTTTGTCCATTCTGGGTTCTTTGGGCATCCTCGCTATTCTTGCTGGATTCTTCCAGGTCAACGTCTTTGCACAATCAGTTGTCACCTTGCTGGGTTTGGGTCTGGCCATTGACTATGGCCTGTTTATGGTCTCGCGTTTCCGTGAGGAAATGGACAAGGGCACACCGATCGAACAAGCTGTTGCTACTACCACTGCTACTGCAGGAAAAACCGTAGTGTTTTCTGCTGCCATGGTTGCAGTAGCGCTGTCCGGACTGTTTGTATTCCCACAGGCTTTCCTCAAATCAGTTGCCTTCGGTGCGATCTCTGCTGTTGCTTTAGCAGCGCTGATGTCAGTGACTGTTCTGCCTTCCCTGTTCGGATTATTGGGCAAGAATATTGATAAGTGGAGCCTGCGTCGCACAGCACGTACAGCTCGCCGTTTGGAAGACACCATTTGGTACCGAGTACCAGCGTGGGCAATGCGCCATTCAAAGGCTGTCACTGTCGGCGTTGTACTGCTGCTGCTTGCTCTCACAGTGCCACTGACCGGAGTGAAATTCGGCGGCATCAACGAGACTTATCTGCCACCAAATAATGACACGCGTGTCGCACAAGAAAGCTTCGACGACGCTTTCCCGTCCTTCCGCACCGAACCAATCAAGCTTGTAGTCACCGGGGCAACAAACAACGATCTGATCGATATCTACGTCCAAGCTAACGAGGTCGAAGGACTCACCGATCGCTTTACTGCCGGCGCCACCACCGAAGATGGCACCACGGTATTATCCGCAGGCATTCAAGATCGCTCCCTCAATGAGCAGGTCGTTGAACAGCTTCGTGCAATCTCCGTGCCAGAAGGCGTGGAGGTACACATTGGTGGCACTCCAGCCATGGAGATCGAATCCATCGAAGCACTCTTCGACAAGTTGCCGTGGATGGCTATCTACATTGTGTTGGCAACATTTATCCTCATGGCGTTGGTATTTGGTTCCGTGATTTTGCCAGCAAAGGCCATCATCATGACCATCTTGGGTATGGGAGCCACACTTGGCATCCTCACCTTGATGTTCGTTGATGGATTTGGTGCCAGCGCGTTGAACTTCTCCCCTGGCCCATTGATGAGCCCAGTCCTCGTGCTGATCATGGCTATTATTTACGGCCTGTCCACCGACTATGAAGTATTCCTAGTTTCTCGCATGGTGGAAGCCCGCGATAAGGGCGACTCAACAGATGACGCCATCAAATACGGCACTGCCCACACCGGTTCTATCATTACCGCTGCTGCGTTGATTATGATTGTGGTCTGTGGTGCCTTCGGTTTCTCTGAAATTGTGATGATGAAATACATCGCCTTCGGAATGATCGCAGCGTTGATCCTCGATGCAACCATCATCCGCATGCTGCTGGTTCCAGCAGTTATGCATCTGCTGCGCGAAGATAACTGGTGGGCACCTGGCTTTATCAAGAAGGCTTATTCAGTAATGGGCCATGGTTCTGAAGTTACTGAAGCACCTGCTGTTACTCCAGTTCCTGCTCATGCTGCAGCGTCTGTGCCAGCACCAACCACAACGCCTTCAGCTCATACTGCAGCACCTGCATTTGCTGCGGTTCCTGAAGCAGAAGAAGCTCCAAAGCCGACCACACGTCGCCTTAATGATGATGAGGAAGTTACCGTGCATGAAGCTGTCGTCGCAGGCGATACTATTGCTTCCCGCGGTGGCATGAGCACTCAGGAGAACCGGGATCTCGTGTCCTTTGTGGAGCTCAAGGCCCGCATTGAACAGCGCAAGCTTAAGGATCTCGACTAAATCCATGCGAGGATTTTTCAAAAACCCCTGGGTTCGCTGGACTTTGTCCCTAGCGATTCTAGGGGTGATCCTGTTTTTTCTGCGGGATCAACTGGAATTCCTCAAAATGGGCATCCAACAAATCCGCAATGTCAGCCCCGTCGGCATCGTGTTGACCATGTTGGCTCTCATCTTTTCTTTTGTCGCCATGGCGAAAGTCATGCAAATTATGCTCAGAGCTGGTGATACTCCAGCCATGCTCAAGGCCACCACTGCTTTGACATTCGCATCTAATTCCTGGTCTGCAACACTTCCTGGCGGACCTGCATTTTCGGCAATTTTGACCTACAAAGTGCAGCGCAGCTGGGGTGCAAGCACAATGCTGTGTTCTTGGTTTTTCTTGCTGTCCAGTGCGCTATCCACTGTTTGGCTCGTCGCACTCGGTGTAATCGCGGTGTTTTTTATGGGTGCTTCGCTTAATTTATGGTCCCTTATCGCTACTTTCGCCCTCATGGTTGGTCTGTCTGGAACGGTGTATTGGGCAGCCAATCACCCTGATGTCTTGAACGGCTGGGTGCGCAAGCTGGCTAAAAACCGGGAGGGGGGAATCGTCGAAAAGCTGCTTGAAAATATTGAGCAACTCCGCTCAGTCACCCTCAGCGGGCCGCAATTCGCGGCCAGCGCGGCGTGGTCCTTGGGCAATAGGCTTTTCGACGCTTTCTCCCTCTGGTTATGCATCTGGGCCGTGACGGGCACCGCCCCACTTTTGGAAGCCACACCCAACAACACCACCATCGCAGGTGTGTTGTTGGCGTATACAACCGCAAAAATCGCAGGCTCACTCCAAGCCACACCAGGTGGCATTGGCCCCATCGAAGCCGCCTATATCGCAGCTTTAGTAGCCACCGGCATGACTGCAGTCGAGGCCTCCGGAGCGGTCATTATTTACCGATTGTGCTCATTTATCATCATGGCGATTGTCGGATGGGTCATCTATTTTATCTACTTCACCCCCAAGGGCCTCAAGGCCAATGAATCCTTGGATGAAGAACACGATACGATTAAGTCAGACTCTAACCGTTAAGTCCGCAATCGAAAGGCCAGATACGTGAACCGCTGGATGTCCTTGCTGTGTGATTCCATCGCCATCGGCCTCTTCGCACTTTTTGCCCGCATTGCGCACCAAAGCGCAGATATGCCTTTAACTGTGCAGGGCTGGTTTTTCACATGGCTGCCATTCCTCGCTGGTGTGTTCATCGCCTACTTGGTTGTTATTCTTCCGGCAAAGCTTCCCAGTGAACGTATCCGACCAGCAGGTCTCATCGTGTGGGCGCTAGCTGTAGTTGTTGGCCTTATTATTTGGGGTTTCAACAACGGCGAGGTTCCGCATTGGTCCTTCATGATTGTTGCGACCACTGCTTCTGCTATTTTGCTGTTGGGCTGGCGTGCACTGGTCAAAGTAACCATGCGTTAGCGCACTAACCAAACCACAGTGCCCACGGAGCTCGAAATAGCGCTCCGTGGGCACTCTCATTTGGTTATCCGGCTTCAAAACCGGTCACAGGTGCCCACGGATCAGGTTTTCAGCTGCCGTGGGCACTGTCATTTGGTTTGGTTAAAAACCTCACTCAAAGCCCGAAAAAAGTACCCTTCAAGAATCGCTCCTAAGCGATCTCCAGCACTGCACCTATAATAAACACTCATTCTGAAAATCTGAGGCCTTAAACAACCATATACAAAAGAGTGCCACCAGAACTTAAATCAGCTCTAGTGGCACTTAGTTATCCTTAAGCTTTAGTAGCTTAAAAGGCCCTGCAGGTAAGGAAGAATCACACCGAAAATTTCAACGCCTAGCAAAATTGAAATGACAGTTTCCATTGTTGTCTCCTCTAATAAATGATTGAACGGCTATTACATTGGCATAATGGTGTGCTTCTTGCCCAGGTCTTTCACTGACTTTGTTTCCAGCTGGCGGACTGCACGGCGAAGCACCAAACGGGTTTCTGCAGGCTCAATCATGGCATCGATATAACCACGTTCCGCAGCAACATAAGGGCTGGTCATGTTTTCATCATAGAAATCCATGAACAACTTCTTCATGTATTCACGCTGCTCTGGTGGAGCTGCTTCGAGCTGCTTGCCTTGGATCATGACAACTGCAGCAGCTGCACCCATCACGGCGATCTGTGCAGTTGGCCATGCGAAGTTGAGGTCACCGGTGAGGTTCTTAGAACCCATCACTGCATATGCTCCGCCGTAGGCCTTGCGCACGATCAGGGAAATCTTCGGAACTGTTGATTCAACCACAGCAAAGGCAAGCTTTGCACCGCGGTGGATCAAGCCAGCCTTTTCTTGGTCTACTCCTGGGAGGTAGCCCGGGGTATCCACGATGAAGATGATTGGAATATTGTAAGCATCGCAGATACGGATGAAGCGAGCACCCTTGTCTGCGGCATCGGCATCGATGCAGCCTGCTTTGTCCATTGGCTGGTTGGCCACCACGCCTACTGATTTACCATCGACGCGAGCGAAAGTGGTGATGAGGTTTGGTGCGAACTCAGCTTGGATTTCCAGGAGGTTGGCATCATCGAAAAGTTTGGACAGCAGATCAAGCATGTCGTAGCCCTGGTTGGTGTCATCCGGCATGAAGGAGTTCAGCGCTTCATCATAAGCGATCTCTTCATCAGTCGGTGCAGCGAACACTGGAGCTGGATCATTGCAGGTCAATGGTAAGAAATCGAGCAGATCCTTGACCATGTTCAAGGCCTCTTCTTCGGAAGAAGCCAAGTAGGAGATGTTGCCGTTTTGCATCTGCTGTGCGCCGCCACCGAGATCAGCAGAAGTAATCTGCTCGCCGGTAACTTCCTTAATCACGGCAGGTCCGGTGACATACATTTCAGTTTCACCATCAACGCCAATGACAAAGTCAGTGGTCACAGGAGCGTACACGGCGCCGCCTGCAGATTTACCAAGCATGATGGAAATCTGTGGGCTGCGGCCAGATAGCGGCAGCTGACGGCGCGCAATCTCCGAGTACATTGCCAAAGAAGTCACGGCGTCTTGGATGCGAGCTCCGCCAGAATCCTGAATACCGATGACTGGGCAACCAATACGGATCGCCATGTCCATGACTTCACTGACTTTACGGCCGAAAGTCTGGCCCACGGAACCGCCATAGACAGACTTATCGTGAGCATAGATGGCAACCGGACGGCCTTCGATACGTCCGTAACCAGTCACCACACCGTCAGAATAAGGTGCATCAGGTTCATCAGGGGTGCGACCCAAAGCGCCGATTTCCACGAAGGTTCCGGCATCAAGCAGCGCGTCGATACGCTGGCGAGGAGTGGTTCTACCTTCCTCGTCGCGTTTCTTACGTGAGCGCTCACTACCTGGATCTTTCGCAATTTCCAGGCGTGCGCGCAGGTCCGCAAGCTTCTCTGCAGTAGTGGTGTTACTCAACTTCCGTCAGCTCTCCGTTACTAATTCTTCCGAGAAATCTCATCAATGCGGCGGCTCAAGTGAGCGCCAACTGTGCCAATTTCTGGTTCATCGACAACTGCCAGGTGATCGCCATTCAGTTGAACAACTTCCAAATTGTTGACAATTCCAGACCATCCACCATCTGGATCAATCTTGGCATAGTTTGGTTCAAGTTCGATAGCTCCATCATGCATGCGCTCTGCGCGGAACAAAATAACAGGAGATTCGACGTTGGCCCAATCAGCAAAATTAAGTTTAGCCAGGATACGGTTGTCTACAAAAGAGGCACGTTGGTGTTCCAGCACGCCAGCGGACAATCCATGCTCAGAGGCATCGGTGTTGGCCAGGAAATCAGTCATCATGGACAGCATTCCGTCTTCACCAATGGTATCGAGGATTTCAAAAGGAACCTCGAAATCAAGACCATAGGTCTTCTTGGCGAAATCTGCGTAGCGGGTCCAACGAGCGCGGGTTTCCTCTGCAGTATCAGGAGCTGGCTCAGATGGCTGCACGGTATCAAGAAGAGCCACAGTGGCAACCTCTACTTCAGAGCCAACCAACTGGTGTGCAACTTCGAAAGCAACTGCGCCGCCGAAGCTCCAACCGCCCAACACAACTGGGAATCCATCGGAGTACTGCTTGATGTCATCAACATACGCTGCAGCACGGTCCGCCAGATCGCCTTCGAGGCGCTCGACACCGAATACAGGAACATCCTGTGGAAGTCGGCGCATCAGTGGCTGGTACACCACGGAGGATCCACCTGCTGGGTGGAACATGAACACAGCTGGCTTGGTGGAGCCTGCTTCACGTGCACGCAGCACACGAATGTTGCCCTGCACTTCAGTTTCCAGACCTTCACGCACCATGTCAGATAGTGGCTCTAGGGTCTCTGCTGCCAGCACCTGTTCCGTGCTGATTGCAATGCCAGAGCGCCCAGTCAAGCGCTCCGCAATAGCAGTTGCGGTATCGACATCGATTTTTGGCAGCTTGCTGGTGATGCCAGCAGCGGCAGCACCGGTCAAGCCTGCCCAAGTACCAAAGACCATGCGCTCGGATGCATCGCGTGGAGCAATGCCAACGCCCTGAGCTTCTACGACTTGTTCCGAAGAAGCCTGCTCAGAAGCAGCCTGCGCAGCAGGAGCCTTATCCGAAGAAACCGCAGCTTCCACTGCCGCCTCGACTGGCTGCTGTGGGGTGGCGTCGATAAGCGTCTCAGTGGAACGTTCTGCAACGAGATCCTGCACCAGGATCACAACATCAGCAACGGATGCATCGCGGAGTGCTTGCACCTGAAGTGGTGGGATCTGGAAATCATTCTCGATGCGGTTTTTGATACGCATACCCATGAGGGAGTCGAGGCCGAGATCGATCAGTGGGAGTTCGCGTGGCAGGTCATCCACGTCGTAGCCCATTGCTTCAGAGACGATGGCACGCATGCGCTCTTCCACAGTTTCCACGGCAGGATCCCAGCGGACTGCTTCCACATCAAGTGGCAGGTCGGAACGAGGATCTGGCTGATCGCCGAAATCTTGGGAGCCATAACCTGGTCCCTCGAATGCAGGGGTGGCAGCGAAACCTGGGTTGGCTGCGAAACCTTCAGCAACAAGAATGCTGGTGGTTCCGATGATCTTGTAGACGGACAAGCTCAAACCGCCCAAGCTGCGCGTAACGATCGTGGTGATCTCACCGCTTGGTGGCAACATATCGCGTTCATCAACAGCATCAACAGATGCACCTGGGGTGACAGCCATGGCGGCTGCTTCCATGATCGCAACGGCAGATGGAGCCAATTCTGCTGCGGTGCTAAATGCCACAGTGTTATTTGGCAGGTTCACGCGGAAGCCTGGCAGATCCAAGGATGCGCCAGAAGATGGACGTGCGGAAGTCCAGAAACGCTGATGCTTCCAGGTGATGTGTGGCGGATCGATGGTTTCGCCCTCGCCATACAGCTTGGAGAAATCAACTGTTTCGCCGTTCACGTACAGCTTGGCCATGAGATCGCGAAGAGATTCCGCTTCAGAGACCTTGCGCTTGAGGCTAAACAGCAACTGCGCATCTGGCTTGCCCACGGTAAACGCCGTGTTCATCATGCCCATCAGTGCGACAGGGTTCGGGGAGATTTCCACCAAGGTGTTGTGGCCCGCTGCGAAAGCAGCTTCGGTGGAGTCCTGGAAGAACACAGACTGGCGGGTGCAGCGCAGCATATAGTCAGCATCATGCACGACAGAGCCAACTGGGTAGGTAACGCCCTTGTCCACAGAGCTGAACAGTGGGATCTGCAGTGGCTGTGGCTCGATACCTGCGATTTCTCCGGCGAGTTCACCGAGCAGTGGTTCCACGGCTGAGGTGTGGCCAGCGCCCTTGACGTTAAGCAGGCGGGCGAATTTCTCTTCTGCTTCCAGCTTTTCGACGAACTGCACCACAGCATCGCGTGGTCCGCCGACGGTGGTCATGCCTGGGCCTGCATAAACAGCAGGCTCAATGCCCTGGTACTCAGGGTTTTCTGCAATGAACTTGTCCAGATCAGCTGCAGCGAACTCCACCACTGCCATCGCACCCAGTTGATCTTCTGGCAGGGACTTTTCGCCCTCGCCCATCAAACGAGAACGGTGGCTGGCGATCAGCATGGTGTCCCGGTCGCTGAGACCACCTGCTGCGTAGGCAGCTGCAATTTCGCCCATGGACATGCCCATGACAGCAGCTGGCTTCACGCCGAAGCTGGCCAAAAGATCAGTGAGAGCAATCTGGATGGCGGTGATTGCTACCTGAGCGGTCTCGGTGTCATAGGTCTGCTCATCGTCCAAAACCAGATCCATGATGGACCAGCCGGACTCAAACTTGACCATTTCATCGAGTTCTTCAATGCGCTCACGGAATTGTGGCGAGATGGAGCACAGCTCCTTGATCATGAGGCGGTGCTGGGAGCCAAATCCAGAGTAGACGAAGACAGGACCGAGTGCGGCTGGGGAATCAGCTGCGGAAATACCGATGCTGACCTTGCCTTCTGCCACTTGGCGAAGGCGCTTGACAGCTTCTTCGATGGTGTTTGCGAGCACCACGGCGCGGGAGCGACCATGGTTGCGGCCTGCGAGCGCGCGGGCCACTGGGGTCAGATCCGCATCTTTGCGGCCTTCCAAGAAGTCAGCCAAATCGGCAGCTGCTTGTCGACGCCTGGATGGCAGGTGTCCGGAGATAGGCAGGACAACCTGCTGGTCTGGAAGCTGCGCAGCCTGTGGCGCACGAGTGTCATAATCATCCGCGTTGAACTCAGAAACCACCACGTGTGCATTGGTTCCGCCGAAGCCGAAACCGGAGACACCAGCGACCGGGCGACCATTGTATTCTGGCCATTCGCGTGGATCTTCCACAACTTCCAAACGCTCTGCATCGAAATCGATATAGCGGTTTGGTCCCGCGAAGTTCACGGTTGGTGGAAGGGTCTTGTTTTTGATAGACAGCAGCACCTTGATGATGCCGGCAATACCTGCAGCAGATTCGGTGTGACCGAAGTTGGTCTTTGCAGAACCTAACAGAGTTGGCGTTGCTTCATCTCGGCCATAACCAAGAACAGCACCCAATGCGGTTGCTTCGATTGGATCACCCAGGATGGTGCCGGTGCCGTGGGCCTCGACATAATCCACAGTGGTCGGATCAACCTGTGCATCTGCATAAGCGCGCTGCAACACATCGATCTGTGCTTCAGGGTTTGGTGCAGTCAGGCCATTGGAGTGTCCATCAGAGTTCACTGCGGAACCCTTGATTACGCCAAGGATATTGTCGCCGTCACGGACAGCATCATCAACGCGCTTCAGCACAATGACGCCAGCTCCATCGGAACGCACAAAGCCGTCTGCATCATCAGAGAACGCGTGGATCTTGCCGGTTGGGCTGATCACGCCGAGTTCAGCGAACGCGGTGGTCACAAATGGGGACGCCAAAATATTGACACCACCGGCGATAGCATGATCGGCTTCACCGTTGCGCAAAGCGCGCACAGCCTGGTGTACTGCGACAAGAGAAGAAGAACATGCAGTATCGACGTTGACGGAAGGTCCGCGGAAATCGAAAGCATAGTTGATGCGGTTAGCCACGATCGCGCTGGAGGTACCAGTTAGGGCATAAGGGTGAGCTTCTGCTGGATCAGCGGCGATCATCATGCCGTAATCGCTGTTTGAAGAACCAATAAAAACGCCTACGGATTCACCACGCAAAGCACTTGGTGCGATACGAGCGTATTCCAAAGCTTCCCAGGTCAGCTCCAGCAAAATACGCTGCTGCGGATCCATGTTGGCAGCCTCAAGTGGAGACAAGCCGAAGAATTCTGCGTCAAAGCTCGCGATATCTGAAAGGTAGCCACCGATGGTAGAAAACTCTTCCATCTTGCGTGACATAATTTCATCGCCTGAGTACTCAGACCAACGACCGATTGGAAGATCGGAGATGCCGTCCCTGCCTTCAACAAGCAGTTTCCACATCTCATCCAGGTTTTCGGCACCTGGGAATCGAGCTGCCATACCGACAACGGCAATATCGTGGGTTCCAGGTGCATCGCTAAGCGCAGTGAAGTTCACGTTGCGTTGCACTGGTGCACGGCGTGGCTCGCCATCGATGAGGCGCTGCGCCAAACCACGAATCGTAGGGTATTCGTATGCAATGGTGGCATCCAGAGTGATATCTAGAAGGTTTTCTAGTTCACCTGAGAGCACAACCACATCGCGGGAGGAGAGGCCAAAGGTCTCCATGGCCTTGTCGTCCGTCACTTCTTCTACAGGAAGACCAGTGGTGCGGACAACCCAATCACGGAGCCAGGTGCGAACCTGTTCAACGGTCATTTTCTGATCCGACGATTGGCTCTGTTCCATATTTAGGCCTCAGCCTTTCAGCTCGATTAATTCTTCAACTTAAACTCTTAAACTATTTTCCCTAACTCACAAGTGTTTACACTGCAAGAAATAGAAAAATAGACATCCAGACGTCTATCGCCGCTTGGCTTAAGAATGTTTCATCCCCAGCCCAGAGGCTATATTTATCCGGCTATTAGGCACACCTTTTGTGCTTATAGTTAAGTGCACTAGCTTACAAGGCAAAAGCCCCTGATGGAATTCATCAAGGGCTTAAGCTGACACATGTTTAACTTATTGCGCTAATTCTTGAATGTAATTGCGCTGGTTCACACGTCGTGCAATCTTTCCGGAAGAAGATCGTGCGATCTCATCTGGTGCCAAAATGCGAATTTCTTCTGGTACAACACCATGAGCAGTTCCCACTGCGCTGCGGATTGTTTCCACAGCAGCAGCATCGTCTGCTACATCAGCAGTACTATCGCGCTCTGCCAAAATGATGAGCTTTTCAATATCATCACCAGGAATAGCAAATGCAGCTACGGAATCCGCACGGATATGCGCCGATGCATCCTGCACGGTGTATTCAATGTCCTGTGGGTAGTGGTTACGTCCAGCGACAACGATGAGATCCTTCAGACGGCCGGTGATGTAGAGCTCGTTGTCCACGATTACCCCGAGGTCACCGGTAGCCATCCAGTAGTTATCATCAGCAGCACCTTCGGCGCGGGAGTTCTCTTCCAAACGGTTCTTCAAGCGGTTACGGAAGGTCTCAGCGGTATCTTCTTCACGGTCGAGGTAACCAGCAGCGGTGTTTTCACCGTGTGTCCAGATCTCACCGATCTGGCCATCAGCAAGCTCTGATCCACTTTCAGCATCCACAATAACCATCTGCTGAGGGGTGACAACCTGGCCGTTGGACACAAATGCCACAGCGCTCTCAGCACCCTTTTCTACAAACGAGACGCGGTTTTCAGCCAAAGCTTCGCGGTCGAAGTAGGAGATCAAAGGACGGTTCTCAGTCTGAGGGGTAGAAACCAGAAGGGATGCTTCTGCCAGACCATAAGAAGGACGCAAGGTCTGAACCGGCAACCCGTATGGCTCGAAAGCTTCACGGAATGTGGTCAGTGCCTTTTCAGTAACAGGCTCGGAACCAATGATGATGGCATCCAGTGCAGAAAGATCCAGAGTCTCTTCTTCTGTTGGCTTTGCGTAACGTGCAGCAAGCTCAAGTGCGAAGTTAGGGACAACGGTATAAACATTGACGTCTTCTTCACGGCGGTTCAGCTGCTTAATCCAACGGGAAGGCTGCTGTACGAAATCACGTGGGTTCATGAACTCATTGTCCAAGCCCAGCATGGTGACAAAGGCAGCCAAGATGATGCCCATATCGTGGTGCAGTGGCAACCAAGAAACCAGACGCATCGGAGTCTTGAGCTGTGCGCCGCTGAAGATCTGAAGCACATTGGTGAGGATGGAACGGTTGGTCAGCACCACACCGGCTGGGGTTCGGGTGGAACCGGAGGTGTACTGAAGGAAAGCAGTCAGATCGATCGGTGCAGACTGACGCAGGGCAGCTAGACGCCTACCAGCCTCAGACAGCATCGGGTTCTCATAAGAATCCGCAAGGGAATCCGGCAAAGAATCTACAGAGAGAATACGTGGGCGCTGCGCAGCAGGAAGGCTAGAGAAGTGCTTGCGCACAGCGCCTGCGGACTTCGCGTTGGTAAGCACAACAACTGGCTCGCTGTCTGCGAAAACAGCGTTGAGGTGGTCTGCGTGGCCTGGCTCATTTGGATCGTACAGTGGCACAGGAACCATGCCAGCGTAGATGGCGCCGAGGAAGCTGAAGATGTACTCCGGGCTGTTGTTAGCCAAAATAGCAGCGCGATCACCGATGGTGGCTACCTGTTGCAAGCGACCAGCGACAGACTTAATTCGAGTATCAATCTCATTGCGGGTGTACTGAATCAGCTTGCCTTCACGGTCTTCTGAGTAATCCCAGAAGTGCATGCGTGGCTCATCTCCACCACCTTCTGCAATGTCAGCCTGGTACATAAACTCACCCATGGCCGCCAAGGTGAGGAATGGAGGAAGGTTAATCTCTCCATTTTCATCAAAGAATGAACCAATCGCCTTATCTAAATCCATGTGAACCCCTCTTTTTTCGTTAATGACTACCCTGCCCATCGCCGAAGATGAACATTTTATTACTTTTGCAAACTAACACTACTTGAGCATCTAGCTCTTACTCCAACAAAACCTTAAGGGGCATCGCCGTTTAGGCGAGCCCCTCGGGCTGAATATCCGCCCTTTAAACCGCAACCTGAAAAGTTCAGGTTGCGGGAGGGAGACGTCGAAAAGCGAAAAAAGATTAGCCGTTGTCGATGAGATCGATCGCCCAGTCCACAATCCACGCATTGGTGGTTGTACCTGGGAAAACATCTGGGTTGGTGGCATATTGCGCATGCACACCATTGGCAGAAACCATAGCCAATGCACGGTCTAGAGCATTGCCCACATTCACCGGCGCATCACAGATGGCATCATTGGGCGCGCAAATATCTTGCACGCGATCATTAAGCTCACCAAAACCACCGACACGTCCGCCACGCATGGTTGCGCCTGGAACAATCGGCTGGACCAGCAAATTCAGCGGCTGCAGTGCAACTTCAGCACCAATGCCATCGACAAAGGTGCCCGGATACTGGCCCACACCAGGTTCCCGGCGGCCGTCTGCAACCAGGGCGACACCCCTGATGCGATCAGCCGGAATCGCTCCCTGACCTGAGCCAATCTGCGCAGCCAAATCACCGGCGATCACAGCACCCTGGGAAAAACCAACGATAATGAACTCCGTAGCAGGGCACTCATTGTGCATGCTCACAAGCTCATTAGTCATCTTCGAGATGCCCTCATTGCGCGAATCATCATAGGACATTTCATGCTGCGCATTGATATTGCGGAACTGTGCGGTATACGGCAATGTCCACACCTTGACATCATCGGCGGGGTAACGCTCCTGCAGTGGCTGCGTGATCGACAACATGAACGACCACGGATTCGCGGTCGGATTGATCGGATCATCATTGGCTGCTGATTCCCAGGTACCCGGCGCGGATAAGAACTCCACGGCTGGGCACCAATCAGGCTGCGCAGGCGGCTCCGTAGTTCCAGTTGGCTCGCCAGGCTTGCCAATGAAATCGGAATCATCTGATGTGTTCACATACTGCACAACGCCCACGCCAATTAAGACAAGGACGATCAATACAGCAATAACGGTGATGGTTTTCCTCATCGGTTAACAATACGTCCGATCCGCGGATTCCTTTAGCAGCGTCGAAATCTCTGCAGCCTGTTCTTCCTTCACAGTTGTGCGCCCTTGCACGATGAGCTGGCCTGCAACCGCATCGACGGTGACGTTTTGGTCCTTGTTTTCCGAAGCGCAATAGTTCTGCGCCGTCGCAATCAGTTGGTCCTCCACGCCTGCGATGTCAATCTTTTGCTCCCGCACCGCATCTAGGAACGCTTGCGCTTCCGCGCTGCGTTCCACATTTGCCTCAGGTAGGCCGTCGATTTCCTCGGCCGCCCCGTCCCGGGCTGTGCTGCCATTGCTTTGCGACGCATGACTGCTGCGTTCGGAAGACCTTGCGGTACTAGTTGACTCTGTAGTTTTTACCTCAGAGGGAACAGTTGTGCGTTCAGTGCTATCACCTTCAACGGTGACACCTCCGCACGCGGCAAGGCTAAAACACAGCAGTCCGGAAGCAAGAGCTGCATAGATGCGCTTCACTATTAGCGAGACTCCTCAATACGGCCATTGACCTGACGGATGGTGCCGTGCTGGAAATCAATGGTCTGTCCGCCAGCCCTGATCGCAGACTGGTCTGATGTTGGGTAGCCGTACTCGCCCTGTTCCCAGCCCTTTGCGCCCCACGCGTTGAAGATATCGCCGTGCAGGATCAAATGAGCTCCGGTGGAACCGGACCAGTAGATGTTGCCCTTTTCAAATTCCTGGAATGCACCACCATTGATGAGCTTTTCATTGCCAGTTGGGAAGCCAAGCTGAGCGAAGACGCCGTCTTCTGCCAACTTCTTGGAGATCTCACCACGAACCCAGTAGGACTTCTGATCAGAGGTACGGAAGACGTAGCCGCCCTGGAACTGCTGACGCAATCCACCGTTGTATTCAACCGCTGCACCGGTTGGGTAACCGAGGCTGCCGTTTTCGAAGTTCTGGGTGCCCCACGCTGCGATCATATCGCCTGGGATCTCCCAAGGGCCGGTGGTAGCAGTCCAGTAGATGGAGCCGTTCTCGAAGGTGACAAAGCGTCCCTTGCCGTCTGCGGTCTTCATCTCCTTGGAGGTTGGATAACCCAACCAGGAGTCAGGTCCGCCCAGCTCAGAGTAACGAGCGTTGATGCGACCAACCAGGCCATGAGCACCAGTGTTAGCGGACCAGTATGCGCGACCATTAGCAAAGTCCTGAGCCTTACCACCGGTAACATCGTATTCGTTAGTCAGGCAATTACCCATTGCGCCATCAGCAACGGCAGCAGCAATCGCACCGATTGGAGCACACTCAGTGCCACGATCTTCGGTGCTCATGCCCAAGGAATTCGCAATATGAGGGAATGCCTGGGTCATTTCAAACTGCCAATACTCCCATGAGTGCACACCAGATGGGCGGAAGCTGGACACAACATCCACGCCTGCCTGGTTTGCAGAGTTCACGAAAGTCTGGGAGGTCATGCGGGAAATAACTTCCAGGCCAACACCTGCAGCATTCGCAGGTCCGATGGCAAGGGAACCCTCCTTACCGAAATCATCTGCGCCGTTACCAGCAGAGACATAGACAGTCTTGCCCTTGAGCTTGCCGACATTGCCCTTCGGATCATTTTCGTGCCAACGCTCAGAACCAGCAGGTCCCCACATGGAGTTCACGTTGTATCCACCCGCATCTGCCAAAGCTGCAGAAATAGCGATTGGCATACCAGTTGAAGTGGTATCCAAGTAGCCGGAGAAGGAGCCCACAAACTTAAACATCTCTGGGTAGTGAGTTGCGATATTAACCGCAGCAGTACCGCCCATGGAGATACCAGTGATGGCACGATCCGTGTTAGAGCGGAAGCCCTTGTCCAGGATTGGTGCGAGTTCCTTAGTTAGGAAGCTCTCCCACTTGTAGTTCTTACCGTTATCTGGCTCGTTCCAATCAGAGTAGAAGGAGCTTTCGCCACCAACCGGCAAAACAACGATGGCGTTCTTGTCTGCATAGTACTGCTCAATGTTGGTCTCAATGGTCCAACCGCTCTGCTGTTCAATAGCACGCAGACCATCAAGTGCCCAGATCTCAGGGAATTCACGGTTTGGAGCGGAGTACCAATCACGAGGAAGCAGCAGCTGCACCTTGATTGGCTTTTCTGGCATCGCTGCAGACTGGATGGTCAAGATGACATGCTTGGAAGTTGCCCACTCAGCGCTGATCACGCGCACGCCCTCAGGCAGTCCGCTGATCTCTGGGTAGGTGACCTCTCCTGCAGGGAGCTCTTCAACGCGAGGCTTCAGGTAGTCAGTGAGTCCATCGGTGATGCCACCAATGATGGCATCCGAAGACATGTTGCTGGACTGTGCCATTGCCACGGGTGCAGCAAGGGACATGCTCAATGCAATTGCTGTTGGAACGGCGCCAGCTGCAATCCAGAGGGAACGGCGCCTGGACTTAGCCCTGGCCTTGGTGGAACGAGATGCGGTGTCGCGCATGAAGTTTTCCTTCTCATTTTGATTTTTTCAGATATTACGCAAAGCCCACCATGCATCAAGTCCGTTCCGAAAGTTCCCCGCTTCCGGCCCTGACAAACGCAACCTGGGCTATGCCTTGAGAGTCTTCAGTTCTTTACAGTCTGTCGCGATCTTAGACCAGAAAGTTACACAAGTGGGCATGTAATTCTTCTGATGCAGGTGACAACTCCAGAATGCCCTCAATCTTAAGTACAACTTTAGGGTTTTTTCAATGCCACACCGGGACTACTGGGGGTTATTTGGGGTCATTGAGGGGGCTAGTGGCGATATCTGCCCAGATTGGCGCATATTGGCGCGTTAAATCTGGAAAAACATCCTGAATTTAACTAACTACTAAAATCTGGGCGACTAAAAACCGGCGCTCAGCTTTAGGGTGTTTCGGAAAATATTGAGGTGATGCGGGCGCTCGGTTTCGAGCCAGGGTTCTGCCGGTTTGAGCTATGAGATTAAGACAATAGGCCACCTGCAAGACCCCTGTAACAGATGCTCATTTACCTGTCATGCGCTGGTCAATTATTGTGCAATCTCCAAAAATTAATGAGATGAAATGTGGCCTATTACCCCCATTTTGCCCCTATTGGTATCCCCATTAAAGTCTTTAGATAGCACTTACATATCCGTTCGAACCGTTAGGAAAACACTTAATGGATATCCTCCATCTCTTATGGGTGGTCCTCGGCATTGGCCTCATGTTGTTGTTAAACATCAAGTGGAAAATCAATGCCATGCTGGCCCTTCTGCTAGCAGCACTGCTCATTGGTGTCCTTGAAGGCTTCCCACTCATGGACCTGCTAGACACCATCCAAACAGGTTTCGGATCTACGCTCGGTTCACTAGCCATCATTGTTGTCTTCGGCGCAGTGATCGGAAAGCTCCTTGTGGATTCCGGCGCAGCTGCACAAATCGCAGACACCTTGATCAGAAAAATGGGCGTCGGCAAAGTAAAAATTGCCATGGTCATTGCAGGTACCGTCTTCGGTCTTGCCATGTTCTACGAAGTTGCCTTCATCATCTTGGCACCACTGATCATTGCTGTTGCAGTGGAAGCCAAGGTTCCGTTCATGAAGATTGCCATCCCGGCAGTCGCAGCAACCACCACCGCGCACTCACTCTTCCCACCTCAACCAGGCCCAGTGGCATTGGTTGATTCTTATGGTGCCGACATCGGAATGGTCTACATCCTCGGTATCATCGTTGCGATCCCAACCATCGCTGTTACCGGCTGGCTGCTTCCACGCTTCCTCGGAAACCTCGATTACCCAGTGCCAAAACTGCTGCGCACCGAAGATCCAGTTCCTGAAGAAGAGCGCCCTTCCTTCGCTATCTCCATGTTCGTTCCTTTGATTCCTGCAATCCTCATGATTGCCGCAACCATCTTGAACATCTGGCTGACTGAAGGCAGCCTGGCGTACTCAATCGTGAACTTCCTCGGATCTTCCGTGGTATCTGTCTCTGTTGCAATGCTTGCCGCTTTCTACTTCTTTGCTATCCGCCCTAAGCGCGGAATCGACTGGGCAATGGAAAACTTCGAAGGTGCCATCAAATCTATCGCCATGGTGGTCCTCATTATTGGTGCTGGTGGAGCACTCAAGCAGGTCATCATTGACACCGGCATTGGTGATTACATCGGCAGCCTCATGAGCGCTACATCCCTATCTCCATACCTCATGGCATGGCTTATTACTGTGCTGATTCGCTTGGCTACCGGCCAGGGTGTTGTTTCTGCGATTACAGCTGCCGGCATCATCTCTGGTGCGCTCATGGATCCATCCGGAGTACTTGTGGGCGTCAACCCAGCACTCCTTGTCCTTGCTACCGCTGCGGGTTCCAACACCCTCACCCACGTCAATGACGCTTCCTTCTGGCTGTTCAAGGGCTACTTTGATCTTTCTGTCAAGGACACCCTCAAGACATGGGGCCTCCTTCAGCTCTGTAACTCTCTAGTTGGCCTCGCCGTCATCATGCTGCTCAGCATCTTCATCGGCTAGTTTTAGGCTATTTGCCAAACCTTTTCAAGGCACCCTCTAGTTCTCTGTGGATAACTGCGTGACTTACGCAGTGAATCTGTGGATAACCCAGGGGGTGCCTTGTGTTATTTCCAGAACCGCGATTATCTGGAATTCAGACAACCGAGGGGAGACACGCTATGCAGGAGATTCACTCCATCATGGATGAGCTCATCGCTGACCCCTCCGCCGCTGCCTTCAAAAAGACACTCCCCTTCGCCCAACTCTTAGAACAACTGCTCAACAAAAAAGCACTTTTCGACGCCGCCCTCGCCAAATCCGCCGAGCGCGCAGATGCCGGACGCATCATCGGCAAAACATCCGCCCTCGACGCACTGGCAAAATTACTAGATATCTCAAAATCCGAAGCCTATAAACGCGTTCAACGAGGCGAAGAGCATTACGGAAATCCCAGCCCAGAGCTTTCTGAAGAAGAACTAGAAAAAGAAACTCCTGCGCAGAAAGAAGCCCGAGAAACACGAGAACAACAAGACAAAGTTGAGCAAGCTGAAGCCAATCGCATTGCCCACAATCATGTGATCTCAGCTGAAAAACAAGACGCCATCCGCTATGAACTAGAAAAACTCAATGACAACACCTCGCTGTCCAAAGCGACCCTACGCAAACTCGCCATGAAGGAAGCCACCACAAGATCTGTGGAAGATCTCAGGAATTGGACACGCAACAAAGTAATCCGCATCAATCCAAGCGCCAAGGATCCCCTAGCAGCTGTGAAGAAACGTTCTTTAAGCATCGGACGCCAAGACCACGATGGCGGTGCTCGCGCTTCCCTCTATCTCGATGGCAAAGGCCTAGCTTTACTGAAATCACTCATGGCCAAAGCCAAACCAGGACATTTACTGAACGATCCAGACAAAGAAGATATAAGAACCAAACAACAGCGCCAATACGATGCGTTCGCCGAAATTCTCCACCGCGCCCATGCAGATCTTCTTCCCGGGCGCGCAGGAGTGGGAACGATCCTAGTGTCGCTCTCGGCAAAAGACATCGCAAACATCGAAGCTTCTGTCCCTGATCACCGCTACCCCACCAATACCGGAATAAAACTGACTCCCACAGAAATTCTCCGGTTGGGCTCAGCAAAATATGACTTTGGTGCAGTCCTAGATGCTGATTCTGGGCGCCCGCTCCACTTAGCCCGCACCCAACGCACCGCATCCCTCTACCAACGTCTTGCACTCTTCGCCTCTGAGCTTGTGTGCACACGCGAGGGCTGCGACTCCCCTTTTTCAGAAAACGAAATACACCACATTAGATCCTGGTTAGAAGGCGGGCCAACGGATATAGAAAATATCACCAATATCTGTTTCCACGATCATGGCAGTAACAATGATCAACGAGACGGAAAAGACAATATGGGATATATGGACATTGATCCGGTGACTGGGAGAGTGGGCTACCAGCCTGGTGATAGGCGAAAACCCATGCGCTTTAATAATTCTGCTGCCGCAGCAGAATCAGGAGGAGCCCAGGCCCGAGTCTAACTCCCAGAACTAGTCCTGCCATAAATAAAAGCCCGCTGCTTTGTGAGCAGCGGGCTTAAATATGTGGTTTTACCAAGCGTTCATAACGTTAAGAACACGATCCTTGGTCTTATGCAGCTGAGAGTTGAACTGGCCCCAACCGTGAATACCATAAGCAGGATAATCCACAGCTGGATTCAGGCCCTGGAGACGAGCCTTCATTTCCCAAGTTCTGGTGGACGTCATTGCTACGAATTCCAGTACAGAACCAGTCATGCGGTGGTCAATGCGAACACCATCGTCTTGTGGGCTCCACAGGCCGGAAGCTGCAGAGACATAGACGTCAGAGTTAGCCAAGCCACCCATGTTCCAGAATGGATCATTTTCGAAACGGCGTGGATTAATAATCGATCCGTACATGGCGTTCACATTGAAACCACCAGTGTCCAGCATGGCTAGACGCAGCATTGTCTGCATACCTGGCGCCGTGGTGTTCAAGTAGCCGGACCAAGACATAGCCTGGCGGAACTGGCCTGGGTGCTTTGCGCCGAGGTTCAACGCAGCGGTGCCGCCCATGGACAGACCAGCAACGGAGTTGTTATTACGAGCAACACCGAAATGGTGCTCTAGGTAGGCAGGGAGTTCCTGAGTCAGGAAAGTCTCCCACATGTAGGTAACAGGATTCGAGGAGGACAGTGATGCCTGTGAATTCCAGTCCGCGTAGAAAGAACCTGCTCCACCAACTGGCATCACCAAAGTGATGTTGTGTGGTGCGTAGAGCGCAGCCGCGTTAGTATCGACGAGCCATGCGCTTGAATGATCAGTCGCACGCATGCCATCAAGCAAGTACAAAGCGGCGTTGCCACCACGCTGCGCAGGCTGAATCTGCACAGGAATGTTGCGGCCCATTGCTGCAGACCACACATCACAGCGCTGAACCCAGTACCCAGCGCCATCCCAGTCACATGCTCCGGAGTTGTCCGGGCGCAGCCAATCGCGGTTAGCGGCTTCGGCGGTGCCTGTGCCAACAACCATGAGGGCTGCCGCGGTGGCAAGTGCCACTACAAGGGCGACGAGTTTACGGCTTACCTCGCCAGCTCGTGTAAATACGGACATAATTCTCCTCCGGCAAACATTAATATAAATCCAGCTGCGGCACAGACCGCTGATACCTTCTAGATGCGTATCTTATTTTTCCGCCCATACGTTACCAAGTCGTGATCCTCTTGGGTAGTTATCAAAGGCCAATGATTTATGAATACGCGTTTACTGAGAGCTATATAAGGGTTCCCCGCGAGGTTCATCAAGGTTAATTTCCCCTGGCCACGCAATAGTTTGCAAGCCATCTTGAAACTCTGCCGGAGTGGCATCAAATTCTTTCAAAAGATCTTCAGGATCATCAGAAATTTCCAATGTACGACCGGTAGTAAGCGCATATTTAATATTGTCAACAAAGCGATGGTAAGTCATTGGCTCACGATATGTTTGGAAAAGATGAACCAATTCCGGATGCCTCAACGCTTGGCGTGCTTGATAGGTTTTCTCTGCATCAAGCCAACCTGGAGTAAAAGCTAATGGTGTGGCAGATTCTGCAACTTGCCATTCCAAATCCATTAATTTGTCATGGCCGATCCTGCCGCCTTCAATGCGTGGCTGTCGAGCAGCAAGTGGGGTTGCCAAACCAATAAGGTCAGTCACTCGCACATTAAGTGGCGCATTCATTGAAGTCATGCCGAGATTAACGTGGAATACCGTGGCCGGAATATTGACCAGATCTCCGGAATCAATTCCTTCCACTCGGGGAGTTGTGATCCACGAATAAGCATCGCCATCGGCAGTCAAAATATTCAATTGCTGCCCTGTGGGAGCGGCCAAGGTCTGATCACGCATTACTTCTGCATAATCATTCATTGAGTCCACGGTCAGAAAATCTTCTGCGTATAGCGGAGGATGGTCTTTGTCGCGGTTGGTGAAATCAATCCAGAAATCGCGTTCATCGACAACATGCTGTCCGGTATTTTCCCACTGGTGGCCTTGTACGAAAATTACGGTTGACCAAATCCATGTGGAAAACACAAGGGCCAGTGCGACGAAATCCTGCCATCCGCGGTCAACCACGCTGATAGGAACCACTGACACAGGCAACAATATTGCAAACAGTGGAAGCAACAACATGCGTCCGTGCATGAAGTCTCCACCAACTCGGATGACATACAGGAAATGTACTAATGCGCAGATCACGAGCAGCGTAATCGCCATACCAGGGGTGCGCAGCCCCAGCCTTCCTTGAGGAAAAGCCAGGTGCTTATCCATTTTCCATACAACCAACGCGCCCGCTGCCAACAATAAAGCTAAACCGAGCCACAAGTTATACGGACCAGTGAAGTCTTCGACATACTCCCAGCCGGTTCCCCACACTGCATCAGAAGCGGACTTAGCCACTGCAGTATGAGGCACCAGCAGCCCGTAATAGCCCATGCGGAAAATTTGATACGCAGCTGGGACAGGCAAAGCTACAGCAAGAATTCCAAAAGCTACACGCCACTTTGCGGCTGTAAGCAACAATAAAATTCCGGTTAGGCCACCATACATTGCCAACTCAGGGCGAATGAGCCAGCTTAATCCTGACCAAAAAGCCAGCACGTAGGTGATGGCTCCTGCATTAAACCGATCTTTCGATTGCGGTCCGGAGGTAGCCCACAGAACCAAGAGCAGCCATTGAATCGCGATCCACATCAACGATAAGCCCCACTCCAAGCCAGAAGTGGAGAAATCGCGTGCGGGAGAAAGGCTGAAATATCCAATTACGCCGGCGGGAAGCAGAACAACCATACGTTTGCGATATAAATGCGCAGTGCCCAAGACACCAATGATGGAGGCGGCAGTAGTAAACAGGAGAGCAAGCCACAGTGCGATATCTTCTAGCCTATAGTCAGTCACCAGTGCAACGAGATAGATACAGTACTGCCACAAGGTGGAAGTATTTGCTTCGACTCGTTCGCCGGCATTGAATACTGGGCCATTTCCGGCAAGCAAATTCCGCACAGTGCGAAGAACAATTAAGCCATCATCGCTGATCCATTTACGTGTCCAACCTGCCCAAAAAGCGAAAATACCAGCAGTAAGTGCCGCTAAAAACGTGGTAATTAGAGTGTAATTAGGACCAGTTTTTTTACCGGTAGTTCCACCGGTTGTTCCAGTTGTTTGACGAGGTGGTTCCATTGTGTCTACAGACTCTGGATCAGGATGATTACCGGGTTCAAACTCCGGACGCTGGGGGCTAAACGTCATGAGGCCACATGGTATCACCGCATGTGGCCTCAAACGTTAATGGACATGCTGGTCAGAGCATGTCCATTAGGAAATAATTAAAACATTGGCATGATGTACACAGCCATCACGATGCAGAATACCCACGCTAGTGCGAGTACCTGCAAAACCTTATCGCTCAGGGCTACTTCATCAGGGGCGCCACCGTCACCGGTATCCACGCCTGCGGCATAGCGCAAGATAGCAATGGTGAACGGAACCATAGAGATTTGGTACCACGGTCCGGCATCGGTGGACTGCTGGGAAAGATCAAATCCCCAAAGTGCATAAGACATAACTACGGCAGTCGCGGCCAGGGTCCATACGAAGCGCAAGTACGTCGGAGTGTAGCTTTCCAACGATTTACGAATCTTCGCTCCAGTACGCTCGTGCAGGAGAATTTCTGCATAGCGTTTGCCAGATGCCATGAATAGTGAGCCGAAGGCTGCAACCAGAAGGAACCACTGCGACAATTCGATTCCTGCTGCCACGCCACCGGCCATTGCACGAAGCATGAAGCCGGAAGACACCAGCGCAATATCGATCACAGGCATGTGCTTCCAACCGAAGCAATAGCCCAGCTGCAGCACAATATAGACACCGATGACAGAAGCAAGCGCAACACCATCAGTGGCAAGGAAAGATAATCCAATTGCCAGCGCAATGAGCACAACGGCCATGCCGTATGCCATTCCTACTGGCAGCACTCCGGCAGCAATAGGGCGGAATCGCTTCGTCGGGTGTGCCCTATCGGCTTCCACGTCACGGGCATCGTTGACCAAATAAATAGCAGATGCACCGAAGCAGAAAACAACGAATGCAAGAACGACATCGATAAGCGTGCGCTCATTAAAGATTGCGTCAGCGCCGGCAGCAAGCGGTGCTGCCAGAACTAGAACGTTTTTAACCCACTGTTTAGGACGCAATGCCTTGATCATGCCATCGCCAAGGTTCTTTGGCGGCTGGCGCTTCTTATTATCTTCAATCGCCGCGGTGTGTGGCTCTGATGTTAAGAAGTTTTGGGTATCGCGGTGATGGTCAGCGGCGTGTTCGCTCACTTCGTAGCCCTTTCAATCTTATGGACGGCCTCTGCTGTTGCAGCACCCAGTAATGCGCCAGCAAGCACATCAGTTGGGTAATGCACGCCAAGCACCATTCGGGATAATGCCATGATAGGAATTCCTAGCAATGGCAGGGGTGACTTGGTGATGTGTGCAAGATAAACCATGGTGGCGGTTGTTGAGGTCGCATGTGAAGAAGGAAAGCTTAGCTTCGAGGGAGTGCCCACACCAATCCTGATGGCATCATCATGTGGCCGTGCTCGACGGATAATGCGCTTGATGATCACAGATGCTGCGTGACTGGCCAAAGCTGCAATGAACAATCCAGACCAAGAACGGCGTCGCTTTTTATCCAATACTGCGCCACTTGCACCAAGTGCCATCCAACCGGCAGCGTGTTCGCCCACAAGGCTCAAGCTCCGCGCCGTAGGCAAAATACCTGGCGCATCCATAAGTTGACCCTGGATGTTAACCAGAATCTGAACTTCTTTACTGCTCATCAAAGACCTTTCCCCAGGCTTCTCGGCTGACAAGCTCAGAATGGGCATTGCGGTAGGTGTGACTGAGCTCGTCGAAACGCTCTGCTACTTGCTTCTGCAGCGCGCGTGCTTCTTTGCCCAGTTCTTTAGCTTTATCGCGGTCGCGCTTACGATAAACCACGCCACGTCCATCGGCGGTGGTGACAGTTGCACCATCAACTCGAGACAGGCTAAACCAACGTGCTTCAATCGGTGCGAAGTTCGCCTGTGGAACCTCGTGGTGGGAAGAATCCTCCTTGGACAGTGAGTGCTTCAAGCCCTTTGCCAGCCACAGCGCCTTTTTCAGAGGAGCGAGACGTCCACCGATGTCCTTAGTTGGCACACCTGGAGTGCCAGTAGCGCTAGGCAACTCAGTAGCGCTAGGCAACACAACAGCATCTGAGTAAGTTTTACGGATCGCTGCAATGCGTGGCAATGAGGTATCCAGAATAGAGAAGAGCTGATCTGGACCTGCAAGGAAGTCCTTCATTGCTTCGTTTTGAATTGCCACAGTGGAATATTCCAGGCACAGGAGATGCTTAAACGTAGCCTTCTGCATTGAGCGAACAATGCCATCGGCGTTTCCTTGGTGATACATTGCTGCAACTACAAGGCGGTTACGCAGGTGGAAATATGCCTGCCAATCAATGGCATCATCTTTGTCAGACCAGGCCATATGCCAAATCGCAATTCCAGGCCAGGTGGCAGTTGGGAAACCTGCTTTGCGTGCACGCAGGCCGTATTCAGCATCGTCCCACTTAATAAAGAGTGGAAGTGGCTGTCCAATTTGTTCTGCAACCACGCGTGGGATCATGCACATCCACCAGCCGTTGAAATCAACGTCGATGCGGCGGTGCAGGTCGCGGGAGTTTGGCGCATCTGGCTTATCGTCAAACTGTCCACGGTCATGCAGTGGGTGTGCGGAGAAATCATGGTCGTAGTGCACATGAGGTGCAGCTGTCCACATGAAATCATGTCCGCCAACAACTTCACCCATGGTGTGTAGGTGGCTGCGTTCTTGCAGGTTCAGCATCTGTCCACCCACCAGGATGGGTGATTTCGCATAACGCGCAACTTGAAGCGCACGCAAGACTGAGTCTGGTTCGATAGCGATATCATCATCCATATAAAGGATGTATGGGCTCTTTGCAGCACCAGCTGCGCCATTTCCATCGACACCACCGAGTGCTTCAAACATGATGCGTGAATAGCCGCCGGATCCACCAAGGTTGCCTTGACGGAACTCGAAGAAGCGGTCACCAAAATGCTCTACTGCAGCCTTGTAACCAGGCTCATCAGCAGGGTGCTTATTGCCCTGATCAGGCATGATCAAGGTATCAATGACAGCATCAACTGCTGGGTCAGAAGCAAGTGCTTCCAACGCAGCAACGGCATCTGCAGGACGGTTAAAGGTTGGGATGCCAACTGTCGCGCGCGCTTCAAATGGCCCCACTTCAGTGCCATCTGGCATGATCTGGGCCTTTGGTGCACATGGTGCGTACCAGCCTGCTTCTTCGACAGTTGCTTCGGTTTCAGCGGTGAGGTCGAACCAGATCCAGCCACCGTCTTCGAATGGTGCCAGTGAGACTTCAAATTCAATGAAGTCATCTTTCACAACGGAACCGGTAATTCCGATACGTGCACCGTCGATCTTGGATCGGTACAGGTCCACGCGGGCTTCACCGGAAACCTTCAATTTCAAAACAACTGAATCTAGCTGCGACCAGCGTCGCCAGTAGCTTGCAGGAAATGCATTGAAGTAGGTCTGAAAAGACACTTCGGCGCCTGCGGGGACGGCTACGCTAAAACGATCGTTCCACTCCAGGCGTTCCTTATTGCTTTCAGCTTCCAGCAGGTACAAGGACCTGACATCTGCTGGCTCGCCGCGCCTCGGCAGGAGCACGCGCTGTAGCTGCTCAACCGCCAGGTTTGTTGCGCTCATTGACGTATCTTCACCCTTCATTGAACTCACAATTTATCTTGCTTAAGCGTAGTATCCGGACCCCACATTCACAGAACTTACGCGCCGAAACCCGCCATAGAAGATCCTGGCAATTGCATAAAATGCTCGTTTATCAGCAAAGTCTTTAAAAGATCTGGCTTATCGACGCCCCTTTCCGTCGATATTGAGATCTGGTTACAATGTCAGTTTTTTATGGAATTCTCCCTAAATCGGCACGTATGGTGGCGGGTATGCGACTTCTTTCACTGCCAAAAACCAACAGCGCCATTGCTGGGCTTGCAGCGGGAACCATGCTCTTTCTGACACTTCCGCTTGCTCAAGCCCAAGACACACTCCAGGACTCTCTGGAAATTACTGTGCTGGACATGGCTGATGAGCTTGCTCCAGAGGATGAAGATTTCTTAGCTACGGAGACTCCAAAAGTTGATTTCCCCGATGAGGTGTCTGCTGTTCGGTACATCACTTTTGCGGATAACTCCAGCAACCTCAATGATGATCTCGAGCAGTATTTTCGCGCTGAGCACCCTGAGTGGATTCAATCTAATGCTTTCGCTCCTGGTGAGGTCATTATTGTGGCTGGCTTTGATCCTCATCAAATGGGCGCTTATGCCGGTAATGATGTAGCGGCTGCCACTGGAATCGCAGAGCAGGATCGTATCGATGGCATTAATGATTCTATGCGGCCACTCCTGCAGGATGGCCGTGTTGCCCTGGCAATGCTGGAGGGCGCAAAATCCGTTGCTGATACTTCAGTAGTCAGGGCAGAAGATGACAGCAATGTAGGAGGAATCCTGCTTGTTATTTTTGGTGGAATCGCGGCCTTGTTTGTAGTAATTGTTGGTTGGGCTGTGGGCCACGAGCGGAAGAAGAAAGCTGAACAAGCTCGGGAACAATTTGATTATGCGCAGCGTCATTATGGTGAGGTAGCCCAGCAGCTTGATGGTATTAATGTCCGCGCGCATTCTTTAACATCTCCGCTGGCCGATGATGAACTCCGCCGTCAGTGGGAGGACGTTCATACTCAATTCTTGGAAGTAAATGATATTTTTGGCCGTTTAGAAGGACTGAAGTCTTCTGCAGATAATAAGGCCTTCCGCAAAGCTGCTTCTGATATCGAGAAAGCACATACAGCGGTAACTCATATGGAAATTGCGCAGAAGAATATCGATACTCTCTATGAGATGGAGCATGGTCATGAGAGCACTCGTCGCCGTGAGTTGAGCAGACTACGTGCAGATATGCAGGAGGCACGCCAAGATATCAACGATAAAGACACAGTGGTCGATGATGTTCTTCGCACGCTCATCGAGCGCACTGAAACCATCTTCCCTACTGAGCCCGATTTCATGGATCACTACGCTCGCCTCATCCGTGATTATGCTGTTGCGCTTCGTGGTGTGGAAAAGAACCTCGAGGCAGTGGAACAGACGACAAACCGCACCGCACCTGCAATTTATGAGGATAATTGGCGCGTAGGAACTGGCTATAACGCATGGGTTCCGTACTACATGATTAGCACTTGGCATGCTGCGGATGTCAGTGCAGCTTCTTCGGCTGCGTCTTCTTCCACTTCTTCTAACACCACATTCAGCAGTGGTTTCAGCGGTGCCGGAGGTAGTTCCAGCTGGTAAACACAGTTACTGAGATAAGTGCACCGATGGCCCAGCCTGCCACTACATCGCTAGGCCAATGCACTCCGATATATAGCCTGGACAGCCCAACAAACAAAGCAATAACCCACAGCACAATCTTCCACCAGCGCGAGAGGAAGTAGCCTAAGGCCACTGCACAGGCTGCAGCGCCAACAGCATGTCCTGAGGGGAAAGAGAAATTGGTCTCTTGGACTAAATGCTGTGTTGCACTTGGCCTAGGGCGTTCAAATACCTTTTTAAGAATGTGGCTAGTGAGGTTGGCAAGGCCTACAGCTACGGGAGCTGTGAGGTTTTTCCGCACAATGCCCCAGATCAATGCATAAACAAACATCAAAGTCGGACCTGTCAGCTGTGTAAACAGAATGATGGATGGACTCAGCCATGCGACGCGCAGGCTAATAAATGCATCAAGAATTTGCTGATCCATACCTACGCCCTAGGTAAGGATGAAGAGATAACACAGCACTGTGGCGACAGCACCGGATACGGCACCTGCACAGATTTCAGGCAAGGTGTGGTGTTTAATACGCATCCTGGCCCATGCGGTCACTGGGGTGAAGAACAGCCCGACAAACCACCAGGCAGAGATCGTCAATCCCAAAAATGTCACGAGACAAACCCACAAGCCGACATGAACCGATGCTTTGATTTTCACCGTAACTGCAGCAAATAATGCCAAGAAAACCAATGCCGAAAAAACACCAGCCCAAATTATCTGTGGGGTCTCAAGAGTTCTTAACACAAGCAGCAAGGCAATAACGCAGATAATAATCCCTGCGAATACTATGCCGCGTTGAGAACGCGTGGTGACATGGTGGTTACCTACTCGACCGAGCTTCATGAGCCCCAAAATCAACATCATCGGGACTACGCCAGTTCCTAGGGCTGCCACGATTCCAGGTTGCCAAGCATTTATGGTGCCACCCAAAATTAGGAAAAATACGATATTGAGTATCCACGGGGCACAGAGCTCGCTGATGATACGCGCAAACATTTCGCTTCGATTTTTGTAATTCACTTCAGTTGACACGGTGTCCAACCCTAGCCTGTTGATTTTTGCCGCTTTGCAGACTGTGGTTCAACCACACGCTCCATTTCGAGGGGGTAGCTATCTGCTGTTAGGTTTTGTCAATTTTATTCAGTAATCCTCGGGTTAAGTAACCTCACGACAGTTTGCAAGAATCGCAAATGGGGGCAATTGAAATGCTTCACATCACTAAATTAGGTACAAAGTGAATTAGAACACTTTTCAAGGAGGATGCTTTGCCCGAACAAGATTTAACCATTTTGGCCAACAGCTGGCTCCAGGCTTTCGAAAAGGCCACAGCCAGTTCCACCGCCGATGATGCCGCCAAGGCTGTAGTAGAGCTTTTTGAAGAGGACAGCTACTGGCGAGACCTATTGGGTTTCACATGGACTCTCACCACTGCCGAAGGTCCTGAGCAAATAGCTAACATGATCCGAAGCACATGGCCTTCGAGCACCTTATGCAATGTCACCCTCAAGGACGAACCTGTCGATGAGGGAAATGGTGTTACTCGAGTTCAGTTCTCCTGCGAATCAGCAGACTTCACGTGCACAGGCATTGTTCGTCTCCGCAACGGCAAAGCATGGACCCTTCTCACTTCCGCTCGAGAGCTGTTGGCACACCCAGAGCCAAAAGGTCGCAAACGTGAAATAGGCGTTGAACATGGCAACTCAGGCGATACCCGCAACTGGACTGATCACAAAAATGAACGCCAAGCCTCATTGGGTGTTACCGAACAACCTTATGTGTTGATTGTCGGTGGCGGTCAAGGTGGCATTGCACTTGGTGCCAGACTCAAACGCCTCGGAGTTCCTGCGCTGATCATCGACAAAGCTTCCCGCCCTGGCGACCAATGGCGCAGCCGATACCATTCCCTTTGCCTTCACGATCCAGTCTGGTACGACCACCTGCCCTACGTTCCGTTCCCGGATCATTGGCCCGTATTTACACCCAAGGATAAGATGGGCGACTGGCTTGAGCATTACGTCGGCATCATGGATCTAGATTATTGGACCAATACCGAATGCATACAGGCCTCCTACAATAAAGACACCAAGCAATGGGACGTCTCGCTTAACCGCGATGACACGCAAACCACCATTCACCCCACCCAGCTAGTCATAGCAACCGGCATGTCCGGCAGCCCGAATCGCCCTACTCTACCTGGTCAAGATAATTTTAAGGGTGAAATCCGACACTCTTCAGAGCATCCTGGTGGCGATGTAGATCGTGGCAAGAATGTTGTAGTCCTGGGTGCCAATAACTCAGCGCATGATATTTGCGCTGATCTTTATTCAAATGGCGCCAGCCCAGTAATGATCCAGCGTTCTTCAACACATATCGTGCGTTCCGAATCCTTGATGCGAGAAGTTTTTGGGCCACTGTATTCAGAAGATGCCCTCGAAGCTGGGATTGATACAGATACCGCAGATCTCTTGTTCGCCTCGTGGCCGTACAAAGTGTTGCCAGGTGTCCAGAAACAGGCCTTCGATAAGATCCGTGAAGATGATAAGGAATTCTACGACAAGCTTGAAGATGCGGGATTCCTTCTCGACTTCGGCGACGATGATTCCGGCCTTTTCCTCAAGTACCTCCGCCGAGGTTCCGGTTATTACATTGATGTCGGTGCATCTGGACTGGTGGCAGATGGAAAAATTCCGGTGCGTTCCAACGTCCATATCGAAGATGTCCGCGAAAACTCCGTGGTCCTTTCAGATGGCTCCGAGCTTCCCGCTGATGTGATCGTATTGGCCACCGGCTACGGAAACATGAACAACTGGGTAGCTCAGTTGGTGGACCAGGAAACAGCTGACAAGGTTGGCCCGTGTTGGGGACTGGGTTCAGAAACCACCAAGGATCCCGGCCCGTGGGAAGGTGAACTCCGTAATATGTGGAAACCAACCAGTGTGGATGCCTTGTGGTTCCATGGTGGCAACTTACACCAGTCACGCCACTACTCACGCTATTTGTCCATGCAGCTCAAAGCTCGATATGAGGGGATGGATACCCCGGTATATAGCAAATAGATAAAAGCGGGGTAGTCCTTCTCTAACAATGAAGGACTACCCCACTACCACAAGACACCAATATTTTAGCGTCCGCGCTCCTGCTCCAACGGAGTGCCATCTTGGAAGAATGGCATTAGCTTATTATCAAACATGCTCAGGGCAGCACCGATCGCCATGTGCATGTCGAGGTACTGATAGGTGCCTAGCCGGCCACCAAAAAGCACTTTATTATTAGCAGCTTCCTCGGCAGCTAGCAGGCGGTACTGCTTCAACATCTCCCGGTCATCTGGGGTGTTGATTGGGTAGTACGGCTCATCTGTGTCTTCTGCAAAGCGGGAGAATTCCCTCATAATGACAGTTTTGTCTTTAGGATACTTTTCTTCCCGTTCAGGGTGGAAGTGGCGGAACTCGTGGATGCGGGTAAATGGAACATCTGCATCGTTGTAGTTCATCACTGGAGTTCCCTGGAAGTCACCTGTTTCGACTACTTCGGTTTCGAAATCAAGGGTGCGCCAGCCAAGCTTGCCTGCTGAATAATCGAAGTAGCTATCAAGTGGTCCGGTGTAGACAACTGGTGCGTCCGGGTTTTCTGCACGGATCTCTTCGCGGACTTCAAACCAATCAGCATCAAGGCGCACATCAATCAGGTCGTGCTCTGCCATGCGCTCAAGCCACGCTGCATAGCCATCGACTGGGAGGCCTTCATAGGTGTCGTTGAAGTAGCGGTTGTTGAAGTTGTATCGAACCGGCAGGCGAGTGATGTTTCCTGCTGGAAGGTTCTTCGGATCAGTTTGCCACTGCTTTGCGGTGTAATCGCGGATGAAGGCTTCGTAGAGTGGTCGGCCGATCAAAGAGATGGCCTTTTCCTCGAGGTTGGTGGCGTCAGCGGAATCGATTTCTGCAGACTGCTCTTTGATGAGTTCACGGGCTTCATCTGGGCTGTAGTACTTACCGAAGAACTGGTTGATCATGCCGAGTCCCATAGGAAACTGGTAAGCGGTGCCATTATGCATCGCGAAAACACGGTGTTGGTAGCCGGTGAAGCTGGTGAATTGGTTGACATATTCCCACACGCGAGTGTTAGAGGTGTGGAAAAGGTGTGCACCGTATTTATGGATCTCAATGCCGGTTTCCGGCTCGGCTTCGGAGTAAGCGTTGCCGCCGAGGTGGGTGCGGCGTTCCACGATAAGAACTTTCTTACCCAGTTGGCTAGCTGCTCGCTCTGCCACGGTGAGGCCGAAGAGGCCTGAGCCTACAACGATTAAGTCGTAATTTTTCGATTCCGTCATGCATTCGACCCTAACCCACATTGCCCTTGGCCGAAATCTCAGACACCCATTTCATCTGAGTTTCTGCAGTTAGAGCAACATCTAGCTTTTCAGCTATTTTTGTAGTTTTCACAGATACCTAACAACTTCAAACTCACCCCACGAAACTTGAGTCACATAGGTACCATTATCCCCAGAAGTGCACTAGGCTTCTCAATTGTTTCATTTAGTCTCAGCCGCACCAATATCATCAGGGAGAAAATCGTGCAGCAACGACGCCGCATCAGCGAGGCTCGGAGAAAGCCGATGCTCGCTATCATCTTGACCGCCGTACTGGGCACATCAGGCCTCGTGGCCGTCGGCACCCAATACCTGAACACACAGAGCGAAGGTATCGGACCTGTCTCCGTACAAAATGAGAGTGTGTCTTTCAGCTCTGGTTCCAACACGCTTGTCGACGATCCAGCCGTCACCGCGCAGGGAATCAACGACGGTCCTCGTACCGTCAAAGAATTCCAGCGCGACCAGGAATTCTCCAGCTTTGCGCTTACTTGGACTGGCATAAAAGATGTCACAGCTTTTGTTCGCGCAGAACAAGCTGACGGCACCTGGTCACAGTGGTACGACATGGAGCCTCTGTCCAATGAAGACAGTGGCACCAACGGCACTGAGCTAATTTGGCATGGCCCCACCACCAAGGTTCAGGTATCTACTCTCAACGTGGATATTTTCGGGCAAGGCGAAGCCGTCTCTGGAGCCGATGAAAGTGGCCAAGAAGTTCCGGCAGCGAATGCACCAGCAGAAGCTCCCGTAGAAGCTCCAGCGGCTCCTGAAGAACTACCTGCGGAAGCCCCAGTAGAGGCACCCGCCGAGACCCCAGCGGAAGCTCCAGTAGCAGAACCAGCTGTTGCAGAACCAGTCGCTGATTACTCTGCCAACGATGGCCTTGCTCCGCTTCCATCTAACTACGGCGATATTCAGCCTGTGGCAAATACTGATGATGGCTTCAACGCTGTCTTTATCGATGGCAATGCTGATGCTGGAGTAGGTATCGACAACGTAGCTGATACCGATGGCATGCCAAAGGTGATTTCTCGTGCAGGATGGGGCGCAGATGAAAGCTTGCGCTGCTCCCGCCCTACCATTGATGATGGCGTTTCAGCTATCACGATTCACCACACTGCGGGCTCCAATAATTACACTCAGGCGCAGGCTGCCGGTCAGGTTCGTGGTGCTTACAGCTACCATGCATCTACCCTCGGATGGTGCGATATTGGATACCAGTCTTTGGTGGATAAGTTCGGCAATATCTATGAAGGCCGTGCCGGTGGCATGACTAACGCTGTTCAGGGCGCACACGCTGGTGGTTTCAACCAAAACACATGGGCTATTTCCATGATGGGAGATTACTCTACGGTAACCCCTTCTGATGCCACCCTCAAGTCTGTCGGTGAGCTCGCTGGTTGGCGTGCAAAGGTAGCTGGATTTGATCCAACTGGTCGCGATACTCATTACTCTGAGGGCACTTCCTACTCAAAGTATTCCTACGGAACTCCCGTAAATTTGCCTAATATTTTCGCTCACCGTGATGTTGGCACTACTTCTTGCCCAGGTCCTGCAGGTTATGCGCAGATGGATCGTATCCGTGATATCGCCAAGCAGAAGTACACTAGCCTGCAAAATGGTGATCTCGGTGGGACTCCAACAACCACTGACCCAACGTCAACAAGCACTACTCCGACAGCCACAAACAAGCCGGAAACCCCGGCTGAACCTGATGCACCGGCTGAGCAATCCAGCGAAGAAGATATTCTAGCTACGCTACTTACTGGCGGTTCTTCCAGCGGAACAGACCTACTCAATGGCGCGGACACCAACCAGATTCTCACTGGTCTGGGCTCTATCGCAGCAGTGCTTATTGCAGCGTCTCTTGCAGATGGTGGCTTAAACAACATCATCGGCAATATTGGGAGCAACAACGGCGTGCCAGTGCTCAACGATATTAAGCTCGATGAGATCATTCCGATTATTGATACCGTGATTAACCTGACTGGCGATAATAAGTACTCTCAGGGCTGGAACAACCTTAATAACACGATCGGCCCTGTTCTAGGCGCTGCAGTCGGTGGCGAGACCACTGTGAAGTACGCAAGCGATCAAAACTCTGAAGTCTCTTTCGTGCCTTTTGAAAATGGCATCATGGTCTCTTCCCCTGAGGCTGGAACTCACGGCCTGTGGGGTGCCATCGGTGATACGTGGGCTCAGCAAGGCGCAGACCTTGGCCCACTGGGTCTGCCGGTCAGCAATGAATACCAATCAGGAGATCAGCTGCGCGTTGATTTCCAGAACGGCTATATCACGTTCTCCCCTGCAACTGGCCAGGCTAATATTCACCTGAACTAGTCGCAAAATAGCTAAACCCCGCTGCTTTCCCTGAGGCAGCGGGGTTTTCTTTTGTTTACAGCTCCAAGCTATGCCTGACCATAAGAATGCTCTACAGCCCTATTCCAAGAAGCGTAGCGGCGTTCGCGTTCTGCTTCATCCATGTCTGGACTCCACACTTTCTTCACTGCGATGAGCTTTTCAATCTCTTCGGTTGATGTAAAGAAGCCAGAGCCAAGCCCAGCGGCAAAGGCGACACCTACTGCGGTAGTTTCTACGTCTTCGAGGCGTTGGACATCGATGCCGAGGAAATCCGCCTGCATCTGCATGAGGAGATCATTTTCCACCATTGCACCATCGACGCGGAGGGAGTCAAGGGATTTTCCGGCGTCTTTCGCCATGGCATCCACTACTTCGCGAGTTTGGAAGGCATTGGCTTCCAGCACTGCGCGAGCAATGTGTTTGCGGTTGGCAAATCGGGTGAGTCCTGTGATGACACCGCGGGCGTCGGGACGCCAGCGTGGTGCAAACAGTCCGGTGAATGCAGGAACTACATGCACTCCACCGTTGTCTTCGACTTCGCGGGCAAGGTTTTCAATTGCTGGTGCATTGGGAATCAACTGCAGGTTATCGCGCAGCCATTGGACTAGCGAACCGCCCATGGAAACTGAGCCTTCCAGCGCATAAAACGGCTCTTCGCCTTCTTTTTGATAAGCGATGGTGGACAACAAACCATGCTCGGAGATCTTGAGGGATTTTCCGGTGTTCATCAAGAGGAAAAGGCCGGTGCCGTAGGTATTTTTGGCAGCACCTTCATGAAAACCGCCCTGGCCAAAAAGTGCAGCTTGTTGGTCGCCGAGCACGCCGGTGATGGGCACATCGGCGAGGGTTCCGCGGTGGCGCACGGAGCGGAAATTTCCCACTGAGGGTTTAATTTCCGGAAGCATGGACATCGGAATATCCAAGGCTTCGCAGAGTTCTGGATCCCACTGTTGCGTGCGGATATCCATGAGCAAGGTGCGGGATGCGTTGGTGACATCGGTGACATGCATGGCTTCATTGCCGTCATCGCCGCGTACCCCGCCGGTGAGGTTCCAAAGGATCCAGCTATCCATGGTGCCGAAGAGCAGTTCGCCCTTTTCTGCGCGTTTCCGAGTGCCCTCGACGTTGTCCAGGATCCATTTCACTTTGGGTCCTGCGGGGTAGGAATTAATCAGCAGCCCAGTACGATCGAGCCATTTTTCTTGGCCGTCTGCACCTGCGATTTCTTGGCAGATTTCAGAGGTGCGGGTATCTTGCCACACAATTGCGTTGTAGACGGGAACGCCGGTATTTTTGTCCCACACCACGGTGGTTTCGCGCTGGTTGGTGACACCAAGCGAGGCAATTTCATGTGGTGTGATGTCAATGGACACCATTGCTTGGCTGACTACGGATCGGACATTGTCCCAGATTTCTTCTGGGTCATGTTCCACCCAGCCTTGTTGTGGAAAGATCTGTTGGTGCTCTTTAGAAGCAGAAGACACCACATTTCCTTGGGCATCAATGAAGATGCACCGAGTGGATGTGGTTCCTTGGTCAATCGCTGCAACATACGCATTGGCCTTTGAGGTTCTCATGGGCTTATTTTTGCATGTATTAAGCAATCAGGCAGGCTTTTAAAACCACCATTCCAAAATGTCAGCAACGCCAGCGTCATCGTTGGTGCCGGTGATGTGATCAGCAACTGCTTTCACTTCTGGCCGTGCATTGCCCATGGCTATTCCCCTGCCGGCCCATTGGAGCATTTCAATGTCATTGGGCATATCACCAAACGTTATAACATCTTCGCGGGCAATATTGAGCTGTTCTGCCAGCATGGAAACGCCCAATGCTTTTGTAACTCCAGGTGCTGCGATCTCAATAAGTCCGCCAGACATGGAAAATGTCACGTGCACTTGGTCCACGGGAACGGCAGCGCGCACGATATCGAATAGCTCTTTGGATTCTAGGTGGTCGCTGCGCAGCAATAGTTTGGTTGCGGGTTCAGCTAGCACTTCGTCTTCAGAGACAATGCCGTGCTCGTCTGAGGGCCAGGCGTGGCTGTATTCCGGTGTCACAAGGAAAAGTTCTTCGGCTGCGTCGTAGGCGGATTTACCTGCGCGCTCCACCGCGATGCTCATGCCACCATGGGATTCCAATGCGACACGAGCAGCCATGACCGTATTTTTCATGACTGCTGAGCTAAGCGTGTGGGCTGCAATTATTTCGTCTTTTGCAGAATCATAAAGCACCGCACCGTTGGCGCAGACACAGATCGGCTGCACGCTGAGCTGGTCTAAGACGAGGTGAATCCACCGTGGTGGACGGCCGGTGGACAGCGCCAACGTCACGCCCTGAGCAGTCATACGTGTGATTACTTCGCGCAGGCGCTGCGGCACGCGCTCTGAACTATTAATGAGGGTGCCATCAACATCAGTGGCTACCAATTTGGGTGCTGAACCCGGATTAATCATTTTTTAAAGAGTTTCTTTATCAAGGAGGGCCGCTTCTTAGCGGCTTTTTTGGCTTCGCGTTTTGCTTGTCGACGTTCCCGTTCGGCGATTTCCAAAGTTTTCGCCTGCTCCAATGTTGGTGCGCCGCCGCCAAGGGAGACTGGACGCCACAATTCTCCACCTTCGAAAGGTCCAAACTTTTGTTCATAGGCGGTGCGGGTCTCGTCGAGAAGCTCTTTCATAGCCTCGTAGAGGCGTGCTGTTGCTTCTTCGGGATCGCCGCTGGAGTCGACTGGGGTGCCGACACTGACGAATACTGGGATATGTGAACGTCCGAGATCGCGCTTGGTGTCTTTGGTGATGATCCGCTGTCCACCCCAAATAATTACTGGCAGCAGTGGAACCTGCGCGTCCTCTGCAATGCGTACGGCGCCGGTTTTTAGTTCCTTAATTTCAAAGGACCTCGACACGGTCGCCTCTGGGAAAATGCCCACCAGGCCGCCGTCGTCGAGACGCTTTCGAGCATCTTCCATCGAACCGGAACCAGCTGCGCGATTAACGGAGACGTGTTTCATGCCGCGCATCAACGCGCCCACTATTGGGGTATCGAAGATTTCTTTCTTCGCCATGAAACGAACCAGGCGTTTACCGTGTGTATACGCTGGAATGCCGCCCAAAATGAAGTCATAGTAACCGGTGTGATTGATGGCCAAAAGGGCGCCGCCAGTGGTTGGAAGATTCTCCTGACCAAAGACGAACACCTGCACATCCTGGGCTTTCAGCGTCAGCCGAATAGCGTTGATGATGGTGCGCCCGTACAACAGCTCCCGTGATTCTGTGGGATGTAGCGGAACCTTGGGCGAAGATTCTGCTACATGAAAGCCATACCTTTTGACCAGTGCGTCCATGTTATGTCCGCCTATTTGACTGGCTTCAGCACATCTTTGCCCACGAATGGACGCAGTGCCTCAGGAACAATCACAGAGCCATCTTCTTGCTGGTTGTTCTCCAAGATAGCGACGAGCCAGCGAGTGGTAGCCAAGGTGCCGTTCAGGGTAGCGGCGATCTGTGGCTTGCCATTTTCATCGCGGTAACGAGTCTGCAGGCGACGTGCCTGGAAGGTGGTGCAGTTGGAGGTAGAGGTGAGCTCGCGGTAAGTCTCTTGGGTTGGCACCCATGCCTCGGTGTCGAATTTACGGGATGCAGAAGCACCCAAATCGCCACCGGCAACATCGATGACGCGGTAAGGAACCTCGATGGCTGCCAGCATCTCCTTTTCCAGGTTCAGCAATTGCTGGTGCACGCCTTCAGCCTCTTCAGGCTTGCAGTAGACAAACATCTCTACCTTGTCGAACTGGTGCACGCGCAAAATTCCACGGGTGTCCTTGCCATAAGAACCGGCCTCGCGGCGGAAGCAGGAGCTCCAACCGGCGTACTTCACAGGACCATCCTGGAGATCAATGATTTCATCTTTGTGGTAGCCCGCAAGAGCCACCTCGGAAGTACCAACCAGGTACATATCATCGCGCTCAAGATAGTAGATCTCTTCAGAGTGATCACCCAAGAAGCCGGTGCCAGCCATGATTTCAGGGCGGACTAGAACTGGTGGGATCATCATGCTAAATCCTGCTTCGCGAGCCTTTTGTGCCGCAAGCATCAGCATGCCCAGCTGCAGCATTGCGCCGTCGCCGGTGAGGTAGTAGAAACGTGCACCAGATACCTTGGTGCCGCGCTTCATATCAATGAGTCCGAGGGATTCACCAAGCTCGAGGTGATCCTTTGGCTCGAAATCAAAGGTGCGTGGCTCGCCGATGGTCTCTAGAACTACGAAGTCCTCTTCGCCGCCGGCAGGTGCACCGGAAACAACGTTGGACAGCTTCATCTGCAGCTCATTGACCTTGGCTTCAGCAACATCCTGCGCTGCTTCGGCTTCTTTTACCGTGGCTTTGAGCTCATTGGAGCCCTGCAGCAGTGCTGGACGATCCTCAGGAGAAGCTTGTCCGATCTTCTTTCCAAATGCCTTCTGCTCAGCGCGTAGATCATCGGCAGCTTTGATTGCTTCGCGACGAGATTCATCAGCACTAATCAGTTCGTCCACAAGCGCGGGGTCTTCGCCGCGAGTGATCTGGGAGGCACGAACAATGTCCGGGTTATCACGGAGGAATTTCAGATCGATCATAAGTAACAATCTACCGTGATCGTTAGACAAATGATCACTTAGGGCAAAACTGGGTTCTGAACAGCGCTAATAGATGTGTCTACATCTGATCACTTCATGCAGTTTTGGGCTGATTTTTAAAAATTCTTTAAAAAGAAAAATCCTGCACCAGCCCCAGCAACTCTGCCCCCGTCAATGCAGCACAACCCACACACCAACTCCACACCTGGTTATGACCAGATGAGATAGAGTAAACACTATGCCTCACGAACCCCTCAACCAGGATGGACTCCCCGCCGCATCCATCGGGGTTGAACCTGAAAGCTCACACGTAGATACACTTCCCAACCGCGTCCTTATTGATGGCTTGAAACCTAAGCACCAGCAGCTTCGTGAAATCCTAGAGGAGATCTGCACAACCCAGCTCCAGCCTGGAGATATGCTGCCAGGTGAACGTATTTTGGAAGAAAAATACGGAGTCAGCCGCATCACGGTGCGTCGTGCGATCGGCGATTTGGTAGCTTCTGGCAGGCTGAAAAGAGCCCGCGGCAAAGGCACATTCGTGGCTCATTCCCCACTGATTTCCCGCTTGCATCTGGCCTCGTTTTCCGCAGAAATGGCAGCTCAAAACCTGTCGGCAACCAGCCGAATCTTAAGCTCGTCCCGTGGCGCTGCGCCTGATGATATTGCAGATTTCTTTGGCACTGACCGAACTGTCCAACACATCACGTTGAGGCGTCTGCGCTTAGGCAACGGCCGTCCCTATGCCATTGATCATGGTTGGTACAACTCTGTTTATGCCCCTGACCTGCTGGAAAATGATGTGTATAACTCGGTGTATTCCATTTTGGACCGGGTTTATGAAGTGCCAGTCACCCAGGCCGAGCAAACGGTTACAGCCGTAGCGGCCGATGAGGACACCGCAAAGCTTCTCGACGTCACCCCCGGTGCCCCACTGTTGAGGATTCTGCGACAGTCACTTTCGGGCGATAAGCCCCTGGAATGGTGTGTTTCCTTATACCGAACTGACCGCTATTCCTTAAAAACATTAGTCACACGCTCCGAAGATCTCTGACTTCAAGGCACTTTGGTGGCATGATGGTGTCAATTATGAGTACAAACTTTGACACATCGAAGTCTCTGGAGCGTGGTTCCAAGAAGAGTTCTTCTTTCCGTACCGCAGCCTCCGTGCAAACTATGCTTGTTGCAGCATTAGCGGCAACAGCTGCTGTTGGCGTGTACTCCTACAATATGAATACTTCAGCCAGCGAAGGCGATACTCCTTCAGGAACAGAACAAACGACAGTCTCTACTCCGGCACTTGTCACATCATTCACCACAGCTGATGTGGGGCAATGCGCAACATGGGATGTCAATGCTGAAGGCTTAGTGTCTGGTTTTGAGCAAGCAAGCTGTGATCAAGAACATCGTTTTGAAATCTCGACAAGAGAAAACCTGGCCACCTACCCAAGTTCTGAGTTCGGCCCTGATGCAGCGCCACCAAACTTAACTAGGCAGGCGCAATTGCGTGAAGAGCTCTGCCAGGCTCCCACGCTTGCTTATCTAAACAACCGTTTTGATCCTTCTGGTCGCTACACCATCGCACCGATTCTGCCCCCTGCAGAAGCCTGGGCTGCGGGAGACCGCACAATGCTGTGTGGTTTGCAGGCAACAGATCCTTCCGGCACCCCGCAGCTGACAGTCGGCCCGGTCTCTGCAAACGATCAGGCACGAGTATTTGGGGCTGGCTCATGCGTGAAGGTGGAATCTTCAGCTGAATTCCGTCAGGTTGATTGTGCAGAAGACCACCACTTGGAAACCGTGCTGACTGTCAATCTTGGCGTGCCTTTCCCACAAGGCGTTCCTAGCACCGATGAGCAAAATGGTTTCCTCGGAAACACCTGCACCCAAGCTGCTATTGATTATTTAGGATCTGAAGAAGCGGTTTATCAGTCCACGTTGCAGATGTTCTGGCCAACCATTACGTCTAATTCTTGGTTTGGTGGCTCCCACAGTGTGAATTGTTTCCTCATGTCACCTTCTGCCGGTGGCGATGCAACATTTAATACGTTGAATGGATCCGCGACTGGACCATTTACTGTCAACGGTGAAGTTCCACCACCTCAGCCAGCGCGCGATCCACTACGCGAGCATGCAGAAACAGCAGGCTCCGCTGAGGTAGGAATGCCTGTGGAGGAGAATGCTCCGTGATTGAGGTCAGCGATGAGCGGTTTGAAGAACTGGTGGATTTAGCTTTCGATAAAGTACCCCAACAGTTCCTTGATCACATGCGCAATGTTGTGCTGCTCATCGATGATTTTCACCCAGATTCCCCCTATATTCTGGGCTTATATCATGGGGTGGCTCTGACTGAACGCACCTTTAATCACGGTGGATTGCCTGATTCCATCACCATTTATAAAGGTGCTTTGCAAAACTACTGCAATTCAGAGGAACAATTGGTGGAGCAGGTACGAGTGACCGTGCTCCATGAGATTGGGCATTATTTTGGGCTTGGCGAAGAGGACCTGCACAGACTCGGATACGCCTAAATTGCCTTATTAAGAGCACAGATCATGCCCCCCCATAAAGTGGGCATCCTTGGTTTGATTCGATGCCATTGGAGCGCAAAAACCGCCATTTCAGACCAAAGGACGCTTAAAAATCCGAGCCTTTGGCCCCAATTACTCCTGCCACGGAAGTGGGCTGTCAGTCCAGCGCACAACGTCCCATTGGCCGAATTTCTTACCATTTGGCTCCAGCACCACAAAGCGGCAGTTGCCTAGGTAGGTGTTGAACGCAAAGTTGGGATCCACACCAGTTGCGTGTGTTGCCACGATGCGGATGACGGCGCCGTGGCTGACAACGGCAACATCGCGGTCGTCGTCAAGGTCGTGGCTGTCCATGATTCGATCAAGAGTCGGCTGGTAGCGGTTCAACACGTCTTTGTAGGTCTCACCGCCGGGAAGACCAGCGGCAGGATCCCCGTTAAGCCAACCGTTGAGTGCGCGGGAGTAATTCATGTGGGCTTCTTCATCGCCGCGCATTTCAAAGTCGCCGACGTTGATTTCCTGAATGCCCTCTACAACATCCAAAGGAACCGCACCGGCCTGCATGTCGCGGGCTTTTTCAAAGGTGGAGGTTGCCAGCACTGCGGTTTGTTGGGCGCGCAGCACGATGGAGCTATACACATGGGAAAGTCGTTCGCCGGAGTATGTTGCCAGTTCATGGCCCACTTCTAAGGCTTGTTTGCGGCCTAAGTCTGTGAGTTCTGCACCTGGTGGGCGGGTGTCCAAGAGGTGTTTAACGTTGTTGTGGGTTTGCCCGTGTCGTAGCAAAATAATCCGGCCAGCCATGTTTAGTTCAGTTCCCTTCCTGACGCTGCTGCGCGAACCCATTCGTCCGCTTGTTGCAGCTTAGCTAGTTGCTCGGTTTGTGGCGTGCTGTCTTCCACACGGTTGGACGGCCAGGAGCCAAGAAATACTAGATCTTCGGCTTGGAGGTGCAGTGCGCGGAGTGCTTCTGTAACGGGAATATCGCGGATGTGGCCGGCGAGATCAAGGTGGAAGCGGTAGGTACCGAATACTTTTCGGGTGGGCCGTGATTCAATCCGGGTGAGGTCAACGCCGCGGATAGCGAATTCATTGAGTGCGCGCACGAGGCTGCCTGGCACATTCGGTAGGGAGAAAATGACGGAGGTGCGGTCGTGGCCGGTCGGTTCGGAAACGGCTGCTTGGGCTTGGACAGCAACGAAGCGGGTGCGGGCGCCGCGGACGTCGGCGACATCATCAACAAGGCGTTCCAGTCCGAAGAGTTCGGCTGCGCGGGAGGGCGCTGCGGCTGCGTCGGCGGTTCCTTCGGCAACCATTTGTGCGCCGGCGCCGTTGGAGCTTGCTGAAAGATACATGGCGTCCGGAATGGTGGTTGCCATCCAATTTTTCACTTGTTGGTACCCAACCGGGTGGGTGGCGAGGGTTTTGACGTCGGCAAGCGAAGTCCCTGGCCGAACCATGATGGAAAAGGCAATGTCGAGTTCTTCTTCGGCGATGATTTGCACGTTGGAGCCCTGGTCAAGGGCGTCGAAGGTGGGGGTGACGGGGCCGTCGACGAAGTTTTCGATAGCGACCACCGCGAACTGGGCGGTGCCGTGGCGGACGGCGTCGACAGCTTCTTGTGGCGATTTGGCTGGCAGCTGCTCGATCTCACCGTCGCCGAATACGCCGGCGTCGGCAAATTTGTAGAGGGCTTCTTCGGTGAAGGTTCCGGCAGGCCCCAAATAGGCCACAACAATTGGTGCGTCGCTCATGGTTACACAGCTTAACCCGCCGAACTAAGGTGGGTGTCCATGTCTGTTGCTCAATTAGCCGATCGCTTAGCCCAGCTCTCGCCCTCCGAGCATGGTTTTGCATGGTTCGACCCTGAGATCACCGCTGGCCATGGTGTCGGACCGTTGCATGGCATGGTGATTCCAGCCAAGGACCTCAACGATGTCGCAGGCATGCCCACCGCGTTCGGAAATGCATCCCGGCGCGCGATCGCAACAGAAACCGATCTGTTTATCCAAAATCTCATCGACCGCGGCGCGATCATCGCTGGCAAAACCCAAACCAGCGAGCTCGGCATGACGGCGTATTGCGAGCCCATCGACATGGACGCACCCAGCAACCCAGTTTTGCCTGGTCACACGCCCGGCGGTTCGTCCGGTGGTGCGGCGGTTGCTGTTGCCAGGTCGCTTGTCGACGCCGCCCACGCCTCAGATGGTGGCGGTTCGATCCGGATTCCAGCCGCCGCGTGCGGGCTGGTTGGGTTTAAACCCGCCCACGATTCCCGCGGTGGAAACCCCTCCACGCAGGGGTTTATCACCCGTGATGTGGCCACCCAAGTGCGTTTGCACGCACTTCAACCACGCACCAGGCGCCTGCGCATCGGCGTTCTCGCTGAGCCCATCCATGCCAATTCGCTTGTCGACGCCTCCTTCCTGAGCATCCTCGAATCCACCGCCCACCTGCTTGAGAAAGCCGGCCACGAGATTGTGTCCGTACCCCTCCCTTATGGCGCTTGGGCGTTTGAAGCTTATACAGAAGTGTTCATGATGAAATCCGCTGGACTAACCAACCTGGGCAGCCCCCTTACAAGGTGGTTGAGTGAACAAGGCCGAACGCTTTCCCCCTCCGCAAGACAGTCGTGTGTTGGTGCTTTTGATTCCGTGGCTGAGACTGTACACGGAGCATGGGACATCGATGTTTTATTGACTCCTACCTTGGCTTTTACCCCTCCGAAGATCGGCTACTTTTCTTCCATGCCACCCGAGGAAGACTTCCGTGCGCAGACGCAATGGACACCGTGGGCAACACTATTCAACATGACCGGAGGGGCAGCCATCAGCGTGCCTGTTGAAGGAATAGGAATTCATCTTGGCGGGGTGCGCGTAGGAAACGAAGACATCCTTGGGCTGGCAGCATTTGTAGAGGGAGCTGTGGCATGAGTGATTCAGTAATGTCACCGCGTCGAATAAAGGCGGAAATACTGATCGTTTTAGCCATCACCTTTGGCATGAGCGGCCTGCGATCATTCCTTAGGCTCATCGACGATCTCCTCGCACCGGTTGCGCTCAACGACCAGCAAGTTGCCCTGAATGCCTCAATGGCAAACTCCGCATGGCTGGATCTCGCCTTGCAATTGTGTTCCGCCGGTGTGCTGTTTTCCTGGGGAGCGCTAGCGATCTATCTGCTTGGCGAACGATTCCGCTGGATCAAACCCAAAGATTGGGCATGGGGTGCAGGCCTTGCAACGCTCATCGGCATTCCCGGGCTGATCTTCTATGCGAGTGCCGTTCATCTGGGTCTTTCCAAACAGGTCGTGCCCACCACTTTGGAAACCTGGTGGGAAATCCCAGTGCTGCTTATATGGTCAGCCGCCAACGCATTTGGTGAAGAGATCGTGGTGGTCATGTGGTTCTTCACCAGACTGCGCCAACTGAAGTGGAGTGTGCCCGCCATGATCATCGCCTCCTCGGTACTACGGGGCTCCTACCACCTGTACCAGGGGGTATCAGCCGGCTTCGGCAACATCATCATGGGTGTCATCTTCGCCTGGTTCTACCACCGCACCGGCAGGGTGTGGCCCTTGGTGATCGCCCACTTCCTCATCGACGCCGTGGCGTTCGTCGGATACACGGCCCTGGGTGGGGATCTCAGCTGGCTGGGGTTGTAGAAGTTCACGGGTATCTAAGATCTCAATGGTTAATACACTATCCCCAGATTGTCCCCTCTTCCCGGAGATCTCCCCTGCCACAGCAGCAGCCCGGGGCGTGATACTTCACTGGGAAAAACCATCCATATAATCCGAAAATGATGAATTTCCCTTCCCCTTCCCCACTTTTTCCAGTGGTCCAGCCCCCAAAAGGAAGGGATATCTCATCTTTAGCACCCCCCTATATGCCACTTTTGTTGAATAATTTTCCCAGCTCAAGATAAGTGTCCGGAGTTTGGTCGCAAACTATGGGATATAAATCATGTGATTGACAGCCAGTTCCAATATTGAACTTTTCAGCACAGCTGATAATGTTAAGCCGGATCGTCAAATCTGATAGCCGACCGGTCACTTCGATGTCAGGGCATTAAAAGGTGTTCACACCCTGCAAGAATTGCCGCGGCTCTCCCCTAGCAAGAATCGGGAATTCAATGAACAAGAACCATAAGCGGATCTCCGCAGCCGTCCTCGCCCTGGCACTGGGCTTCTCCACCGCAGGTGCGGGTATCTTCGCACCGGTCGCTGGCGCCCAGATCGAATCCACGATCATCGACGACATCAACGAGATCCAGCCGACCCTGACCATCGAGAAGTACATCGGTATGCCGGTCGGTGACCCCGGCGAGTACAACCCCGAGATCCAGACTGCGCTGAACACGCTTGAGAAGGGTTACGGCGCCGAGTTCACGATCGAGCGTCTCAACATCGACCTCACCACGGTTAAGGGATGGAACGACGTCAAGGCCCTCACCCCATCGACCCTCAATGCCGCAGCAAAGGATTCCACCTTCACCGATCGGACCGTCACAACCGGCAAAGAGGGAACCCCGAACCCAGGAACCGTGAAGGTCAACCTACCCGTCGGTGTCTACCGCGTCACCGAGACCGGAGCCCCGACCAACGTCGATGGTGTCACCTACCAGGAGGCCGCACCTTTCTTCGTGACCCTGCCGTTTACCGATCCCGCCACCGGCAAGTGGAGCTACTCTCAGACCGTTCGCCCGAAGAACCAGGCTGCCGTCGAGATCAACAAGGACGTCAGAGATGAGAACGTCACTGCTGATAGCAAGATCAGCTACACCATCTCCGCACCGGTCCCGGCAGGTAACCTCACGCAGCTGGTCATCACCGATAACCTGCCGGCATCCCTGACCGATGCCACCAACGTGAAGGTCGGCACGAACACCGGCACGGACGGCGCTTTCGCCGCGCTTCCGGCCGGGTCCATCGACCCCATCACGGATTACCGAAACCTGACCATCTCCCTGACTGAGGCTGGTCTCACCGAGCTGCAGGCCCGGCGTGCAACTAACCCGGACCTGCAGATTCTGGTCACCTTCGACACCACGGTCGTTGAGGTTCCGGAGAACGGCGCCATCAGGAACGACGCTTCCATTGATCTCGGTGGCGGCCTCACCTACTCCACCCAGAACAACGGTAACCACGCCGAAACCCGTTTCGGTGACCTGACCATAGAAAAGGTCGATACCGCCGGTGAACTAATCACGACCGGCTCCGCAGCGTTCGACCTCTACCGCTGCGACAGCTACGGTGCCACAACAACCCCGAGCTACACCACCGTGGGCGACAAGCTGGCTGCGAACCTCACCACCACCGATGGCTCCGTGATCCTGCCGGACACTCAGGTCTGGAACTTCGTCAACGGCGAGCTGACCTCTTCCCCTGACTCCACCGTCGAGGGCGAACATCTCTGCGTCGTGGAGACCAAGGCTCCAACGGGTTACTCCCTCAACCCGGAGCCGCAGCCGGTGAAGTTCACCGAAGATGAGGACGACGGTTACGCCATGGTTGTCGATGTCACCAACCTCACCACCGATGAGGCCGGCGGAGGCCAGCTGCCGTCCACCGGTGGCATGGGCACCATGGCACTGATCGCTGGTGGCCTGGTTGTCGCTGCCGCAGGTGGAGCTGCCGCAGTCCGCGGCAATCGCGCTCGTAGCTAAGCATGTGGCCCTGCCCCTGTGACCGGTTCCCACCGGGCACGGGGCAGCACACATGAAAGAAGAAACAGAAGAATGGGTGTTCACACATTGCCGGCTCCCGGGACCGCCACTCCACCACGGAGAAGCCTCGGGTATGTCCTGCGCTATGTTGTGACACCCATTTTTCTCGTTCTCACCGGCATCGGCATCATGCTGGCACCGGTGATCTCCACCCAAATACACAACCTAGAACAGGCCAGTGCCGCGCGTGAATACACGGAGCAGACCTCACGTATGAACGCTGAGGTTCTCAAGCGGGAATGGGTTGAGGCGTGGGACTGGAATGCGTCGGCAAGCATGCCGGTGGCAGGCGACCCCTGGGCCGACGAGACCGACCACGACGACCCCGGGTACCAGGCCTACCTGCAGCAGCTCGATCTCACTCCGGTGATGGCGCGTATCCGGGTGCCGTCCGTGCAGCTCGATCTGCCGGTGTACCACGGCACGGATGAGCAGACCCTCGCCCACGGCGCGGGACACCTCTATGGAACGTCGCTGCCCATTGGTGGGCAGGGCAACCACGCGGTGATCACCGGCCACACCGGCATCACCACCGCCACTCTCTTCGACAACCTCATTGATGTCACCGACGGCGATCTCATGGCCGTCGATGTGCTGGGCGAGACACTGGTCTACCGGGTCACCCAGATTCAGACGGTGCTTCCCCACGAGCTTGAGGCCCTCCGCCCGGTGGCGGACCGGGACCTGCTCACGCTAATCACCTGCACACCCTATGGTGTGAACACACACCGCTTGCTCGTCACCGGCGAACGGGTGGAGACGATCGATCTACCCACCCCACACTCCGGCGTCCTCTGGCAACCGTGGATGCTGCTCGCCCTCGTGTTGAGCATTGCCCTCATACTTCTCATTATCTCGGTTTGGATCTACCGGCACAGAAAGGAGCGGAGATGACCTCACGGACGTCCCAGCCACTGATGCGGCTGCTGACCCTGTTGACCCTGCTACTCGTAGCCCTGGTCATGGCTCTGCCTGTCACCGCCTCTGCACAGACGCAGCTCGGTTCGGTGACCATTAAGAAGCTGCCCACCTCCCTCGACACCCCGGGGGTCCATCCCGTGCGTTTCGAGCTCACGGGCGGTGACCTCGCCGCTCCTCTCATCCTGTACAGCGACACCGACACCGTGCGTTTCGACGACCTCACCCCCGGCACCTACCACGCCCGGGAGCTCGCCACCCGCACCGGCGACGTCGCCCGTGCAACGTCCGCGGCGTTCACCGTCGCCATTCCCGACAACGAGGGGCGTGTCGACGTCACCGCCTTCCCCAAACCACAACCCCTCACCCTGCAGAAGTCTGCGGACGTGAGCACGGTCGTCCCGGGTTCGCGTGTCACCTACGTTCTCGACGGCTCGGTGCCGCTGCCGGACACCAACGGCCAGCTCCACCGCTACGTGCTTCACGACGCCCTCCCCGAGGGCCTCACCCCCACCGGCGACTCCTCCCTACGTATCCTCGTCGACGACCGGACCGTCCCCCTTGGGGCAGGCGTCGACTACACCGTCCGTACCGAGAACAACACCGTCACGGCCACCCTCACCCCGGCCGGCCTGGAGCGCCTGGCCGCCGAACGGGCCGAGCACGACGATGTCATCGTGCGGTTCGCCTTCGGTGTCCGCGTCTCCACAGCCCTCCAGCCGGGCACCACGTTGACGAACATCGGTCTCCTGTACCCCGATGGTTACCCCGAGGACGGGGACGATTCCGTCATCTCCAACGAGCATGTCCTGCCCGTCACCAGCCAGTCCGGTCTGGTTATTCCCATCCTCCCCATCTTCCCCGGTTCATTTTTCCCTGGCTCTTCCGGCAGCAGCACGCCGGGAGCGCCCGGCCCGACTGCCGGACCCACCCCCGGCGATGATTCTCTGAGCAAGGACTCCCCCACTGTCCCCGGGGTCCAGGCAACCCCTGAGCGTCCCGTGCGCAGTGATGCGCTGGCCTCCACCGGCGCCAGCATCCTTGGCACCGTCGCCCTGGGAGCGTTTCTATCCCTGATCGGTATCACTTTCTACATGCGAGGTCGCCGTGTTCACTAACCTGAAGAAAAAGCTGCATCGTCTACTGGCGATGGCACTCAGCGCACTCCTGGTGATCAATGTAGTGGTGCCGGTGCAGGCGAAGGCACAGGAGACACCCAATGACCCGATCCCCCTCGCCGAGTATCTCGAAGATACCTACTCATACGCCTACGGCGGGCTGCTCGATCTGAGACTGCTGAACGAATGGGTCCGAACTCCGGACGATCACAACCTCAGTGTGGCTGATCTCCCTGGGACGGACCAGCTCTGGAAAATCCTAGCTAACAATAATCAGACCGCAGATACCTCCAACATTGATCTAACGGCCTTGGGCCTCATCTACCTCAACCTGGGTTACCTTCCTTTGCCCCTGGTGGGTGAGGACGGTCTGCTGGAATTCGTACTAGGCGATGCCCAGGTTGGAGCCCTCCGCGAGTACGCTCACGCCCCCTCGGCCACCCAGGCACACGGTGCCGCCGGTGTGGTCAGCGACTCCGGTGGTCTTGAGCTAACTCACCCCGGCGAAGGATACAACGCCAAAGTGGATATCCTCAGCCTTTTGGATCTGGGTGGAATCAACGTCATCACCGAGAACGTCATCACCGAGGCCGCACTGGAGCTGGGTGCCGTCAGTGCCGTCGCCAAGGCGCCCGACATGTCCGACGTCCCGGAAGGGACTCCTCCGGTGTGCGACACCAACCTCACCGCCACCCCGGTGGGTGATCCGGCGGATGACACGTGGGTGTGCAGCGGATATCAGGTCGCAGACGCTCAACTGGTCCTCGATGCTCCCCTCGTCGGAGAGCTGGTCACCGATCTGCAGGATCGGTTGAACACTATCCTGGGTGGCCTAGATGACACCGTCAATTCTCTATTGGCTACTGACGACAGTTTGCTGGGCGTGATCTATGACATCCCGTTGCTGGGAGGCCTGCTGGGGGCAATCGCCCGGCCTACCGTAAAAGTCAAGATCCCCCTGCAGAATGTCACCCAGGCTTTAACGGGTACACCGATTGCCGACAGCAATGGTCTGGTGTTCATTGACCTGGAAAAAGGCGAGATCACCGTGGATCTCAAGCAATTACACGAAGGCGACCTTAATAAGCTCGATCCGAACACTCTCCTGGTCGATGCTACTCAGCTGGCAAAGATCACAAGTGCATTGACCAGTGCTCTCACGGAGGGGTCAGCGACCAACCCCAATGGACTGAACGCCCGTATTGAGGAGGTCCTCAAGGGGGATGATGAACGTACCGGGCTTTATGCAACCGAGGTTACTATCGGTTTGGAAGCGTTGATTGGTCTACTCAGACTTGACATCACCGCTACCCTAGGTGGCCTGCTTAACCCCGATATCGAGGGTACATCCGTGCGATCTTTGTATGAGTCCGACCCTTACAATTACTACTACCGGAAGGGTTCGCTCGGCCTGATTCCATTCACCGCGGACATTGCTGTAGCCCTGCTGAGCCAAGTGGGTGGAGTCCTCGAAACTGTGCTGTTTGGTTCCGGACCTGAAAGCAACGGTCTGTTGGGCAGCACAGTTCTCGGTGGTCTGCAAACGAGCGTAGTCAGCCCTCTGCTGAACATTCTGAATCCGGTCTTCCTCCAGATTCTGGCCCCTATCGCGAAAATCGTGATCAACCGTCAGAAACAACAACCGGTGGCCCACGGCACCGTGTTCACCGTGTCTGCACTTGAGCTCAGCCTCCTGGACTTGGGCACAGACGGTGAAGCCATTCACCTCCCGCTGGCCACTGCCTCAGTGATGGCGCAGCGCACGAGGCTGATCGATCTCAACCTCGATGTAGCGAAGATCGGTGACGGCCGTGGCCTTCACACCGGTGGGTACGTCTATGAATTGAGGTGTGAAGCTGAAGATGATTGGACTCTTACGAAGGAGGGTCTATCCTACGACGCGCTCAACGTCGGTAGCGGTTTCTCCTTCGCTGATAACCAACTGCACCTGACGGGTGCCACCGGTGGCCTTGCCGATCCTCTGCGGGTCAGGCCGGGTGCGGAGTGCACCGTAACGGCCAACCCCGCGCTGGCAATTCACAACGCGCTGCGTCCAACACCGACCGGTAACGACTCCACCGCTGCTCGTACGCCATACACCTATTTTCTGGATACGGACGGCACCGACGTCCTCGTCTCCGGTGACACCCCGGTTGACCAGCCGACCTCCATGTCCTCCACCGGTGTCACGCTGGATGAAAACCAGGTCAAGGTCGACGCCACCGAGGTTGGCGCTGAGTGGAAGACACACTCCTTCACGTTCCTCGTGCCAGAGGATGTCGACTCCCACCGGGTCAGCATCGTTCACGCCTACGACATCGACCGGCGTGATATCGAGATCACCAAGGCGGTCGCAGGTGCGTCGGTCGAGGACAAGTTCGCCTTCCAGTACTCCCTGGACGACGGTACAACCTGGATCAACGCCGACACGACAATCGGACACGAGGAGACCCTCACCATCAAGGATATCCCGGTGCTCAACGATAGCCTGGAGGAGGACACCACTGTCATGATCCGTGAGGACCTCGGTACCAATCCTGCAGGTCCGCTGGTCAGCTGGAAGCTCAACAACGCGGACCTCACCAACACCTATGGCGACGGCTACGCGACGACAGCCTCCTTCGTCTCCGGGCCGGTGCCCACTGTCCCCACCCCGAAGCAACAGATCAACATTACGAACTCCTATGCGGCGATCAGCGTCGATAAGCACATTGACGGCTTGCTCGACGGGATCGGGTCCACCACCCTCGTGCCTGCCGGCAACACGGAGATGACCATCCGTTACACGGTGGAGAACACCGGCGCGGTAGACCTGGACACCATCACCATCTACGATTCTTCGCTGATCAACGATCAATTCGCCCTCCCAACAGGTATCACCGTGGATTCCACCACCGGTGAAGTCAAGGGTTGCACGCTAACCTTTAACGAGGAGGGTGTCGCCACCTGTGAATTCACGGTAACCCTCAAGGAGGACTTCTCCCATTACGAGGCGAACGAGGAAGAGGCCACCATCGTGGCGACCGCTACCATCGACGGCCGTGAAGTCACAGCCACCGCTACCGACAAACATGGCGCGATGCGCCTGCCCGATCTGGTTGCGATGCTGCCAAATACCGGTGCCACCACCCTCGTATGGGTACTGGGATTGGGAGGGCTGGTTGCACTGGCTGCTCTGGCCAACTACATCCGGAGTCGGAGAAACTAAGTGGCCACGCACACGCTGGAGCACCGCAGGAAGGCGGACGGGGAGAAGGATCCGGGGCGCAGGTCCCGCCTGATCTCCCTGGTCCTGCTCCTGCTGAGCCTGGCCATCATGGCGTACCCTGTCGTGTCCACGGTGTGGAATGACTACCAGAACGTGGAGGTCGCCCGGAAATACGAGGAGGAGATGGCCAAGATCGAGACACCGGACACGTTGGCCGATGTACGCCGCCGGGCCGAGGAGTACAATGGCTACCTCGATATGGCCGGCCACCACTACCGCCGGGAGGACCCGGCCGACCCGGAGTACCAGGACTATCTCTCTCAGCTGTTGCCGTCGGAACGCACCTCGATCATGTCGCGCATCACCATCCCGGACATCAGTGTGGACCTGCCCGTCTATCACGGCACCACTGATAAGGTCCTCTACCGCGGTGCCGGGCACATGTACGGCAGCGACCTGCCCATCGGTGGTGACGGTAACACCGCGGTGATCACCGCCCACACGGGCATGGTCAATGCGAGTATGTTCGACAACCTCTACAAGCTGGAGGAGGGCGAGCCCGTCTACATCAGTGTGCTCGGTGAGAAGCTGCGGTACCGGATGACCGGATCTGAGGTCGTTAAGCCGGAGGACTACGACTCGGTGACCTACGAGGAGGGTGTGGATAAGCTCGTGCTCATCACCTGCACGCCGTACGGCATCAACTCCGACCGCCTGCTGGTCACCGCCGAACGTGACCACACCCCACTGACGGAGGACGAGCTGGACAGTGGATGGCAGCTTCAGCTGTCCTGGTGGATGAAGCTGGACCTGGCGCTCATGGCTCTCATCATCACCCTCGCCCTCTGGGCCACCCTGCGTCGGTGGCGCAGGCAGAAACAAGAAAATGAGATGACGGCAGAGACCTCCCTGTCCGATACTCCATCACACCGGGAGGTGTGACCACTGCCCTTCCAGCAGGTGAGGGCTACGAAGGATCTACCCCGATCCAGGTGCGTTGGTTTCCACCTATCCAGATAGGAGCCAACGGTGCACATGATGGCCCGCACCGGCACCCGCGTCGGCACCCCGATCAGTCCGGGTGATGCCACCGTCCGAGCACCGGAAACTGTTCCGGTGCTCTTGAAAAAATCCGGTGGCACTAGGGCTACTGTATAACCCATGGATTCACGTGGACAGGGCGATTTCGCCCGTGACAGCCAGGGTCGGCCCATCCTCGACCGCTATGGCAGGCCGGTTCGGGCGCGTCGACAAGCGGCGCAGCGACCGACCCCGCCACGTCGCACCTCCCCGCCGGCGGATTCCACCCGCATCTTCCCGGCGCAACCCGGACCGGCGGCACCCCGCCAGCAGTTCCCGCCGGCTGCCCCGCGGCAGCAATTTCCGCCACGCCCCCAGAACCAGCCCAGCCCGCAGGCCTATCAACATCCGGGTCACATAGGCCATGTTCCGCAGGAACTTCCCCAGGTGGTCAACACCCAGGGACCACCGCAGCGCCCGCGCCGTCGCCTGCCACGGATCCGCCTGCGCCCGCGGGGATGCCTGGGATCCCTGTTCACCATGTTCGCAGTCATCCTGGTGCTGGTCGGTGCGGTGACCCTGTGGGCCGACTCGCAGCTCAACCGGGTGGATGCCACCCCGGAAGCCCGGGTGTCCAACACCGCTGGGACGAACTGGTTGCTGGTGGGTTCAGATTCGCGTCAGGGCCTGAGCGAGGAGGACATCAATCGTCTGGGCACCGGTGGGGATATCGGTGTGGGACGCACCGACACCATCATGGTGCTGCACCTCCCCCGCAGCGGTGAGCCGACCCTGCTGTCGATCCCGCGTGATTCCTATGTCAACATCCCCGGGTGGGGCATGGACAAGATCAACGCGGCCTTCACTGTCGGTGGCCCGGAACTGTTGGCGCAGACCGTGGAGGAATCCACCGGCCTGCGCGTTGACCACTATGCGGAGATCGGCATGGGCGGGTTGGCCAACATGGTTGATGCCATCGGTGGTGTGGAGATGTGCCCGTCTGAACCCATCCAGGATCCGCTGGCCAACCTGGATATCCAGGCGGGTTGCCAGGAGTTCGATGGGGCCACCGCACTGGGTTATGTGCGCACCCGCGCCACCGCGATGGGTGATCTGGACCGTGTGGTGCGCCAACGGGAGTTCTTCTCCGCCCTGTTGAGCACCGCCACCTCCCCCGGCACGCTGCTCAACCCCTTCCGGGTCATCCCGATGATCGGTGATGCCGTGGGTACCTTCACCGTCGGCGAGGGCGATCATGTCTGGCACCTGGGGCGCCTGGCGCTGGCCATGCGTGGCGGCACCCAGACCGAGACCGTGCCCATTGCCACCTTTGCTGATTATGACGTGGGAAATGTTGTCATTTGGGATGATTACGCCGCCGAGGAGCTGTTCAGCTCTCTGCGTTAATACCCTGATCAGCATAAATGCCCTATCCGCCGATTCGGCTCGGAGGATAGGGCATTTTTTGTAATTACCGGTTAGCGGATGGTCACCTGGCGGGACTTGATGTTTTCCAGCTGACGGCGCTCATCGGCGTTGAGCTGGGCATCGTTATCCAGTTCAGCGACGATCTTCTCGTTGAGTGCAACCAAAACATCGGCGTAATCGGTGGATGGACGCTCAGGATCGAGATCCCACACTGGGACGACGATGCCGTGGGTGCGGAAAGCGCCAGCGAACTTAGTTTCTTCACCAAGATTCAGCTCGCCACGAGCAGCGATGCGTGCCAGAGCATTGAACAAAGCGGTTTCGTTTTCAGTGCGGACCCAACGGATATGAGCCTTGCCGCCTGGGTTAACCCACCACACAGCGCCTGGCACATCTACTTCAACCTTGTGGGAAGGGAGGATGGAATCATTTGCTGCCTGCATGTGCTGAGCAACCTCTGGTGAAAGGTTATCTTCTTCTGCAAGCCACCAGTTGAAGTCCTGGTGTGCGGTGATATCCAGAGTGTCAGACTCGCTGAGCAGGGACTTGAGCTCTGGCTGGGTGCCATCAGCGGTAGCAGTTGCTAGGGACTCGCCAGCGTTAGCGTTCTTGACCCAATGCAGTGCAAATGCCAGGTCTTTGCCTGGGTTATTGGAGCGGATAGTCTGCTGCATTGCAACGAATGCTTCGCCACCGAATGCTTCTTCGCGGACGAGTGCAGCTGCAGCACCTGGGAGGACGGTACAAATAGTGACCTTGCGGTCAGTTCCTGCAACGTTGATTGGAGCGGTTGCAGATGGAATGAATTCCTGCAGTGCAACGAGCTGGGACTCCATTGCCAGACCTTCGAATGGGCGTGGTTCACGCTCAAGTGCTGCGCGTTCTGCGGCGCGTGCTGCAAGTTTTGCCTGACGGCGGCTCATGCCCTCAGGTAGCTGTTCATTCTTCTTATTCTTCTTTGCCATGCGCATTAGCGTACATGGCGGGCTTGGACTGTGCTTTCAAAAGCTCGGCTGCGTGGTCCGGATAGTTCGTCGCCAGCATGTCCACGCCCTGGTCGCGCGCCCACAGCATGTCTTTTTGCTTGTCGACGGTGAAAAGATAGGTGGGCATACCCTTGATTCCGATGAGTTTCGGATCCATTTTCGCCCGCTCAATAGAAAGGCCAAGGCCAGTTGGTGAACCACAACGAAGGTCTTTCGGATTCCCCCATCGTTCCCAAGACCTGCGCAAATGGATGCGATCAATTTCTGGGGCAAGCCGTTCCATACGAGAAATTGCAGGAAGCGCAAAAGAAATAATGTGAATGTGCGGATCTTGCATGAGCCCGCGGTACTTCAAAATCTTTGTTACTTCTTCTTCCAACATGATGGCATAACGCATCGGATGCTTAGTTTCTATATAGAGGTGCTTATCTGGATAGTCTTCTAAAATATCCAACAGGTTATTCAGGGTAAGCACCTTTTGGGGTGCTTCTTTGCTGCCAAAGTTGAGGTCAAGCAGTGTTTCTAGATCAAGACGGGATACTCGGCCTCTGCCATCAGATACGCGATCCACGATGGGATCATGAATATTGACCACTTCACCGCATTTGGTCAGCCTCACGTCAGTTTCAATTCCGTGAATTGGCAATTCAAGAGCCGCTCTAAATGCAGCTTCTGTAAGTTCCGGGAATCGCGAAGATAATCCTCGGTGCGCGATGATCTTCATGTTCACATCTCTCCTAGCCCTAAAATACCCGCTACCTCTTCTAGTATCCTCCCAATTTTGCATCTCCGCAGCGTGGGGCGAGATATCTACATTACAACCAATTTGTGATGCGCGTTACAGAAATTGCATAAGCTGGTCATACTGCAGAATTGGCCCCTTATACACATTGCATAAGCTGGTCATACTGCAGAATTGGCCCCTTATACACAAGGAAATCATCATGTCCGAAGAGCTCATCAGGCAAGAACTCGACCCAGCAGTCGCAGCATTATTGACGCCTGAAAATTCACTGCCCACTGTGTCCGATGAAAGCTACATGCTCCTCAAAGAAGCAACTTTTACAGGTCCAGCACTGGCCCAAGAGGCTGCCGCTGCACACAATGTCACCTGGGAAGACCACACAATCGATGGTCCAAACGGCCCCATTGAGGTCACAGTATTAAAACCTGCGGAATTTAAAGGAAACTCTCCGCTCTACATAGCAATTCATAGTGGCGGCATGGTTCTTGGCGATCGCTGGACAGGCCTTGGCTCCTACGATGAATTTGCGTGGATCAATGAACACAACATGATTGTCGTGACCCCGGAATATCGCCTCGCACCCGATAATCCCGCGCCAGCCGGAGTGGAAGATTGCTACGCCACGCTCGTTTGGGCAGCATCCCAGGCGGAGGCATGGGGACTCAATAAAGATCGCATTATGGTCGGCGGAGCTTCCGGCGGTGGCGGACTGGCCGCAGGCGTTGCCCTCATGGCTCGCGATCGAGGCGAAGTGCAGCTTTTCGCACAGTGCCTGATCTACCCCATGCTTGATGATCGCAATGCAACCATTTCCGCGCAGCAATACGGCGAGCCTTATGGCAAGATTTGGCCGCGAGAATCCAATGAATGGTCCTGGAATGCCATCCTTGGTGAAGGTCACGAAGATCGGGAAGTAAGTCCCTACACAGCTCCCGCTCGAGCAACTGATCTCGCAGGACTTCCCACCACGTATATCGATGTTGGATCCGCAGAAATGTTCCGCGATGAAGATATCAAGTACGCACTTCGCCTCCTAGAGTCCGGAGTACAGACCGAACTCCATGTATGGCGTGGCGGTTTCCACGGATATGACGGATTAGGCACAGGAACGCCCGTCGCAGATGCAACGACAGAGACCCGCAGCGGTTGGATGAGGAGAATTCTCACCTAAACCAATACAATCCCAAGTAGCAATCGTTTGCATAATTCCCCACTTCAAACAGAAGTAAAGGGGATCCAACTTAAACAGGCAAATTTATCGCGACTAAACTCCCTCGCAGTGTTAAATTATTCAGTGATGACCATGCATTTTCGTAGAGAATGTGGCGCAAATCTCATCACCCGTGTAGTTTGATCATACTTATTTCATCCAAGTCAATTACTGAGAAGGATTTTCCCTATGGATACTTGGGAACAAACCCTTGGAACGGGCGCATTGCTCGGCATCGCTGCCGGAGCAATCGCCCTTATCCTTGTTCTTGTTATTGTTTTTAAACTGCACGCCTTCCTCACTCTCGTGCTTGTTTCCATTCTCACCGCACTCGTTGCAGGCATTCCAATGAATGCAGTGGTGGACACCCTACTCGGCGGATTCGGAGGAACGCTCGCTTCAGTTGCCCTGCTTGTTGGCCTTGGCGCGATGCTGGGCAGACTCGTGGAAACATCAGGTGGTGCAAAATCCCTAGCCGATGCGATGGTTCGAATTTTTGGTGAAGCACGCGCACCATTCGCTCTTGGTGTGGCATCACTGATCATGGGCTTCCCCATCTTCTTCGATGCTGGTCTTGTGGTTATGCTGCCGGTTATCTTCGCAGTAGCCCGTCGACTTAATGGTTCAGTTCTTACCTTCGGTATTCCTGCTGCTGGTGCTTTCTCTGTCATGCACGTGTTCGTGCCACCTCATCCAGGCCCCATTGCGGCTTCTGAATTCTTTGGTGCGCAGGTTGGATATGTACTGATCGCAGGCATTATTGTCGCGCTGCCAACGTGGTACTTGACCGGTTACCTGCTGGGTAAATTCTTAGGCCGGAAATTCCCACTGCCAGTTCCAGATCTTCTCAGTGGTGGAGCTCAAGAAGAAGATCAGCCTCATAACCCTGCAAGTGCAGCGTCAATTATTGTCATTTTGCTCATTCCGATGCTGCTCATTTTCGGAAATACTGGCACCTCAATGGCAGTGTCCGCAGGCGTTCTTGATGCGGAATCAGCAGTGGTCAAGGTCTTGGGCTTCCTAGGTGAAACCCCAGTTGCTTTGCTGATCACCGTGCTTATCGCACTGTTCTTCCTCGGCAACCGTCGCGGCATCAGCGGATCTGCACTGGAGAAAACTGTTGAAGGCGCGCTCGGCCCCATCTGTTCCGTCGTGTTGATCACCGGTGCTGGTGGCATGTTCGGTGGAGTGCTGCGTACCTCCGGAATTGGTGGAGCTTTGGCAGATTCCATGTCTGATCTGGGACTACCTGTTATTGCTGGCTGTTTCATCGTGGCAGCGGTTCTTCGCATCGCCCAGGGTTCTGCAACTGTTGCTCTCACTACTGCGGCAGCGCTGATGGCTCCTGCTGTTGCAGCTACCGATTTCAATGAGTTCCAGCTGGCTGCGATTGTTATTTCCACTGCTGCAGGTTCTGTTATTGCCAGCCACGTCAACGATTCCGGTTTCTGGCTAGTTGGCCGTTTGATGAATGCAGACGTTCCAACCACGCTGAAAACTTGGACAGTAAACCAGACTTGCATTGCCATCGTTGGCTTCATTCTGGCTTATGCCATGTTCGGTTTGGCGTCCTTGCTCTAAGGATTTTCCAGGTGCTACCCTGAGCCGTTTTAAGAGGTCGACTTTCCCGAATGAACATTTACATGGAAGCGACTCTCAGAAGTCCTTAAAAGCGATTTTAGGGAGGGCACTTTTCAGGGGCAGACCTTGAAGTTTTCACCAAACCAAATGAGAGTGCCCACGGCAGCTTAAAACCTGCTCCGTGGGCACTGTGGTTTGGTTATCCAAGCTCGAAACCGGTCACAGCTGCCCAAATTTCAGATTTCATGGGCTCGTGGGCACTGTCGTTTGGTTTCCAGAGTCTGCACCAGCCAGCATGTCAAAATCTCGCAATTTCTGAAGATCTCTGACATTCTGAAGCGCTTTTTCGCACCCGAAACCCGGTTTATTCTTCCCAGCTTTTCACCTTGCGCAACAACAACCTACTTTTGCGCTGCGATGCTCCCAGCTTTCGGCTCATTTTCGTCAGTACCTTGATGGCATCGTTGATGTGGGGGCCCTTGTTCAGCATGACACACTCAGCGCGCAAGGCCATTGCGGCATCGGTGATTTCTGCGCGGGAAGGTAGTCCGTTTTTGGCCATGTTTTCCAGCACTTGGGTGGCCAGGATTGTCGGAATATGAGCTGCTTCGGCGAGAGCCATGATCAACTGTGGAACTTCAGCCATGCGGTCAAAGCCCAGTTCAACGGCTAGATCACCGCGGGCGATCATGATGCCAAAGTTTTCGTGGCGCATGCCGGTGAGCAAGATTTGAGCCAGGCCTTCAAATCCTGGAATGGTTTCAATCTTGAGCACTAATCCGAGGCGTTCCACTGCTGCAGGATCGTTGATATCTTCGAGTGCTTGGAGGAGATACTCCACGTCAGCGACATCGCGGATGAAGGAAATCGCTGCGATATCAGCATATTTCACCACAAAGCGCAGGTGGTCGAGGTCTTCTTCGGTCAGGCTTGGCAGCGGAAGTTCGGAATCTGGCAGGTTGATACCCTTATAGGCTGCCAGGTTCACGCCTTGTGGGCGAGCGCGAGTAACTTCAAGTTCTACGTTTGTGACACCGTCAGCTGTGTTTTTCTCGATGCAGACTGCAGAGATGGCGCCGTCGTCGAAAAGCACGCGGTGTCCAACCCTGATCGCGCCGACTGCCTGGGGCAGGGTGCAGCTGATGCGCGGGGTGCGTCCGGATCCGGAGGAAGGATCATAAACTAATTCTTCATCTGTGAGAATGAGGCGGTTGCCCACTTTTAAGTTGATGCGCTGGACAATGGCGGGGATTCCGTAGACGCGGGAACGATCATAATCGTGTTCTAGAAGCGTGCCGTTGGAAACATATGCTTTTTGTGGGCCTTCGGCCAGCACTGCGCCGTCAAAAGTCCTGGTGACGGTGAAGGCACGGCGGGAACCACGGGTATCGGGAACGTTGATTACGCTGCCGGTTTTCAGCTTGGTAAACCAATCGGGAGCAACTTCGATGGGTAATGCTTCGCGGCCGGGAAGATTTGTTGGAATGGGAACAGGATCAGAGCCATGCGCAGTGATCCACAATTTTGCTGGTGTCAGCACTTTTCCGGCTTCATTGCGCGTTACTCGCGCACGCCCGACTTCTGCGCCCGGTGCAATTTCACCAGTGCGTACCTTTGGGCCAGCCAAATCCATGCTCACACGGATTTCTCGGCCTACCTCTTCCGCAACAGCATGGATGTTGTCGATCATTTGCTTCCAGATGGTTTCATCATCATGGGCACAGTTGATGCGGGCGAGGTCCATGCCACTTTTGGCGAATCCACGAACCAATTCAATATCAGTGGCAGCTTCGGTGGGCAGAGTGACCATGATGCAGGAAGGGGTGTCTGGCAGTGGTTCGCCGAGAAGGATTTCTGCGTGCTCATCCAAAATTTCATCCGCATCTTCAAATGCGTCAACGACTTCAGATGGTTGGTATAAAGGGCCTTCTCCAGCGAAAGCGCCAACAACGTTTCGGGCTGCTTTGAGTCGTGCTTGCACTGCTGGTTCAGTGGTGGTCAGCCGGGTGGCACCTACTGAAGAAAGTCGTTGCTGCAGGCCACGGAGGTCTTTGGTGCGCAGATGTGCATAGTGCATGAGGTTGCGGGCACCCACATAATGGGTGGGAGAAACTTTGCCAATCGCTTCACTGTGAGTTTGTGTCACCTCATCAAGCTCGAGAATCAACTCATCGAGTTCAGTCTTGATTTCTCGAAGAATGTCCTGGTCAAACTCATTCATTTGCGCTCCTTAGGCTACAAATACACACAAACCTCGGTCTAGTTCATATTTTGCACCTAAACCACACGGTTGGCAGCGCAAGTACTTCCGCATATGCTCTCGAAATCAAGCAAGCACTCACACCACCAGAGAAAACTAGAAGAACTGCTGTTGAATCTCGCGCAGCGTGTTCGCGGAGTGTTTGAAGCGATTCATTTCATGATCGGTGATTTCAAGTTCCACCACGCGGCGAATACCTCGACGGTTGATGATGGCTGGAGTGCCGATGTAAATATCTTCTTCGCCGTATTCACCATGCAGTAGTGCAGATACTGGGACGGCTACATCTTGGTTTTGTAGTACCGCGCGGGTGATTCGGGCAAGGCCCATGCCGATGCCATAGGAAGTGGAGCCCTTGGCGTCAATGATGTGATAGGCAGCGTCGCGGGTGTCTTCGAAAATTTTCTCCAGGCGACCCTCCAGTGTGGGATCTTTATCCAGCATGCGGCTGAGTGATACGCCTGCGACGGTGGCGGAAGAGATGACAGGAAGTTCGGTATCGCCGTGTTCACCAATGATGTAGGCGTGCACGGAGCTTGGGGCTACTTCATAGAGTTCGCCCAGCATATAGCGGAATCGTGCAGAATCGAGGACGGTCCCGGAGCCGATGACGCGGTGCCAATCCAGTCCGGAGAATTTCCAGACAGCGTAGGTGAGAATGTCTACGGGGTTGGATGCGACGAGGAAAATTCCATCAAAGCCGTTGTCCATGACATCGCCGACGATGGATTTCATGATTTTGACGTTTTTGTCCACCAGCTGGAGGCGAGTCTCGCCAGGCTTTTGGGCTGCGCCGGCACAAATGACAACCATGGCTGCGTCTTCGCAGTCAGCGTAGGTGCCCTTGGTGACACGGGTGCGGGAATCTGCCCACACCACGCCATGGTTGAGGTCCATGACATTGCCTTCAAGCTTTTTCTCATCGATATCAATGATCGCAAGGTGGTCGGCTATACCTTGGTTGATCAGGGCATATGCGTATGCCACTCCGACATCACCTGCGCCAATGAGGACGATTTTGTTACCGACAGTCTCTTTCATAACAATCCCGCTTTCTAAGTTCCCGCTCGCCGGGCAGCTCAGAAAATCAGCAAGAGCTTTTGCCCGGATTCCTTTGTTACACCTTTAATTATGCCCGAAAATGTGGTCAGACCAGACATTAATCTTTGTTGAAACAATCACATCCTGCAGACCCCATGGAGCTCTGCAATGATGGCTCATTATGGTTTCGCTCCCCAGATTAGCGTCCAGAGCTCTCCCCCGCCTGATAACAAAGGCAAAGATCAAACCTGCTCTGCGCTTTAGCGCACAATTACTTTCAGAACTCACGCCGGGACTCCGGATGTCTCCTCGCTATCGTCGCAACCGTATCTTGCCGGAGAATATGGGTGCGGGATTTATCGGAGCAGAAATTGCCTCTTGGTGGGCCCTCTCGCCATCGCTTCTTCCCCGCCCCTGGTGGGTGACCGCCGCTAATCTGGCGGTTTTACAAGCTGTAGGTCATGCGATGGCAACTGGAATTCACTCAGTTCTTCCCAGCACCAAGCTCACGTTTTCCAAGAATGCCACCCACATTGCAGTCGGTGCGGTCACCACAACAGCCACCATCGTCGGAGTGGTACGACACCGCGCACAGATCCGGCTCATTGGCGCTAAAAATTCCGGCCCGCAGGACACCATCGCAGGTATGGGCGTAGGAATTTTAGGCTATGGTGCACTGTTAATCGCAGGTGAATTTACCCAACACAGCATCAACAATGTCAAGCGCATTATTGAGCGCATTTTTCCCGCGTGGCTCAGCTTCATTGTCGCAGTCACAGTCATTACTTTAAGCACTCTGACCTTGGCTGATCGTGTGGTACTCAGACGCATGCTGCACAACGCGGCAATCCAGGCCGAACACCTGAATCGGGTGGTTTTTCCTGGCACTGAGCAGCCGTGGGAGCCGGAGCGTTCGGGCAGTCCGTGGTCTTATGAGCACTGGGATGCGGTCGGTTCGCAGGGGCGCGCGGTGCTGTCCGGCGGTCCACGCAAAGACGATATCATCGCGGTCACCAAATCCTCGCCGCTTGATACTCATGAGCCGATTCGTATTTTTGTGGGCATGGTTCCAGGACGGTCACTAACCAATCAAGTGGATCTGATAATCAGAGAAATGCACCGCACGGGAGCGTTGCGCCGCGATTATATTGTGCTCAATAATTCCACCGGAACCGGTTGGATCACGGATTGGTCCGCGCATACTTTTGAGTTTCTCAACCGCGGAAATTGCGTCACCATTTCCATGCAATATTCATTCCTGCCCAGTGCGCTGAGCTGGTACAAGGACAATGACGGCCCCATTAATGCGGCGAGAATGCTTCTCGATGCCGTCCTCCAGGAGCTAGCCAAGCTTCCCGCCGGCAGTCGCCCGAAGCTGTTTCTTGCGGGAGAGTCACTGGGGGCATATGGGTTGGCCGAGGTGTGGGGAGACGTCGAAAAGCTTCTTGGCACCGCTGACGGTGTGCTGTTATCTGGCACGCCGCGGTTTTCGGAGTCCATGAATGCGCTGCGCGCGCGTCGCGATGCGGGCAGCTCTGAGCGTTTGCCGGTGCTTGCTGGTGGGCGACATATTCGTTTTGCAGGGGCCCCGGAGCACCTTGATATGGCCACTACCTGGGAGTTTCCCCGGATGATCATTGCACAGCACGCCTCGGATCCGATTGTATGGTGGGATGCACAGCTATTTCTCAAGCGCCCCGGTTGGCTGAAATATCCTGACCGAGATCATCAGGATGTATTTCCGCGCCTGCGGTGGGTGCCGTTTGTGACGGGTTGGCAGGTGGCACTTGATTTGCTCACCTCCACTGCGGCGCCTGGCGGGCATGGGCACAATTATCATGAGGAATTTATTGATTATTGGGCGGCACTTCTGGATCTCGAGGTCACCCCCGAGCTGCGCCACAGCATTGCGTATTGGATCCGCTCCAACCACATCAAACGCTAATGTAAACCCATGACGACGCATGCGATCCTTTTTGACCTCGACGGTACTCTTGTCGATCACACCTCCGCTGCCCACGCCGCTCTGAAGGCTTGGTCCCCAACGTTGGGCATCGAACCAGACTTTGAGCGCTGGATCGAATTGGATAAATGGGGCTTTGCCCGTTTTGAGCGCGGCGAGACCACACATCTAGGTCAGCGCCGCGACCGCATCCGGGCATACCTTAAAGATTTAGCGCTTGACGACGCCACCTGCGATGGCATTTACACCGGCTACCTCACCGCCTATGAAGAAAACTGGACTGCCTACCCCGATGCCTTGGGAGTCCTCCAACGCGCGGTGGCAACTGGCGATCCGGTAGGAATCTTGACCAATGGTGCCGCTCCCATGCAGCAAGACAAACTTGATCGCACTGGCCTTAACCTGCCAGAACTAGTCATGTTGGCCGCCTCCACTCTAGATTCCGCCAAGCCCCGGCCAGAAATGTATGCCCGTGCGCTGGCTCATGTGGGCGCTGCATCCGCAACCATTATTGGCGATGATTGGGTCAATGATGTGCAGGCTCCCCGCGAGCTGGGCTGGACCGCCTTTTATATCGACCGTTCCGGAGCTGATCCCCGCGCAGACATCTCCTCCCTGGATGAACTGTTTCACTAGACTCGCGAGTACCGCTGTTATTTCTTCTTAAGAGTTAAGGATCGCTATGAAAATTGGTGTCATTCTAGGAAGCATCCGCGAAGGCCGCTTCGGCCAAGGCGTTGCAGAGTGGGCCATGGAACAAATCGCATCATATGACGCTCCCGATGCGGAATTTGAACTCATTGACCTCAAAGCTTTCAACGTCCCTCTGTTGGAATCAGTCACTGTGCCAGGAGCTGCCAACAAGCAATACGATGATCCCAATGTCACAGCGTGGTCTAAAGCCATCGATGCCTGTGACGCCTTCATCTTCATCACCCCGGAGTACAACCATGGCGTTCCCGGCGCGTTCAAAAATGCCTATGACGTGCTAGGGAATGAGTGGCTGGATAAACCAGTTGCTTTCGTTTCTTATGGTTCGGTCGAAGGCATCCGTGTTGTGGAGCAATGGCGCCAGATCATCGCCACCTTCAATATGTACGATATTCGTTCCCAACTGACCTTTTCTACTTTCACGGAAAACAAGGATGGAGTGTTCAGCCCTAACGATCGGCGTGCTGGTGAATTGGTTCGGCTTCTTGATGGCCTCCTATCGGTTCTGCGCGCTTAGGGCTCTGAGATACTGATGAGTGTGAAAGCGCATGAATCTGTCATGGATTGGGTCACCGAAGAACTCCGCAGTGGTCGGTTAAAAATCGGTGATCATCTCCCCAGCGAGCGAGCTTTATCTGAAACTCTTGGAGTTTCTAGAAGCTCACTGCGGGAGGCGCTTCGTGTGCTCGAAGCACTCGGCACAATTTCTACTGCCACGGGTTCCGGACCTCGTTCTGGAACCATCATCACGGCAGCTCCCGGACAGGCACTGTCTTTGTCAGTGACGCTGCAATTGCTGACCAACCAGGTTGGCCACCACGATATTTATGAAACCCGCCAGCTTCTTGAAGGCTGGTCAGCGCTTCATTCTGATCCAACACGTGGCGATTGGTCGGTGGCGGAGGCACTGCTGGAAAAAATGGATGATCCCACACTGCCTTTGGAAGATTTCCTGCGCTTCGATGCAGATTTCCACGTGGCGTTATCCACAGGTGCAGCCAACCCGTTGATCAGTACATTGATGGAGGCACTCCGGCTTTCCGTTGCTGATCACACCGTGGCGCGTGCCCGCGCGTTACCTGATTGGCAGGCCACCGCAGCTCGTTTACAGCAAGAACACCGCGCTATTTTGTCCGCACTTCGTGCCGGCGAGTCTGCTACAGCTTCTTCGCTGATCAAAGACCACATCGAAGGCTATTACCAAGAAACAGCCACCGCGCAGGCCGATTAATGATCCGCACCTTGTGGGCAGTCAGCGATCTGCACGTTACTTTCGCCCAAAACCAAGACACAGTGGATGCGCTTATGCCCCAACATTCAGGTGATTGGTTGATCGTTGCTGGCGATGTAGCCGAGAAAATTCCTGATGTGGTGCGCACGCTTGCGGGATTGGTGGCGCGTTTCGATACCGTCATCTGGGTTCCCGGCAACCACGAACTGTTCAATCGTAAAACTGACCGCATCAACGGAAAAGCTCGTTATCGCTCCCTCGTTGGGCAACTGCGCGCGCTGGGCGTGATCACACCCGAAGACCCCTATCCAGTCTTTGGTGGCGTGACCATCTGCCCACTTTTTACACTTTATGATTATTCTTTCCGCCCGGTTGGCCTCAGCGCGAAACAGGCTCTCGCCCAAGCCAAAATAACACTAGACGATGAACTAGCGATTGCTCCCTATGTGGATATTCCACAGTGGTGTGCCGAAAGAATTTCCTACACAGAAGACCGCCTCAAGGCCACAAAAGGGCCAAAAGTACTGGTCAACCACTGGCCCCTTGTTATCGAACCCACCCACCGACTCTTTGAAAAAGACATCGCACTCTGGTGTGGCACCACTGCCACCAGAGATTGGGCGGTTCGATACAACGCCCTCATGGCCATCCATGGACACCTGCATATTCCCGCCGAAACACGCGTCGATGGCATTAGTCATGTGGAAGTTTCTTTGGGCTACCCCTTTGAAAAGCACCCACCGCATCTGCAGCGGCCGTGGCCTTTTCCGGTCATGCAGATTAACTAATTAAGGTTTTTAGGGGGGTATTGGACGTTCTTCCAATACCCCCCTTGTTCACTGCACCCTATTGACATTTAAAGGTGATCTGTCTTACATTCTTGTGGTCTGACCATGAGGTTGGGCCACTAGGTTCAACTGCGTCCCTTAAACCCCACCGCAAGAAGAGGTCACCGATGACAACCACTGCATCAAATCAAAGTGCACCGCCGAAACAGCAGCTTAATAAGCGCGTCCTGCTGGGCAGCCTCAGCGGCAGCATCATTGAATGGTTCGACTTTCTGGTCTACGGAACAGTCGCTGCCTTGGTATTCAACAAGATGTACTTCCCCACCGACAATGAGTTTCTTTCCACGATCCTGGCTTATGCATCCTTCTCCCTTACTTTCTTCTTCCGCCCTGTCGGTGGCGTTATCTTCGCTCATATCGGTGACCGCATCGGACGCAAGAAAACCCTGTTCATCACCTTGATGCTCATGGGTGGCGGAACAGTAGCCATTGGTTTGCTGCCGGATTACAATTCCATCGGCATTTGGGCACCCATCCTGTTGATGCTCCTGCGCATCCTCCAGGGCATTGGCATCGGCGGTGAATGGGGTGGCGCACTGCTGCTTGCTTATGAATACGCACCAAAGAACCAGCGTGGACTCTATGGCGCCGTTCCTCAGATGGGCATCTCCATCGGTATGCTGCTCGCAGCCGGCGTTGTTTCCCTCCTGACGCTGATGCCAGAAGAACAGTTCCTCACCTGGGGCTGGCGCATCCCATTCGTGGGCTCCATCGTCTTGGTATTCATTGGCCTCGCCATCCGTAATGGCCTAGATGAAACCCCTGAGTTCAAGCGCATCCGCGATTCCGGCCAGCAAGTAAAAATGCCTTTGAAGGAAGTCCTAACCAAGTACTGGCCAGCTGTTCTAGTCTCCATTGGTGCAAAGGCTGCCGAAACCGGCCCGTTCTACATCTTCGGCACCTACATCGTGGCGTATGCAACCAACTTCCTGGGTATTCGTAACAACATGGTGCTCCTGGCCGTTGCTTGTGCAGCACTGGTTGCCACCATCTGGATGCCACTGTTCGGTTCCTTCTCTGACAGGGTCAACCGCGCAACGTTGTACAGGCTCTCCGCATGCGCAACCATCGTGTTCATCGTGCCTTATTACTTGATCCTCAACACAGGTGCTGTGTGGGCACTGTTTGTCACCACCGTTTTCGGCTTCGGCATCCTCTGGGGCAGCGTAAACGCTATCCTGGGCACCGTCATTGCAGAAAACTTCGCACCCGAGGTCCGCTACACCGGCGCTACTCTGGGGTACCAGCTTGGAGCTGCACTCTTCGGCGGCACTGCACCACTGATCGCAGCATGGATGTTTGAAGCTTCTGGCGGACAATGGTGGCCAATCGCCATCTATGTCGCAGCATGTTGCATGATCTCCGTGATTGCATCGTTTTTCATCAAGCGTGTTGCACACCAAGAAAACTAGAACCAACTTCTTTAAAAAGGATCCTCTAACATGGTCAAACGCCAACTTCCCAACCCAGCTGAACTTCTTGAACTGATGAAGTTTAAAAAGCCAGAGCTCAACGGTAAAAAGCGCCGCTTGGACTCCGCGCTCACCATCTACGACCTGCGCGATATCGCTAAACGACGCACCCCCGCCGCCGCATTCGACTACACCGATGGCGCAGCCGAGGCCGAATTCTCCATCAAACGTGCTCGCGAAGCTTTTGAGAACATCGAGTTCCACCCGGACATCCTCAAGCCTGCAGAAAACGTAGACACCAGCACCCAGATCCTCGGTGCATCTTCCTCCATGCCTTTCGGCATTGCACCCACTGGCTTTACCCGCCTCATGCAGACTGAAGGCGAAATTGCTGGTGCTGGCGCTGCTGGTGCAGCAGGAATTCCTTTCACCCTCTCAACCTTGGGTACCACCTCTATTGAAGACGTCAAAGCAACAAACCCAGGTGGTCGAAACTGGTTCCAGCTCTATGTCATGCGCGACCGCGATATCTCCTATGGCCTGGTCGAACGTGCAGCTAAAGCAGACTTTGACACCCTGATGTTCACCGTGGATACCCCTGTCGCCGGCTACCGCATCCGCGATTCCCGCAACGGTTTCTCCATCCCACCACAGCTGACCCCATCTACCGTGCTCAACGCAATTCCACGCCCTTGGTGGTGGATCGATTTCCTCACCACCCCAACCCTGGAATTCGCATCCCTTTCCTCTACTGGAGGCACCGTCGGAGATCTCCTCAACTCCGCCATGGATCCCACCATCTCCTATGAGGACCTCAAAGTCATCCGTGAGATGTGGCCTGGAAAGCTCCTGGTCAAGGGTGTGCAAAACGTTGCCGATTCAGTGAAACTTCTCGATCACGGCGTCGATGGCCTGATTCTTTCCAACCATGGTGGACGCCAGCTCGACCGCGCACCAGTTCCATTCCACCTGCTGCCACAGGTCCGTAAGGAAGTCGGCGCTGATCCAACCATCATGATCGACACCGGCATCATGAACGGCGCAGACATCGTTGCAGCTGTTGCCATGGGTGCTGATTTCACTCTTATCGGACGTGCTTACCTCTACGGTCTCATGGCTGGTGGACGTGAAGGCGTAGATCGCACCATCGCCATTTTGCACAGTGAAATCAACCGCACCATGGCACTTTTAGGAGTCTCCTCCCTCGAAGAACTCGAACCACGCCATGTCACTCAGCTAACCAAGATGGTTCCTGTTTCTGACAATGTGAAGAACCTCAGCGACCTCGTCTAAGACCTGTTGCATCTGCCACTTGTGGCCAATTGGAGAGAATTCAATTGACCACAAGTGGCATCATTATTTTTAAAGCCCCTCGAAAGTTCCACTTATCAGAAAGAGCACCATGAGCAATGAATTAAGCGCCATCACCACCTGGACTTTTGAACAAGAAGTTCCCATTCCCAACGATCTTGGCACAATCCTCGTCCCTGGCGAACGCCCTATCACCGCTTATAAGACTTTTCGTGATTCCGCCGTGTTCACCGATCGTCGACTAATTGTTCGCGATGCCCAAGGTATCCGCGGCAAAAAGGTCGAGATGTATTCTCTCCCTTATTCTTCAATCAATATGTGGTCTTCAGAGAACTCCGGAACCTTGGATTTCAATTCTGAGCTCGAGCTTTGGACTAAAGCTGGGCACATCAAAATTAAGCTCGGCAGAAATGCCGATATCCGTCGCCTTGATCTTCTCATCGCTCACGCAGTGTTCGGTGTTTTAGGAAATTAATTAGAAAACTGCCCGCATTCATGGTGAATGCGGGCAGTTTTTTAACAAGCAGTATTAAAAGGTGACTTTAAAGTTTGATGCCGAAGTTAGCCAATACCTCAGTCAATGCTCCGCCACCTGCAAAGAGTCCACCGACAAAGCCGAAGATAGCTAGCAGTGGAGCAAGAATTGCGGCCAAGCCGAACTCAGAAGAACCGGACTCGGAAGAGGAATCTTCTACTGGAACTTCAGATTCTTCATCGCGCTGTTCCTTGGACAGAGTGAACTGATCCACAAGTGCACCGGTAACAGCATCCTTGGTGGTCACAGTCAGACCTTCTGAAGTGAGTTCAACGTTGGTGTAATCCTGTACCTTGTCCTGATCCCAGATTGCGGTGTAGGTACGGATCTTGCTCTGCTCAACGGTGTCCTGGAAACCCAAACCATTCTCATCGTTTTTGCCGGTCTGGAAATCATAGAAATCGTAGAACTTAGATCCAGAGGAAGAGTTCGCAGCGACATAAACAACTTCTCCGTCCTTCGGATGCAGCATTTCACCGGCTACTGCCTCACGTCCTGCATCTACCGGGGTGAAACCGTTCATCAGGTGGGAACGAGTGTAGATGTGATCATGTCCGCCCAGAACCAGGTCAACGTTGAGCTCAGAGATCACTGGGGTCAAACGTTCGCGCTGGTACTTAATGCGAGTGTCATCCATGTGGTAGGCCTGGGAGTAGGTCGAGTGGTGGTAGGTCAAAACGATCCACTCTTTGTCTGCTCCATGAGCAGCAACGGTATCGCGCAGGAATGCGATGTCATCGTCGATGTCCATGTAGTCATTGGAGTCCACGGACAGGAAAAGCGCGTTGTTGTATTCGAAGAAGTAGTTCTCATCTACCTGGTTTGGACGTGGGTACATCGCGTCGTAGGCATCGTAGTTGTACTGATCGTGGTTACCGTTGTTGACAGCCAGACGGTAGCTACGCAGGGTCTCTGGGGAAATATAGGCGGAGTGCTCATCCCAGTTGGAGTGGTTTGCCTGGTCACCTGCAGACAGGATGAAAGAGGTCTCTGGGTTTTCAGAGGTAGCGAGTTCCAGGTTGGAAGCCCAGTTCTGTACTTCTTCTGCACGGTCTGAGTGGGTGTTGTATAGCTGGGTATCGCCGAAGAAGAGGAAGTTCCAGTCATCGCCATAAGTGCTGGTGTTGAGGGTTTGCACCTCAGACCAGCCATCAGTTTCAGAACCAACGCGGTAGGAGTAGGTGGTGTTTTCTGCCAAGCCGGTTACGGTAGCGCGGTTGACTGCACCAGCACGGTACTCGACGTACTCGCCTTCGGCCTTCTTACGGAAGTCACCTTCAGTGTTCACAATGTTTACGTCTTCGGACACTGCCTCAACGGTGAGTGGGGCTGCAAAAGAATCATCTAGAGACAGCTGCGCAACCTGGCCGTTGAGTCCCTGAGCTGTGATCCAGTTGAAGATAATCTCGGATTCAGTTGCGCCGACTCCGACAACCACATCATGTGGAACAGAAGTGAAGGCTGCATCGCGGGCGATACCAGAATCGAAGCCAACAGCAGGTGCAGTAGTCTCAACTGCGATTGCTGGGGTAAGGGAAAGGCCGAGAGAAGCTGCAGTAATGCTTGCGGTAAGCATCATACGAAAACGGCGGGAAGCCATAATGGAACTCCTAGGAGAAAGATTCAAGACGATAAATTAGTACTACTTACAAAAAGCTAATAGTTATCTGTCAAAATCTCTCTCGATGAATACGAGTAATCTGCCGGCCACATGGGTTTTAAACAAAACTTTGTCAAGAGTTCACTCTCTCGACAGGTAAGGGACATTCCTAGGACATGCTTCGGGGGCGACAGTAGCCACCCTCCCCTTTTATAGCCCTGACCAGTAACAATTCTTCTACATGCACTCCACAGGCTCGTAAAAGCTAATTATTCTCTTTCGCCCGGATCAGATCCAACGCCACCATGCCACCGATAATTACTTTTCGGATGTCTTCTGGAACTTGTTCATCAAAAATTACTGCATAAGTACTGCGCCCTAACAAGCCTTTGGCCGCACCAGACCATTTTCTTGATACCTTCGCTGGAATGCGATCCCCCATGCGGAATTCGAAATCAAAGCCGAGGAAATTTCCGTGCATCTCAATAACACTGCCACCGGCAAGCTCAATATCCATACGCTTATTAAAGAAGGTAAAGCGCTTGCGCACATGAGCAATCGGGGTGCCATCGCTATCAGTGATTTCAAAGGTGTCGCGTACAAAATTCATCGGATCGCGCACCTGCATAACGGGTGTACCGGAGGCATCTACCAAGGTGAAACGACGATCGCCTTTGACCAACCGGGAACCCAAAGATCCTTCGGTGTTGATCTTTAAGACAACCTCTCCCTGCGGGTTGTAGATCTCAAAGTTGTTGGTCAAAAATGAAGAAACCTGCTGGACAATCAAGGTGTCATAGCTAAATGGATTCATTGTGGCCCTCATTTTTTACTAACCATGCAGAAGCTGCGACAACAAGTGCCTCGATACCGCGATCAAGGGTGGGTTGAATATCTGGTGCAAATGCTGGCGAGTGATTACCCGGCGCGGCTGCTGGATCTGCAAAACCACCCAAGCCCCAGTAGGAATATGGAACGCCAAAGGCATCCGGGATAATGGAGAAATCCTCAGAGGCTGGAACCTGCGCTAAATCAGTGGACTCTTCTCCGAAGTATTCATCGAATGCTGCACGAACGCGCGCGGTGGCCGATACTTCGTTATGGGTTAATGGGTACTGGTCATAATACTTAAACTCAGGTGGCTCCGGGCTCCTGGCTGCTTCGCATTCATGGCGCACAATCCGCTCAATTGCCTCATGTAAGTGGGCTGCAACTTCTTTGGAAAAAGCACGGGTATTTAGTTGAAGCACGGCGGAATCTGGAATGATATTAGATTTTGTGCCGGCGTGAAAACTGCCCACGGTCAGCACTGCGGTCTCGCTAGCTGCGATTTCTCTTGACACCACAGATTGCAGACGCGTGACGATAGCGGCACCCAGCACAATCGGATCCACACCGAGGTTGGGCATAGAGCCATGCGATCCTTTGCCGTGCAGCGTAATTTCAATCGACGCAGCCTCCGACATCACCGCACCCACGCGCGTGCCCACCGCCCCGCCGGGCAGGGTGCCCAGCACATGCTGGCCGAGGTAGACATCCGGGGTAGGAAGCTTATCGACGATCCCCTCCTCCACCATCATCTTTGCACCAGCTGCTGTCTCTTCAGCTGGCTGGAAAACGGCAATAAATGTGCCATTCCAAGATTCCTTATGGGAGTTAAGTGCCTGCACTGCACCCAGCAGGGAGGAAATGTGCACATCGTGACCACAGGAATGCGCTACTGGAGTTTCTTTACCGGTGTTGTTATCAACTTGGGTAACTCCAGTTGCTGCATAATCCTTATCGGATCGTTCTGCCATAGGAAGTGCATCAATATCACCACGAGCTGCAACAACTGGGCCATCACCATTGTTGATCACTGCGACAACTCCAGTGTCACCAATGCGTTGAACATCCTCCACACCATAAGATTCCAACTCTGCGATGATGCGCTTAGCTGTCTCAAATTCTTGCAGGGATAGCTCCGGATGCTGATGGAAGTACTTATACAGTTCTTCTCGGTAGCCGCGGGTTTGGTCCAGGTCTGAAAGAATTGTGGAAAGCGTCATGCCTTAAGCGTAATCCGATGTGGAGAGGCGCGTCGACAAGCAAAAATCTTTTAAGCTTCTACGCCGCATGGAATCCCGGTGGAGTGATGAGGGCAGTAGCCCTCCGGATTCTTGTCCAGGTATTGCTGGTGATAATCCTCCGCCAGGAAATATTCCGCAGGAGAAATAGCACCGATCTCCGTGGTGATCGCACCGAAACCATGCTGCGCAAGAGTTTGACCATAGGCATCTACCACGGCTTTGACGCGCGCAGCATCTTCTTCATTATCGGTGAAATACGCCGAGCGGTACTGAGTGCCCACATCATTTCCTTGGCGGAAACCTTGGGTGGGATCGTGGGCTTCCAGGCCGCGAGCCACCAGCTGCTCTAGAGACACGCGTGTTGGATCATAGACAACTTCCACGATTTCCGTGTGGCCGGTGCGACCGGAACAGACCTCGCGGTACGTCGGATTGGGCGTGTAGCCACCGGCATAGCCCACAGAGGTGCCTTCCACGCCATCCATTTTCCAATACATTTGCTCAACGCCCCAGAAACAACCAAGACCAATCCAGATCCTTTGCTGCTCCTCTTTCCACGGTCCAGTGATCGGGGTCCCCAGCACAGTATGTGGTGCGGGTGTTTCTAGAACTGGATGCCTACCACCTTTGAGTGCCTCTTCTGGGGTGACCATAACGGGCTCGGGTGCGAAAAACCATGCCATAACGTGAAGTGTTCCTTATCTTAAATTGAGGAAGCCTTATGCCCTTTCAACCACTATGCAACACCCAATATTCCATCGCATTTTCCCCTCCCCCAATAAATAGGTGGGATGAAAGGATTGATTGCAATATCAACAAAAAGGCCTATCATTGGGAAGTATCGCACAGAGCACTTTTGCAAAGCGCCATCTGACGGATTTTCAAAAGGTGTATATGCTCGGTGCGGAAACCTACGAAAGGATTACACATGGCTGTATACGAACTTCCCGAACTTGATTACGCATACGATGCACTCGAGCCACACATCGCGGCTGAGATCATGGAGCTTCACCACTCCAAGCACCACGCAACCTACGTTGCTGGCGCTAACGCTGCACTTGAGGCACTAGAGAAGGCACGCGAAGAGGGCACCAACCCTGACCAGATCCGCGCACTGTCCAAGAACCTTGCGTTCAACCTTGGTGGACACACCAACCACTCCGTGTTCTGGAAGAACCTTTCTCCTAACGGTGGCGGCGAGCCTACCGGTGAACTAGCTGAGGCTATCAACCGCGACTTCGGTTCTTTCGCTAAGTTCCAGGATCACTTCAACTCTGCAGCTCTTGGCCTGCACGGCTCCGGCTGGGCAGTTCTTGGCTACGACCACATTGCAGGTCGCTTGGTTGTTGAGCAGCTCACCGATCAGCAGGGCAACATCTCCATCAACATCACCCCACTGCTGATGCTTGATATGTGGGAGCACGCTTTCTACCTGCAGTACAAGAACGTTAAGCCTGATTACGTCAAGGCTGTTTGGAACGTCTTCAACTGGGATGACGTGGCACAGCGTCTCGCAGCTGCATCCAAGTAAGCATTAGTTTAACTAACCACTCTGGTTTTCCAGGGTGGTTTTTTGCTGCCCTTTGGGGTGTTTTTCAGGTTAAGGGGTTTAGGGAGTTTAGACTCTCGGGGATCTAGCTTGGGCCGTTGTGTTTCCTACACCATCAGCCTGGCAGAGAGAGCGCTTGTTAGGATCTGCCACAAATCTCTAAATTTTGTGATTTGTGGTGGATTTTTGCATTTCACCGGCGGCGAATTCAATCGCTAGGATTCACCACATATCCATCGGTAGGCTTCAGATGTGACAGGTCCTTGCACCGGAACTTTTCAGCAACCCTACAAGACCAACATCAGCCTCAATGTCCACAAAAATAACACGCTCAGAATCGCCCCTGAGTGCCCGTCAGGATCAAACTGAGACAACAGGACATTGGGCACATTCAAGCCCTTAAAATAGCACTCATAGCTCAGCCTTCTTCCAGCGCATATCGTGATCCCGCCACGAAATCTCGGAAATTTTCCACAGCTGGCGCAGGTCCCGCATCTTTACGCCATACCAATCCCAACTCTCTAAACGCTGAAGGATAAATGGGAAGTTGCACGATCCCCACGGTAGGCAAATAGGGATCATCCATCGGCACCACTCCAACGCCAAGCCCGGCACTCACCAGACCTGCCACGGTGGTCAGCTCCATGGATTCAAAAACAACATTGGGCATAAAACCAGCTTCTTCAGCCAAATTATCCATGAGCACCCGAGTGCCAAACCCTGTCCGCATGGCTACAAAAGGTTCGTGTTGCACCATCTCCATGCTAACTTCTGCCTCATTAGCCAACGGATGATCTGCTGGAACAGCTACTGCCAGACGTTGACGCAACAACGGCACCCAGCCCAAGCTGGCGCCCACCTCTGGGGGTTTGGGACCGACCAAGGCGAGATCTGTGTCATCAGCCAAGACCCGCTCTACCAGCAACATCGCCGCAGCTTGGTGCAGCTGAAATTTCACATGTGGATGCTCCACACGAAATGTTCGAATGAGTTCTGGAACCATCCAGGTACCAAGTGAATGCATAAAATCCAGGCGGATCGTTCCTTTTTCAGGATCCATGAGGCGCTTGATTTCCGTGGTGGCAGATTCCAACTGCGCCACCATCTCACTGGCATGAACCAACAATGCCTGTCCACGCTGATTGAGGACGAGTTTGCGCCCCACACGATCAAAAAGCAGCGTGCCTGCTTGTTTTTCCACACGCCCAATACGCCGTGAAAGGGTCGGCTGCGGGATGCCCAACTGTTCCGCGGTTTCGGTGAGGTGCCCTGATCTCGCCACTGAAATGAAGCTGCGTAGATCATCAATACGCATCTCGCCGCCGCTATTATCCATGGTCACAGCGTACATGCATAAAATGAATCAAAAACAGCTCTTTCTAACATTTTACTAATGTTTTTAGCTGGCGCATGATGGTGCCCATGAGCACAGCAATAATCAGTCAAGGCATTGAACGTGGCACCCGCACCTACACACGCGCTGTGTTCGCCATGCTGGCTGCTGGCCTTGCTACATTCAATGGTCTTTATTGCACCCAAGCGCTGCTGCCCACCATGACACAAGATTTAGGGATCACCCCCACCCAATCTGCACTCACGGTTTCTGCAGCTACTGGCATGCTTGCGCTGTGCATTGTGCCCGCATCAATCCTGTCTGAAAAATTTGGCCGAGGCCGCGTCCTCATTATTTCCTTAACTTTGGCCGTGCTCGTGGGATTAATTCTTCCCCTGGTTCCCAGCATCACCATGCTCATTGCCCTGCGAGGACTCCAGGGAGCACTGCTTGCAGGCACTCCGGCAGTCGCCATGACCTGGCTTTCCGAAGAGATTCATCCACGCGATCTGGGCCATGCCATGGGCATTTATATCGCGGGAAATACTGTCGGTGGACTCATGGGCCGCATGATCCCGGCAGGATTACTTGAGCTCACCCATTGGCAAAATGCGCTCTTGGGCAGTTCCATTGCCGCTCTTATTTTCGGCGTCCTCATGGTGTGTCTCCTGCCACGGCAACAGCGCTTCCAGCCGAAAAATATTACGTTGCGCCATGAGTTTTCCGCGATGGTCTCCCATTGGCGCAATCCTCGCCTAGCGCTACTTTTTGCCACCGCTTTTCTGGGCATGGGCACCTTTGTTTCCCTATATAACTACTTGGGCTTCCGCATGATTGAGCAATTTGGACTCAGCGAAGTCCTGGTGGGCGCAGTATTTATTATGTATCTCGCCGGCACTTGGAGCTCCACCCAGGCAGGTGCGTTGAGAGAAAAGATCGGCAACGGTCCGACAGTAATTTTCTTAAGTCTGACCATGATCGCATCGATGGCACTCATGGGGATCAATAATCTGTGGCTCACACTGGCAGCGCTCTTTGTGTTCACCGCCGCATTTTTCGCACTCCATTCCAGCGCTTCCGGATGGATTGGCATTATCGCTATAAAAGATCGCGCTGAAGCCTCCAGCATGTACCTATTTTGTTATTACGTTGGCTCTTCCGTGATTGGCTGGTTCTCTGGGTTCATCTTCACCCATTTGCCCTGGATTGCGTTCATCGGCTGGTTGGTTTTTCTCCTCTGCGGTGTGTTGGTCATTTCGTTGACTTTGGCAAAGCTTGCACGACAAAGCATTTAATACGGTTTTACCCGTGCTTAAATGGGCGCTAATGTTATCTCTATGCGTACCGATTCCACGTGGAACAGTCGAACCTGGCATAGAAAAGCAAGTAAACCAGTATCGCTCTGGCTAATGACCCTGGTTATCGCCGGACTGATCCACCCAATCCTCCCCGAATATCGCTGGGTGCTCATTCACCTCTTTACCCTCGGTGTCATCACCAATGCCATCGTCATTTGGTCGCAGCATTTCACTGAAAAGTTCCTGCACCAAAGAGTCGACGACGCCAAACGCCCGGCACAATTGCTGAAAATTCGGGTACTCAATATCGGAATCATCATCACACTCATCGGCCAGATGAGTAGCCAATGGATGATCACCAGCATCGGCGCAACCATTATCGGCAGTGTTTTGGCCTGGCACGCGCTAAGTTTGGCCGCACAATTTCGCAGCGCCAAACGCGGACAACCCTTTGCCTCTGCCATCGTGGCTTATATCGCAAGCGCATGTTGTTTGCCCTTTGGCGCCTTCGCCGGCGCACTGTTATCCAAAGAACTTTCCCATGGACTCCAGGAGCGTGTCCTTTTAGCCCACACCGTGATCAATATCCTCGGCTTTGTCGGTCTCGCCGCACTCGGCTCCCTCTCCGTCCTCTTTGCTGCAATTTGGCGCACCAAAATCATGACAAATTTTACCCCGTGGGCCGTGGGAATTATCGTCCTGAGCTTGCCTATTACCATCGGTGGCATCCTGCTCAATAACGGTTATCTCACCGCCGCAGGCCTGAGCGCCTACGCGGCAGCATGGTTGCTGAGCATGGCGGGGTGGGGGAAGGCGTCGATAAGCAAACTAAGCTTTTCGACGTCTTCCATCACAACCGCCCCGCTCTGGCTGATCGGCAGCCTCATTTGGCTGGCTGCGCAGGCAATGATGCATCACGGCGAGCTTTATCATGTGGAAATTCCGACAATTGCGCTGGTCATCGGTTTTGGTGCACAGCTACTGATCGGTGTGATGAGCTATCTCCTACCGTCCATAATGGGTGGCGGGGCCAGTGCAGTGCGAACCGGCACAGAAATTCTCAATACTGCAGGGCTATTTCGGTGGACGGTGCTCAATGGCGGCCTAGCGATTTGGCTCTTGACGCAAAACTCCTGGCTGCGGGTTGTTGTATCGCTGCTCAGCATCGGTGCACTCGCGATTTATGTCATTCTGCTGCCGCGTGCAGTACGAGCCCAGCGTGGCGTTATCACCAAAAAACGTGATCCAATCACGCCTCCTGAACAGCCACGATTCAACCAAATCACCGCCGGAATTTCTGTCCTGGCACTGATTCTGGCAGCTTTCGGTGGACTCAATCCCGGCGCAGTTCCTGTTACTTCCGTAAATTCCGACGTCTATCCCGTCACCATTACTGCAGGTGACATGGTATTTTCCCCTGATATCATCGAGGTGCCTCTTGGGAAAACTTTGGAAGTCACGCTGATCAACCAAGACGATATGGTGCACGATCTCAAATTTGCCAATGGAATACAGACCGGCCGTGTTGCACCTGGCGATGAAATCACCGTCGTGGTCGGCGAAATCACTGAAACTATGGATGGCTGGTGCACAATTGCCGGCCACCGCGCACAAGGAATGGTCTTAGAAGTGCGAGTCAGCCACTAGCTGTTAAAAACCAGACCAGGAAACCAAAACTTCCCAGATAGTCCAGATTTTGGTCGCCTAGTCTGATGTGAAATTTTTAAACTGGACCAGGTGACCAAGATGTACAAGGGCAGCGTGACGTTTGGTCGCCCTGTCTGGTCGGCTCAAAAACATAAGTTCACACCTGAAAAAAGTGACCTCATAGAATCGCATTCAGGAGCCTTAAAGCAGCACAACTAAGTGAATGCCCATTCTGCAATTAAGAGCCGGCAAATCGCCCTTTAAAGCGCATCTCCTAAAATCGGCGCAGAACGAGCACCCTGCCGAAGCCAATGCCGGACGGCAGCTGTTGCCCGGCAATCATCTCCGTTATAACTCAGCAACTGAGAACGCGCGGCTTCGGCCTCTTCGCCTACAGCCGTGGACGCAATCAAATAAGCATGCAGACTATCTTCACCAGCGAAGTCTTCTTCTTCCCAATGGAATCCTGCAGCTGGAGCTAATTGCTTCAGACCTAATCCACCAGGGCCAACCAATTGGGATCTGGCAACAGCAAACATGTCATTCCACTGATCAGAGCTGATAAAACTGCGAATTTCCTGCTCATCTGGGACTCCGCGCACCTTGCCATAGAAACGGCGTGCGGTAGAAAGCATCCAGTGGTTTTCGCCGTTGCTTGCGTAGCAAAAGACTCCGAATGTTTGGCCATGCTGTCGAGCTTTATCCCGGCGCGCTTTAAGCCAAGCCCAAAACTGAGCAAAGTTTTCACCTTCGGCAGCTTCACCAAGATCTGACCACATGACAAAAGGTGTGTACGTTTCGCCGTCCCAGGCTCCCCATAGGTATGCGCCCAGATCTAGGTAGGCTTCCACGTCGACATCGATCTCAACATCGAAACGTGGAGCGGTGGTCTGTGCAGTTTTGCGCAGCACTGGGATATCTGCCCGCCAAGCTGCGGCTATATGTGAAATCTCGCCAAGATTCGCGTCGATGAGCTCTTGGGTCGTGTGGATTCCTTTGTCTCGATATGTCTCGGCACGATCACCAGAGAGGAACAGGCTAATTTCATCAGCTGCTTGTAGTTCAGGTTCGCATGTTGGCCAGAACCTGCACGTTGAGCATTCTTTCACTCGGCGTGGAGCAGTTGGCGCAGGGGCAAGCAACGCTCGGTGGGCAGCTGGAGCGTATCTGGCGATATCCACCAAATATGCCCAATCACGGTCTTGTCCGACAACTGCGCCAACGGATGTGTCAGGTGCAGCACCAGCTTCTTCCAACCCCATGAGCGCAAGAGTCAGGCGGTAGCCATCAATAGTGTGGTGGCGCAGGGTGGCATTGACCGCTAGAGGCTGACCCATGCCCAAACGAGAGACAGAAATTCCACGCATTGTTTTATGCGGATCGGGACGAGCCACGCGGTGATTGCTCACCATCACTGGCATATAACTGCCATCGGGATTGCGCACCAATAGATCAGCAAGTACTTCCCATTGCACTCCCTCATAGGTGCCGGTAAATATTGCTCCGGTGATCAGGCTTTCGCCCGCAGCGATTGCCTCTAAAGTATCAAACTCAGCTAATTCGCCATCGCTGTCTAAATCAATCCGAGTAAAAGGAATTCGGCCGCGCTTTTTCGGCGGTTCGGGAAGACGGTCTAAAACTTCTGCCAAACCTACTGCTCGACGAGCTCGACGCTGCATCGTCGCAGGTAAGGGCGAGGTTTCTGGGTAACGTACGCGCTGTATCTGGCGGTACCTGCATCCCACCAGATCACTTGGAGTTAACCGTTCCAATTGCATTCTTCCCACAATGACATGAGCTTATTGCAACATCGTGGGTAAAGTTGAATCGAGAAGTCGAGAAATAGCCGACCGATGAAAGAGTTGAGACACTAATGGGCATCTTCGAAGCCATTCGAGCCGCACGCGCTAAGACCAAAGCTGAAATCAAAGCAGCTGAGGTAAAAGTAAAAACTGAGGCAAAAAACAAAGCCAAACTAGACCTCAGGCGCGAGAAGCTTCTTGTACAGCAAGAGAAAAACCTTTTGAAGGCTGAAGAAAAAGGTCTGAAAAAGCGCAACAAGCATGAGCTGAAGGTGGCGAAGAATATCCTTGAACAAAAACGTCAAGGTCGCTTGAACAAGGATAAGGTTGGCCGCTGGGCTAGCACTGCACGCGTACTCATTCCCCTACTGCTGCCAATTATTTATCGTCTCTCCACCGAAGCCCGCGATCAGGTTGTGCAAGGACGTGCTCGTCGCGCTGGAGTCACCGCAGAGCAGCTCAGCCAATTTGCAGGCCATGCTGCAACGCTGAAGGCTCGCATCCAGGGTGTCCGTGAAACTGCACAACAGTCCGGCCTGCCAGCTGGTTTTGTGCGTGATGTTGAAGAGCGCCTCAATGAGCTAGAAGCGGCTGCGAATAACTCTGAGTACATGTCCCCTGCACAGCGCAATCGTGCACACCAGTCCATTAATCGTGATCTCAACCAGGTTTCGGATCAGATCCAGGATCGACTGCTGGACAAGTAGCTGATTACTTTTCTTCCATCACAGTTGTGGCGGTGGAGATGAAATAGGAGATGACTGCCGCCGCCAGCTTCGGGGAGGGAGCTGCTCAATGAGGAACGTATATCCAGCCAAGAAAAAGTCACCGAGATGCTCGCAGACTGGCCCGAGGAGGATCTACGTACCTTCGTCGAACTGCTCGGGAAAATGAATAAAGCCGCGGAGAAACGCACCGGCCGTGACCTACTTACCCTGCCACATGACTAGAGAGGCAGGGAGTCGCATTTAGTGCCACTCTTTATAAGTTTCAACACATACGGACACCGCTCTCCAGCACGGATTTCTACAATAAGCCCTGCTCGCGGGCAGCTGCGACGGCTGAGGTGCGTGAACGTACACCAAGTTTGTCGTAGATATGCACCAGGTGGGATTTCACCGTTGCTTCGGATAGGAACAAAATTCGGCCGATGTCACGGTTCGAAGAACCACCGGCAACCAGCTTCAAAACCTCCAGCTCACGAGGGGTAAGCGAAGTTTTAGGGGTACGCACACGCGTCATCAAACGGTTCGCCACCATCGGCGACAATGTGGAGTCACCCTCAGCGGCGGAACGCACTGCGGCAAGCAATTCGCTTGGAGGCGCATCCTTGAGCAAGTATCCCAAGGCGCCGGCTTCAATCGCGCCAAGAATATCCGCATCAGTGTCATAGTTGGTCACCACCAGAACCTTTGGTGGATTATCGATATTGCGCTTGATCGCAGCAGTAGCATCAGCGCCTGTAGAAACCTGAGTTCCCTGCACACCTGCACCGAAACGCAGATCCATCAAGATGACGTCAATGCCGCCTTCTTGGGCTGCCTGCACCGCACCTTCTGCGGTGGAAACTTCGCCCACCACCTCAATATCATCGGTGCTTTCCAGCACAGCCCGGAGTCCGAGCCTCACGATTTCGTGGTCATCAGCAAGCAGCACGCGAATCATTGTTTGAACTAGGTCCTTCCCAATGGCTAATTCCCTATGGCTAATTTCTTAAGAAAATCTGCCTTCAAGAGTATCGATGAGCAAATGAATCGTACTTTAGTCTAGCCTTCTTCAACTTCAGTTGGAGAAAGCAGCCCATCCGGCCCACTCTTAAATTCCACAGGTGGATCCACCGGCAGTGCTGCAGAAACTGCCGTGCCCTGCCCGTATGCAGATTCCACAATGACTTCACCATGTAATTCCACGGCTCGTTGATGCAGCGCACTTAAGCCAATATGGCCGAGTCCTGCAGGTCGGTTCGATATTTCAGAAGGCTCAAACCCTACTCCATCATCAACCACATCTAGCCGTACTTCTGTGTCCTCGTAAGTGAGTGTGACATGGCAGTTTTTCGCCTCGGAATGCTTTGCCACATTGCCAATTGCGCCTTGAGCAATGCGCAGCAAGGTGGCTTCTGTTTTCATCGGCAGCTGTCGGATATCGCCGTCGACAGAAATCACAAAATTAATGCCCAACAATGGTTCTGTCACCCGGTGCAGTGCAGCTTCCAGAGAAGTTTTAGACAATGCCGCTGGCTGCAACGCTGCGATCATCGCGCGCGCCTCGCTGAGATTATCCGAAGCCGTCTGCCTTGCAAGCCGCATCTTCTTCACAATGGCTTCTTTGGGTTTTTCTTCCATGTCGACTGCCAGAATTTCCTGCTCAGAAACATGCAGCAACATCTGAATCGACGACAAACCCTGCGCCACCGTGTCATGGATTTCATGCGCAATACGCTGCCGTTCCGCTGCGATACCTGCATTTCTTTCCGTCACAGCCAATTGTGAACGAGTCTCGATCAACTGATCAATCAATTCCTGCTTCTCATTGTTAACCCGCCACAGTGTCCGGAATGCATAATCAATGGCCACGGTAACAATCGCAGACACCAACGGCCCCATCACACCACCAAAAGTCAGCCCCACCGAATACTGGCTGGCAATCGCAATAGAAGTTGCACCCACCACCGCGATAATTCCCCGCACATCAGGCATCACCTGCAGATACAAGAAGAACAGTGGAAATAGCAGGTAAATCGATACCGGCACAATCGGCACCATGACAATCCATACTAAAGTCAGCACAAATAGCCATGCCAGCTGCATTCCATGGGAGAAATCTACGCGCTTGGTCGAACCATAAAAATAGAAAAATCCCCATACAAATAACAACACGCACGACAGCGCAAACATCGGCAACGTGAGGCGGGCAGAAGAACCCAATCCCACGACCAGCAACGTTGCTGTCAAAATATGGATGCTGTTGCGATAACTCATGGCACCCGGCTGACCACCGCGTTTCACCAAAGTTTCAACATCGAGCTCATTGCGTCCTAATTCCGGCTCACGATCTAGGCTTGACTGCATGCGTCGTACATTACCGACTTTCCTCCTGGCCTCCATCATGCTCACCGCGTGCGCAGCACAAGAGCCAGCCGAAGTCACCACTCTAGTGGCAGCAAACACCTCAACTGAGGTACCTGAAATAAGCACCGACGGCCTGCCCATCGACGCGCTGCCGGCCGTCGCACGCACCGCCCAAACCGCGTGTCCATATCTGGACACCACCTGGGTTGCCGATACCAACGGTCAGCGCGTCACGGGTTACGGCACAGACGAACGCTTTTCGACGCCCTCCTGCGTTTTCTATTCCTTCCCCGAAGAGCCTCAACTCACCGTGATCATCCGCGAAATGGCCACCGTCGACGATGCCATCGCAGTTGTCGATTGGGCAGCTCCCATTGATTCCACCGAACCTGCCGAAGAACCCCTCGGCTGGTCTGGCGGACGCCGTGGCGGAAATACTGAATCCGGTGCACTCTATGCCGTTCAAAAGGACAAAACTGCAGTAATCGTCTTCACCAACCAGGACCAATCCCTCAAAGCTCAACTCATCGCTGAGGAAACCATCCAAAATCTGGGATTGTAGATATTAATGGGGCCTTGGACAGATAGACCAACTAACAGTTGATCACAACATGTCAAAGAGTTGTATCGCTTCTTGGCGTCCAAAGCAGATCTGATTGAAACTGTTCAGGAAAGTCCATCTCTACTAACCATTCTTCTTTTGCAGTAAGCAAATGCATTCGCAAATCTGCAATGCTCTCAGAGGTGGGATCAACCTTTTGAACAATATAAGCAGCAATAGTTAAAACATAATGAATACTTGATTCATCCGCACCCTTGAGCGCACTTTGCAATAATGCCGGTACGTTGCGAATTCTGACTCCTCTTAGAGCCGTCTGACGATTCCAGATTCGTGAATGGTGAGCAGCCCCATTACGCAACACAGTAAACAACCTCAAAAAGCTAGTTAACACATGTTGATTTAGTCCGGCTTCAGCTGCAATGGCTTTTCTGAGGCTATCTTCTCGCAAGTTTCCATACCACTTAGAAAGTTGACCCAACGACATCAACTCAGTTGCCATCCAGATAGGAGGACGTCGATTATTGTATTTTTCATGAAAAGCAACTACGAATCGCTCAGGGGAATCTGCTCCAAACATTTCGTCAAACTTTGCCAGGTCCCTAATAAAGGCATCATTGTTCGCATAAATCTTTGGATCTAAGTACCCCATCGACCCATGCCTTTCAGCAATATGATTGGTAAAAGCGGCACGGAGCCAGATCTCAATGGAATGCGAAAATCTTAGAACATGCGTCCTTAGTTTTGCATCAAAGGCATAGAGTTCAAGCACATCTGCCAAAGAGGTCCCTGGGCGTACAACTTCCCATTGATCATCTTCGTAAAACCACCACAAGTACCCTGCTAGCCTGTAATAGCTCATCCGCCGCAAAACTTTATTCAGCTCTTCTGCGTCAGCTTGGAGTCCTCTACCTAATAGTCGATCAGCCTGTTTATCTAGCGGGAGTGAAGGCTTTAGAAAAGGAACTTTCGACAATTTAAAAACCCACCTATTTGAGGAATCATCTACTTGAAGCAGAGCTAGCCTTGGCGGGTCTTGTTATCCTCTACCCTAAACCAAAATTAAGCTTTAGTCCACTTAACGTAGCAGATTTCATATGTGACGTCTTGCTCGACTGTAACAGCCTGATTCTTTATTCCCCTCATTAACTAGCTGTGGAAGAGTCGTTAAAAATCTCTAACGCAAATACTCATAAACCTACTGCCAGGCTTATTCGCACCTGCTAAGTGACAAAAATTGAGCTTTTAAAACGCCACATCGTTATAAGGCATCAATGTGGATACCCATGGGAATACAACATCCATGAGGACATAAAAAGCTAAGGCTAAAAGAGCCAACACGATAAGTAGTTTCACAAACCATGGTCCTGGCAAATAGTGCCACAACAGTGAATACATCTAGCTTTCCTCCAAAACTGCGGGGCGTTCTCCGCTGGTTTTATCGATCTCTTCTACCAGCATTGCGTGCACAATCATGCGCTCGGCATTGGAAAACTGTGGGTGGCATGTGGTGAGTGTCAGTAGGGCCTCTGTACCTTCACTGACTGAAGTTTCCAGAAATCCAGGATTTGGGTAGGTCACATCGATGCGATCTGGGGTGGTAATGCTTCGCCCTGCTACGTGGGCATAATCGCCTTCAGCGATACGTCCGACCTGGGTGTCATGGAAGCAATTTACAGCTTCGGCAGCTCGGTCTGTGCTAGTAGAAGACATGGGCAGCACTCGGTAAACATCCCAAGAATTGAAGGTCTCCACCACGATGGCATCGCAGACTTTCAGGTTTCCAAGATCATTAAATGGTGCGCCTTTGCCAACACGGTGACCGGCTACGGCAAAGTTTCCGGCTTCACCTGGCAGTTGAGAATCTACATAGCGACCAGGGCCAGACAAGAGATCTTCTTCATCTGTTCCCTCAATCACGGCGAAGTTGAAATCTGAACCAAAGGTAGGGATATACATTCTTGCGAATGCTTCACCCAACTCTGGAGTGAGTTTCTTACGAGGGTTTTCTCGTGCTTCTGCCCAGTCATCATCGAGCTTGCCAGCTGCAGAATCTTGTAGTTTTCCAGATTCCACATTGGTCCAATATGCCTCATAGTAGGCAAAGAGCAAGGCAAGGATTCCTACGGTGAGCAAGATTTCGCCAATAATTTGGGAAAAGCTAATCCGAGGTCGCGGCTTCTTTGGTCCCCTACCGCGGCGTGGAGATTCTGTGTTGAGCGTCGGTGTCATCGTCCAAAATCTTTGTTAGGTGAATCTCAACGTACTTTTAGGTACCCGTACTTCCAGGCACGTACCATGAGAACGGTGTAGTTGAGATCAATTCATATCTCGAACATTGTACATCTGTTTAGCAATTCTGATTATTGCGCAACTAAACATATTCTCTTCCGCTTTGATGCGATCTCGTCAGGAAAGGCGAACACGATAGTGCTCGATATTTTGATTTATCCGGTATCCGGTGTGATGAAGCTCTGGCATTTGCTGCTTCATAACGTTGTGGGATTGGACGATTCACTGGCATGGTTCCTTTCTTTGTTCGGCCTTGTGATCACGATTCGCGCCATCGTCGCACCATTTACCTGGCAGATGTTTAAATCTGGGCGTATTACCGCCCATGTTCGTCCGCACCGTGCTGCTCTGGTGGAGGAATTCAAGGACAAATATGATGAAGCTTCCATTCGGGAGATGCAAAAACGCCAGCGTGAATTGAACAAAGAGCATGGAGTTAATCCACTGGCAGGCTGTATTCCCAGCTTGATTCAGATGCCAATTGTTATTGGTTTGTATTTCGCTTTGCTCCGGATGGCTCGCCCTGAGGGTGGTTTAGAAAACCCTGTGCTTTCATCAATCGGTTTCTTATCGCCTGCGGAAGTGAAGTCTTTCTTAGAGGGGCACATTAATAATGTGCCCCTCCCAGCATATGTTTCCATGCCTGTAGAACAGCTCGCGTATTTGGGTACTACGAGAGCAGAAGTTCTCACTTTCGTCTTGCCATTGTTTATTACTGCGGCGATTCTCACGGCAATCAATATGGCAATGTCGATGTACCGCAGCTTCCAAACCAATGATTACGCATCCAGTGTCTCCAACGGAATGCTGAAATTCATGATCGTGCTGTCGATCCTCGCACCGATTTTCCCTTTATCTTTGGGTCTTACCGGACCATTTCCAACAGCCATCGCGCTCTACTGGGTCAGCAATAACCTGTGGACCCTGTTGCAAACCATCATCATGATGTACCTCTTAGAACGTAAATACCCACTGACTGAAGAATTCAAAGTGCATCACCTGGAGCAGCGCGAGCTCTACCGCATGAAGGAAAAAGAGAAGCAGAATTTCTTGTGGACGCGTCGCAAGAATCGCGCTCTCATGGTTCTGACTCCGTGGAATGCATCGACTTTGCATGCCGAAAACGTCGAACTCACTGACATGCGCAACGCTGCGCTCGCTGAGAAAAAGCAGGCTGTAAAGGAAATTTCGAATAAGCGCCGTGAGACTCAGCGCGCGATGAATCGGGCTTCCATGGAGCGCTTAAAAAAGCGCCGCGCGGAGGTTAAAGCTAAAAAGAAGGGGCTTATCGACGCCTCCCCACACGAACCTTCACCCTCTGAGGAAGCAGAAGAAACTAAATAGAGTAGTCCGCTGGTGGTGCGGACAGGAGCTGTCTAGCCAAATCTCGGGCAGTTTCCAATGGGCTGGTGTTTTGAACCAACCGGGAGCCAGCCAAGCCACCGTCAAGGAAGACCAAAAGTTGATTCGCCTGTGTGGTTCCTGGATAGCCGTTTTTTTCCGTCAGCAAATCAGTCAAAGTCTGATGACACCACTTGCGGTGCTCTAATACAGCTGCAACGATGCCTTTTTCACTGTCCGATTCAGGACGAGGGTACTCACTCGCAGCGTTTTGGAAGTGTGAACCACGGAAGCCCTTTGCAGGCTCCTCTTCAATACACTGATCAAAGAATGCGATGATTTTATCTTCCGCATCTTTTAGTCCTTCGGTGCGTTCCCGCCAGGCATCGCGCCACTGCTGGTCAAGGTGCTCAAGGTACGCAATAACCAGGGCGTCTTTGGATCCGAAAAGCGAGTAGAGGCTGGCTTTAGCCACATCAGCTTCGCGCAGGATACGGTCAATGCCGATGACGCGGATGCCCTCTGTAGTGAACAGATTGGTTGCGCTATCAAGGAGGCGCTGCCTTGGGCTTGGTCGATTGCGACGACGATTTGCCCCGGCACTTGTTTTACTCTTGCCTGAAGCGATAGCAGCCACGTTCGGCCACGTCCTTTCGGGGTAGGTCTCTTTTAATGTTTGACTGTTTGTCTCTTAACAATATAGACAAACCGGTTCGTATAGTTTCAATCTACAGGCGAGTCTAGCGCTTTTTCCACTCGAGAAATAGCAAAAGGCCTGTTGATATCCGAGATATCAATAGGCCTTGAAAAAATAGAAGGGCAGTTTACTTCTTACGAGTAAAGAACTGCACGATGGTCAGCAAGATGACCGCACCGATCAAGCATGTGACGAAGCTGAAGATCCAGCCGCCTCCGGCAACATCCACGCCGAATACTCCGAGGAGCCAGCCGCCGAGAAGGCCACCGATAATACCGACCACGATGTTGAGAAGAAGTCCTTGTTGAGCGTCAGTGCCTTTAATCTTGGAGGCAATCCAGCCGGCCAAGCCACCGATGATGATCCATGCGATCCAACCGAGCGCTAGCATTTGTTTCTCCTTAGCTTTAGGTGAAGGTGTTTACCCAATGGGTTCGATTGTAATTGTTTATTGATTTCTATGCGCGTTCTGAAACCAATTTTTCATGAGATCGTTATTAAAAATTAATGCCTTACTTCCCCTTCGAATAAAGGGGAAGTAAGGCATTAATCGGTGAATAATTTACTTTTCAGGTGGGCGAACCACCATCATTGGACACGGTGCGGATTGCAAGAGTGCACGTGAGGTAGAGCCAAGGAGCATGCCCTTGAAACCGCCCCGTCCGTGGGAACCGACAACGAGTAGCTGTGCATTTTCGGACGCGTCAGTGAGAGCGCGCACTGGGCGATCACGGGTGATAACCTTCTTGACCGTCACGCTTGGATACTTTGCAACCAAAGGGGCGAGGCGTTCAATCAGCATGTCAGTCTGCTGGCGTTCCACTTCATCCCACTGCTGCTGAGCTGCCGCAAGACCAGCCAGAGAAGCTTGAACCTGCATGTCCATCCAAGTGTGCACTGCAACGAGTTCAGAGCTGCGAGCTTCCGCTTCCGCAAAAGCGTATTCAGTTGCACGCTGAGAAACCTCTGAGCCATCAACACCAACAACCACTGGGCCGTACTTGGTATTCTCATTGACCGCGCTGTCTTCGCGAACGACAACCACAGGGCACTTTGCGTGGCTAACCACGGCACCGGACACGGATCCCATGACCATTCCAGACAGTCCGCCAAGGCCGCGGGAACCCATCACAATCATGGTGACATCGGAAGACATTTCCAGCAGCATATCGATGGGGCTGCCTTCTGCGATGGTGTGCCCAATCTTGATGTCTGGTGCAACCTCATGGGCAATGTCACGCGCTTCGTTGACCTTCTCCAGGGACTCTTCCTGAAGATCATCAAAAAGTTCTTGAGGTGGAACCATTCCCTCTGCATAGAGGAACTGAGGCATGGTGTAGCTGGACGCCAAACGAAGTGGAATGCCGCGTTTGTTGGCGGTATTTGCAGCCCACCGCACAGCTTGTTTGGAGGCGTTCGAGCCATCTACTGCTACAACGACAATATCTTCAATGCTCATGTCAGTTGACCTTTCATTGATTGGTGAATCCTGCGTTACAGTTTGTGTGTTTTCATGATCTCCAACACCTTTAAGTGTAGCGCGTATATCCGAAAGGCACAGCTGGTTAGTACCAGTATTTTTGAGTCTTAAGACACTATTAAGACAAAGCCTTCCAAGCCTTGCCAAGTGCAGCGATAGAGTTGAACCGAACGTGAGGATCATAGGCATACGTGACCGTAATGATCTCATCTAGCTTGTATCGATGAGCGAATTCTTGCAGTTGCTCTACGACAGCATCAGCAGTGCCGATAAAAGTCATTTCCAAGGAATTTTCGATGTGCTGCCACACCTGTGGGTCCAGCTTGTCTTTTAGATTATGTACCGGTGGTGCGAGCTTGCCGCGTGAATTCGTCACAATTCCTGCGAACATTTGTCGCAGTGTAGAGATCTGAAACTCTGCTTCTTCTTGTGTATCGCACACTAAAACATTGGCTGCAGCCATCACATAAGGATGGGTCGCTCGTTCCCTATAAGAAGCAATCGCAGGACCCATTTGGAAGGGGGCAAAGTGGCTGGCAAATACGAAAGGAAGATCCAATTGGGCAGCCATGGCGGCGCCATTGATGGAAGATCCCAACATAAATAGCGGAACATGGGAAGTAATCCCTGGATGCGCGATGACCAGCGGGCGTTCATCGGGGGAGTCCAAATAATTTTGGAGGGAAGTAACCTGAGAGAGGACGTCGTCGACAAGCGAACTTGCCCTACCCAATTCCCGCGCCGTCATGGGATCCGTGCCTGGTGCACGCCCCAGGCCAGCTTCAATGCGGCCAGGGTAGATTGCCTCTAAGGTGCCTAGCTCCTCAGCCACGTGCAGCGCCGAGTGATTCGGCAGCATAATACCGCCTGAGCCCACACGAATACGCTCAGTGTGGCCAGCAATATGACCCATGAGCAGCGTCGTTGCAGATGACGCCAAGCTTTCCGAATTGTGATGCTCTGCCACCCAAAAACGAGCATATTCATGCTCTTCGGCGATTTGCGCTGCACGCACAGTATGCGCAATGGCCTCACCGGCCGTCATGCCTTCGCTCAATGCCACCAGATCCAGCACGCTCAATCGTGGTTTTGGCTGCTCTCCGACTACACTGACCATATTAAATTATCCCGCGTTCACCTGTGCAGCATCAGTGTTTGCAGGGAACAGCAGGTCAAATAGCACGCGGCCAACCTGGGCAAAAATAGCACCAAGGTCCGTGCTGAAGAATTCGATGATTGGGTTGATGATTGCGTTGAAGTCCATGTCTAACAGGGTAGTACAAAAGCCAAAGATGAAGGCTCCATTACCCATCCGCGACGGGCTCAACCCTTCCCGAATCCGCCTGCCGCTTGATGCAGAGCCCATCCGCGCCATCGACTTTGTCGAATATCTAATTTCCACACAGCGCCACCGTAACCCCCTCGACGACGCACAAGCACTAAAAGAGCGTTTCGACGCCAACCTCGTTGTCAATCACTACGGCGTGCCTTATGCTGCCGACGATATGGTCAACCCCGACGACGATATTTGGTTCTACCGCATGCCCGCCGCCGAGTGGCCCGTCCCCTATGAAATCCATGTCATTTTCGAAGACGACGATATCTTAGTCATCGACAAACCACCCTATCTAGCTAGCATGCCCCGCGGCCGACATATCACTGAAACTGCACTGGTAAAAATGCGTGTCCGCACCGGCAACAATGATCTCACCCCAGCTCACCGCCTCGATAGACTCACCTCTGGAGTGCTAGTCATGGTGAAAAAGCCCGAGCTACGTGGCGCCTACCAAACACTCTTTGCCAGGCGCGAAGCCTCCAAAACCTACGAAGCAATTGCCGAATATATCCCAGGGCTACTAGACAATGGGCCAGCTATTTGGGAATCACGTATCGAAAAAGAACGTGGCATTGTGCAAGCATTTGTTGTGGAAGGCCCCATCAATGCACGCACTGAACTCGTCTCAGTAACCCCTGTTGATGATGCCGAACAACGCGTCCTGGAAGATATGCACGGCCCGCTCCCCCGCCAAGCCCGTTATGTTCTAGCTCCATCAACAGGAAAAACCCACCAGCTGCGCATCCACATGCGTGACTTCGCAGCACCTATTCTTGGCGACCCACTGTACCCAGTACTGCATGCAGTTGATGATGAAGACTACACCACCCCGATGCATCTGATCGCCCGCACTTTAACCTTCGTGGACCCTCAAACCCATGAAGAACGAACCTTCGTGAGCACCCGACCTACCGGTAGTTTGTAATCCTGCAGTGCTTGTTAAAAGTGTTTTATACTTGCTCCGCAAAATATGCGATTCTATTTAGATCTGAAGAATACCAAGTCTAACGATCATTGAAGATTCGCTTCACTCAGTTTTTAAAACTGAGCAAAAGTAAATGCTTCTAGTACCAAGAAAAGCCGGGTTGCACAGATACAGAACGTCGCTTCTAGCAACTCCGGCAGAGTAATTTTTATACCGCAATTGATACAAAATAATTGCTCGTTTTAGCACCAGGTATGAAACGAGTAACAGCGGTCCAACATCTCTATCAATCTTCGCAGATAAAAGCCCCATACCAGCAGGAACCATACTGTTTTCCGCGCTTGGTATCTCAACACGACTCAACGAATGATGATAGTACCCATGTGCCGCTGCGCTAGACATACGCCATAGCTGCTGTATGTTCGAACGAATAAGCTGGTCTTCTGTAGTGTCTCCACTGAACGCTTCAAGAACAACTGTTTTAATCACCTCAGTCTGGATAATCTGGTGTTTTTTAGCATCCAAATTCGGATAAATACTCTGACCAATCTCATCGAGTTCAGTGCGTTTATTGACTAATCGTTGCCTTTCAATCTCTATTTTCAGCCCAATTACCGAATGTAGGCAACTTAGTTAAAGCAGAAAGGGACTCTTTTACTTCCTTTGCCTTCAATTTAAATGCACGTTTTAAATGCACGTTGCTGTCGTTCTTTCCGTAACAATCGTCCAGTTGTTGGCTGGACAATGTCGAGGGTTTCATCAGCGGCGCTTATGGTTGATACATGTCCCAGATCGAACGAGAACTGCCCAATGATTATTCCGATGCTCTAGCGACTTTAAAGACGCTGATTCATGACGCTCAGCACCGCGCCCAGCGGGTGGTCAATACGGCCATGGTTGAACTGTACTGGAATATTGGACGAACCATTCTTGATCGTCAGGCAGAACATCCGTGGGGAAGTAAAGTTCTCGACTAGGTCCTATCGCAGAGTTGAGGAAAAATGGAGGCGGTTTTAGAGGTGGAAGATTCTAAAGATGACAAAACGACACCACCGATCATCTGCCCTGTTCCTTTATGGGAGCTAGACAAGGCGCATCAGTTTTTTTCTGGTAAAGATGTTTCAGAAATGTTTGTTCGGACTAGGTTGTTCGAAGATGATGTGTTTGCAGAATTTACAATTGCAGAGTTAATTGAATTGAAATGGTACAGGGATATCTCTTCTTTAATCCTGCAGTATAAAAAATGGCATGAGGTTGGAGTGCTTGAGTGGATTCCGGATCAGAGAGTACATCAAGAGACTTCTCCTTTTTCTGTCTACTTTTCGGAGACTAAAATTCCCGAACTATATCTCACCGAAGAACCAGATCATAGCCACTGGGGCCCGGTAAAGTATTGGGGAGAGCGAAGAACACCTCGAGAATCATGGGAGCTAGATTAGTAAGCAACCTTCAATAAGAGACTTGAAGTAGATCTAGAATGAGCAAAAGTGTGTCATTTTTTGGGCGGCGGATTTTCCCGCATACGGTATAAGCCCTGTTTTTGGGTATAAAAAAGAGGGGTGGGTAAGACCAACAACAACTGTTGGTCTTACCCACCCCTGTTCATAGAAACACGGATAAGCCCAGCAACACTAAAACGTGTTGCTGGGCTTATCCATCTATCTTTTTAAGTTTTAGGTCGGCGGTAACCTACTCTCCCACACCCTCCCGAGTGCAGTACCATCAGCGTAACCAGGCTTAGCTTCCGGGTTCGAAATGGGACCGGGCGTTTCCCTGCTACTATCACCACCGACACACCTTGTGTCACACCAAACACCAACCAATAAGGTTGGTTGTGTTGTGTCAGATACTGCATAATGGACGCGAGCTTATATTCATTTGCTCTTTGTTACGTTGCGTTACACCACACACTAATCGTGTTGTGGGTGTTGTTATCGGTAAATTAGTACCAGTCACCTCCACACCTTACAGTGCTTCCAGATCTGGCCTATCAACCCCATAATCTCTAGGGAACCTCAAAAGAAACCTCATCTCGAAACAGGCTTCCCGCTTAGATGCTTTCAGCGGTTATCCCTTCCGTACGTAGCCAACCAGCCCTGCTCCTGGCGGAACAACTGGCACACCAGAGGTACGTCCGTCCCGGTCCTCTCGTACTAGGGACAGCCTTCCTTCAAGTTTCAACGCGCGCGGCGGATAGAGACCGAACTGTCTCACGACGTTCTAAACCCAGCTCGCGTGCCGCTTTAATGGGCGAACAGCCCAACCCTTGGGACCTACTCCAGCCCCAGGATGCGACGAGCCGACATCGAGGTGCCAAACCATCCCGTCGATATGGACTCTTGGGGAAGATCAGCCTGTTATCCCCGGGGTACCTTTTATCCGTTGAGCGACACCACAACCACAAGTTGGTGCCGGATCACTAGTCCCGACTTTCGTCCCTGCTCGAGCTGTCACTCTCACAGTCAAGCTCCCTTGTGCACTTACACTCACCACCTGATTACCAACCAAGCTGAGGAAACCTTTGGGCGCCTCCGTTACATTTTGGGAGGCAACCGCCCCAGTTAAACTACCCACCAGGCACTGTCCCCAACCCAGATCATGGGCCAAGGTTAGACATTCAATCCGATCAGAGTGGTATTTCACCAACGACTCACACACAACTAGCGTCACATGATCACAGTCTCCCACCTATCCTACACAAACCGAATCAAACACCAATACCAAGCTATAGTGAAGGTCCCGGGGTCTTTTCGTCCTGCCGCGCGTAACGAGCATCTTTACTCGTACTGCAATTTCACCGGGCCTGTGGTTGAGACAGCAGGGAAGTCGTTACGCCATTCGTGCAGGTCGGAACTTACCCGACAAGGAATTTCGCTACCTTAGGATGGTTATAGTTACCACCGCCGTTTACTGGGGCTTAAATTCTCAGCTTCGCCTTACGGCTAACCGGTCCTCTTAACCTTCCAGCACCGGGCAGGCGTCAGTCCGTATACATCAACTTAAACGTCTTCGCACGGACCTGTGTTTTTAGTAAACAGTCGCTTCCCTCTATTCTCTGCGACCACAACACGCTCCCAACGAAAAGTTGTTCACATATCATGGCCCCCCTTCTCCCGAAGTTACGGGGGCATTTTGCCGAGTTCCTTAACCACAGTTCACCCGAACGCCTTAGTATTCTCTACCTGACTACCTGTGTCGGTTTAGGGTACGGGCCGAATATCAACATCGCTAGAGGCTTTTCTCGACAGTACAGGATCACTCACTTCACCCACGAAGGGCTCCGCATCACGCCTCACACAAAAAACCGGCGGATTTACCAACCAGTCGTGCCACACGCTTACACCACAATCCAATAAGTGGCCAAGCTACCTCACTGCGTCACCCCATCACTTAGCTACTACCAGATCAGGTCCCACGCAACCACACACCACGACAATCAAAGATCATCTATGGGTGCTTATGGGCGGTTAGTATCACTGATTCACCATGGTCGCCAATACTCGGGTACGGGAATATCAACCCGTTATCCATCGACTACGCCTGTCGGCCTCGCCTTAGGCCCCGACTCACCCTGGGAAGATTAACTTGACCCAGGAACCCTTAGTCATCCGGCGGATACGTTTCTCACGTATCAATCGTTACTCATGCCTGCATTCTCACTCGCACACACTCCACACCCCGTCACCAGACTGCTTCAACGCGTGCACGACGCTCCCCTACCCAACAATCTTCAAAAAGATCATTGCCGCGGCTTCGGCGGTGTACTTAAGCCCCACTACATTGTCGGCGCGGAATCACTCGACCAGTGAGCTATTACGCACTCTTTCAAGGATGGCTGCTTCTAAGCCAACCTCCTGGCTGTCTTCGCGACCCCACCTCCTTTTCCACTTAGCACACCCTTAGGGGCCTTAGCCGGCGATCTGGGCTGTTTCCCTCTCGACTACGAAGCTTATCCCCCGCAGTCTCACTGCCGTGCTCTAACTTACCGGCATTCGGAGTTTGGCTGATGTCGCTAAGATTGTAGTCCCGCTAAACCATCCAGTAGCTCTACCTCCGGCAAGAAACACACGACGCTGCACCTAAATGCATTTCGGGGAGAACCAGCTATCACGGAGTTTGATTGGCCTTTCACCCCTACCCACAACTCATCCCCTCAGTTTTCAACCTAAGTGGGTTCGCGCCTCCACAACCTCTTACAGCTGCTTCACACTGGCCATGGGTAGATCACTCCGCTTCGGGTCCAAGACATGCCACTAATTCACCCTAGTTAGGATTCGGTTTCCCTACGGCTACCCCACACGGGTTAACCTCGCGACATGCCGCTGACTCGCAGGCTCATTCTTCAAAAGGCACGCCATCACACCACAAGGATGCTCTGACGGTTTGTTAGCACACGGTTTCAGGTACTATTTCACTCCCCTCCCGGGGTACTTTTCACCATTCCCTCACGGTACTAATCCGCTATCGGTCATATCAAGTATTCAGGCTTACCGGGTGGTCCCGGCTAATTCACAGCAGATTCCACGAGCCCGCTGCTACTCGGGGTATCAACAACCACACACACCACCATGATCTTCGTGTACAGGACTCTCACCTACTCCGGTAGGCGTTTCCACACCACTTCCACTAATCACGCAGCACATGCCAACATCCGGCAGAATGTTAACGCCATTGCCCCACAACCACCTACATGCAACCCCTGCCGGGTATCACACACATAAGTTTTAGCCATCATCCACGTTCGCTCGCCACTACTAACGGAATCACAATTGTTTTCTTCTCCTACGGGTACTGAGATGTTTCACTTCCCCGTGTAAACCTCCACACTGGCTATATATTCACCAGCAGGTAACCACACATTACTGCAGCTGGGTTTCCCCATTCGGACATCCTCGGATCAACGCTTAGTTGGCAGCTCCCCGAGGCATAACGCAGCCTCTCACGTCCTTCATCGGCTTGATATGCCAAGGCATCCACCGTGTGCCCTAAAAAACAACACACACAACACAAAAAACTACCAACCACACACAGTGCGATTGGCGCGTTCGGTTACACAACAAAAAAACAAAAAAATAAAGATGCTCGCGTCCACTATACAGTTCTCACACAACACAACACCACCACCAACAAACATCAATACACACTGTGTATCTCATATTTCTTGCTGATCGTATTCGATGTAGAAACAACCCACACACACTACTTACCGTAATGTTTGCGATGTCATTCCAGACACCCAACAGCATGCCACCTATTACCTAAAACTCTGTTGTCTTAGCTTTTGTCACCCTAGGGGTCATCTCCACCCGATTAATAGTGTGTTGATGGCAACCACGAACGGGTTCCAACACCAACAACCACACACACAACACACAGTGTTGCCGGTGGTTAATAAAGCTCCTTAGAAAGGAGGTGATCCAGCCGCACCTTCCGGTACGGCTACCTTGTTACGACTTCGTCCCAATCGCCGATCCCACCTTCGACAGCTCCCCCCACAAGGGTTGGGCCACTGGCTTCGGGTGTTACCAACTTTCATGACGTGACGGGCGGTGTGTACAAGGCCCGGGAACGTATTCACCGCAGCGTTGCTGATCTGCGATTACTAGCGACTCCGACTTCATGGGGTCGAGTTGCAGACCCCAATCCGAACTGAGGCCGGCTTTAAGAGATTAGCTCCACCTTACGGTGTGGCAACTCGCTGTACCGACCATTGTAGCATGTGTGAAGCCCTGGACATAAGGGGCATGATGATTTGACGTCATCCCCACCTTCCTCCGAGTTAACCCCGGCAGTCTCTCATGAGTACCCACCATAACGTGCTGGCAACATAAGACAAGGGTTGCGCTCGTTGCGGGACTTAACCCAACATCTCACGACACGAGCTGACGACAACCATGCACCACCTGTGAACCGACCACAAGGGAAAACGTATCTCTACGCCGATCCGGTCCATGTCAAGCCCAGGTAAGGTTCTTCGCGTTGCATCGAATTAATCCACATGCTCCGCCGCTTGTGCGGGCCCCCGTCAATTCCTTTGAGTTTTAGCCTTGCGGCCGTACTCCCCAGGCGGGGCGCTTAATGCGTTAGCTGCGGCACAGAAGACGTGGAAGTCCCCTACACCTAGCGCCCACCGTTTACGGCATGGACTACCAGGGTATCTAATCCTGTTCGCTACCCATGCTTTCGCTCCTCAGCGTCAGTTACTGCCCAGAGACCTGCCTTCGCCATTGGTGTTCCTCCTGATATCTGCGCATTTCACCGCTACACCAGGAATTCCAGTCTCCCCTACAGCACTCAAGTTATGCCCGTATCGCCTGCACGCCCGAAGTTAAGCCTCGGGATTTCACAGACGACGTGACAAACCACCTACGAGCTCTTTACGCCCAGTAATTCCGGACAACGCTCGCACCCTACGTATTACCGCGGCTGCTGGCACGTAGTTAGCCGGTGCTTCTTCTCCAGGTACCGTCAAAATACATCTTCGTCCCTAGCGAAAGGAGTTTACAACCCGAAGGCCTTCATCCCCCACGCGGCGTCGCTGCATCAGGCTTTCGCCCATTGTGCAAGATTCCCCACTGCTGCCTCCCGTAGGAGTCTGGGCCGTGTCTCAGTCCCAATGTGGCCGTACACCCTCTCAGGCCGGCTACCCGTCGAMGCCTTGGTAGGCCATTACCCCACCAACAAGCTGATAGGCCGCAGGCTCATCCCACACCGCAAAAGCTTTCCACACCTTCCCTACGAAGATGTGAATATTCGGTATTAGACCCAGTTTCCCAGGCTTATCCCAAAGTGCAGGGCAGATCACCCACGTGTTACTCACCCGTTCGCCACTCATCCACCGAAGCAAGCTCCAGTTTCAGCGTTCGACTTGCATGTGTTAAGCACGCCGCCAGCGTTCGTCCTGAGCCAGGATCAAACTCTCCACAAAAAATGAAAACATTTTTAGGCCGTGAAAAGCCCAAACCTGACAAAAAACAACAACAACCACCCACACACAGTGCGACTAGTTGTAGCTGACATTTCATCAAAAAATTAATGATTACCCACACCCACAACGTGGGCATGGAAGATATATGGGCCTCTTCCCTTGACGGGGAACAAGAAGACCCACAAAAAATAATCATGCCAACAAAATTTACACACCCACCACCGAAATGATGACTATGCTTTATTTACAGTGATGGATACAATTGGCAATCCACCACCCGGCATGACCCACAACCAAAAACACTGTTTCCGGTTGTAGTGACAAATAAAATAAATGGCACACTATTGAGTTCTCAAACAACATACGCACACCCCAAGTGCATAACCTCTGTTTAGGAGTTCATGTCTTGTTGGCAGCTTGTTCAACTTTACTTTACCTTCGCACTCTGAGCAAATCAGCGTGATGTTCGAAGTTATCGGTAGTTGTTGAATGTCAGTAACGCTTGTTTTCCTGTTATCCGCCTCAGCGTCCACACATACTGTGTGGTGGGGCGTTGTTGGTCGCGCTGACTCGAATAAATCTACACACCCACTCATTGATCAGCAACACACCAGGTCAGAGGCCAAAAGTTACTCATAAAGTCCTCGACTTTCAGCAACTTGATCAAGAAGTGCATGAATATCGGTGCGACTGAACCCAAGAAGGATGGATTCGTCGATAAGCGGAGCTACATATGTTGCTGCGAACGCAGCAACCCGACGCTCTTGGATGATTGCTGAGGCCTGCGCGCTGACAAACATTCCAATTCCACGACGCTTATATAGGACACCGTTCTTTATAAGGAGTGCGATGCCTTTGCGCGCAGTTGCGGGATTAATCCGATGAAACGTGGCTAGCTCATTAGTAGAAGGTGCACGCTGATCAATCCCGAGAGTGCCATCCACGATGGAATCTTCAATCAGGGCAGCAATCTGCTTAAAGAGAGGCTCCGTCACAACGGCCCTATTGGTTGGTTATTCATATAACTAACCTTAGGCGTTTTCCAACCCTGCAAAGACTGTATGACGACAAATTATTCGACTATAACTGCAGATATTCAGTATTTACGCTCTAAAAATAGACGCATATTCGCAAGATAAGGCATGCTTGGATAAATAGATTATTACTCAACGAACACTCAACAGAATCGGAATTAGGAGCCATGCTTGAACGCACTCAGGTATTCGTGGACACGTCCTACCTGCTCGCAAGCTTTTACAACTCTTGGGAGACAGGCGCACGCGCCCAATTAGAAATCGACCTCCCCGAGGTAGTCGGGGTTTTAGGAAGGATGATAGAACAGCAGCTTAAACAACCAGTACAGCGTCAAATGTGGTACGACGGAATCCCTGACTCCGGCCCCCACCGTTACCAACGTGCACTACGCACCTGTGACGGCGTGCAACTTCGTGCTGGACAATTAATTGAATGGGGCGAGCGTCGTACACAAAAGGCTGTAGATACTCGCCTTGTAGCTGACCTTGTTCTTGCAGGCGTACGCGGACAATGTTCCGATATCGTCCTAGTCAGTGGCGATGCCGATATGATCCCTGGCGTTCAAGAAGCCGCGAATGCTGGACTTCGTGTCCATCTATATGGCTTCGGTTGGGATTCTATGTCTTCCCAGCTACGTCACTGCTGCGATACCACTACTATCTTGGATCCTCGAGAAGATTTTGCTGACTGCATGCAGTTACAAGTTCTCGAAGGACCAGTACCTCCTGTTGTTCGCATTAAGCCCATTAATGATGCAGAGCCCATTGAGGATCTAGATTTCACTCCAGTTCCGGGCGTTGCACCAGCTTTTGAAACTCAAACACCGAAAACTTCAGAAAATGCAGCCGTCACATCTGAAGAAACAGAAGAAACCGCAGTAGCACCTCCTAAAGAAGCACAAAGTTCACCTGCGCAGGCTTCCCCTGTACAAGAAAAGGACGCTGAACAAGCTGAGGAAAAGTTCTCCCCTCGTCCTGGAGAACCTGCTGAAGCCTTGTCTGATCAAGTCTGTGAAGCGCAGAACGCAATCGTCAAGATTGAGGAAGAATCCGCGCAGACTGCGGCTACATCAGTGTCAAAACCAGCAAAACCTACTTCTGCATCATTAGCTAAAACTAAGCCAGCTGCACAAGCAACTTCTTCTGCGCCGGCAGCACCAAAGCCAAAGCCTTCCCCAGGCGAAGCGCCTAAACCAGGAACACCAAAGCCAAAGACTCCAGCACCCGTTCAAGAAGCGCCCTCAGAGCAGACAGACGTCAATACTGAGGCACAATCTGAAGTTGAAGCTGAAATTGAAGAGTCACGGTCCAAGATTCCCAATCCATCCATGATGGCTCCTCGTCGAAAGCTCCGCTCTCGGTATGTCCCACTCCCTAATGAAGTCTGGGCTACATCCGGTTTTCAGACTCCTTATGATGTAGGTCAGCAGTACGCATCTTGGTGGTTTGAAAATGCTGCCACTGTCATTCAGCGAGATCAGGCTCATTTATTATCTGGCGGCGGTCTACCACCAGAAATCGATCGGCCACTGCTCCAATTCGCATGTGAAACTCTCCACGAGTACACCCTGACAGAAGCGCAACGCGTGAGCCTACGCGATGGCTTCCATTCTGGGATCCGCGGAGTTTTACTCAATCAGCGAGACAGCTAAAAACGACAAAAGCTGGGGTGATTTCTTATATAGCGAAATCACCCCAGCTTTTGCGTTGGCTAATTAAGCTTTGCCGGTTTCTGCAGTATCAGATTCTGCAGCGTCAGCTTTCGTGGTTGTTTCGGAATCGGCCGAAGGTTCGTCGATAAGCTCTTCCGCATCCTCAACGCCTGCTTCAAGCTGTGCCTTTGGCGCTGCTGAAGCACCACCACCAAGTGCCTCAGCACGCAGCTCAGCCAGTCTAGCTGTTGCGCGCAGATCTGAGCCAGACTGCTGAATCTCCGCCATACGATCACTCACAGTGCTTTGCGTAAGCTCCTGAGCACCCAAAGCATCTGCGTATCGACGCTCAATCTTGTCACGCACCGCATCCAAGGTTGGCACTGAAGAATCCTGAGTACCAAACTGGTTCAAGCTATCCATTGATTTAGTAACAGTTTCTTGCATTTTCGCCTGATCAGCCTGTGAGCGAAGTGCATCAATCTGAGACATCTGTTCCTTCAAACGCATCTCAGATTCCTTAGACTTAGCCACCGCATCCTTCGCAGCGACCTCTGCCTGCTGGTGCAACGCAGTAGTCTGCTCCAACTGCTGTTCCACAGCCACCAACTGAGAAGCAAAAACCTCTGCAGTGTTGTTGAACTCTTGCGCCTTGATGCTATCGCCGTCTTGTGCGGATTTATCCGCCAACTGGATGGCCTGACGAGCTTGGTCTTGCAATTTATCGCGATCAGTAACCAAACGGCTCAGCTTCATCTCAAGCTGCTTCTGCTGGCCAATGATCTGAGAGGCGTGCTGCATAATCTGCTGATGCTGCTTCTGTGCAGCCTCAGTGGCCTGTTGGATTTGCACCTTCGGGTCAGCATTTTCATCAATCTTGCTGTCGAACGATGCCATGAGATACTTCCAGCCCTTACTGAGCGGATTAGCCATTATCAGTCACTTCCCTGCGGTTTTAGTTGCGTTTATCTAAAAAAGTCATTTCTATTCACACGAGCAAATCGCTGCTGATGATTCGCTGTTCAAAACTCGAGTCTACGCAAATTTAGGCCTCATGGAGCACGCATCGATAAAAAGTCAGGGTTTAAACGGGGGTCTGCCCTGAAGAATCAGGCAAACGGGAAAATTCCTGCTTACACTGGTTACCTGCATGCCTTACCGAGGATTTTAACCATGGAATGCCTAATTCTCAGCTAGTTCAAGCAATCACATTTCACTGCGCCCAACTGCCTCAGAAAAACAAAAAAGTCGCTGAGAAGATTTCTTCTCAGCGACTTTCATGCAAGAGCTTATGCTTCTTCGGAACCCTGTTCCTGCTGCTCTGCAATCTGGCGACGGACATCATCCATGTCCAAGCCCTTGACCTGGTTGACCAGATCATCCAATGCTGGAGCAGGCATGGTGCCAGCTTCGCGGAAAACCATGATGCCATCACGGAAGATCATCAGAGTTGGGATGGACTGGATTTCCAGAGCTGCGGACAGCCCCTGGTTTGCCTCAGTATCCAACTTGGCGAAGGTTGCGTCGGTGTGAGTTTCCGAAACCTTTTCATAAGTTGGTGCGAACTGACGGCAAGGGCCACACCAAGAAGCCCATGCATCAACGAGAACAATTCCCTCGCCGGTAACGGTTTGCTCAAATGTGTCTTCGGTTACATCAATCGTTGCCATTAAGAATCTCCGTTCAATATTTGTAAGGTCTGTATATAGACCAACTTTCAGTGGCTATGGGTTATTCCCGTCAGAAGAAAACTTTCATTGACAGGTAAGCCACCTGATCCACTGCACATCGTACATTGATCAACGTGCAGACTTCAGGCGCCACTGGATTTCATCAAATCGGAAGGAAGAGATTTTTGAGTACTAAAAATTACCACGTCGAAGGTTTGACCTGCGAAAATGGCGTCGCTTCCGTAGAGGATGAAATCAGCATCATCGCGGGCACACAAGGAGTCGACATCGACCTGGAGACCGGCCGCGTAGCCGTGACCGGCGAAGGATTTACCGATGATCAAATCATCGAAGCAGTCCAAAATGCGGGTTACAAAGTTACAAGCCCCTAAAATAATTACACATTCATCTCATCAGACCTGATGAAAATGACACCCCTATATTAGGGTGCCATTTCCGATACGGCCATTCCGCTGTAGCACTTATGCGCTCAGCCGGGGTGGCCGTTTGTGTATGGATTTTGCTTGTCGACGCCCCCTTTTGATTTTAAAGGCAAACATTTTACCCCATAAGGAGTAACCTTTTCGGGCATGAACCTAACCCGGAATGACAGGCTTGATCGACTGCCCGTAACTTCCAAGCACAAGAAAATCCTTGGCGGCTCTGGAATCGGCTGGGCACTAGACGCCATGGACGTTGGTCTCATCTCTTTCGTCATGGCCGCGCTAGCCACGCATTGGGGCTTAACCCCCACCGAAACTTCCCTTCTTGGATCCATCGGCTTCGTAGGAATGGCCATTGGCGCTTCTTTCGGAGGCCTGCTGGCAGACAAGCTGGGCCGTCGACAAGTTTTTGCCCTATCTTTATTGGTCTACGGCATAGCCACTGGTGCCTCCGCGCTTTCCGTTTCCCTAATCATGCTCATGGCACTGCGTTTTATCGTAGGACTCGGCCTCGGCGCCGAGCTCCCCGTTGCCTCCACACTGATTTCCGAATTCTCCCCACGTAAAGTTCGTGGACGCATGGTGGTTATCCTGGAAGCCTTTTGGGCTCTGGGTTGGATCATGGCGGCTATTATCGGCACATTTGTTGTAGCGGCTTCCGACAATGGTTGGCGCTGGGCACTAGCACTTGGCTGCGTTCCAGCAATTTATGCCGTCTATGTTCGCCTCGGGCTCCCAGAGTCAGTGCGCTTCTTGGAAAAAAAGGGACGCCACGAAGAAGCAGAGGCTATCGTTGCAAGTTTTGAAAAAGTAGCAGCCGATGAAGGCAAATCCTTGGATGATTCCATCGCAATTGAACGAGACGATGCGGCTACTGGTTCAGTGTCCATTTGGTCAGCCGCCTTGCGCAAGCGCACTACTGCTCTATGGATCGTCTGGTTCTGTATCAATCTGTCTTATTATGGAGCCTTCATCTGGATTCCATCGCTGCTTGTTGCAGATGGTTTTACGCTAGTGAAGTCATTCCAATTCACATTAATCATCACCTTGGCGCAGCTTCCGGGTTATGCCGTTGCAGCGTGGTTGATTGAAAAATGGGGCCGTCGCAGTACATTGGCAACGTTTTTAGTGGGCTCAGCTGTCTCAGCAGCACTTTACGGCCTGGCAGATGTAGAGTGGCAGATCCTCGTCGCCGGTTGTTTGTTATCTTTCTTCAACCTGGGCGCTTGGGGGGCGCTGTATGCCATTGGGCCGGAGCTTTATCCTACAAATGTTCGCGGAACCGGAACAGGCGCAGCTGCGGGATTCGGACGCATTGCATCCATTATTTCTCCGCTGATTGTTCCACCAGTTATTGCATTTGGCGGACCTATCTCCTTGTTCGCTTTGTTTGCCACCGCTTTTGCGATCGCAGCGATTGCGGCGTTTACGCTACCTGAGCAGAAGGGTAAAGCTCTCGCTGATTAGTGAGATCCTTCCACCAGTTTTTCATCTGCCCCACGATTGAAGGTTTCTGCGATTCGCGGAAATCCTCCAAATTGCGGGGCAGATTTGCAATTACGGTGACACCGTTCGTGCGCTTGACCACGATATCTTCACGTAGGTGTATAGTGTTTGGGTTAAATTCTCTTGATGTCATCTGCGGCTCTCCTTAAAATCTCGACTATTTGCTCGGCTTTGTCTTCGGGCGCAGCTTTCGCCGCTTCCCTCACCTTGTGAAACTCATTGCGGATATTAAACACGTGCACTTCTCGGGATTCTGGATTGCGATAGGCCTCCAGAATTGCTCCCCAGACTTCCAGGTTCTCTTCCACTTCTTGCACGCCCTCATCAGTAAGACGCGCCATTTTCCGTCCCAGCTCATGGGAAATGGAAATCAGGCCTTCATCTTCAAGCATGGACAAAGTTGGATAAATGGTTCCTGGACTTGGAGTCCAATTACCTTCCGTCTTTTCAGCAATGGTGGTGATGAGCTGATAACCATGCATGGGTTCTGCTCCTAGTAAAACTAGGATCACATGGCGCAGATCGCCTCTGCCGGCACGTCCACCGCGACCACGTCCAGGACGCCTGCCGTGTTGTTGGTGTCCATGTCCGTTTATATCTCGGCGAGCATGGCGTCTGCCCGGCTGGCCTTGAAAGCCTGTAATTCCACAAGGTTCATTATTGAGTTCTCTAAACTGCATGTCTTTAAATCTCCATATTATGATGTGAACTTAAAGATATATCGCAACATATCTCTATGTCAACGATACTGCCATTTTAGATCAACTTCGCAGCTCAGTCTATGTCGGTAAGTCTTGCCAAAGATAGGGTTGCCTGCACTGCGTGACTCCAATAACTCCAGAAGGGCAATGCAGCACTGGGTTACATAATAAAAAAAGCATGCTACTGGCGGTTAAAACCGCCAGTAGCATGCTTAATTATTAAATGTTTTTAGCCACGTGCCATATCTACAAAACGTGAATAGTGCAGCTGGTGTGCAACCTGAACAGTATCGATAGGGCCACCACGGTGCTTAGCCAAAATAATGTCAGCTTCGCCTGCACGCTCATCATCTTTATCCTGGGAGTCAGGACGGTACAAGAGCATAACAATATCGGCATCCTGCTCTAGCGAACCAGATTCACGAAGGTCAGCCAGCTGAGGCCTTTTATCTGTACGTGCTTCTGGACCACGGTTAAGCTGAGAAATCGCAATCAAAGGAACATCAAGCTCCTTGGCCAACAGCTTGAGCTGACGCGAGAACTCAGAAACTTCCTGCTGACGGGATTCCACACGCTTGCCAGAGCTCATCAGCTGCAGGTAGTCCACAACGATCATCTTCAGATCATGCTTTTGCTTCAGCTTGCGCGCCTTGGAGCGGATTTCCATCATGGTGAGGTTTGCGGAGTCATCGATAAACAAAGGAGCCTGAGCTACCTTGTCTAGCTTTTGCACCATCTTCTCCCACGCATTTTCATCCATCTTGCCGCCGCGCATATCAGCCAACCGAATTTCAGTCTCTGCAGAGAGCAAACGCATCACGATCTCTGACTTGGACATTTCCAAGGAGAAGATTACTGACGCCATGTTGTGCCTGATAGATGCCGAGCGCATGAAGTCCAACGCAATAGTGGATTTACCCACACCTGGACGCGCCGCCACAATAATCATTTGGCCGCCACGAAGGCCGTTGGTGAGATCATCAAGATCTTTAAAGCCGGTAGGAATACCTGCTGCGATGCCACCCTCATTGAGCATCTCAAGCTCTGCCATGGTTTCATCTAGCACATCAGCAAGGACAGAATAGTCTTCGCTTTGATTCTTCTGGGAAACCGCAAAGACTTCCTGCTGCGCGCGGTCAATGACCGCGTCAATCTCTGCGCCTTCGTCGCCCTCATAGCCAAGCTGAACCACCCGGGTGCCGGCGTCGACAAGTCTGCGCAGTACTGCTTTTTCCGACACGATTTCCGCGTAGTAGCGAGCATTGGCAGCTGTGGGGACAGACTGGATGAGATCATGCAGATAAGCGCCACCGCCAACACGATCAAGATCATTAGTGCGATCAAGTCGGCCAGAAACAATAACTGGGTCAATATCCCGGTTATCACTGAACAAATCAATGATCGCCTGGAAAATCAGCTGGTGAGAAGGTCGGTAGAAATCATCTGGGGTAAGGATCTCCAGAATATCGATCACAGTTACCGGGCTGAGCAACATAGCACCCAAAACACCCATCTCTGCGTCGTTGTCATAAGGAGGTGAGCGGAAATCACGGTATTCCCTGGACTCGTCCTTACGACCCTTTTTCTTCTTGAAACCTTCGGAATCTCCACCTCTACGCGCATCAAAAGCTTTGGCCGGGGAGAAATCTTCAAATGCCGGAGCTGGGGCGCCTAAGTGCGCTTCATCAGCAAAGGAATCTCCCGGTTCCTGCGAAGGCACGTAGTCATCATCAAAACTTGCGGCTTGTGTATCTGTAGCCATTCTCTCAATCTCCCCAATCTCGTTCTAGATCCACTCTAGTTCCTTAAAGCGATAAATCTATAGGCACAAAAACTCATTCCCCACACCATGTGATGTCAGACTCTCATCCGGTATAAAAATAAGGTTCTTCTCCAAAAACAATTCACAACCAACCAGGTTAACAACTGAAATTACTCACAGTTTTTGAAAGTTGCACACAATTGCACCCCACACCTGTGGATAACTTGTGGACAACTCCCCTGCAAACCTCCCAAGATCAGCTATACCAGCAGGTCACAGCGGTGTGTCCCCCTGTGGATAACCTCGAACAATCCGTGGATAACTATTCCTACCTGCGGTTTTACTATCTCTAATCTGGTCGCATAGCACTTAAGCAGGGGTTATACGGTGTGCTAACGCCAGGTTAACTATCCACAATTTTCCACAGTTATCCACAGGCCTGGGATAACTTCCCACAGGGCTATATTTTCACCCTTTAGCGCTTGCGTAAACAGCAAAATATGTTAGATAAAAATACTTCAACCCCACTCCTGCTGTTGGAGTGGGGTTGAAGAATGCTGTTGTCGTTGGGTGATTTAACCTCATCTGTGGGTAAATCACCGCCGTCGCATGCGCGTTGTCGTTACGCTGCGACGACCTCAAACTTCACGCGGGAAACAAGTCCGTCGGTGAGTTTTGCTTCTACCTGGTACTTACCGGTGGTCTTAACCAGGTTCTTCGGGAGAACAATGGCACGCTTGTCCAGGTTCGGGCCGCCGGCGGTCTTGACTGCAGCGACGATGTCGTCAGTCTTAACAGAGCCGAACAGTTTTCCGCTCTCGGAAGTGCGGACTGCAACGGTAACACCTTCAAGTGTTTCCAGTGCTGCCTTTACTTCGCGAGCGTGGTCGAGGTCGCGAATTTCGCGAGCCTCCTGGGCACGCTTGATGCCTTCGATCTGCTTCTCAGCACCCGGGGTGGCAACGATGGCCAGGCCACGGGGGAGCAGCAGGTTACGTCCGTAGCCGTTCTTAACCTCTACGATGTCGCCAGCGACACCAAGGTTTTCAACGGCGGCGGTGAGGATCAGCTTCATGATCCCTGCCTTTCGTGGTTTTTGAGTGTTTGTGAATTTTGGAAAAGAAAAGTTTTAGAACGGTGGCTCATCGTCTGCGCCACCAAACCCGCCGGAGCCAGCAGGTGGTGCAGAATTCCAAGGATCATTATCTGGTGCAGCCTGTGGGCTGCCTCCGCCAAATCCACCTTGGTTGAAGTTGTTGCTCTGAGACTGGTTTTGGTTTCCACCAAATCCACCCTGGTTGCTGCTCTGGTTTCCACCGAAGCTGCCGCCAGCGTTCTGGCCTCCGAATCCACCTTGGTTGCTGTTTTGGTTTCCACCAAATCCGCCACCCTGGTTTCCGCCACCGAAGTTTCCACCGGAATTTCCACCACGCGGTGTGCGCTGAACATCTGCCTTAGCAAATGTCAAAGATGGTCCGACTTCATCCGCTTCGACCTCAAATACGCTGCGCTTCTCGCCCTCGCGGGTTTCATAGGAGCGCTGCTTGAGACGACCGGTGACAATAACGCGCATACCCTTTGACAGGGATTCTGCAACGTTTTCAGCTGCCTGACGCCAAACGTTCACAGTAAGGAAAAGGGCTTCGCCATCTTCCCACTGGTTGGTTTGACGATTGAACGAGCGGGGAGTTGAAGCAATGCGAAAATTAGCCACTGCCGCACCCGATGGGGTGAAGCGAAGTTCCGGATCAGCAACAATGTTGCCAACTACGGTGATATTGGTATCTCCGATTGCCATGTTTCTTCAACTACCTCTCTAGAGCCTAAAAGTTCTTTACTTGTCGAGTCGCAGAACCTTGGTGCGCATGACACCATCATTCAGGTTCAGAACACGATCAAGTTCGAGCACAGTTGCGGACTCGCACTTGAGATCGACGACGGCGTAAACGCCCTCTTCCTTCTTGTTGATTGGGTATGCAAGACGGCGCTTGCCCCAAACATCAACCTTCACAACGTCACCCTTGTCCTTGCGGACAACCTCGAGGAATTTATCCAGGGACGGGGCAACAGTGCGCTCATCCTGGGAAGGATCGAGAATGATCATAAGTTCGTATTGACGCACGGACCTCATCACCTCCTATGGTCTAGTAATTGTTTTTTCGGCCATGCCATTGTTGGCATAGCAGGAGGGTCGTTGCGTCAGCAACCTATTCAAGGTACACCAAACGCGCGGAAATGTCGAGTTCTGATTTATGCGTTTTCGTTTATTGTGCCCGCATGCAAATTATGCTCCGGCTTCAACGCACTCGCCTCGGTGCTGGAGATGCTTGCCAATGTCAACGCTGAAACTGCCAGCATGCCTACAAAGGTGGTTGAATTTTTCGACTTTTTCATCCAGACACCTGCCTTTCTACCTCTTTTAACGCACAGCGTTTAGGGAAAGTTCCCGCAGGTAGAAGGAGGCGTCGACAAGCATTTTTATGCGGGCGTTGTGGCCCAGAAAACCGCAATTATTACTGGAATCACCGTGATCAGCACAAGTGAGATGCTGAAAAGCGACCAAATCTGCCGGTTCGATTTTTTATACATGAAACTGGCAAACGCGCCGCCGAAAAATAGAAAACCTACAAAAACGCTCACCATTGTGACAAACAAAACTGTTGTGCTCAATTTACTTCCTTAAACGCTTTTCGACGCCCACCCGCACCGCAAACGGCCCGGCCAGGGGATCACGCCCAGCGTGCGCATCCAATACTGGATCAGCGCATCGCCCCATCATTTGTCTGACTACTCCTACAATCATGACCACAATGAAGGCATCTCGAGAAATCACAATGAGATCCAGCATCCCATGGGGGAGCCCGTTATTTTCCGCCCCGAGCATATGCCACATCAAAATCGGCCACACCATGGCATCCACAACCATCCACGGAAACAGCACTTTCCACTGGGGAAATGCCAGTACAGCCAAAGGAACCAGCCACAAAGAATACTGTGGACTCCAGACTTTATTGAAAAGTAAAAACGCAGCCACAATTAAAAAAGCCAACTCAGCGACGCGGGGGGTGCGCTGGGCTTTGAGCCCCAAAACGAGAATGGCCAAACAAGCGCCACCAAACAATGCAAAACTCAACACATTAAGTGCAACCGGATCAGCCAAGTCCACCGGAAGATTACGATCAATCACCTGATAAATGGTGGTCCACTCAGCACCGCGTTCCCTGTTGAGACGCAAAAACTCATTCCATGCTTCTGGATATGCGATCATCACTGGGATATTCACCACCAGCCAAGTCACTGCAGCCGTGGCAGCCATGACGATAAAAGGCTTAAAGGTTTTGTTCTTAATAGCCAAGACTAAATACGCGCCCAGCAAATATAGCGGCCACAATTTGAAAGCTGTACCAGAACCGATTAGCAGACCGGCCAGCAATGGGTTTCCCCGTTTCACAGCAAGCATCGCAGCCACCACAGCAGCGATGGCAGGAGTATCCCAATTAGTAAAAGCATGGACAGCAACCAGGGGAGAAGCAGCAACCAGCACGGTATCCCACACTCGGTTTTCAGTTAGCTCCACCATCATGCGGATCACCATCACCCAAAAGAAACTCAAGGTGAGTGCTGTGACGATGAAATAAAAACCAGATTCAGGAAGCGTATGAAACGGAATGGCATCTACAACCGGGTACAAGAACCTGGTGACCATGCCACAAACCCACTGAAAAATTCCACCCAGCACTGGATATTCCATATAGCGAGTGAGATCGCCCTCCTGCCAGGAAAAGGCATAAGGAAAACCTGGAGCATTAATTCCGCGGCCCCCGTACAGCGGAACAATGTCGTTATAACAAGCTGAAGTGTATTGCCGGTTTCCAGACCAGTTGAGCGAAACCAGGCCTTCTGCACTTCGTGTTCCTTGAATACAATTCGCCTTAGTCAAAAAACCGACAGCCAAAAAAGCCAAAGATGTAGCAATCAATACCCGGAGGGGAGTCCAAAACCGCTGCGTCCCCACTTGTGCAAAACGACCGAACCGACCACCGATGGCATCAATGAAGTCTCGTGCTACTGGCTCACTATCACCAGGCGATACGCGGCTTACCTTGTGCTGGTCCATTTTCTGGTCCATCATCATCGGCGGTCGGCTCCTTAAGAAGTCTTTTAGGCTAGAACCAGATTTTAGCCGATTCCTAAGAGGTCACCTGGGATAGTCAATCCTGGCAGAATTTCTACCTGACCATTGTCTGCACCTTCGGCAGGAACATTGGGATCAACTACTGGAGGCTCAATTACTGCATTTGGATCTTCCACAGGTGTTTCCACCGCTGGGGCTTCCGCTTCATTACCACCAGTGCTTGGGGTCGGCGTCCACACGTATTCCGGAACAGGTGGGTTGCCGTAGCCCAAAGATGGAACGGTATCCCATGTTTCTAGAGGAGTTGTTTCCAACGCCTGATCCATCGTTGCTTTCCAGATAGTGGCAGGGGAGTTGGAGCCGTACATATTGCCACCCCAAGTGTTGTACAGCGGAGTGTTATCAGAAGTACCTACCCAGACTGCGGTAGCTAGCTGCGGAGCAGCACCCAACATCCAAGCATCCTTGTTCGCACCAGTATCACCGAGCTGAGTGGTACCGGTCTTCGATGCAGAAACCTGCCCATCGGCAAGAGCGTTGCCGTTGGAATAAGAAGCAACTGGTCCCATCGCCTTGAGAAGATTCAAAGCCACCTTTTCAGAAACTCGGCGCTCACCTTCGCCATCTTCAAATTCATAAAGCACTTCGCCGCTGACGGTCTCAACCTTGGCCACAAAGTGTGGACGGTGCCAGATGCCCTCATTGGCAATTGTTGCCATTGCAGAAGCCATGTCCAAAGGACGGGACTCATACTGGCCCAAGATGATGCCCTCATAAGGGGTCTCACCGTTCTCGGTCAGAGTCTCTGGAATAGATGGCAAAGACTTTGCGATACCCAATGAATGCGCCATATCTGCAGTGTCTTGGGAGCCGTTTTCCAGATCCTGCTGCAGACGAATGAAGCTGGTGTTGTAGGAGTGCAACAGGGCCTGCTCGATAGAACAGGAACCACAACCAGTACCGCCAACATTTCCGATCCGCGCATCGCCAACAGTTACCGGCGCAGAACTATAAGGCTGTGACAGTGGAATACCTTGCTGCAGTGCAGCAGCTAGACCGAAAATCTTGAAAGTGGAACCAGTTTGGATTGGAGCATTTGCAAAGTCCCAACCAGTCGCATCTTCGCCACCGTAGTATGCACGCACTGCGCCGCTGTGTGGATCGATAGAAACGACAGCTGCACGGTTGTTCTCTGAAAGGGTCTCCAGTTGATCATGTACTGCATCAACTGCGCCTTCCTGAGCATTCGGATCAATGGTTGTGGTGACCCTCAAACCACGGTTTTGCACATCTTCTTCGGTAATACCAATTTCTGATAGCTCAGCCATGACCTGGTTCTTGATCAAGCCATTGGTTCCGGTTGCTTCTGTATAAGCACGGTTGTTGGCTGGATCAGTGGTTTCTGGGTACGTAGCTGTTGCTCGTTCTTCCGCAGTAATCGCACCAGTTTCCACCATGCCGTCCATGACATAGCTCCACCGCGATTCAGCCTCAACTGGGTTTACCCACGGATCAAGCTGGCTTGGGCGCTGAATGCTGGCTGCCAAAAGAGCACCTTCTGCAGCGGAGAGATCTTCAACTGGCTTGTCAAAGAATGCATGCGCTGCAGCCTGAACACCATAGGCGTTTCGGCCGAAGTACACAGTGTTGAGGTATGCCTCAAGGACTTCGTCCTTAGACCATTCATTGGCCATCTTTGCGGAATAGACCAACTCCTTAGCCTTACGGATAAGCGAACGTTCATCGCCCACCACAGCCTTTTTGACATACTGCTGTGTAATCGTAGAACCACCACCAGCTGATGGGTTGCCCGTGATCACGCCAAGGGCTGCACGCGCATAACCAGAGATGGAGAAACCTGGGTTGGTGTAAAACTCTCGGTCTTCCGCAGCCAAAACAGCATTGCTCACGGTGTCAGGAACCTGATCAATCGTTACCATCTGGCGGTTACCTTCTGGCGGAACGATTCGTGCCAGTTCGGTCTCACCATCGGAAGCATAAATTTGCGAAACCTGTGGTGATACCAGTTCTTCAGGCTCCGGAACATCCACCACGATGTACGCGCCCATGAAAACTATTGCAGGAATCAAAATGGCCGCAGCAATAACACCAATGATGGAGTTTCGTACTGCATGGCCCTTAGTATCTTTAGCGCCTTTTAGACGCCTTTTGCCACTGCTCTTTTTAGCAGAAGAATTATTAGTATTCGTCAACTGGTGTATCCGTTCAATCAGATTTGGTTCTTATCTGAAGCTTGTGCTGTAGAGAATACTGTGCCCAAGCCTTTTCATCTGAATCTGAGAATCAGCTGGCCGTCGCGGTTTCTGCCTTAAGCAGGTGATTCCACTTACAGACAGGACAAACTTCAACTGTATGCACCGTCGCTTGCCTCCCATTTTTTAACAACTGCTCAATTTCTTCTTCACGGCGGGCTGATCCCGCAGCTTTACCGATTTCATCGCCATAAACCCACAGCACCACACGCAAATCCTCGCTGCCACAAATCGGACAAGGATAATCTGTCAAGTCTCCGTGATATTTGCTCGCAGTGACCAAGATGAACTCGGCATCACAAATTGCGTCTTTTTGCACCAACCCCGCCCGAAACTGACGGAGTGTCTGCCTACGAGCTAGTTGGTGACTGATCTCATTTTGATATTGCACCACGATAAAAAGTGTAGTCCTAAGCAGTCCAATATCATGCTCTTCTGAACGACTCAGTTAGAATTGTCTCTAACCATAAAATCGTGGATGTGGCAGGAAAGTTACTTCCGCCCCCATTTAAGGCCTAAATTACATAAGCGTAAGTTGTTGTTTTTCTGTGTGAATTATTAATTTTCCCGTGGATAGGTTCCCCAACGGAAATTAATCTGCAATCCCGCTATGCTTGCAGACATGCCTAATGTAAACGCCGAGGAGTTGGCAGTCCGCGTGCGACCCGCGCTGACTAAACTTTACGTTCTTTATTTCCGCCGCTCCGCGAATTCTGATCTTTCGGGTCCACAGCTCACTATTTTGAGCCGCCTGGAAGAAAACGGCCCTTCCCGCATCAGCCGTATCGCTGAACTCGAAGATATTCGTATGCCTACCGCTTCCAATGCACTCCACCAGCTGGAACAGTTGAATCTGGTTGAGCGTATTCGAGATACCAAGGATCGTCGTGGTGTGCAGGTTCAGCTCACCGATCATGGCCGCGAAGAGCTTGAGCGTGTCAATCACGAACGAAACGCTGAAATGGCGCGAGTTCTTGAAATGCTGCCTCCTGAGAAGCTGGCACGCACCGAAGAGCTAGTTGACATTATTACTGAACTAGCAGAGGTGTACGGTAACTGGAAAGAAACCGACAGCGGTTCTTAATAGTTTTCTACATCTCAACACCGGAATTTGATGAAACAGCCCCTTCGCGTACTTATTTCTTGCCGGCCCGAAGAAACATCGGATCGCAAACGTAATGAACAAAATGATGCTGCGTTTGAGTTTGCCGCATGGCTAGCTCGTACTTCAGACATCAATGTTCGCGGAATCACAACTTTCATCCGCCCATGGCCTTCTACCTCCATTAGTAAACTTGGCGGGAAGTACCATAAGTGGTTCAAGAATTTGGATTCTCACTACCGAAATCGCACCGTCAAAGGGCTCAAAGAGTCCGGAGTTGAAAAATCACAATGGGATGATGACGTCTCAGTGTTTGTTGATGGTCCTTCTGAATCCACGCTGCTCACCCATGCCGCCGAAGAATTCGATGCAGACCTCATCTTGCTCAGCTCGGACGCGGCCGCACCTAAAGGCCGCTTCTTAGCCAGCTCCACTGCAGACGCACTCCTGCATTCCTCGCCCGTCCCTTTGGGATTAGTGCCACGAGGAGTCAATCTTTCCAAAAAGGGTGTCACCCGAGTCAACTACGCTTTCACCAATGAAAGCGATGACTTTGAACAAGGCTTGAACTACGCAGCAGAACTAGCCAGCACATGGAATGTTCCTCTGCGTATTCTGTCTTTCTCTCCAGCAGGAATTACCTCTGCGCCGACTTCTGGCAGTTTAGATCTTTCAACGGAGCTATCTTCCGAATGGCGCGAACTTACCTTGGCGTTACTCGACCGCGCACGCTATGGCGTCCTCCAAGACCATGGAGCTTTGAGCGTGAGTAGCGAAGTCGGTTCTGGTTGGGGTTGGAGCGGAGCCATTGATGCATTGAAGTGGAAGAAGGGTGATCTGCTTTGCCTTGGATCCCATCGCACCGATGCGTTATCTCGCGTCTTTGTGGGATCAGAAACAATGGAGATAATCCGTAATTCTCCTGTACCCACGATCATTTACCCGGGCCGTTAGGCTCACTTAACTTGGGTGACTAGACTTGAGGTGTCTGTAGAGGAGGGCAATTCCATGAACACCAATCCAGAGCACCCCGAAAATGATTTAGTCGACGAAGCTGATTTTTCTAATCGGCCCCGGACATACTCAGATAGTTTTGACGCTTTAGCCGATGCTCCTGATCCCAAGATCGAACAAGCTAAAAACAAGCAGTCCTCACGACAAGCCCTCATCTACCTATTTGCAGTTCCCCTAGTTACGTTCGTTTCCGCGTATCTATTGGCATGGGTATCTCGCCTACAAGGTGGCCCCATCTGTGAAGCCGGTGATGCTGTCTGGATTTGCTCCCGTGCTGCAGAATTATGGTGGCCTATCACCACTAGCCTGATTGCTTTTGGAGGCATGCTCGGATCTGCATGGATTCTCTACGATAAATACCGTAATTACCTGCGCTGGCGTCCATGGATGGGCGTGTTGTGGATTTTGATTCCATTCAGCATGCTGTGGGGAACTTCAGTGCTCACTTTGTCTATCTTGGGGCACTAACCAGAAGACACTAACAGCTGCTCAACATACCAAAGCCGGAACCACCTAAAAGGTGGTTCCGGCTTTTAGTATTTAAGCGCCGGTAGATCCTAGAACAACTTCAAATTCCAGTAGAGATGCTCCGGAGGCAACTGGTTTCTTGTCTGAACCGTGTGCTCCGTGGCCACCCTTGGATTTTTCAGCATCACGCCAAGCGTTGTAGCTTTCTTCATCTGCCCACTGGGTGACGACGAAGTAGCGGTCTTCACCAGCAACAGGACGAAGCAGCTGGAAGCCTTCAAATCCTGGGGAAGAATCCACTGCGTTTTTACGTGCGGCAAAGCGCTTTTCTAGCTCTTCACCAGCACCTTCAGGTACGGAAATGGCATTGATTTTAACGATACTCATACTGTGCCACCATACTTGAGTTTTAGGACTTAACTAGGGGATCAATTCCTTGTTTCGCGAAATCTGCTGCCATGTCTGCACATTTTTCGCGCTTGCAGTGACGGGTCTCAACGTTGCTGAAGCAATCAGGGCACATCAACACCAATTCGCGGCAATCGTCTTCATTCAGGCAATGCTCGAACTTGTTGGTTGGAGTATCGCAGTGAATGCAGTGCCCGAGGCGCTTGTAGTCATCGCCGAATTCCATGTGCATGCGCTTGTCGAAGACGTAGAGGGAGCCTTCCCACAGGCCCTTGTTGCCAAATTGTTCAGCGTAGCGGACGATACCACCATCGATTTGGTAGACCTCTTTGAAGCCCCGGTTGATCATGAGGGAGCTCAAGATTTCACAGCGGATACCGCCGGTGCAATAGGTGACCACAGGCTTGTCCTTGAGGTCATCGTATTTTCCGGATTCAATTTCTGCGATGAAATCGTGTGTGGTTTCTACATCTGGGACCACAGCGTCTTTGAACTTGCCGATTTGAGCTTCCATTGCGTTTCGGCCGTCAAAGAAGACAACTTCATCGCCACGGGATTCAACCAGTTCATTAACCTGTGCTGGCTTGAGGTGCACGCCGCCACCGACAATGCCGTTTTCATCGACCTGCAGCTCATCTGGTGCTCCGAAAGCCACGATTTCATTGCGAACTTTGACGCTGAGCTTTGGGAAATCCTCGGCGCTGCCCTCAGACCACTTGAATTTCATGCGGCTGAAGCCTGGAAGCTCACGGGTCTTTTTGATGTATGCCTTGCAATCATCAATGTCTCCGCCCACAGTGCCGTTGATGCCGTGGGAAGAAACTAGGATGCGACCACGAAGGTTTAGCGATTCGCAGAGCCCACGCTGCCACAGCTGCACAGCCTTAGGGTCAGAGAGCGGGGTGAATGCGTAATAAAGAAGAATTTTGTCGGTAGCCACAGTTCTTTAGTCTAGTGCGCTTGTGTGCTTCCTAAAAATGCCAGGATTTTTCGAGCAAGAGTCTGGAGCTAGTGAAGAAGTAGTAAAACCTCAATTAAGGTTTAACTCCCAAATGGGGGTGCTGCTTGATCGATCAACTGAGGATGCTTGATCGATCATGTGCATTTTCCGGTAGGAAACCCCACGTTATGGAACGTAGCGTCGAGAAGCGTGCAGCGAAGCTTTTTCTGTCGCGGCCGTTATCTTTTTAAGAGGAGAATTTTTAGATGAGCACGTCCACCATCAGGGTTGCCATTGCCGGAGTCGGAAACTGCGCGACCTCCCTTATTCAGGGTGTGGAATATTACCGAAATGCCGATCCCACTGAGACTGTGCCAGGTTTGATGCACGTTCAATTCGGCGATTATCACGTTGGCGATATTGAATTTGTGGCAGCATTTGATGTTGATGCAGAAAAAGTCGGCATCGATCTTGCCGATGCCACTGAAGCTTCACAAAACTGCACCATCAAAATTGCGGATGTCCCGCACACTGGCATTAATGTTTTGCGTGGCCCCACTCTTGATGGCCTGGGTGAGCACTACCGCGCCATGATCGATGAGTCCGCCGCCGAGCCAGTCGACGTTGTCCAGACGCTTATCGACGCACAAGCCGATGTTTTGGTGTCTTATCTTCCAGTGGGCTCCGAAGAAGCTGACAAATTTTATGCCCAAGCCGCAATCGATGCTGGTTGTGCCTTTGTTAATGCGCTTCCGGTGTTTATCGCTTCTGATCCAGAATGGGCACAGAAATTCACCGATGCTGGCATTCCGATTGTCGGTGATGATATTAAATCCCAAATCGGTGCAACCATTACCCACCGTGTGTTGGCACGACTTTTTGAAGAACGTGGCGTTCGTGTGGATCGCACCATGCAGCTCAACGTCGGTGGCAATATGGACTTCAAAAACATGCTTGATCGCAATCGCTTAGAGTCTAAGAAAATTTCCAAAACACAGGCTGTGACCTCCAATATTCCGGAAGGTCCCCTGGCCGGCAAGATTGAAGATCGCAATGTTCACATCGGACCATCCGACCATGTGCAGTGGCTAGATGACCGTAAATGGGCATATATCCGTCTCGAGGGCACTGCATTTGGTGGGGTGCCACTGAACCTGGAATACAAGCTTGAGGTCTGGGATTCGCCAAACTCCGCCGGCATCATTATTGATGCAGTCCGCGCAGCAAAGATTGCCCTTGACCGTGGCATTGGTGGGCCAATCATGCCCGCGAGCTCTTATTTGATGAAGTCCCCTCCAGAGCAGCTCCCCGATGATGTAGCACGAGAACGCCTGGAAGCATTCATCATCGATGCCTAATTAACGCTTTCGGTACAAAGCTTTACGTTGGTACTTCGGCTCGGAGGTAACCAATACTCCAAGGTTGCGGAAGATGCTCTCATCTACTGATCCCAGGATCGTGGTGGTGTGCACATCGCAGCCTTGGAGGTTTTTCAGTTCATCTAGTGCTCGGCGTGCTGTTTCGGAGTTCGCTGCAGATACGGAGAGGGCGATCAGCACTTCATCGGTATGCAGACGAGGGTTGCGGGATCCCAGGTGTTGGGTTTTCAGGGATTGGATCGGTTCGATAGATTCTGGGGACAGCAGATCTACGCTGCGATCAATGCCAGCGAGTTCCTTCAGTGCGTTGAGTACCATCGCTGCGGAACAACCCAGCAGTTCGGAAGTTTTGCCAGTGACCAGGCGTCCATCATTGAGTTCGATGGCACAGCCCGGCGCGCTGGTTGCTTCTTCGATTTCGAGTGCGCGGGCAACAACGCGGCGGTCGGCAACAGTGCAACCGGCCTTGCTCATGACGATGGCGATGCGCGCTGAAATCGTATCGTCCTGCTCCTCGCGGCGCTCGTCGACAAGTGCTTTGAAGTAACGGCGAACGATCTCTTGGCGGGCAGCTTCCTGGCAGGTGGCGTCGTCGATAATGGCATACCCGACCATGTTGACACCCATGTCGGTGGGGGATTTATAAGGTGAGGAGCCTGCGAGCATTTCCAGCATGGTTTTTAACAGTGGGAAGACTTCCACGTCGCGGTTATAGCTGGTGGCTTTGGAGTCATAGGCGGCGAGGTGGAAAGGGTCGATGATGTTGATGTCATCGAGGTCCGCGGTGGCGGCTTCGTAGGCCAGGTTGACTGGGTGCTCAAGTGGCAGGTTCCAGATTGGGAAGGTTTCAAACTTGGCATAGCCGGATTTAATGCCGCGCTGGTGATCGCCATAAATCTGGCTGAGGCAGGTAGCCAGCTTGCCGGATCCAGGGCCCGGCGCGGTGACAACAACGAGGTTGCGGCTGGTGTCCACGTACTCATTGATGCCGAAGCCTTCTTCGCTGACAATGCGGCGGGCATCAGTGGGGTAGCCGGGGATGACGCGGTGAGCAGCAACTTTAAGGCCAAGGCGCTCGAGGCGTTGTTTGAAAGCAAGTGCCTGGTAGTTATCATCTTCCAACTGCGTGAGCACCACATGCTCTGCCAAAAAGCCCAGTTCGCGGAAAACATCGATGAGGCGCAGGACATCTTCTTCATAAGAAATATCAAGATCTGCACGGGTCTTCTTGCGCTCGAGGTCCTTGGCGTTAATAGCCACCAAGATTTCTAGTTCATCTTTAAGTTCTGTGAGCATCGCTATTTTATTGTCGGGGGTAAAGCCCGGCAGTACGCGGGAGGCGTGCATATCATCAAAAAGTTTGCCGCCCATTTCCAGATACAGCTTGCCGCCGATCTGCTCGCGCCGTTCGTTGATGTGCTGCGACTGCATCTTGATATAGAGGTCGCGATCGAATCCGGTGCGCATAGCGTCAACTCCCCAGTTGCTTCGGCTGAAATCTAACCCCTGAAACTCTACCCGGACGCCCTATAAAAAGGGCAAGGCGCGTGGGAACCAAGCACTTTACGCGCTTATCGACGCCTTCCTCCCGGTTATTTCCCGCCCTCCATTCTTCCCGCTAGGGTTGATATTTATGCCTGAAGGACATGTGATTCATCGATTAGCTAGGGACCTTAATAAGAACTTTGGTGGTGCCGATTTAGAGGCCACGTCACCGCAAGGACGTTTTGCTGCTGAAGCTGCGCTTATTAATGGTCATCGCATCACGGTTGCGGAAGCCTTTGGCAAGCACCTTTTCGTGGAATTCGACTCAGATAATCCAGAACACATTCTCTATATCCACTTAGGCCTCATCGGCACATTCCACTTTGAACCTGCAGAAGAGACTCGTGGTCAGATCAGGCTGCACCTCTCTGATGGAGACATCGCAGCTAACCTGCGTGGACCCCAGTGGTGTCGGTTGATCACCGATGCTGAGCGCACTGTAGCCATTGGGAAACTAGGTGCGGATCCCATTCGTGATGATGCGGATCCAGAACCAATACGCATCAAAGTGCAACGCTCTGGCCGCAGCATCGGATCGTTGTTGATGGATCAAAAACTCTTTGCGGGAGTGGGCAATATTTACCGTGCAGAAACACTCTTCCGTCTCGGTATCTCACCTTTTGCTATTGGAAAAGACATCACCACCGCACAATTCCAGGCCATTTGGGCAGATCTTGTCGTTTTGATGAAAGACGGAGTCGTTGCCGGTCGTATTGATACTGTGCGCCACGAACACACTCCCGAAGCCATGGGCCGGCAACCTCGTAAAGATGACCACGGCGGTGAGGTTTATACCTACCGACGCACTGGCCAAGAGTGTTTCTTATGTGACACTCCCATCAAGGAGCAAGTGATGGAAGGCCGCAACCTGTTTTGGTGCCCGAGCTGCCAGAGCTAGTAAAAAACCAGACTGGGTGACCAAGCGAATGGAGTTTTTAGGGAGTCTTGGTCGCTGTGTCCGGTGTGAAATTTTTAAACCAGACCAGGTGACCAAAATGTGCTGACCCGATGTAACTTTTGGTCACCCAGTCTGGTGCATCTAAAAATCGCTCTTAAAGCCCCGAAAAGCACCCTCTCTAAAATGGCTTCTAAGCGCCTCGCGGACTCCATTCCAGGCAAACACTCATTCGAAAATATCGACCCCTTAAATCACCATTAACGGCGTTGCTCTTGCCAGAGGTCCCATTACCTGTAATGATGACGATTACACGTTTAAAGATCAGACAAGGAGTTAGGCCATGCGCTTTTATCAGCATTTACAACTGCTGCAAAAGCTTGCGCCGCCATGCCTGTTAAACGTGTTGGTTACGTAAAAAAGACCACTCAACACTTTTAAAGCCCTCTCCGGTGCAGCTGACATCAGCCACTGGGGAGGGCTTTTTCATATCTGACCTCTAAGTAAAGGAATTTTTCATGAATCATGTCATTAACTTCGCTTCCCATCTAGAAGACGCTGCTCTCAAACAAGCTGAAGCAACTGCCACCATGCCGTTTATCTATCCACATGTGGCACTCATGCCTGATGCACACTACGGGTTGGGTTCCTCGGTGGGCACGGTATTCGGAACCAAGGGTGCGATCATCCCGGCGGCCGTAGGCGTGGATATAGGTTGCGGAATGATAGGCGTGTGTACCAACTACACAGCTTCTGATCTGCAGGGGCGTGATTTGGTGATACTGCGGGATTACATAGAACGTGTCATTCCGCTGTCTCCGGGAAACTACAATTCCACCACGCTGAAGGACACCGTCAAACCAAAGATCGCAGAATTGGAGGAATTGGCAACCCGCGATGGCGTTGATCTGTCACATTCACCAACGTGGAAACGCCAGTTGGGTTCCCTTGGCGGCGGCAATCACTTCATTGAGCTGTGTCTTGATGAGTTGGATCGCGTGTGGATGTTCCTGCACTCAGGTTCCCGCGGTGTGGGCAACAAGATTGCACAGAAACACATCAAAGTTGCCAGAGCTGCCTGCACAGAAGTGGAACTTCCCGATCAGGATCTTGCCTACTTGAGCGAGGGCACTAAAGAATTTGATTCCTACATCAAGGAACTGAACTGGGCGCAGCGTTTTGCGTTCCTCAACAGGGAAGAGATGATGGACAGATTTGCTCGGGAACTGGGGTTTTTCGTCGACAAGCCGTTGGAAGAGGTGGAGCGCATCAACTGTCACCATAACTACACGGTTCCGGAGGAGCACTACGGCGAAACCGTGTGGCTCACCCGCAAGGGTGCCGTGTTGGCGGACGATGGCACGCCGGCGTTGATTCCGGGGTCGATGGGCACCGCGTCTTATGTGGTTAGTGGCAAAGGCAACACCGAGGCTTTGCGCTCTGCACCGCATGGCGCGGGCCGACGGATGTCACGCAACCAGGCTAAAAAACGCTTCTCGACGGCCGACCTGGACTCCCGGATGGCGGGCATTGTCTACCGGCCGGGCAAGGAGTGGATCGATGAGATCCCAGATGCCTACAAAGACATCGACCAGGTGATGGAAGATGCGAAAAATTTGGTGAAAATCCGGCATAAGCTGCGCCAGATCGTCAACGTAAAAGGCACCTAATTCAAGTTGGCGGTAAAGTGCAATAAGGTATTTTGACTGACATTTTTCAACGTTGAAGGATCGTGAATGCTTTGCGCCGGACATTGGCCCGGAACCAGCTGAAACTCAGCCACGTACTTTTCCGATGCATCCTGCCCCTACTCATCTCAGTGGTTCTACTGTGCGGATTGGTGCTGGCATGGTTTGTGTACCCAACAAAAGCTGAACCGCAACCCGTTGATGTTGTTTTGGTATTAGCTGGATCCAGCGATGGCAGGCACCAATACGGCGCTCAATTGGTGAAAGAAGGCTACGCCAGCAATTACGTTGTCTCCAACCCCAGCGGTGCGCGTGACAAAGTAGGTTATGCCCACTGTGCCGGGAAACTTCGACCCAAAAATGCCAGCTCTTTTTGTATGGATCCCTATCCTGTCATTACTTCTGGTGAAGCCCGCACGTTCAATGAGCTAGCCAAAAAAGAGAAATGGGAGAGCGTGCTTGTGGTGACAAGCCGTACGCATACGCAACGGGTGCGCAGCATGTTTTCCCAGTGCTACACCGGAAATTCCACAGTGCTCAATGTCAATAGCTTAGGACGCGCAGGCCTACATAATGCAGTCCTCCATGAAATTGGTGGTTACATCAAATTCTGGATCACCGCACCATGTGCATAAATGCGCTAGCGCTTTTCCAGTTCTAATAACCACTGCTTGGCTTCTAGGCCGCCTCGGTAACCACCCAAAGTGCCATCGGTTCTTAAGACTCGGTGACACGGAGCAAAAATAGGCAGCGGATTTGTGGCGCATGCACTACCCACAGCACGGACCGCACCCGCGTTTCCTAGATCGGCAGCAATCTGTTTGTAGGTTTTGCTCTCACCATAAGGAATAGAGAGCAAAAACTCCTGCACTTTGCCACGGAAGCTAAGTAAATTTTGATTCGGCCATTCCAATGGCGTACTAAAATCAGTGCGCTGGCCTGCAAAGTATTCTTTCAGCTCAGCGACTGCCTGTGCCAAAATGGCATTGCTGCCAGGAGTGGAACCGACCGTGCATGCTGCATAATTTTCATCAGAAAATGCCACATAACTCAGCCCTTGATCGCTTGCGACAAGAAGGAGTTCACCAATGGGAGATTCGAAACGTAAATGACGCATTTGTCTATATCCTCACAACGATTTTTCCTGAAGTTTTACCTTGCTCGACCAACCGATGGCCTTCCATAATATTGGCGGCATTGAGCCCATCCAGCACCGTAGCTGTAACTGCCTCAAACTGCCCACGATCCACCATGTCTGCGATCTTGTTTAAGATTTTTCCCTGCTCATCCATGTCCGGAGTATGAAACATTGCTCGGGTAAACATGAACTCCCAGTGCACAGCAATAGCTTTTTGCTTAAATGCGCCCAAGTTGGGATTCTCTGGATCATCAATAAGCACCAGGTGGGACTGTGGTTTCATCAACTCAGCTAGTTCACCCTCGCGCCCAGCGGTCCAGGAACTAAACACAAAATCTACGTCTGAAATCTGCTCGCTCAAGTTCTTTGAGTGATCAATGACTTCATGCGCACCAAGCTTTTTCACCCAGGCTTCTGATTCCGGGCGGGAAGCAGTTGCGACAACTTTCAATCCAGTGAGCGCACGAGCAATTTGGATAAGAGCAGAAGGGACTCCACCAGAACCGCCCAACACCAATAAGGTGCCAGTGGAAGACTGCGTGACACCCAAACGATCAAAAAGTGATTCCCACGCAGTAAGCGCAATAAGTGGAAGTGCTGCAGCATCATGAGGTTCTAAGCTTTTGGGCGCATGTCCCACGAGGCGTTCATCCACTACCTGAAACTGAGCGTTGCTTCCTGGACGTTGATTGGATCCGGCGTAAAAAACTTTATCGCCAGCAGAAAAAAGCGACACCTGAGATCCCACTGCCACCACGGTTCCTACAGCATCAAACCCTAAAATTTTAGGATGTGTTTGCTTCCCGGCGCGCATGCGCACCTTGGTGTCCACCGGATTGATGGATACAGCTTCTATCTGGACCAATAGATCTTGAGGGCCAGGGGTGGGGCGATCGACTTCTACATCAACTAAAAAATCTGGTTGCTCAGACGTGATGGAATCTAGCATTGCAACTGCAAACATAGTGGGATCTGGAGTATCAATCTGCACGCTCATGACCTCGATGCTAGTCCGAGAGTGCTTTTCATGCCGATATTTTTCTTCATCTTAGATTTGGATTAACTCCTCCTACCCAAGATGGTCTATCAAATTTACTACCACCGACTCTCCGGTGACCTCTTCCACGCCACCAGCCAAGGAGGAAATAAGGAGACTTTCTCCCTCACAAATTGTGGTGCGCACGTGCAGACCAAGCGATGAGTTAGTTTAATAACTTCCCTGGATATCCGCCTTTTTAGCGTGGCTGAATCTACTAACCACGGCTACTGTTTTTCATGACTTACTTTAACTTCTATGAGCTTCTTTAAAATTTTCCCCAGAAAAGGTTAATTCGCAGGCTCTCCTCTTTAATAAACAGCCCCTCGTATAAGGAAAACCCGCAACCATGAGCACTACCACCGCGCCTGAAGCCCGGTTCCCTGTCATCCCTTTGACCGCTATGAGTTTTGCGGCCTTTGTTTATGTCACTTTTGAAATGTTTGCGGTTGGTCTTATCAAACCAATGTCTCGTGATCTTGGGGTGACAGAATCCAGCATTGGTCTTTTAATGACCATTTATGCGGGCGTTGTTGCAGTCGTGACCATTCCGGCAATGATGTGGGTATCGCGGTTTAATAAGCGCACAATTTTCCTGATCACCCTCGCGTTTTTGGTCACAGGAATTATCATCCAGGCCCTGACCATCAACTACGCAATGCTTGCTGCAGGTCGCATCATCGCAGCTTTAACGCACGGTGTGTTTTGGGCGCTAGTAGGGCCGATGGCAGCGCGAATGTCCCCGGGACATACTGGGCGTGCAGTGGGTGTGGTCTCTATTGGATCGACCATGGCGCTAGTGGTGGGTTCACCATTGGCAACGTGGATTGGTGAGCTTATTGGCTGGCGCCCGGCGACATGGATTCTTGGCATTCTCACAATTGCTGCTGTTGTTGTCCTACTCCCAACAGTACCGTCATTGCCACCACTGACACCCAATGAATCTGCGACAGCAGAGAAGAAAACCATGCCTTGGGGTTTGATCTCTTTGGTGCTGTTCCTGCTGAGCGCAGTCACTGGTGTGTTTGCCGCATATACCTACCTCGGGCTCATCATTGCAGAGACAGTAGGGGATAGCTTTGTCTCCATCGGACTCTTTGTCTTTGGCGCATTGGGACTCATCGGCGTGACTGTAGCAACGCGCACCGTGGATCAACGCATGTTACGCGGCAGCGTTCACACCACCACATTTTTTGTCATCGCAGCAATTTTGGGGCAGATCGCGTTTGGCCTTGAAGGCAGCTTGGCAGTAGTTATTATCTTTCTTGCTGTCATAGTTTTCGGTGGAGCTTATGGTGCGCTGCCTACACTTGGCACCACGATTTTCCTCCATGCGGGTCGGAATAATCCGGATTCTGCTTCATCGATTTATGTCGTGACTTATCAGGTGGGTATTGCTTCTGGTGCAGCACTTGGCGCGATGGCGGTGGATGCCAATTGGATTGCCGGCACCTTGTGGATCATGGCTGCCCTCTCGCTTGCTTCCACGCTGGTTTTGGCTTTGTGGTCTCGTCCATTGCTGAAATAAAGGCAAGTTTATGCACCGGAAATTTTTCTTTGCAAACAGTTAAATTCATAACAAGTCACCCCTGCACAAAATTAGCAATAAAGGTCAGGGGTATTTTACAAATGTTCGCATAGCGGAGTTTTTGTTGAGCGACAGAATTGGCTAGTGTTTTTGTTCCAGAACCTTTAAGAAGGTTCGCTATTCCATAAAAACATCGATCTACAAGGCCAAATGATATGACCATCGAGCTGCAGCGTTCCACCCAAAACCTCACCCATGAGGAAATCTTCGAAGCACACGAGGGCGGCAAGCTCTCTGTTAGCTCCACTCGTCCGCTGCGCGATATGCGCGATCTCTCCCTCGCCTACACCCCAGGTGTGGCAAAGGTCTGCGAGGCAATCGCAGAAGATCCAGAGGTTGCTCGCACACACACTGGCATCGGCAACACCGTTGCGGTTATTTCCGATGGCACTGCCGTCCTTGGTCTTGGCGATATCGGACCACAGGCATCCCTTCCTGTCATGGAAGGCAAGGCGCAGCTGTTCAACTCCTTCGCCGGATTGAAGGCTATTCCTATTGTCTTGAATGTTCACGATGTTGATGCATTAGTAGAAACCATCGCAGCCATCGCGCCGTCCTTTGGCGCGATCAACCTGGAGGACATCTCCGCACCTCGTTGCTTTGAGGTAGAACGCCGTCTCATCGAACGTCTAGACATCCCAGTCATGCACGATGATCAGCATGGCACCGCCGTGGTTATCCTTGCAGCGCTGCGCAGCTCCCTCAAGTTAATGGATCGTAAGATCGAAGACCTTAAGATCGTTATTTCCGGCGCAGGGGCCGCAGGCGTGGCAGCTGTAGATATGCTGAGCAATGCAGGCGCAACAGACATTGTTGTCCTGGATTCCCGCGGCATCATCCACGACAGCCGTGAGGATCTTTCCCCAGTTAAGGAAGCCCTCGCAGCCAAGACCAACCCTCGCGGAATCAGCGGTGGCATCAACGAAGCGTTCACTGGCGCAGATCTATTCATCGGCGTTTCCGGTGGCAATATCGGCGAGGAAGCCCTCAAACTGATGGCTCCACAGCCAATCCTGTTCACCCTGGCTAACCCCACCCCAGAGATCGATCCTGAACTATCCCAGAAGTACGGCGCGATCGTAGCAACTGGCCGTTCTGATCTGCCAAACCAGATCAACAACGTGCTGGCATTCCCAGGAATCTTCGCTGGCGCTCTCGCAGCCAAGGCAAAGAAAATCACTCCAGAAATGAAGCTTGCTGCTGCAGAAGCAATCGCAGCCATCGTTGCTGATGAGCTCGATGCCGGCCACATTGTGCCTACCGCACTGGACCCTCGAGTTGCCCCAGCAGTTAAGGCCGCAGTCCAGGCTGTTGCCGAAGCACAAGGCGCTTAACAAGATCGCTTGTCGACGCGCCCCTCTTCCGATAGTGCCCCACGCCCCATCCGTCCCCGATGGGGCTTTTCGGTTTGCAACATGTTACGTAATGCAGCCTTAAACAGAAAGGAGTCCTCCCATGACTAATCAAACCGCTGGTGATGCACCTCGTAATCTCCAAAAAGTAGGAGCGAAAGTCTATCGGGTTTCAGGCGGCATGCGCCGAAGTGCTGTCACTGGAAAGTTCGTCGTCTCCGGGAAAAGCAAGATCGTGGCCAAACGTGCTGGCAGGACTTCTAAGTAGCAGAGGCTATCAGTCACCCTCCCCAAAAAACAGGAGGGCGTCGAAAAGCTAAACCAACGTGCGGTAGAGGGCGTCGAAAAGCTCTCTTGCCTTGGTGTAATGCTCGGCAAAGCGCGGCTGATGCGCGGTGCCAAATGGTGGCGTCGCGCGAGGAGCGCCTGGTTCCAACTGCTCAAGAACGATGAGCGCGGTGCCGCGGAGAGTCGCGCGCTTCATCTCTAGCGGAATAACTGGGGTATCCAGGGCGTCGGCCAGCATCGCCAGGAACTCTGGATGGTCAGTGGCAACTCGGCCGGAGGCAATAACGCGCTCTGGGGCCGCACCGGCTAGCTCCATGTGCTCCCATACTCGCTGGTAGGAAAGTGCGAGTGATTCAAAAACTCCACGCCACATCTGCTCTGGGCCGGTCTGTTCTTGAATATTAGTGATCGTTGCCTGCGCGGATGCTGCCCAACCAATCGAGCGTTCACCAGAGAAAAATGGCAGTACAGCAGGTGTGCCTTCCAGTGGTTCACGGATCAGTACTTCATCCAGATTCTCAGGCTTGATCACCGTGCGTTCCAACCATGTCACAGCACGTCCGACATCATTGAGCGCGCCGCCCACGATGCACTGATCGCGGGATACTCGGTAGCACCACAAGCCTGAAGGAATCTCGGCTGGAACGCTGGGCAAAATAACGCGCATTGCGCCAGAGGTAGCAGCAGCCACCGCCACCGTGCGTGAATCAACAGCACCTGGGCCAATATTGGATGGCCAACCATCAGGGATTGCATGAAACCATGGAATCTCTTCCAATTGTTTCCACTTTTCATCCGCAACGACAGCATTAGTGGCAGGTTCATCAGGATTTCTGATCTCACCAAAAAGCGCTGGGTCAATGCCAATATTCTGCAGAATTGGTAAATCAAGCTCACCGGTGTGCGCATCCAAAATGCCACTCCAGGCTGCAATAGACATAGCCATTCCGGTGATGCCAGCAAGTTTGAAATAAACGTACTCACCGATCGTCATCACATATTTAGCCTGTGCGAAAGCCTCAGGGAACTCAGCTTTCAGCCACAAAAGACGGGCAGGATGATAAGAGGTATGCAGTCGGACACCAGTGCGTCCGTGGTAGGCTTCCTCATCAATCTCCGCGCGAAGCTGCTCCACATACTTCGCGGAACGAGAATCCGCGTAGGTAATGCACGGAGTCAAAGCGTTGCCAGCGGCATCCACCAATACCAATGAAGAAGCAAAAGAATCAAGCGCAACGGCTGCGATCTGATCTTTAATATTATGATCATCGGCTGCTTTAAGAATGCCGTTGATAACCTCGGTGATCTCTCTAACAACCTGATCAGCATCAATCGTGGACACACCTTCACCAGTAGTGAATTCATGTGATTCCCGCTGTTTGGTGCCCTTAATCGGGCAACCAGAAGCATCATAAAGACCACCACGAGATGCAGTGGAGCCGATATCCATAGCTAGGATATACGGACCACGTGAGTCATCGAAAGGGATGGACATTGTTGGAATTGATCCCATAAGGCTTCCTTTAAAGGTCAGACTAATAAAGAGCGTCCTTTAAGGATATAGCCTGAAGCTCAATCACTTTATCCGGGTCGCCTAACCGAGGGCCGAGCGCCACCAAAACTATAAAAACTACCGCCAAAATCAGAGCCAACCAGACCCATATGTAGAAAAATCTCCAGCCGAAAATCTTGGCAATCGTAGCTCCCGCAGCAGCGCCTAAAGTATTGAAAATAATGTCATCAATATCGCTGTAGCCCAGCATGAATACATATTGGGAAACCTCAATGGCCATGCTGAATAACGCGCCAAGCAGCATTGTTTTCAGTACTGCATTTTTCTGCCAATATTTCCGCGGAGAGGATTTCAGCAGTGCGTATAAAAGCACTCCAAAAGGAACGAAGAATGCGAAATTTCCGCCATACCCAAAAAGCGGCGAAAACCACGATCCAGATTCGAGAAAATCATTAAAGGGAGCAATAGAAATAGAACGATTTCTATGAGCTTCTGGCACCCACAACAACCCAATGACAAAAAATGATTTCAACATGGTCAAAGAGACCATCACTGCACTATAAGCAAGTAGTGCCAAGCACATGACGGGAGTCGACGGAGTTTTCATGTCTACTGATCGTATAGCTGCACCTGAGATTTTTCTGGTCTCCAAAGAGATTAAATAGCCATGCTCGAATAGAGCATCATCGCCATCACACTTAAGGAACCTGCCATCACTATTCCACTGATCACTTTGCTCGCTTTCACAGGTACGCACACCGCAACCACAGCGCCGATCATGCCGCCGATGGAGTTGCACAGGAGATCATCAACATCTGAATAGCCCACAGCGAACACCCACTGCAATACCTCAATAATCAGACTGCTTAGCCCTGCGAAGAGGACTGTTTCCACAAAGGGAAAACGGTGGCCTAATTTACGCAGCGCTGTATAGAGGAAAAATCCAAAAGGTATAAACAATGCGATATTGCCGAAAGTATTAGTCCACGGCCCCCACCAGATTGGAGCGTCCACAAAGCCATTGAAAAGTTCCAGATCAATCGACCTGAACTGATGTGCCTCGGTGTTCCACAATCCGCCTAAAGAAAGCCGATTTTTCAACAGTGTCATCATCACAAGCAGCACAACATACACACCAAAAGAAATAGAAAACAGCAGCCAAGAGACTTTTCCTTCGCGGCCTGGCCGAGTGGTGTGGTGAGATTGCTGTGGTGCTTGTGGCACCTGAATCCCTGAAGCGTGAGTGGTCGACATGAGAAACTACCCTAAAACGATGCCCTGTGCGTTTACTGCAAGGTTTCAGCAAAAACGCTACGGAACTGCGAATAGATTGCTCGAGAGTACGGTGGGCCACATGGATTCTGAATTTGATCTCATTGTTATTGGATTTGGCAAAGCTGGAAAAACTATCGCGATGAAACGCTCAGCAGCCGGAGATAAAGTTGCACTGATTGAGCAAAGTCCACACATGTACGGGGGAACGTGCATCAACATTGGATGTATCCCCACAAAGAAATTGTTGTTTGAGACTTCCTTAGGAACAAATTTCGTAGATGCAGTGGCAGCGCGCGATGAGTTGATCGGAAAACTCAATGCCAAGAATCTGCACATGGCGCAAGATAAGGGCGTGACTGTTATTGATGGCACGGCACGTTTTACGAACAGCCATGAAATCACAGTAACTGCAGGCGATGACACTCTTGTACTGCATGCATCGAAAATTGTAATCAACACTGGATCCACACCAGTACTCCCAGATGTGCCCGGTATAGACAATCCGCATGTCTTTGATTCCACCAGCATCCAACATATTTCACCGCTGCCTAAACATCTAGCCATCATTGGTGGCGGCCCCATCGGATTGGAATTTGCCACGCTTTTTAGCGGACAAGGCTCCCATGTGACGATTATCGATCGTGCCGAGGTTGCGCTGCACAATTTCGATAGCGAAATCGCCGAGCTCGCACAAAGTGACCTTGAAGCACGCGGCATCACCTTTCTCAACAGTGCTGAACTCACTGGGTTCAGCGGCGACTTTACAGTTCATCTCAAAGACCGCGACCTCAACGTCGATGCTGCCCTCATCGCCGTCGGCCGTCGCCCAGCCACCACGGGGCTCGGGCTTGAGCAAGCGGGCATCAACACCGGCACGCGTGGCGAAGTGCTTGTCGACGCCCACCTCCGGACAAATATCGACGGCATCTTCGCTGTAGGGGACGTCAATGGTGGACCACAATTTACTTATGTTTCCTACGATGACCACCGCATTGTGCTTGATCAGCTCGCAGGAAAAAGTAAGAAAAGTACAAAGAATCGCTTGATTCCGACCACCACGTTCCTCGAACCTCCACTATCTACCGTCGGAGTAACTACCGATCTCGGCGATAACGTAGTGGTGAAGAAGGCTCTTATCGCAGATATGCCCATGGTTCCTCGACCAAAGATCATTAACCAGGCATCAGGCATGGTGAAGTTTTACGTCGATAAGCACTCTGATGCCTTAGTGGGGGCGACGTTGTACTGCGCTGATTCCCAAGAAATCATCAACACTGTCGCGTTGGCCATGCGTCACGGCATCACGGCTTCTGAGCTGGGCGAGGGCATTTACACGCACCCCGCCACCTCAGAGATTTTTAACCAGTTGCTAGAGAACTAACGCAGCGGGTTAAAAGGCTTGATGATCGAATTCGTCTTGCCGGTAGCCATCAGCTCTGCCAAATATTTTCCGGTGGCAGGGCCAAGCACAATGCCCCACATGCCGTGGCCACCAGCAACATAGATATTTTCCGCCTTGGTCTGACCGATCAGTGGACGGCCATCTGGAGTAACCGGACGCGAACCAACCCATTCATCTTGGCGTTCATCAAAATCCACACCCCGCATGAGGCGTTTTGCTTGAGACACAATCGCCTCAACTCTTCGTGGCTGGAAAGGCTCATCTGGCCCACGGAACTCCATCGTGCCCGCAATGCGGAATCTACCCTGATACGGAGTACACGCCATGCGATGGTGGGGCAGATACACAGAATGTTGTGCGGGAATATCGGTTGCTACTGAAAAGGAATAACCTCGACCAGCTTGCACAAGAGTTTTTACTCCGTATTCCCGAACTAGCCCCGGCAACCAAGCTCCAGTAGCGATAACCACTTTGTCAGCTTCTTCACGACTACCATCAGCCAAAATAACCGCAGGACGACTATCACCCTTTGCCACATGAACGACTTCCGCACCAGCATGGATCGTGCCGCCACGTTTCACCACTGAATCGGCCAATGACTGAACATAAGGACCCGGCTCGATGAAGCGTTGACCTTCCAAGCGATAAGCCACCTGGATTTCCTCACTCAGCATCGGGGCAAGCTCTTGAGGGTTATCCAAACGCGTCATCTCCGCTTTTTGGCCATGCCGGACAACACCAGCAATTTCTTTGAGGAACCCCGCTGATTGGCTCTCTTCTTCAAAGCCAATAACAAATGGACCTTCATGCGTGAGTTCTTCTACGCCACCAAGTGCCAGCTCGTCGAAGGCAGCAAGCGCTACCTTATCGATCGCAGTGAGATCAGCCATGGTGGAGTCCCATTTGCTCTGAAAAGCTTGGGCCATAAATTGCACGAGGAAAAGCCACAGTTTGGGATCTACACGAAGTGGCATATGCATAGGGGAGACCGGATTGAAGAGTTCCTTAGGCCCATACATCCAGAGACCTGACTCCGATAAAGGGATGGTTTTTGCCGGTGCTAACCAGCCAGCATTACCCCAAGATGAGCCAGCAGCAACACCATCCCGATCAAGGACGGTCACCTCAAACCCACGTTCTTGCAGATGCCAAGCGGTGGATAACCCCACCATCCCAGCTCCAACAACAATGACTTTTCCAGACGAACTCATGAAACCCTCCTGATTGTGGGGTGGACTCCTAGTAAGCCCAGTATCCATGAGTTTCTCCATGCATGTGCCTTTTTCTGTAGACAGATCCTAGGCATAGAAAATCCCTGTGCACCTTTTGCAAGGTGCACAGGGATTGAAAAATTCTAGTTTGAACTAGAACTTGAGATCGATGCCAACCTGTGCGGCAGCCTGCTCGATTGCAGGAAGGTTTGCATTGATCAGACCGAAAGCTGCAACTGCGGTTGCGGCGATGGTGTAGCCGTACCAAGCAGAGCCGAATGGGGTTGCCTCATCGAAATCCTTGGAAGAGCCCCAAACTGCACGCTCGCTCTCATTAGCGTCGAGTGCATTTCCAATCTCAGAGGAAGCGGAAGAGCCAGCTGCAGAGGACTCAGCCATTGCTGGAGTAGCGGAGAAAGCCAGTGCACCAGCAGCAAGCAGAGCTACGGATGTGGTACGAAGTTTACGCATGAAAAAATCCTTTGATTTCAAATGGAATATTGTACTAATAGGTTACCAAGTTTACAAACAATAAGCTGAGTTTAACCTGCACCTTTGTAAGGTAAATCTTATTCCATCTAAGGTCAAGGACCTTTTGGGGATATAAATTTATGAATATAAATATTGCATAACCGTGATTCCACACACATTTTAGTTGATGTGGGAACAAAAATGTGGCTGCGGGTAGTTATGCAGAGTATGACTACTGTTACCCAAGACATCATGGCAATTGACGAAGACGCACAGAACCTTCTCTTCCGCGAAGCTCGCACCGCAAATGCTTTCACAAATGAGCCAATCTCAGACGAGCAGATCCAGGCAATCTTTGATCTGGTCAAGTGGGCTCCAACCGCAATGAACTCCCAGCCACTCCGCGTGGTCATCGTTCGTTCTGAAGAAGCAAAGGCGCGCCTCGTCCCATTGATGGCTGAAGGAAACCAGGCAAAGGTTGCTGCAGCACCAGCAGTTGCACTCCTGGCAGCAGACGTTGATTTCCACGATGAGATGCCAAAGCTTTTCCCACACTTCGCAGGTGCACGCGATATGTTCGCTGCTGATGAGTCCTCACGCTCTTCCACCGCAGAACTCAACGCTGGCCTACAGGTCGGCTACGCAATCATCGGAATCCGTGCAGCTGGCCTCGCTGCAGGACCAATGACTGGTATGGATGCAGAAGCTATCTCCAAGGAGTTCTTCCCTGACGGACGCCACCGCGTTCTCGTTGCCATCAACATGGGCAAGCCAGCTGAGGAAGGTGCTTGGCATGACCGCCTGCCACGCCTTGGCATGGATGAAGTTGTTGAAACTCTTTAATTAAATCGCAAGAAATGCCCTGGACGGGTTCACTGTCCAGGGCATTTTTCTATTCTTCACATCATGCGGGCGGGCAGGTGTCCTGCGTGCGGAATACATTCCTAAAGTTCGACTTCTCATGCTCAACTTCAATAGGATTTTCCAAAATTTCATAGTGAAGTCGGTGATGAGAAGTCGAACTTTAGGTACTCACGCTGAAGACATCCACATCACACACATAAAAAGCTGCACCCACCCTAAGAAAAGGGTGGGTGCAGCTTTTTCAAGCTGTGGGAATTACTTCACCACAAGGTTGACCATGCGGCCTGGGACAACAATCTGCTTGATGAGGTTCTTACCCGCGAGTTGTTCCTGCACCTTCTCGTCGGCAAGCGCTACTTCGATGACCTGCTCCTGGCTGGCATCGGCTGCAACGGTGATGCGGCTGCGCACCTTGCCGTTGACCTGGACTGGCAGTTCGATTTCATCGTCGGTGAGCCATTTTTCCTCAAAGGTTGGGAATGGTTCGTAAGTGACGGTGTCGTCGTGACCAAGCTTCTGCCAGAGTTCCTCTGCGATGTGTGGCGCAACAGGGGAAGCCATGACAATAAGTGGCAAGACCGCGCCAGTTGGGATGGTGTTTGGGTAGGTCTTGGTCAGGTAGTTGACGTACTCAATGAGCTTGGCAACCACGGTGTTGACACGCAGGTTGGTGTAATCATCACGCACACCTGCGATGGTGCGGTGCAGCTGCTTGTTGTCATCATCGGTGAGTGCTTCCATATCGCGGGTGAGCACTTCGCCGGTGTTCTCATCAACGATCAAGCGCCACATGCGCTGGAGGAAGCGCTGTGCGCCGACCACGTCCTTGGTTGCCCATGGACGTGAGGTGTCCAGTGGCCCCATGGCCATTTCGTAGACGCGCAGGGTATCAGCACCAAAATTGTTGCAGATGTCATCTGGGGCGACGGCGTTTTTGAGGGACTTGCCCATTTTTCCGTATTCCTGGTTGACTTCTTCACCCTGGTAGAAGAATTTTCCATCCTTCTCTTCCACCTCATCGGCAGCCACGTAGACGCCACGGGAATCGGTGTAGGCAAATGCCTGGATGTAGCCCTGGTTGTAGAGACGGCGGTATGGCTCCTTGGAGGAAACATGTCCGAGGTCAAAGAGGACTTTGTGCCAGAAGCGTGCGTACAGCAAGTGCAAAACAGCATGTTCCACGCCACCGACGTAGAGGTCTACGCCGCCTGGATCATTTGGTCCATGGGTTTCTGGACGTGGGCCAGTCCAGTAGCGTTCGTTTTCAATGTTGCAGAACTGCTCATCGTTGCTTGGATCGATATAGCGCAGCTGGTACCAGGAAGATCCGGCCCACTGTGGCATCACGTTGGTGTCGCGAGTGTACTTCTTTTTGCCATCACCAAGGTCCAGTTCCACCTCGACCCATTCGCGGGCCTTTGCTAGTGGTGGGGATGGCTCTGAGTCTGCGTCTTCTGGGTCGAAGGAGACAGGCTTGTAGTCTTCTACCTCTGGCAGCTCTACTGGCAGCATAGATGCTGGCAGGGCGTGTGCCTGGCCGTTTTCATCATAAACAATTGGGAAAGGCTCGCCCCAGTAACGCTGGCGGGCAAAGAGCCAATCGCGGAGCTTGTACTGAATGGTGCCACGGCCGAGTTCTTTTTCTTCCAGCCACTCAATCGTCTGTGCAACAGCTTCAGCCTTAGCCAGTCCGTTGAGATCCAAGCCTTCGTCATTGGCGGAGTTTACAGCCGCACCAGACTCAGTGAACGCCGCTTCTGCGATGTTACCGCCGGAGACAACTTCCACGATTGGCAGGCCAAGTTCGGTGGCGAATTCATAGTCACGCTCATCGTGCGCAGGAACAGCCATGATGGCGCCGGTTCCGTAGCCGGTGAGAACGTAATCGGCGATGAATACAGGAATCTGATCGCCATTGACTGGGTTGGTGGCATAAACGCCAACGAAAACGCCGGTCTTTTCCTTGTTTTCCTGGCGCTCTAGATCAGATTTAGCGGCAATAGATGCGCGGTATGCTGCAACAGCTTCCGCAGGGGTTGCCTGCGCGTTGGTCCAACGAGCATCAACACCGTCATAGGTTCCAGCCTTGCTCAACAGGACGTCAACCAGCTCATGCTCAGGTGCAAGAACCATGTAGGTTGCACCGAACAGGGTGTCTGGGCGGGTAGTGAATACCGTGACGGTTTCGCCTTCCACGGAGAAATCCACCTCGGCGCCACGGGAGCGACCGATCCAGTTACGCTGCATAGACTTGACCTTGTCAGTCCAATCAAGCAGCTCGAGGTCATCGATGAGGCGATCTGAATATGCGGTAATGCGCATCATCCACTGGGACAAGTTCTTGCGGAAAACTGGGAAATTACCGCGCTCAGAACGGCCGTCCGAGGTTACTTCCTCGTTTGCCAGCACAGTGCCCAGACCTGGACACCAGTTCACGGTGGAGTTGGAGCGATAAACAAGGCGGTAGTCATCCACCGCTTTTTGCTTTTCGATGTCTCCCAGCGCGCTGTAATCCGCTCCGTCCTTAGTCTTCAGCTCGCCGGACTCCAGCAATGGAATCAGTTCACTGATTGGGCGGGCCTTCTGCTGGTCCACATCAAACCAAGAGTTAAAGATCTGCAGGAAGATCCACTGCGTCCACTTGTAGAACTCTGGATCCGTGGTAGCTACTGCACGGCGGGAATCATGTCCCAAGCCAAGCGCTTCGAGCTGACGCTTCATATTTTCGATGTTGGCCATCGTGGTGGCGCGAGGGTGCGTACCGGTTTGGATAGCGTACTGCTCTGCAGGCAAACCGAAGGAGTCATAGCCCAAAGTGTGCAAAACATTCTTGCCCAGCATGCGGTTGTAGCGGGCAAAAACATCCGTGGCGATATAGCCCAGTGGGTGTCCCACGTGCAGGCCAGCACCAGATGGGTAAGGGAACATATCCTGAACAAAGAGCTTGTCATCAGGAAGTGCTTTACCGTCCGCAGGCGCTAGATCACCCACCGGGTTGGGTGCGTTGAATGTGCCGTTTTCAGTCCAGTAATTCTGCCACTCACCTTCGATCTTATTGGCAAGTTCCGGGGTATAACGGAACGCCAGGGGAGTGGTGCCTTCGCTCGGGTTAGTCATGGTTAAACAGTGTAGTAGGTACACGCGACATCTCATGTGTGGAGGGCAATTCTCCGCCCTCTGAGATAAGAGAACCATCGGTAGATATGCTTGGGTTTTATGTGGAAACCACTGCTTGTCACCGTCGGGTTAATCAGTCTTGTCTGTGGAGCAATCGGGGTTATTTTACCAATAATCCCTACAACACCGTTTCTTCTACTAAGCGCCTTTTGCTTTGCCCGAGGTTCTACGCGACTGCATAACTGTCTTATGTCGCACCGAATTTTTGGCCAGTACATTTCCAATTATTACAATCACGCCATGACACCCCGTCATAAATTCCAGACGCTGCTTACCTTGTGGTTTGGCATTATTATTTCCTGCGTCCTGATCGAAGCAACGGTTCCTTGGATTATCCTGCCCAGTATCGCGCTGGGTGTCAGCATCCACATCTTCAGGCTCAAACCCCGACCAGAAGCATTAGCTATTGGGAACGCTCCTGAAGAGGATTCAGCCTCCGAGCCACATTTTGCTGATGATCATAAGGCTTAATTGCCTCCAACACGTTTCGCGTATCCAAATAAGTGACCGAGAGGTCATAGTGCATCTGCAAATTCAGCCAAAATTGCGGGTCAGGGCCAAGATAAGCGGCTAAACGGAGTGCAGTATCTGCTGTGATTGCACGTTTCCCATGGACAATTTCATTAATTCTGCGTGGTGGCACACCTATTGCTCGCGCCAATCCATTTTGGGATAACTCCAAAGGCTCCATGAATTCTTCACGCAGAATTTCTCCCGGCATCACGGGCTGTTCATTATTGTTGCGTTCGCCTGCATTACTCACCCGACTACCGCCCCCAATCATTTTCTAGTTAAGGCTTATAAGTATAACGTTTTGCAACATAGCCACCCCTTCAGGGTAGAGTTTATGGCCTGAACTGCATTATAACGCAATACGTTATAGACTATAATTACACCAATCCACCTATAACGCAATTCGACATAGGTGGGCATAGTAAACCTGCTTCTAATGGTAGTTTTGTGGAGGAATGAATTTTAAAAATCTAATTTGGGAAGAAAATCCACCCAAAATCCCAACCCGAGAAGGGCGCCACAAAATTATTTTCCAGAGCTCCCCCCAGGCCCCTGGGCCAAGTTTTGTATCTTAAGCAAGGAAATTTGGGCCAAATCCACGAAAAGCACCCGACCAGGATCCCCATCAAGGGACTAACGGGGCCCGACCCATACCAAAACCCATACGGAGGCATCAAGTACCTTAAACAAGCACACAGATACAAAAAGCCCCTATTGCACCTACATCCTTCAACCTTTGCAGTGTTTTGGAAGCTTGCCCAGTAAATAGAAATAAAAAAAATGGTCATGATCCCCCCACTGAGGGATCATGACCATTTAAGAAGCTTTTACAGCCAGCGCGGTGGTTCTGGAACTTCTCCGATAGAAGAAGTCACACCATCTAGTCCGCGGCCGGAGGCATAGCGGACAATGCCAGCGAGGCTGCCAGTGAGAACAATCTCGTTCTCCCCAGCGGCGGCCGAGTAGCGGACCCCGGAGGACTCGTCGACAAGCACAAGCCCTTCACCGGCTCCTTGTCCAGCCCATTTTGCAGTGATTTCCGCTGCCAAGGTGTGCAAGATGACCTCAGGAAGATCACCAAAGGTAGCAACCGCTCCAAGATCAACAGCGTGGATCCATACTTCTCGTGAGCGCATCCACAAGGTCTCGCTGGCCGGGACAGTGCGTCCCTGAGCCGTGAGCACCTCATGTGACCATGCCTCTTGCGAAGTTTCACGCCAATCCACGTCTAGACGCGCAACGGAATGCTCATGCAAGTTGCGCAGCGCATCAGGACTGAGGGTGGACCCATAAGCGATTTCCTCATTGCGCGCCTGGGGGGAGGCGTACATTGGGGTCTTCTCACCGCTATTTGCCCAGTGCATGAGGTTGCACAGTGCGATGGCGTTATAAGCCACGTGGGCAATCAGGTGGGAACGAGTCCATCCTTTAAGGATGGTCTCTTCGCCAAATTCAGCGTTATCCACAAGAGATAGCTGACGGGAATAGTGCGATGTACCCAACCTTGCCAGAGCCAGCCGCTCCTCCAGCGGAAGATCATGGAAAGTTGTCATTTATTCAAACACCGTCTTGTTCGCGATGTAACCAAGGCCCTGGATTTCAACCTTGACTGTCTCGCCATCGCCGATGTAGCGCTGTGGGTTGCGCGCATGTCCAACGCCGCCTGGAGTACCGGTAACGATGACGTCGCCTGCATCCAGTGGGTAGATATGAGTGATGTATTCAATGAGCTTTTCTGGGCTAAAGACCAGGTCATTGGTTGGGGTGGACTGAACCTTCTCGCCTTCGAGGTAGGTTGCCAGCTCGCCGCCGAACTCAAATGCATCTGGAGTGGTCATCCATGGGCCGAAGCCTGCGGACTTTTCCAAGGACTTACCCTGGTGCCACTGTGGGGTCTTTGCAGGTGCTGCGTACTGGAAATCGCGGGTGGTGTAATCGTTCATTACTGCGTAGCCAGCGATGTACTCAGCTGCATCAGCTTCCTTCACGCGACGTGCGCGCTTGCCAATGATAACTGCCATTTCGCCTTCCCAGTCAAGAGCCTTATTAGCCCACTCTGGAACGACGACATCGTCGAATGGCCCGATCAAAGCATCAGGGAACTTCACAAACAGGGTTGGGGTGTCTGGAAGGCTACGGCCCATTTCCTTGATGTGGTTTGCGTAGTTAAGACCGACACAAACGACCTTCTTTGGAGCTGGAACTACAGCGTCAAGATCCTTGTTCTCAAAGGTCACAGCCTCGCCAGAAGCGTTGTCTGCGAGTTCACGCCAGTTGCTTTCTTGAAGCAGTTCGCTGACGTTTGCAAAGCCCTCAATGGCAGTTGCGGTGTTTTCAGATTCAACACGTGCAGCAATGGTGGTGCCGTTGGTGCGGATTGTTGCGAGACGCATAAGTTTCTAGATTCCTTCCGGAGTAAAAGTACGTGCGAGGTTTAGAGCCTCGAAGATTGGTGCATCAGAGAAGCAGAAGAGGTCTACGCCCTCATCGCCTGCGATGATATTCCACTTCTGCCACGACGGTACATTGATCACATCGCCATGGTTAGCTTCGAAGGTTTTCTCCCCAACATTAATTGTTGCAGAGCCTTCAAATACCTGGAAGCAGCGGTTTCCTACCTCATGGATTGGGGTAGTGACAGCTCCTGGGCGCAGGCGGTGGAACTCGGCGCGGATGGTGGTCATAACATCGCCACCAGTAGTTGGATTGGTGAAGCGGATTGCTGCATGACCCGGTGCGACGGTTCCTGGATGGCCTGCGGCTTCCAACGCTAGCTGATCGTTGAGTGCTGCATCGGTGTGCTCCCAGGCATAACGGCCGATAGGGGAGTAAGAGGTCTTGCCTGGGAAGGCTACTGGGCGCAGGCCTGGATGAGCCCACAGCTGCTCAGAGCGGGACAGGTCTGGAGTGGACTCGTCGGTGAGCTTTTCGGTTCCGTATTCAAAGAATCCGGTGTCCATTTGATAAGCAAATGGAATATCGAGGCCATCCAACCAAGCCATTGGCTCGGTCGCTATGTTGTGGTGTCCGTGGTAGTTCCAACCTGGGGTAAGTAAGAAATCGCCACGCTTCATTGGTACTGGGTCGCCGTTAACTACAGTCCATACGCCTTCGCCTTCAATGACAAAGCGGAATGCATTTTGGGAGTGGCGGTGTTCTGGAGCATTTTCGCCAGGTGCTAGGTACTGAATTGCAGCCCACAGGGTAGGGGAGATGTAGGTGTTGCCGTCAAGGCCTGGGTTTGCCAGGCCAATCGCACGACGTTCGCCGCCGCGGCCCACTGGAACAAGATCGCCAGAGCGCTTTGCTAGCTTGAGCAGTTCTTCCCAATCCCATTTGTGAGCCACTGCGCGTGGTTCTGGGTGGTTGGGCATAAGTCCACCGATTTGAGTCCACAAAGGCTTGAGGTGAAGATCATCCATGCGCTTGTACATGGTGTCTAGCTCTGCTTGCTCTTCTGGGGTTGCGGGTGGGACTTCCTGCTTTACGTGTTCAGTTGAGTAGTCATTTTTACCTGGGGCACCCATATCGTCGGAGTCCTCCTTCTACGTATGTTGTAGATGCTTTCTTCACGTGGCAACCAGTGGCAATCACTTAAATGTTGCAGCGCCACATGTAATCACATCTAGCAATCTTTATAGTTTGTGACTTTGAACATATTGGTCTTTGAAACGTGACTCAAGATATTTCCGCTATACGGAAAATGTAGCTAGTGGGGGTGCGAATCAGAAGAAAAATGCCCCCACTCATCCTTTTTCAGGCACTCGGTAGGTGGCCAAAGCCCTATTGAGGTCACGTATGTGCCGATCTAGGGCACGTACAGCTTTCGGATAGGCCTCACGAAAGCGGTTTGAGGGCACTGCCAGCGAGATTGCACCAAGAACATCACCCACCTCATTCAATAAAGGCTCCGCCACTGCACTGACATCCTGCTCAAAGAAGCCAAAATTGGCTCCATGCCCGCGATCGCGGGTGCGACGCAGACGCTTCCTCAAGTTTTCAAATTCCTCATCACCAAGAGAGGGATGCAGCCCGCGCAATTCCCGCACAGACATCTCCGCAAGCATTACCAATCCACCCGCATTTTGCGTAGCCGGCATGACCTGACCTCGGCGATTTCCCACTCGCACCGGATTCGACCCTTCAACACTGTGAATGAAATGCACGCTATTGCCCTGCAGGATCATCAGGTGACTGGTTTCCCCCGTTTCTTTACTCATGGACTCCATGTAATGGCTACACATTTCCGTTAAGTCGGCCCCCAGCCCCGGCTGCAAGGCTGATGTAGCTAAAGCCGGACCCGGCAAATATGTTCTTGATTCACTCCTGACAGCAAAACCACGATAGACCAGCATGGACATGGATCGGTGGATGGTAGAAACCCCTACATCCAGAGTGCTCGCGGCGCCAGAAATGGTCAGCCGACCAGCATCGCGGAGCAGCAAAATAAGCTGCAACGCAGTGTCCACAGAACTTAAGAAATCTTTCGGGGGTAGCCCCTGGGTGGGTGCAACGGTTTCCATAATCTCCCTTTCCACATAGCGGAATCTCTTTGATTGTAACTTGGCTCACCCCGAATATGTGTTTATGACATCACACGCAGCAACACCGGGTGGGACAGTGGCTGGGCCACCACCCGGAGGATTAACTGGCTCTGAAATAGAAAATAAGGGATTAACCATTCTGGGAATTAGCGGTCGCCGACTGGCAGCCGTTCTCATTGGCTGGTTCTTTGTTATTTTCGACGGTTACGACCTCATCGTATATGGCACCGTCCAATCCGCGCTCGCTAGGGAATGGGACCTCAACTCCGCAACCCTTGGCACCATCGGATCCACAGCATTCTTCGGTATGGCTATCGGCGCTGTTTTTATTGGACGGCTTTCTGACCGTGTCGGACGCAAAGCAGCTGTTATCGGATCTGTCTTGATCCTCTCTATCTTCACCATGCTGTGTGCATTTGCACCAAACCCATGGGTTTTCGGTGCACTTCGCTTCATCGCAGGCCTTGGCCTCGGTGGCTTGGTGCCATCCGTAAACGCTATGACTTCTGATCTCGTGCCACGCAAGACCATGTCTGCATGGGCAACGGTCATGATGTCTGGTGTGCCAATCGGTGGTTCTATCGCTGCTGTCTTGGCACTGTCGGTAGTTCCTTCCTCTGAGGAGTGGGGCTGGCGCTTCATGTTCCTCATCGCACTGATCCCACTGGTCATCGGCTTGCCTATCGCTATGAAGGTCATTCCTTCTGACAAAGCCATCAAGGTGGATCACGAGCTGCGCGAAGGCCACGATGAACCTGCTGGCTTCAAGGATCTTCTTGTGGATCGCTACCGCTGGATCTCCATTTGGTTCGCGCTCGCTACATTTGTCACCCTGCTGGCATGGTACGGCCTCGGCACGTGGCTGCCACGTCTCATGGAAACTGCTGGTTATGAATTCGGCCATGCGCTGATGTTCACCCTGGCACTCAACTTGGGCGCTGTCATCGGCTCTATTGTCACCGCATGGGCAGGCGACCGCTTCGGCCCAATTCGCTCCGGCGTCGTCGCCGCAGGTGTTGCAGGTATTGCACTGCTCCTCCTGTTGACTTACCCACCGGTAAGCGCTGTTTACCTCATCCTCATTCTGGCTGGCGTTGGTACTCACGGCACCCAGATTCTCATCATCGCAGCTGTTGCAAACTTCTACCCAAGTAACCTCCGCGGTACCGCACTTGGTTGGGCACTGGGCGTGGGACGTATCGGCGCAGTCGTTGCTCCACAGCTTGCTGGCCTGCTGCTCGCATGGAACCTTGGTGTCAACTCCAACTTCATCATGTTCGGTGTTGCAGCATTGCTCTCCGCGGTGGCGCTCAGCGTGCTGCTGCGCTTGCAGAAATCGTTCGGATCCATCCACAAAGTTGAAATTCAAGGCTAGAACTCACCTCTTAAAAGTAAGGAAACCTCACTCTCATGTCTCTTCCATATTCTGATGAACTAAACGGTCAAAAGATCATTATTTCTGGCGGCGGTATTGGCGGCGCTGCTGGCGCACTCGCCTTGGCACTGCGTGGTGCCGATGTCACTCTTTATGAGCGCGCACCTGAGTTCAAAGAGGTCGGCGCTGGCCTGCAAATCGGCCCTCACGGCTGGCGCATGCTGGAGTCTTGGGGCCTGCTCGATCAAATCGTTGCAGCGGGTTTCCTTCCAGAAGACATGCAGTTCCGCGATGCAGTAAACCGCGAAACTATCCTGACTTTGCACTTTGATGAGGAGTTCCAGCAGCACTACGGCGGACGCTACCTCGTGATCCACCGCTCTGATTTGCTGAATATCCTGGTAACCAACGCTATTGAAGCTGGAGCAAAGCTCAACAACGGTATCTTGGTCACCGATTCCCGCACCGTCGACGGCGGTATTGAGGTCGACATCGAGTCCTCCATCAACGAAGGTGAAGACAAAGAAACGGTGCTTGCCGACGCCTTCCTCGCCTTCGACGGCATCCACTCCGTCATGCGCAAGAAGCTTGCCAACGACGCCCCTGTTGCTTCCTCCTACGTGGCCTACCGTGGCACTTCCAAGTTGGCAGAAGACGTAGAAATGCAGGGCCTCAAGTCCGTCATCGGCTACATCGGACCACACGTCCACTTCATCCAGTACCCGCTTCGTGGCGGAGAACTACTCAACCAGGTTGCGGTCTTTGAATCCCAGCGCTACCTCGAAGGCCGCGCAGCAGGCGAGATCCCAGAAGACTGGGGCAACCCAGAAGAACTCGACCAGGCTTATAGCCACTGCGACACCTTTATCCAGGACCGCCTGAACACCCTGTGGCGCAACAACTGGTGGCAGATGTCCGACCGCGAGCCACTAGAAAACTGGCGCATCGGCCGCATGTTGCTGCTTGGCGACGCCGCCCACCCACCACTTCAGTACCTCGCCTCAGGCGCAGTCATGGCTATGGAAGACGCCGAAGCTGTCGCACTATTCGCAGCTGATGCTGCACGTGCAGGCAAGCTTGATTGGGAAGAGGTCTTGGCAGAAGTTGAAGCCGAGCGTCGCCCACGTTGTACCCGTATCCAAACTGTTGGCCGCTTCTGGGGTGAACTCTGGCATGTTGAAGGCACCGCACGCCTCATCCGTAATGAAGTCTTCCGTCAGGCAGACCGCACCGGCTGGTTCGTCTACGCAGACTGGCTGTGGGGCTACGATGCGTCCAAGCGCGCCCACATTGCCAACCCTGAGCTCGGCGAAATGCCACAGGCTCTGAAAGAGTGGCGATACGCTCTGCTCGAGCAAAACTAAATTATCTTAAGAAAACTCCCCGTACATTACTTTCAATGTGCGGGGATTTTTGTTGTGCGCATGACTCTCATAACTGTTCATCGATTTTCTGAACTGCAGCTCTATAGCCGGATACTTTCCAGTTTCAGGCTTTCGGTGCTAGTTCTTAAGTATCTGGGTGTAACTCCCTCCACACACCCTCCATACACCGGCGTACCCAAACAAAACCAAAAACGATTCGGGACCTTTGGTCGCCAGAACAAATTTACAGAGCCAGATAACCTCATATTTGACCAAGATTTCTCTTTCAGAAGCCCCCTTGGCCAGCAGGTGAAGTAAGGTGCAAAAGCTGGCGCAACCGGCTCAAAAAATATGACCTCACAGAATCGCTCCTAAAGCGCACGCAGGACCCAACTGACACAAATAAGTCGGATCGCTTAAACAGACCGCAGAGGATGGTTACCAAAACCCAACGTGACTCCACTTAGAGGGGGCTAAGCAACACGATGAAAGCTAGCTTTGCCATTTGCATAAATAGATATAAATGTTTTCTGAATATATTCCTGCAGTACTGACAATATTTATATTCAGTCCATCATTCGTTCACTTAATGGTCCTACCTTTAGGGGCAGTGCATTTCCTTCTGTATAGGAAATGTTTTTGACATTTTAAAAGTGAAAGGTCCTCATGACTTCCCGTCGCTATATCTCTGCCGTACTTATTGCAGCCTTGGCCTTCGGTTCCGCCGTATCCGTCGCTCATGCCCAAGACACAGATCTAGGCTCCCGCTTCACCCTCGGTGTGCTGCCTGACACCCAGTTCTACTCCCGCTATTCAACTCCAGATACCGGGAACCTGTATGAACATCGCTACGGATCTGAGCCTTTTGCTACCCAAACACAATGGTTGGTAGATAACCAAGAAGAGTTAAATATTCCATTCACTACACATTTGGGTGACGTGGTTGATCAAGCCCCGGCCATTCAGGAGTGGGAAGTCGCCGATCGTTCGATGCAGATCCTTGAAGAAGGAGGGATGAACTACTCAATCCTTCCAGGCAATCACGACATCACCTCTAATGGAACTCCAACTCGTTTCACTGAGTACTTCTCCGCAGAGCGTGCGGCAGGAAACGATACCTTCGGTGAGCGTTACGGTGAAGCAAACAATGAATCCGAGTTCCATATCTTTAATGCAGAAGGGCAGCAGTACCTCGTTTTAGCTTTGGCATGGCGTGCTGATGACGCAACCCTCGCATGGGCACAAAGTGTCATTGATGCACACCCAACGCTCCCTGTCATCCTCATCAGTCACGAAATCTCTAACATCGATGCAAACGGCGACATCTTCCTCTCCGACAGCTACGGTCAAGGTCTCTGGGATAGTTTCATTTCAAAAAATGACCAGATTTTCCTCACGATCAGTGGACACCACCACGGCGCGGGCTACCGAATCGACCGCAACGAGGCCGGACATGATGTTGTCAATGTCCTCCAAGACAACCAAATGGCCTACCAAGGTGGCAACGGCATCCTTGGCTTAATCCAATTTGATCTTTCTGGAAACTCCCTGGATATGACGGCGCTTTCCCCGTGGGTGGCAGCCAAACCTGCTGATTCCTTGAATCAATTCGACCATTTGATTCCAGAGGGCTCCGGTGATTCCTGGAGTGTCGACATGGACTTCGCCGAGCGTTTTGGCGGTTTTGCCCCAGAGTGGACGATTGGTGATGAAAACGATCCAGATTATGCTGCGAAGGCACGCGAGATCGTCTCCACTGGCTATATCCCACCAACCATTGAAGCCGGTGATCTACCTGTCAACAGCAACGATTTCCCACAGGTTGCAAACACCGCGGTGCACTGGCGCCCAGGTTCAACCACCATCGACGGAATGCAAGCTCAAGATGGTCAAGCTGTTGCTCCCGGCGCGGTTATTCCTGACATTGCCAATGGTGACGACATGGTTCGCGCTGAACTAAACATTCGCGGAGCAGAAGGCTCTCAAACAGCAGACATCACCTATGTAGCAGGAGACACCCACGAACTCTCCTCTGATACCGGCTCGTTGAAGTGGGTTGATCCTGCAGGAAACAGCCAGCGATTGAACTGGTTTGAGACCGCTGCTGATGCTGCGATCAACTCTGAAGACTTTGAAGATGGCTACACCTTTGAGACCTTCATCAAGATCGATGATGCATTCGATGGTGATAATCATTGGATGGGTGCAATCTCTAGGCAGGGCGAGCGCGGTGTAATCGCAGAGAACATGCCAGAAGGTGAAGAACCTCCAGCTGCACTTGCAGTCTCTTCTCTTCGCGAACTTCAGTGGACCACTGTCGCCATCGAAGGCACCACTACCGGTACTTCAAACTGGTCTCACGAAGTGCCAAAGGGTGAATGGTTGCACGTTGCTATCGTCAATAATCCAGATACTGACACCGTAGAAATGTTCGTCAACGGCGCACCAATTTTGCGTGATGTCATTGGTGCAGAAGGCCTCGCTACCGCTGGCGAAGCGTGGCTAATCGGAGCAAACATGTGGGAAGCAGATCCAGCAAACCCATGGTTCGGCCAGGTTGGAGAGACGCGCATCGTTCACGGCGCCATCGGCCAAGACCAATGGCTAACTGCCCGCGCTGCAGATCACGGTATCCCTGCAGAGCCTTCAGGTTCTACCACTGGATCTTCCACCGGTGGTTTCCTTGGAGTGTTTGCTGCCATCACAGGAATAATCGGTGGCGCCATCGCTCTGTTTACTTTGAACCATCCAGTGATCAACCAGCTTAAAGATCAGCTGCGCAATTTCGGCCTGAACTTTTAGGATAACGAGATTTAAGTTAAGACCGCCAAAGCATTATTAAGCTTGGGATAAGAGACAAAATGCGCTTACCCAAGCTGGCCTCTTAATACCGAATTTGAAAATCCAACCCCTTAACCAAAATAAAAATCGCACCAGCCACATAAGCCGGTGCGATCATAATTAGCGGAATTTTACTTGCGGTGATCCACGTCCGATGGGGTGATATCAAAGGCAACGCGATCGTCTTCGTCGATGTCTTCTGGGGAAGTGGTGTGCAGCTTACCCTTTGCGTATTTGTTCACAATGACAGCAATGGCGCCGTCGCCGGTGACGTTGGCAGCAGTACCGAAGGAGTCGATGGCGATATAGGCAGCAATCATAAGTGCGACCTGTTCGGTGTCGAATCCCAGCATAGAGGACAGCATGCCTGTTGCAGCCATAATTGCGCCGCCTGGAACACCTGGTGCAGCAATCATGGTGATGCCAAGCATGAGGAGGAAGCCAACGGACAGGCCGACGCTGATATCCATGTCGTACATAAATACGACCGCGAAGGCAAAGAGGCCGATTTTCATCATGGAGCCAGCTAGGTGGATCGTGGCGCACAGTGGAACAACGAAGCCTGCAACGTTTACGTCAACATCGTTTTTCAAGGTCTGCTGGTAGGTCACCGGAATGGTTGCTGCTGATGAGGAAGTACCTAGCGCAGTGAAGTAGGCAGGAAGCATGTTCTTAAACAACTTCCATGGGTTCTTCTTAGCTACGACACCTGCGATGATGAACTGGATTGCCAGGAATATTAAGGTTCCAACAACTGCCAGAATCAGTACCTTTCCGAAAGCGGAGATGATTTCCATGAGGCCGCCGTTCATGCCCATGCCCAAGAAAATGCCGAAGATGAAGACTGGCAGCAGTGGAATGACAAAAGCAGTGATGGTTTTCATGACTACTCGTTCAAGCTCGCGGGTGACCTTGAAGAGGGTGTCTGATTTCACGACAGCCATGCCCAATCCCAAACAGAAGGCCAGAAGCAGTGCTGTCATCACGTCGAATGGTGGTGGCATTTCAATATTGAAGTATGGCTGCAAGGCATCGGCATCAAGGTCGATTTCAGCTACACTCTGGTGGTCTTTGAGCATCCAAGGGTAGAGGGCTTGGGACACGCCATAAGCAATGAGGCCGGAGAAAATGGTTGATGCATATGCGATGGCTGCAACGATGCCAAGCCATTTGCCAGCACCTCGACCAAGACCTGCGATTGCAGGTGCAATGAGTGCGAAAATCAGCACTGGGATGAAAAAGCCCAGGAAGTTGCCGAATAGGCCGTTGAAGGTGGTGAAGATCTCAGCGAGCCACACCGGGAAGAAGAGGCTGCAGACGATTCCGAGGATGATCGCAATGATCACTCGGAACAGCAGCGACGAGCTCACGCTCTTTATATCCATGGTTGTTCCTATGTTTCTAATCAGGAGCCGTCTAGAAAACGCAAGACAGCGCGTGATGGAATTTTGTGTGCGGCTTGGAAGTGGCAGGCTAAAAACCCACGTAAAATCTGCGAAGATCACAAAAACCTGCCTGGAGCCTTAGAAACTCCACCAACCAACTGCGACGAGTGTCAGATTACTGCAGGTTTATGGTCAAACCTAGTTGTTGGAAGCAAAGCATCATACCTTTAACCCCTTATTCCTGCAGTTTCGGATTACTCCCTGGAATGCGGGTGGGGATAGAGTTGTTGTTATGACGGTGATCGGAATTATTCTTGGCAGCCTGTTTGGCATTTTTGCAGTCCTTCTCATCGTGGTCGGTGCTTTGGGGTGGGCGGCTAAGCTCCCTGGCAACCCGGTTGTTGGTATTCGTGTCCCTGAGGTGCGTAAATCTCAGGAGATGTGGGATATGGCGCACCGCGTTGCTGGCCCCTTATGGGTGCTGTCTGGGGTTTCCTTTGTTATTGCGTCACTAGTTGCTTTTGTTGCTTCTGGTTGGATGTGGCTGGTTGTGGCTTTGGGTGTTGTCGCAGGCATTGTTTTTATAGGAATGGGTGCAGGCATGGCTGCACACACTGTTGCGATGGTTGATGCTAAGCGCAGTCGCGAAAACCCCGAAACTCCTGAAGCACCAGTGTCCGCTGAGATCGAAGAGGCCGGTGGCGTGACCATTACCTCACCGATTCTAAATAAGACTCCACAAAATGCTCCCAAGATTGATTTGGATGCAGTGCGTAGAGCTGCGGAAAAGGAAAACTAGCCATCGAAAAACGGTTTGGGGTGTGATGACTACTTACGGTAGTCATCACACCCCAAACCGTTTTGTTGTTCACTTTAATGTGCAAGAAGTAAGCAGCCTTTTACAGCGATGCCAAAACATGGATCTTCATTATCTGAAAATTAATTTTCTTAGCATCACATTTGTCGAACTAATTTAGCTACTTCCAAAGGAACTTCCGCCACCGCCTGTTGAAGGCTTCTTGTCGTCGCCTGGCTTGTCACCAGGTTTATCATCACCAGGCTTGCCGTCGCCTGGCTTGTTGTCAGCAGGCTTTCCATCAACTGGAAGTTCAATACTGGTTCCTGGTTGACCATTTTGGCAAGCTGTGAGAACTGGGCTTAGGAATGCCTGCATTGGTCGAAGTGGATTAAGACTCTCAGTTAACGCATTTTTCAGCCACTCTCGATTGCCCTCAAGTTCTTCTTTTAAAGGTTCTTCAATATTGGTGAACATATCAACAAATTTCAACGCGGTTTCTGCATTGCTTACAGGAATCTGTAGACGGTCAGTCTCACCGTTATACAGAATATTCCAATAGTGGAACAGGTGCTTTTCAAATCCCAAAATACCGAACCAATAGTCCAATAAGATACCTGCTTCACTCAAATTTTGAGAGTTTTCAGGAACGATAGGAACGCCAGCAGCTATCGCTTTTGCATCGATTTCGTCTATCAAAGCTCTAATTGTGCCAAATTTGGCAGATTCCTGTTCCCACTCTTGAATATCCTCATAGGCCTTGAAGCTATCGCCTACCTGCTGCAGCTCATTAAGCTCGTCAGTTGCGGACGGAACTCGGTCTTTGATGGCCTCGATAAGGCCTACACGAGCTTCGCGGAATTTAGAATCAGAAAACTGTTTTTCACTATCTGTGAATGAAATCTGACAAACATTATCTGTGATGGTCAGATCAGCAGCTTGCGCTGAGGGGACGCAAATGCCTGCAATAGCAACGACTGCGCTTGCGAAAACCATTGGCAAAGCGGAAATACGCATAGTTTCTCCAATGTGAAGTGGGGGATGTGTAGCAGTTCCGATTAGAACAAAATGATCGTAACTTACTGGACAATGCCTGGCAGCATTATGTCTAATTACTTAACACATTCGGAGGTATTGCCATACTTTTATCAGCTCAATACCAGACATGTTTCGATAGTTTGTTAAATGACCGATCGCTTACTTTCCCCCGGCCAACCATCTGTAACTCTTATTCTTCGAGAAGTTTTGCGCAAGGGACGACGTGCTTTCCCATCGCCAACCACATTGTGACGCCCTTGTTTCAGACGACTCACAGCGTAATACGCATCAGGGCTGGAGAGATTTTCAACCCAAAGATGTTTAATAATTGAGACAAGCTTCCCACTATGTGATAAAGTCCCATTTTGTGAATAACTCTTGTCTCAGTCAAAGCACCCAGTGGTGGTGGCGCGCTAACTAAGCGAGCCTGACACCTCAAGTTGTTTTCACTTTGATGATTTTTTTAAGGCTCGTACTTCGTTCGACGAAGAAGCGGGCCTTTTGTGGTTTTTAGCCCACAACCGGCAAGCCCTGGATCGAATGAAGCTCGCAGCGAGTAATTATTTGATGTTTCCCAGAAAGGCTTCAGCCCCACAATGATTTCCTCGGTAGGTGCCCCATGAGCACGAATCCGCATGTTTTCTCCCTAGATGTCCGCTATCACGAGGATGCTTCTGCGTTGTTTGCCCATTTGGGTGGCACGACCGCAGATGACGCAGCTCTGTTGGAAAGCGCTGATATCACCACTAAGAATGGTATTTCTTCCCTCGCGGTGTTGAAGAGCTCGGTGCGCATTACGTGCACCGGCAATAAGGTTGTTACTGAGCCTTTGACGGATTCGGGTAGGGAAGTGGTTGCGCGCCTCACGCAGCAGCTTTCCCAGTACCACACTGCTGAAAACACTTTTAGCTTCCCCGCCTCCGAGGCCGTTGATGAGCGCGAGCGCCTCACTGCTCCAAGCACCGTCGAGGTGCTGCGCAAGTTGCAGTTCGAGTCTGGCTACAGCGACGCGTCCGTGCCACTGCTAATGGGTGGTTTCGCCTTTGATTTCCTAGAAACCTTTGAAACGCTCCCCGCAGTCGAGGAGAGCGTCAACACTTACCCTGATTACCAGTTCGTCCTTGCTGAAATCGTCCTGGACATCAATCACCAGGACCAGACCGCCAAACTCACCGGCGTCTCCAACGCCCCAGGCGAGCTCGAGGCCGAGCTTAATAAGCTGGCATCGCTTATCGACGCTGCCCTCCCCGCAACCGAACACGCCTATCAAACCACCCCTCACGACGGCGACACACTTCGCGTCGTGGCTGATATTCCCGATGCTCAGTTCCGCACCCAGATCAATGAGCTGAAAGAAAACATTTACAACGGTGACATCTACCAAGTTGTCCCGGCGCGTACTTTCACCGCTCCGTGCCCGGATGCGTTTGCTGCTTATTTGCAGTTGCGTGCCACCAACCCGTCGCCGTACATGTTCTACATCCGTGGACTCAACGAAGGCCGCTCCTATGAACTTTTTGGCGCCTCTCCTGAGTCCAACCTCAAGTTCACCGCTGCTAACCGTGAGCTACAGCTGTACCCAATCGCAGGTACCCGTCCCCGTGGACTCAACCCAGATGGCACCATCAACGATGAGCTAGATATCCGCAATGAGTTGGATATGCGCACTGATGCCAAAGAAATCGCCGAGCACACCATGCTTGTGGATCTGGCCCGCAATGATCTAGCGCGCGTTTCTGTTCCAGCATCGCGCCGGGTTGCGGATCTGTTGCAGGTGGATCGCTATTCTCGCGTTATGCATTTGGTGTCTCGTGTGACTGCCACTTTGGATCCAGAGCTGGATGCTTTGGACGCGTATCGCGCGTGCATGAATATGGGCACGTTGACCGGCGCTCCGAAGCTGCGCGCTATGGAGCTGCTGCGCGGCGTCGAAAAGCGTAGGCGTGGTTCTTATGGTGGGGCAGTGGGCTACCTGCGTGGCAATGGCGATATGGATAACTGCATTGTTATTCGTTCGGCGTTTGTTCAGGATGGTGTGGCTGCGGTGCAGGCCGGCGCTGGTGTGGTCCGCGATTCTAATCCTCAATCCGAAGCCGATGAAACGTTGCACAAGGCTTATGCCGTGCTCAATGCGATCGCGCTTGCTGCTGGTTCCACTTTGGAGGTCATCCGATGACACACGTTGTTCTCATTGATAATCACGATTCTTTTGTTTATAACTTGGTCGATGCTTTCGCTGTCGCGGGTTATAAGTGCACGGTGTTTCGCAATACTGTGCCGGTCGAGACAATTCTGGCAGCCAACCCAGATTTGATCTGTTTGTCTCCTGGTCCGGGTTACCCAGCGGATGCGGGCAATATGATGGCGTTGATTGAACGCACACTTGGGCAGATTCCGCTGCTGGGCATTTGCCTCGGATACCAAGCGCTCATTGAGCACCATGGCGGCAAGGTTGAGCCATGCGGGCCAGTTCATGGAACCACCGATAACATGATTCTGAGCGATGCTGGTGTGGACAATCCTGTGTTTGCAGGTCTTGCCATTGATGGAGAGCCTGATCATCCAGAGGTTCCTGGCCGCAAGGTACCTATTGCCCGCTACCACTCTTTGGGTTGTGTCCAGGCGCCTGAAGGCATGGAGTCTTTAGGCACCTGTTCTTCGTCGATCGGCGATGTGATCATGGCTGCGCAGACCGTGGATGGGAAAGCCATTGGTCTGCAATTCCACCCAGAATCGGTACTCAGTCCCACCGGCCCAATCATCTTGGCTCGCTGTGTCGAACAACTTTTAGCAACTAATTAAAAGGATTTGATGTATGACTTCTCCAGCAACACTCAAAGTTCTCAATGCTTACCTCGATAACCCGAATCCTTCTCTCGAGGAGGCCATCGAGGTATTCACTCCACTAACCGTCGGTGAATACGATGATGTGCACATCGCGGCGTTGCTTGCCACCATCCGTACTCGCGGTGAGCAGTTTGCCGATATTGCCGGCGCAGCGAAGGCCTTCCTGGCTGCGGGCCGCCCATTCCCCATCACGGGTGCTGGCCTCTTAGATTCTGCTGGCACGGGTGGCGATGGTGCAAACACTATCAATATCACCACTGGCGCATCTCTGATTGCCGCCTCCGGCGGAGTCAAGCTGGTCAAATGCGGCAACCGCTCCGTGAGCTCCAAGTCTGGTTCCGCGGATGTGTTGGAAGCCTTGAATATTCCTCTGGGGCTAGATATTGATCGCGCAGTGAAATGGTTTGAGGCCTCCAACTTCACCTTCCTGTTCGCCCCTGCTTACAACCCAGCGATTGCGCATGTGCAGCCTGTGCGCCAGGCATTGAAGTTCCCCACCATCTTCAACACCCTGGGCCCGCTGTTGTCCCCAGCTCGTCCAGAGCGCCAAATCATGGGTGTGGCCAACCCGAAGGCGGGTCAGCTTATTGCGGAGGTATTCCGCGAACTTGGCCGCAAGCGTGCGCTGGTTGTGCACGGTGCGGGCACTGATGAAATCGCGGTCCACGGCACCACCTTGATCTGGGAGCTCAAAGAAGACGGCAGCATCGAGCACTATTCCATCGAGCCAGAAGATATCGGCATTGGTCGTTATGAGCTCATCGATCTCGTTGGTGGTGTGGGTACAGAAAACGCCGAAGCCATGCGCGCTACGTTTGCTGGCACCGGCCCAGTTGCACACCGCGATGCTTTGGCAGCTTCTGCTGGCGCCATGTTCTATCTGAACGGTGATGTGGATTCCCTCAAGAACGGTGTCACCAAGGCGCTTGGTTTACTTGCCGATGGCACCACTCAGGCGTGGTTGGCTAAGCATGAAGAGATCGATTATTCAGATGAGGAGACCTCCAATGACAAGTAAAAACTTGCCTACCGTATTGGAAAATATCGTTGAAGGCCGTCGTGGCCATCTCGAAGAAATTCGCGCACGTATCGCCCATGTTGATGTAGACGCACTGCCACAATCTGAGCGTTCCCTCTACGATTCTTTGAACAAGGGCAGGGGAGGGGCGCGCTTCATCATGGAGTGCAAATCCGCTTCTCCATCTTTGGGCATGATCCGCGAGCATTACCAGCCAGGCGAGATCGCGCGCGTGTATTCCCGTTATGCCAGCGGCATTTCTGTGCTGTGCGAGCCAGATCGTTTTGGTGGCGATTATGATCACCTCGCCACCGTGGCTGCCACTTCTCATCTGCCAGTGCTGTGCAAGGATTTCATCATTGATCCGGTGCAGGTACATGCAGCACGCTACTTCGGCGCCGATGCCATCTTGCTGATGCTCTCTGTCTTATCTGATGATGAGTACGCAGAGCTTGCCGCTGAAGCTGCTCGCTTCAACCTGGATATCCTCACCGAGGTTATTGACGAGGAAGAAGTAGAGCGCGCCATCAAGCTCGGCGCCAAGATCTTCGGTGTTAATCACCGCAATCTCCATGATCTCTCCATTGATCTGAATCGCTCTGGCCGGTTGGCCAAACTCATTCCAGACGATGCCGTGTTGATCTCTGAGTCCGGCGTGCGCGATACCGAAACCGTTCGTCAGCTTGGCGGTCATTCCAATGGTTTCCTCGTTGGTTCCCAGCTCACCAGCCAGCCGAATGTTGATCTGGCTGCTCGCGAACTGGTTTATGGCCCCAACAAGGTCTGTGGCCTCACCTCCGCAACTGCCGCACAAGCTGCCCGCGCAGCCGGCGCAGTCTATGGTGGACTGATTTTTGAAGAGGCTTCTCCGCGCAATGTTTCACGTGAAACATCGCAAGAAATCATTGCCGCAGAACCCAATCTTCGCTATGTCGCCGTCAGTCGTCGCACCTCCGGGTACCAAGAATTGCTTATCGACGGCATCTTCGCCGTACAAATCCATGCCCCACTGCAGGGCAGCGTCGAAGCGGAAAAGGCGCTCATCGCGGCTGTCCGCGCAGAGGTCGGCGAAGACGTCCAGGTCTGGCGTGCCATCTCCATGACCAATCCTTTGGGCGCAGACATTGCCCTCGCATTGGCAGCCGATGTGGACAAGCTCGTGCTCGATGCCAACGATGGCGGCAGTGGGGAAGTCTTCGACTGGGATACAGTTCCGGCATCTGTGAAGGCGAAGTCTTTGCTCGCCGGTGGCATCTCCCCAGAGAACGTCACAGCAGCTCTCGCAGTTGGCTGCGCCGGTGTGGATATCAACTCCGGTGTGGAATATCCTGCAGGTGCTGGCACCTGGGCAGGGGCAAAAGACTCTGGCGCACTGCTGAAAATTTTCGCCACCATCTCCAACTTCCACTATTAAAGGTTTAAATAGAATCATGACTGATAAAAAAGCTCTGGGTGGCTCCACACTACTGCCCGCATACTTTGGTGAATTTGGTGGACAGTTCGTTGCTGAATCACTCCTCCCTGCTCTGGATCAGCTAGAAAAGGCATTCGTCGATGCCACCAATAGCGAAGAATTCCGCAAGGAACTCGGCGACTATCTCCGCGATTACCTCGGCCGCCCAACCCCGCTGACCGAATGCTCCAACCTGCCACTCGCAGGCGAAGGCAAAGGCTTTGCGCGGATCTTCCTCAAGCGCGAAGACCTCGTCCACGGCGGTGCACACAAAACTAACCAGGTGATCGGCCAGGTGCTGCTTGCCAAGCGCATGGGCAAAACCCGCATCATCGCAGAGACCGGCGCAGGCCAGCACGGCACCGCCACCGCTCTCGCATGTGCGCTCATGGGCCTCGAGTGCGTTGTCTACATGGGCGCCAAGGACGTTGCCCGCCAGCAGCCCAACGTCTACCGCATGCAGCTGCACGGCGCGAAGGTCATCCCCGTGGAATCTGGTTCCGGCACCCTGAAGGACGCCGTGAATGAGGCGCTGCGCGATTGGACCGCAACCTTCCACGAGTCCCACTACCTTCTGGGCACCGCCGCCGGCCCGCACCCATTCCCAACCATCGTGCGTGAATTCCACAAGGTGATCTCTGAGGAAGCCAAGGCACAGATGCTAGAGCGCACCGGCAAGCTTCCCGACGTTGTGGTCGCCTGCGTCGGTGGTGGCTCCAACGCCATCGGCATGTTCGCAGACTTCATTGACGATGAAGGCGTAGAGCTCGTCGGCGCTGAGCCAGCCGGTGAAGGCCTCGACTCCGGCAAGCACGGCGCAACCATCACCAACGGTCAGATCGGCATCCTGCACGGCACCCGTTCCTACCTGATGCGCAACTCCGACGGCCAAGTGGAAGAGTCCTACTCCATCTCCGCCGGACTTGATTACCCAGGTGTCGGCCCACAGCATGCACACCTGCACGCCACTGGCCGCGCTACTTATGTGGGCATCACCGATGCAGAAGCACTGCAGGCGTTCCAATACCTGGCTCGCTACGAAGGCATCATTCCAGCGCTCGAATCTTCCCACGCTTTTGCTTATGCCCTTAAGCGCGCAAAGACTGCAGAAGAAGAAGGCAAGAACATCACCATCCTCGTGTCCCTCTCCGGCCGCGGCGATAAAGATGTGAACCACATCCGCCAGACCCTTGAAGAGAACCCAGACCTGATCCTGAAGGACAACCGATGAGCCGTTTTGATGATCTTTTTGTCCGCCTCGATGATCAGGCAGGGGAGGGCGCCTTTGTTCCCTTCATCATGCTGAGCGATCCTGATCCAGAAGCATGCTTCCAGATCATTTCCACCGCCATTGAAGCCGGCGCAGATGCACTGGAACTTGGTCTGCCATTTTCCGATCCAGTTGCTGACGGCCCAACCGTTGCGGAATCTCACCTGCGCGCCCTCGATGGTGGCTCCACCATCGACGGGGCCTTGGCTCAGATCCGACGCGTCCGCGCTGCTTTCCCAGAGATTCCCATCGGCATGCTTATCTACGGCAATGTGCCATTCACCCGCGGCTTGGACCGCTTTTACCAAGAGTTCGCCGAAGCCGGTGTGGATTCCATCCTGATCCCAGATGTTCCTGTCCGCGAAGGTGCGCCGTTTACTGCAGCGGCTGTGGAAGCCGGAATCGATCCCATCTACATCGCTCCTGCCAATGCCAGCGAGCAAACTCTTGAAGGTGTCTCCGCCGCTTCCAAGGGCTACATCTACGCAATTTCTCGCGATGGTGTCACGGGCACTGAGCGTGAATCTTCCACCGAGGGGCTAGCGGCAGTGGTGGATAACATCAAGAAATTTGGTGGCGCTCCGATCCTGCTCGGCTTTGGCATCTCCTCACCACAGCATGTGGCTGATGCCATTACCGCTGGCGCATCCGGTGCGATTACCGGCTCCGCCATCACCAAGATCATTGCATCCCACTGTGAAGGTGAGCATCCGCACCCTTCCAAAGTTCGCGATATGGACAGCTTGAAGAAGGATCTGACTGACTTTGTTTCTGCCATGAAGGCAGCAACAAAGAAGGCATAGTTTAAAAATAGGGGCAATGTTTCACGTGAAACATTGCCCCTAAAAACACTCAAAGCCACCTCTGGATTCAGGGGTGGCTTTGAGTGTTTTAACGCCGGAGGGTCGTGGCGTCGGCAAGCAATTTAGGAACGTGCAGGCGGCTTCGGTGCCCCAGCTGGCGGTGCAATCTTCGGATAAGACCGCGCGCTGCTGCTTGCTGCCGGAGCAGCTTCAGCCTTAGCAATACGCTCACGCCCCGGCGCTGGCTCCCAGCCACCATCGACTACACGCTTCTGGAAGATCATCGCACCGCCAAGCAAAATCGCGGCAATGATAAGCAGCAGAATGAGTCCACCAAGACCATTCACCTTGGCAGCAGAACCAACGGCAATACCGAACCAACCAAAGTCCGCATCGCCGAAAGTGGTGTTCTCAGAGCCGAAGGAGCCCAAGACGCCAAGCAGGAATGCTGGCAAGAAAGTAATCAACAGACCATTGGCGAACGCGCCGAAGATTGCTCCTCGACGTCCACCGGTGGCATTTCCGTAGACACCAGCCGCACCACCAGTGAAGAAGTGGGGGACCAAGCCAGGCAGGATAAGCGCAACGCCAAAGACTGGGTTGAGCCAAGAACCCAACACTGCAAGGCCGACAAGACCACCAACGAAGGAAGAAATGAAACCGATGAGCACAGCGTTCTGTGCATAAGGGAACACGATCGGAGCATCCAGCGCTGGGATAGCTCCAGGCACTACCTTGGCGGCAATGCCCTGGAACGCTGGAACCAGCTCACCAAGAATGGTGCGCACACCAAAGAGGATGACAGCCACGGCAACACCAAACTGCAGACCCTGAGTAAAGGACTGCATGATGTAGTTGCCCACATTGGATGCGCCATTAGGGAACGCAGTGAACGCTTCTTCAGTACCCGCGCGAAGCATGAACAAGATCGCCAACACGATGTACATGATCGCCATCGACAATGCGGTAGACACCATGGAATCGCGGAGGAAGCGCAAACCTTCTGGCACCTTCATGTCTTCAGTAGAAGGGCTTGCCTTCTTGCCTTTGCCACCGACCAGACGTCCAACGGCACCCGCCGCAACATAACCTGCAGTGCCAAAGTGTCCCATCGCAATGGAATCATCACCAGTGATGCGACGCGTCCACGGATGCACAAACGCGGGCATGGCAACCATGAGAATACCCAGCAGCAGAGCGCCCACGCCGACAACAATCCACGCATCAAATCCAGCAGTAGCCAAAATGATGGTCAGCATAGTCGCCATGAACAACACGTGGTGTCCAGTGAGGAAGACATAACGCAGGTTGGTGAAACGAGCCAACACCAAGGAAATCGCAAAGCCCAGGATCATCAACCACGCGACCTGTGCGCCGTATTCAGCTTGCGCAATTCCGGCGATGGCTTCATTAGTCGGGACAACGCCCTTCATGCCTGTAGCGCCCATGATCATGGCACCCAGTGGTTCCAGAGAAGCCGTAACTAATCCAGCGCCCGCACCAATGAGCAAGAAACCCAGAGTTGCTTTGATTGCTCCGCCGATAACCTGACCGACAGATTTACCCAATGCCGACAAACCCACGGCGGTGATAATACCGATGAGGAATGCGGGCACCGCAAGAATTTCATTAACAAGGAAAAGCGGGATGGTTAACCAATCCATTTTAAAGTTCCTTAAACGCTAGATGTCGTAGAGTTCACGAAGTGCAGCATCAATTTCATCTGCACTAGTAAAGTCATTGATGACATGGACAGGAATTCCGACATCGCCTAAGGTGCGGGCAATCTCGCCAGAGGTCAAAATCAGATCAGCCTCATTAGCTTTTCCCTTGGCTGAAATCGTGTCTGTGGCTTCCACAGTCATGTACGGGCTCCAGCCCCAAGCATCAAAAACTTGCTCGAGGGTGTTCTTGAGAAACAGGGATGTACCCAATCCATTGCCACAAACCGTGAGGATCTTATCCTGAGTGGTAGTCTGCGCCGCGGCTGCTGTCACTGGAGCAGGGGAGGATGCTTGCTTTGGGGCCGCAGCCTTTTCTAAGATCGCCTGAATTTCTTCAGGGGTCTGCGCCTGATTGAGTTCGGTGCGGTATTTACCAAGCGCTTTGGCAAGCGCAGCCATCGCCTTGTTGTGCGATGTGGAATCTTGAGCAGCAAGAGCCACGATCAGATCAACTGGATCATTTTTCTCATGCCCAAATGAAATGGGAGTTGCCAAGCGTACCCAGGACATCGCGGTCTCATGGACTGCTTCGCTTGGACGTGCATGCGCAAAAGCAAAGCCTGGAGCCACAACAATATAAGGCCCATTTTCTTCTACGCTGGCGATCATGGCATCGGTGTAGGCGGAATCAATACTGTGCGTTTTTTCTAGCAATGCACCTGCAGCGCGAATACCGTCACGCCAATCGGTGACCGTGCGGTCAAGTTCTATGCGTTCTGCTTTCAGCAGATCTTTGAGGACAAACATAAACAGATATTAATCCACGCATGATGATTCATAAATACACAGATGGGCAACCGTATTTACTTTTATGCAATCGTTACCAACAGTAGAAACATCAATTCAGTTGACCTTCCACAAGGTTGATCTGAAACACTCTCCGGACCTAAAAAATCTACTGCTTTTTACACTCAAGTGGAGTTGAATTAGAGCTATGAACACTCCCGCTATGCATGTTCACAATCTCACGATTGGATTTGGCTCGCTCATAGCTGTCAACGATCTCAGCCTGACCGTTGAACAGGGGAGCATCCATGGATTTCTCGGGCCCAATGGCGCAGGAAAATCCACCACTATCCGGGCACTCATTGGAGTGCTTAGGCCTCGTTCTGGTTCAGTTTCTGTGTTGGGACAAGACCCAGTGAAATACCCTGAAGTACTCAGAGGAGTTGGATATGTTGCAGGCGATGCCACCTTATGGGAACACCTCACTGGTGCAGAGGTCATAAGAGCATTAGAAACACTTCGCAAAACGCACTCAAACCGCGCGCTCGAAAATGAACTCATTGAGGCTTTTCAATTAGACCCATCAAAAAAAATCCGAGAATACTCTACCGGTAATAGACGCAAAGTCAGTCTCATTACAGCACTCAGCCACGAGCCAAAGTTGCTTATTCTCGACGAACCCACTGCGGGCCTCGACCCAATCATGGAGCAAGTGTTTCTTGATCAAGTACGACGTGCTCGACATAATGGAACGTCTGTATTGCTCAGTAGCCATATTTTAAGTGAAGTTGAGCAGCTTTGTGATTATGTCACTGTGCTCAAAGATGGAAGAGCAGTCGCTTCCAATGAAGTGAGCTATTTAAGAAAAATTTCAGCCCATAGAATCACCGCAACTCTGCGAGAGATTCCCAAAGCACTTATCGACAATAAAGATGTCGTCTTCAACGCAGGACATCTCAGTATGACTTGCGATGCATCGGCAGTATCAAGGATCTTGCGCATCATCATCGATTCTGGTGGCCAAGATATCACGAGCACCAGTGCCTCTTTGGAGGAGATTTTTCTTCGCCACTATAGCGATAATGAAGGCGAGGAGGCTTAGCCGTGATCCGCTTCAATTTACGTTTACGTCGAACATTTATTCTGTGGTGGCTGCTTGGGATGTGGGCCTTTCTGCTCATCACACCACCGTCTTATGTGGCAACCTATCCAGATCTAGCAAGCCGTGGACCAGTTGTTGCAAGTGTGCAAAGCAATATGGGAACCCAAGCAATGTATGGACACTTGCCGTCCCCCGGAACAATTGGCCAATTAACCACGTGGGAGACCGGAGCATGGTTGTGTCTTCTGTCTGCGGTGATGATGGTACTGCTGTTTAGTTCTCTCTACCGAAAATCGGAAAGTAGTGGTTTGTCTGAACATTTCTATGCTGCAGGCTATTCACGTGCTTCACAATTGAGAGCTGCGCTATCCACGGGAGCACTCATCGCAGTTATTCATGGTGCAATGTGCGCAGCAATTCTCATCGCATTCAGATATCTCAGCATCCCGGAAATCACCGTGGCTGGCAGCCTCGCATTCGGTACCGCTCTCTTCCTGACGATGCTTTCGTCCCTGGCACTAACCAGCATGGTGCACAGCTTGTGGGGGAGGGGAGCCAACTTCAATCGCATTGGTTTACTTGGAGTAGGAACAGCATTCCTTATTCGAATGGTGGCAGATACTTCCACAATTAACGGAATCCACTACCTCAATTGGATCACGCCCCTTGGTTGGCGTTCCCTGATCAATCCGTTCACAAACAACAACTGGGCAGTGTGCATAATCCTCTTTGCACTCTGCATCGCATTAATTGGAATAGCGTTTCTTCTCGACACACAGCGTGCTTACAACAGCCGCATCCTTCGCATTTCATTTCCAAGGCGCCACCAAAAGCTAGATATCCGGGTTCGGGGGTTGTTTGATTTGAATCTCCGCATTCACCGGAGCAACATCCTCGCCTGGTCGATAGTCATTGGTCTGATTTTGCTCACCATGCTTCCCCTCATCAATTCCTTGCTCCCATCCTTGCAAAATGATCCGGCCACTATGCAAGCCATCGAAACTTTGATGCCCGCCGGTGATCTACAAACCACCTTTATCATTTACGTATTTCAAATAGCATCGATTCTCCTCAGCATCGCAACAGTCCAGCCCATCATTAGTTTTGTGAGGCAGGAACGCCTCGGGCTCATCGACACCATGCGCAGCACCGGAGTGCGCCGCTGGTCGCCCCTTTGGGGCTCCATTGCAATAAGCTTTTCGACGCTTTCCTCCTGTACCGTTTTCGCCATCATAGGCGCTTTTCTAGGGTTGTTTATCCAACCTTCGGCAGTGGAAGGTGGGACACGGATAGTTCTACTGGCAAGTCTTTCCATTGCCATTCATGCCCTTTTCCCCCTCGGGCTTGCCACAGTTCTTGCGGGATTAGTTCCACGATTAATCCACCTTGCATGGATCCCCATCATCACGGCTTCTGTGGTGTCCCTCTTCGGCCCAGTACTCTCACTTTCAGAATCCCAAATGGATCTCTCGCCACTTAATCATTCCTGGGCTGCCTCCGGGGAACCTATATGGCCTCTGTTTTGTTTCATGGTCACAGGAGGAACATTTCTTGCAATTGGACTTCTGGGAATGCAGCGAAGGGACTTGCTTTAGGCAAGTGGCTAAACAGGAACAACTGAACAATACTGGGCACTATGACTCAATCAGCCTCCACCTGTAACCGTCGTATGTTTCTCCTTGGAACTGCAACAACTTTCGCAGGCGCATTTCTTGCTGCCTGCGGAACCGCACCCAATGAAGAAATTGCAGCCACCGAAGTTCCAGTGGGCAGCTCCGTGATCCTGGGCTCTGTGATCATTGCGCAACCTACTGCGGGAAACTTCGTGGCATATTCTTCTGCTTGCCCGCACCAGGGTTCACGCATCACCAAGGTTGATGGGGATACTGTCATTTGCACCAACCACAACTCTATTTTCAATATCGCGGATGGGGCAGTAGTAGATGGCCCGGCGCGATCCGGACTCAGCAGCGCAACCCTTAAACAAGATGGCGATACACTGAGCGCTTCCGTTTAAAAGAAAAGGCAATGTTTCACGTGAAACATTGCCTTTTCTCATCTACCAAGCACCCCGGGAGTAAGAAGGTGGGTAGGAAATTTCTTTCCGCGATTGACCCAATTCATGCGCCGCCTGCAGCGGCCACGATGGATATCTCAGTGCAGCCCGACCGAGTGAGATAATATCCGCGTCCCCCTGATCAAGGTGGTGCTGCGCCTGGGCGGCATCCGTAATGAGCCCAACTGTGGAAGTGGGAATACCAACTCCTTGCTTTACGCGACGGGCAAACTGCACCTGATAGCTAGGACCTACTGGAATATCGGCAGGCACAGCGCCAGCAGTGGAAATATCAACAGCATCCACTCCAAGCTCACTCAGCTCTGATACCAACTGAACAGTTTGATCACCATCCCATGATGGCTCTCCGTCGATCCAATCAGTAGCTGAGATCCGGGCAATCAAGGGCATGGTTTCAGGAATCACTGCACGAATAGCCTGAACCACTTCCCGGAAAAGACGAGTCCTATTCTCAAAAGAGCCACCATAGTTATCAGTTCGCTTATTCGCTAGAGGAGTAAGGAATTGATGCAAAAGGTATCCATGAGCGCCATGGACTTCAATCACATCGAAGCCCGCGCGCACAGCTCGCTGCGCTGACTCCGCAAAATCTCGAATGATTTTATCGATACCTTCTTGATCTAATTCCGTCGGAACTGCAAGACCTGGTTGAGCAATCGCACTAGGGCCAAAAGTCTCCCAGCCAGATTCCTCAATGGGCTGAGTGCCTGTTGGATACTCTGGCAGAGCCGGATAGGTGCTCGCTTTACGTCCAGCGTGATTAAGCTGCACTCCCATGAGGGATCCTTGAGAATGAACAAAGTCTGTAATTTTCTTCCACGCTTCCACTTGGTTGTCATTCCACAATCCGGTACACGTAGGAGAAATCCTTCCTTCAGGATTCACACCTGTTGATTCTGCAATCAACAACCCGAAGCCACCGACCGCCCGGGCTCCGTAATGGACTAAATGCCAATCAAGGGGAACACCATCAAAATTATTTGCTTGATACTGGCACATTGGAGCAAGCCACATCCGGTTCGGAATTTCTACACCACGAAGAGTAATTGGAGAAAGCAAGGAAGTCATAGCGTCGAGGGTAGTCCACATTAAGAAATTCAGGCCAAGGAAAACTCAGGCCTATAGGCTTCCGACTTTCAGCATAGTGACGAAACATATCCACTACGGAGCTAAACCATTATTAAGTATTCAACGATCTAAATCCCCCACCGCTTAGGCGGTGGGGAGGCAGGGAGGCGTCGAAAAGTAAAATCTTTTAAGGGGTGCTTTAAAGCAAAGATCTCCACCAACCGCCGTACACTAAAGCTCATGCTTGAACGCCTGAAACGTCTAGATCCACTCATTGTCCTCATTGTGTTGGCTGTCATTATTGCGATCATCATTCCCGTTCGCGGAGCCGCGGCAGAATGGTTCGATATCGCCGTCAAGATCGCTATCGCGTTACTCTTCTTCCTTTATGGTGCCAGGTTATCCACCCAAGAAGCACTTAATGGCCTGAAGCACTGGCGGCTGCACATCACTATTTTGCTTATTACTTTCGCGATTTTCCCACTGATCGGCATTGGCTTAGAACCAATGACCGCCTTTGTGTCAGAAGATATTTATCGTGGCATCTTATTCCTCACACTCGTTCCATCCACCGTGCAATCCTCGGTGGCCTTTACATCCATAGCTAAGGGAAATATTGCTGGCGCAATTGTGTCGGCTTCACTCTCCAATCTTGCCGGTGTGTTCCTCACCCCGCTGTTGGTGATGCTGGTGATGTCCGCGAATGGGGGAGTCCACATTGATTCTCGAGTGTTCCTCAATATTGCCATTCAGCTCCTGCTGCCATTTATCCTTGGACAACTCTGCCGTCGCTGGGTGAAAGGCTTCGCAGCAAACAAGGCAACCAAAATCGTGGACCGCGGATCTATCGCAATGGTGGTGTATTCCGCATTCTCTGCAGGTGTAGTTGCAGGTATCTGGACCACGGTCAGCGTCTGGGAAATTGTGTACCTCATCGGGTTCTCCGTACTGATGGTCATCGCCATGCTCTGGTTCTCACTATTTTTGGCTACCCGACTTGGATTTAACCGTGCAGATTCCATTGCTATTCAATTCTGTGGAACAAAGAAATCTTTGGCCACAGGCCTTCCCATGGCTGCAGTTATTTTCGGTGGAGCCAATATTGGTTTGCTCATCTTGCCGCTCATGATCTTCCACCAGGTTCAGCTCATGATCTGTGCGTGGCTTGCTGCCAAGTACGGACGTGATGCTCAGGAGCAAAAAGCAAAGGTTTAAAAACTTCGTCCGAAGCTGGCTGATCAAGCAATCAACGTGGACACCATCTCATCTGGGTGTCCACTTTTTTGTTTCCCAAAAACTCTCAATTCACAGAAAAAGGAGAGATGAATAAAACACCTTCCCCTAATAGACAGCATGGTCTAGATTAGCTTGAAATAAGAATTTCAACAGATACTAAGGCCACTCTCATCATGATTAACACGCTGCACGCACTTCCCGTCAATGAAACCGAATGGCACGCCTGGCATTTCTCCCGAAACAAAGATGCCATTGCACGCACTGGAGCAACAAGCTTAAGCACCACCCATTGGGTAAGCGCCACATCTTTGAAGGAAGCTCATACCTTCCCTTCCTTACCTGGACGCTGGTATCACAAGGGCGGTGGAGTAGTAGGAGCACATTTACCTCCTTCATTTACCACGACAGGAACAGTTCAATTACGCCCCGGTGAGCTCTTAGTTGCAGAGGATTTCACACTCACTGTGATTGAGCGTTTAGGGGAATTTGCCCTTCAGGTGTTTGATGCACGCAATCCTCAACGGCTGGAGTTTCAATCCATAGCGGCGTTCCCACCATCTGCAAAATGGCGCATCGAGGCACGCTTTTTCCCTGAGCCAGATACCGTTAATATAACTGCCGCCGATGGTGTCATCGTTGCTATTCCCACGGCCGGATGGGTGCACTTTTTAAAAAATCGGGTTGATTACCGCCTGCGGGTTACGGTCCAGAGCAAGAATTTACGCGCACTTTTTAGTGACAACTCTGCAACCTTGGGTGTGTACCCGCACCGCTTTGTTGATATTCCACGCCCAGATTTCGAAGGCAACACCATTATCGATTTCAATCGCTCCTACCTTCCACCCAAGGCCTTAAACCAGAATTTCCTGTGCCCCGCACCAAGTTTGAACAACCACCTCAACCTCACCGTGGAGGCAGGGGAGAAATGGGTTGTTGCGGGGAATTAACGTAATTTCTGTCATTCTCACTGAAAAAGCCTGAAGCTCGCTTAAAGTAACAACCGTGAAGGATGGCTCGTTGGGGCATATGACATCACTGGCGTAACCTATGCGCACCCGAATCTTCGCATTAGATTTTTGGATGTTCGGGATGCCACTTCATGAGATCAAGCGTTGGAAAAGCTTGCACAACATACCGACGGAACGATCGATGTCGTAGACAATAATGCAAGCGTGGTTTTTGAAGGGCCATTACAGAGTGCAGAGGAAGGGGACGTCGATAAGCTTCTTTCTATCAACGTGAAAGGCCTGACTTTTGGCGCTCGCGCTGCCCACCCTTATTTAGCGCGCACGCCGGGCGCGCATTTGTTGAATACGTCTTCGGCTTCAGCCGTGTACGGTCAGCCAAATATTGCCGGCCCGGCAGAAGCGCTGAATTTGGAATAGCGCAAAGACAATATTCGCGTGGTAGATGTGTGTCCGCTCTGGGCTAAAACTGGTTTGGTTCAAGGATTACGTTTGGGAGCACGCATCACGGAGTTTCTACCTTGGTTAAAACTCCGTACGTGATGAAACCCCTGTCTCCAAACCGCCTGGCCAAGAATTTCGCCAGACTAATTGCCGGTTAGTTGAACTGATCATTGTGTGCACCCTGTGCTGAAGTCTAGGGTGGAATACAGCAATCATTTCCTATGGAAGGTCCGTTATGACACCCGCAGGCCCAGCACAATTACTCATCGTCGCACTGGTAGTAATTGTTCTCTTTGGCTCCAATAAATTGCCTGATGTTGCCCGATCTTTGGGTCGTTCAATGCGCATTTTTAAATCCGAGATCAAAGAGATGAATAAGGATGCAATTGAAAGTTCTGAACAGTCTGTAAAGAACTAAAAAGAACTAGACAAGAAATAGGCAACAAAAATGCCGGCCCCCTCAAGATAGCGAGGGCGGCCGACATTATGCGTTAAAAATTCTTAACGGGCAAAATTCTTAACAGATAGATCTTTTAGCAGATTGAGCTTTTAGCGAACATCAATGAACTTCTTGAGTACCCAATTCTTCGATGCAATGATCGCAATACCAATAACGATTGCAGCGACACCAACAGCGATGAAGAAAATCTTTTCAGCGTCTGCATTGGTTGGATCGTAGTAACCACCCAGGGTGCCGGAGAGAGAAGTGCCCATGGATACTGCCATCAACCACACGGCGAACATGCGGGATTGGAAGGCTTCTGGAGCAACCTTTGTAGCCAGGGAGTTTCCAACAGGGGAGAGCAGCAGCTCTGCAATGGTGAAGAGGAAGTAGACCCAAATGATCAACAGCATTGGGGTGGAGTTCTCTGCACCGCCTGCGAAAGGCAGGAAGAAGAACAGTGCACAGCCGATGATGATATTGGCGATACCGAACTTCACAGCGGTAGACCACTGCTTGGAGCCAAGCTTTGTCCACAAGGTAGCAAAGATACCCGAGAAGATGATGATGAAGATCGGGTTGAAGGAGTTGATCAGTCCTGGAGGTAGTTCAAGTCCGAGGAAGTGGCGATCCAAACGGGTATCGGAGTAAACCGCAAGGACGGTGAACTGTGTCTGGAAGATAGCGAAGAAAAGCACGCCACCAATAAACATTGGGATGAATCCCAGAAGGCGAGACTTTTCTTTCGCGGTGGTCAGTGGGGAGGAATACATCTGAACCAGCAGTGCAACTGCCGCAATCAGGGCGATGGCAGCGGTGATGTTAGAGAGCCATTCCAGCTTGATCACGCCAGTTGCCACCAAAGCGACAACAGCTGCAACAACAATGACTACGCCCAAGAGCCATGGAAGGTATTGGTTCTTAGGGAGTGGGTTAGGGACATCGTGCCCAGCCGCACCGATGGTGGTCTTGCGCATTGCAACGTACTGGATCAGACCAAGTGCCATACCGAACGCTGCGATACCGAAGCCCCAGTGGAAGCCACCCCAACCCCAAATAGCGTTGGTGATCAGTGGTCCGAAAAGACCACCGAGGTTCACACCCATGTAGAAGATGGAGAAGCCTGCATCGCGGCGGCTATCCGTGCGAGAGTAAAGCTGTCCCAGCACCACCTGCGCGGCGGTCTTAACGCCACCAGATCCTAGACCGATGAGGACAAGGCCGATCGAGAGGCCCACATAGCCTGGAACCAAGGCCAGGGCGAGGTGTCCAACCATCACGATGATGGCGGAGTAGAAGAGTGTACGCTCTGATCCGAAAACTCGGTCCGCAAGGAATGATGCAACAAGGGAAGTCATGTAGACGAAGCCGCCATAGGCGCCCACGATAGACAGCGCTGCTGCTTGATCCATTCCCAATCCACCATTGGTGGTGGAGTAGTACAAGTAGAAGGCGAGGATGGACTGCATGCCGTAGAAGCTGAAACGCTCCCACATTTCTACGCCAAATAGATTTGCCAGCCCCCAAGGCTGGCCGAAGAACTGTTTTTCGTGGTGAGCGTCCGCCGTCTCGGACCCTGGATTAGGGCCTGAAGACTCGGGACTCACACCGTCTTGAGTTGTGTCGGTGTTCATAACTTCCATTTTCCTCCACCCAAAAGCACATTTCCAATTCTGGGACCCCTAAAGCCCTCATGAGAGCCCCCTTTAAAACCCCCAAGCATCAACCAGCTGATGAGGGAGTCTGGAAATGTTTCACGTGAAACATTCCAATCAACCCCGACCTGCTTGAGCACCCTCCCGTTTCCCACATACGCCGATCAGCAACCCCTGCAGTTAAGTCCATCAAATCAAAAAACAACCCCGGAATAGGGTGGATAAAGACGGAAAATGCCACCCTATTCAAGTTTTCAAAAACCTCACTAGACAGGTGTCTAATAACTACGGCATAGTGGGCGACAACATAAAAAGTGCCATGGAACACAGTTGGAAGGGAAATTGAAATGAGTCTCAAAAATAAGATTGCAGTAGTCACTGGCGCAGGATCCGGAATGGGACTAGCCACTGTAAAGGCATTCTTAAGAGAAGGCGCAACTGTTTATGCCCTTGATATCTCAGAAGACAATCTGAACCAAGAACTCAAGGCAGAGCCACATGCGCATCTCATTGCACTCGATATTTCCAATTCAGCTGCGGTCAATGAAGCCTTTTCCCGCATTGCTAATGAGCAGGGAAAAATCCACGCACTGATCAACGCAGCCGGAGTGAATACTCCCAATCGTCGTGCAACCGAATGGCTAGACAACATCAACCATTCCATGCTGGATGCGATGAAAAATGGTCAGCCGTACCATCCTGAATTTCTTTCTGAGATTCCCGATGAAGATTTTGATCGCGTCATGCAGATCAATGTCAACGGAACTTTCTACGCAATTCGAGCCGCAGCGCCACTATTAAAAGCTGCGGATGGGGGAGCCATCGTTAACTTTGCTTCTGTCGCTGGTCTCGTCGGGCTGCCCATGCCTGCTTATTATCCGGCATCAAAAGCGGCCATCGTGGGCATGACTCGGTCTATTTCTGGCGAGCTTGCGCCGTTTAATATCCGCGTCAATGCTCTTGCCCCGGCCGGGATCAACACCGCGCTGCTCACCCAATCCGGTGAGGATCATGTGCAGGCGCTGCTTTCCATGCAACCACTCAAGCGGCTCGCTGAGCCAGAGGAGATCGCGGAAACGTTGGTGTTCCTCGCTTCAGATGCCGGCGCTCATTACACCGGCCAGATTTTGTCGCCTTCCGGTGGCGCGTACCTCGCTTAAAAATTTGCTTCTCGACGCCTCCCTCCGGCGAGACCCCCACAACTAGCCCTTAAGTAAAGGACTCTTTTCATGTCTTCTCAAGAAACACACAAAGTTGGTTCCGCAGCCGCTATCAATGCAATGAATGCAGCTTCCCAAGCAGGAACCTTAACTGTTGATAATCCAGCTCCTGCTGCACCAAGCCGTTGTCCTTTCGCAGCTGGCTTTGATGCCATGGGCGATGCTTATTACAAGGATCCCGCTGCGCACTTTGCAGAGTTCCGAGATGAGACCCCAACATTTTTCTACCCATACCTCAATGCGTGGATGGTCACGCGCCACCAGGATGCACTCAAGGTGTTGGGGGATTGGAAGCAGTTTTCCTCAGCTGCAAACGCTGGGCTCATTGAGGTTCCAGAGGAATTCCAGGATGTCATTTCTAGCGAATTGATCTCCCGCGTTCTGGTGGGTTCTGATCCGCAGGGGCATACAACAGCTCGCGGTGTTGCCCAGTTGGGTTTCTTGCAAGAGAACATGGATGCGCTCGCTCCAGAAATTGAGGCACGCGCGCACCGCATCATCGATAAATTTGAAAACAACGGTTCCGGCAACCTCTTGGAAGATTATTGCTTGGAATTGACCACTCAAACTTTGCTTGCTCACATGGGTTTGGATTACTCCTGGGATACTCAGATCCGCGAGCTTCGTGATGATTTCTTCGCGGTCCTCGCATCTGCCCAAGAGCCTCTGCCTGAGCCGATGCGTTCTCAGGTCTGGACACGTTATGTGGCAGGAAATCTGAAACTGCGTGAAGTTATTGAATCACGCCGTGATTCCACCGAGCTTGATCTCATCTCTATCATGGCTTCTCAAAAAGATGAGCAGGGCAACTTTGTTCTGGATGCTGATCAAATTGCCATCCACCTCACCGAGTTCTGTGCAGCAGGCACTGACACCACGGCGCAGGCAATGGCCAATGCTTTGCTCTTCCTCAACGCACAACCAGAAGCGTTGGAGGATGCACTCTTGGAGCCGGAGTTGTGGCCTCGTGTGTTCGAAGAGACTGTGCGCCGTCGTCCATCCTCTACCTTCGCGTCCCGTCAGGCGATGATCGATATCGAGCTTGGTGGCGCATCCATCAAAAAGGGCGACATGGTGTGGGTCGCACTGTCCTCGGTTAACACTGATCCAGATTTCAAGGACAATCCTTTTGACTTTGATATTCACCGCCAAGAGCCAGAAGATCACTTGGCCTTTTCCACTGGCCGACATAAGTGCTTGGGTAATCCTCTGGCACGCGTGCAGGGGGCAACTGGCCTGAAGGTACTGTTTGAGCGCCTTCCTTCAATTACCGTCGATGATCCAGATTCTTTGGATTTCGTACGCATGGCTCTTCTTCCAGCACGCCGTTCCCTCAACGTCCATTGGGATCTTGCAGATATCGAACGCTCTCAGCAAACCACAATCCGCACTCTAGATCTGAAGGTTGCGCAGCGCGTGGAGGAATCCGAGGGCGTCATTTCTCTCACGCTGGTTCATCCCGATGGGGGAAAACTACCTAAGTGGAAACCGGGCGCACATGTGGATTTACATATCGGTGAGTTCACACGCCAGTATTCACTGTCCTCAGACTGTGAAGATCGCAATGCCTACCGAGTGGGTATCTTGCGCGAGCCTGCCGGACGTGGCGGCTCAGCTGCGGTTCATGATTTGCTTATCGACGGATCCTCCATCACGGTTTCCTGGCCACGAAATAATTTCCGTTTCGTGGATGCGGAGCGTTACCTCTTCATCGCCGGAGGCATTGGCATCACTCCAATCCTTGCGATGATCAAAGAAGCTGAACGCATCGGTAAGGAATGGACACTCCTCTACGGTGGCAGGTCTCGTTCCTCCATGGCATTCCTTCATGAATTGGAGGGCTACGGCGATCGCGTGAAGTTGGTTCCTCAAGATGAGCTTGGGCATTTGGATCTAGAAGCAGTACTTGGCACCGCTGCTGAAGGTACCTTGATCTACTGCTGTGGGCCTGAAGGATTATTGCAGGCTGTTGAATCTCAATCTGCCCACTGGCCAAAGGGCAGCTTGCGGCTAGAGCGCTTTGCTCCGAAGGTCATTGAACGCACCGGTGAAGATCAGGAATTCGAGGTGGAGTTCACCACCTCCGGAAAGACGTTTACTGTTGGTGCCGATGAGTCCATTTTGACGGCAGCAAAGCGCGAAGGCTTAAGCGTCATCTCCTCTTGCGAGACCGGAACCTGTGGCACATGTGAAACGACAATCACCTCCGGAGAAGTGGAGCACCGTGACTCCATCCTCACCGACGATGAGCAAGAGGCAAACGAAACCCTGATGATCTGTGTGTCTCGAGCTCAAGGCACCTGCCCGAAGCTAGTGCTTGCTCGTTAGGGTTTTTCAAACACAGTGAGCCACTGTCGGGCTACTGCCTGTTTCACCAATTCCTCGTTGGCATCTTGAGCGCGGACATAAAGGAAATAGAAATTCCTGTCCAAGCTCATGAGACTGGCGAGGAATTGAATGCGACGTTCCTCATTTTTTGCCAATTCCGGAACGGACAAGCTGAGGCGTTGCATCATGGCGAGCCATTCATCAGCGACTGCTGAGTCTTCTGCCATAGCCTGTTCCATAGCCCCGAACACCATGGCATATTCTTTCCACAGTTCCGACATGGTGTTCAACCAACCCAAGATTGATTCGAAAGTTGGTTCTTCAAGTTCAAAAACCTTGAGCAAAGGCGCACGGACACCAGGCTCAATTTCGCGCATTTTAGCCATCATCAGATCTGGCTTATTGCGGAAGTGTAGGTAGAGATTCGCGCGACTACCGCCAGCAGCTTGGGCAATCTGGTTCATCGACGTTGCTCCATATCCCTGCTTCAGGAAGAGTTCGTGAGCGGCGTCGATAAATTTTCGACGAGTTTCTGCCGCCTTCATATCTTTAAGATTCATGCTTTATAGCTCTTCTAGTTAAGGGAAGGGTTTTGAATAGCTTAGATCATCTGCGTCCACTAAAGGTGAAACGTGAAACCGGCAATGTTTCACGTGAAACATTGCCGTCCGAGGGGGAGACGTCGAAAAGCAAAATAGCGCGGGAGGCCACTAATCCCAACCCTATCTTGATTTTTTCACCCACTCGCCTCAAAACACCCCTCCCAGATTGGCGTCTAGCGAGCGTTTAAGGTGACACCCATGATGGAAGTCATTTAAGGTCATATATGCCCTTAAAATTGCCTTGAGGGCGTTTTTCCTCCGATGGCCTTAAAAATTAACCCGCTCCACCAAAAGTCATACTCATTTCGCCCACAGTTCATGTGAATTTAATAAGAAAACTCTAATCTATCTGCCAGGTGCAGGACATGCTTTCACTTGGAGATCTCTCAACCTCTTCCCGCCAGTTTGGCCGGATGAGGTTTTCTCTTTTCCACGTGTTGTCCACACGCAATGCTAGTAACTGAAAAATTGGACCTGAGGGAAAATCGTGAAAACTTCAAAACTAGGCCTACGGATTGCCATAGCTGCCACTGCAACCACAACGGCTCTTGCACTAACCAGCACCCATATGGTGCTTGCGCAGGAAAATGCTGATCTGTTGAATTCGGTGGAGGCTCTTGCTGAAGTTCCCTCCGATTTGGTCGTGACGGAAATCCTTCCGGACAACACCAGCTATGACAACTTCGAATTCTTTGAAGTACACAACACAGGTAGCGCACCCGTTACCATTGGGGAAGGGGAGTACACCTTTGCCTATTCCTATGATGATGCCGCGGACACTACACGCGATAATCCTCTATCCCTGGGCGAGGCTGTCACCGTGGCTGCCGGTGAAACAATCGTAGTGTGGATGGAATACACCTCAAGCACAGTAGACACCTCAGCGTTGAGTGAACAGGAATTCCGTGATTTCTATGACATGGATTCCTCTGCACGGATCTTCCGCGCGACGGGCCAAGCAGGTCTTGCCAATGGTGGTAACCGTGGCATCCGAATCCTCTACAACAATGAAGTTTCGCAGTGGGCGCATTACCCAGCAGGCAGCGCAGCAGTACAAAAGGGAATTGATTTTGCAGTTCCAGCACTGGGAGAACAGGCAAGCCCTGCTGTGCGCACCCAAACAGATCCGACTCCAGGTGTGGTCACTGCTGATCAATTAATCCCCGGTGGAGTAGAGCTTCCCGTGGAGCCAGAACTTCCTGTCGATCCAACAGATTCTCTCTTTGATGGGCTAACATCGCCGATAAATGCTGCTCCATTGATCATCACTGAGCTGATGGCCAACTCCACAAACATTGGCGGTTCCGATGGCTTTGAATACATCGAAGTAAGCAACACAACGGATGAGCCTGTCGATTTCTCTAACTTCACCTTGAACTATCTCTACCCTCAGGATGAGTTCACCAATACCAACACGGCCGTGTGGGCTGCAGAACCTGGCGATGTTGTTATTCAGCCTGGAAAGTCTTTGGTGTTCTGGGTAAAGAATGGTCCAAATGATAGCTCTACCGCGGCAGATTTCAATGCGGAATATGGCACTAACCTTGAAGCCGGTAAGGATCTCGTGGAGATTTCTTCGGGCGGTATGGCCAACGGCTCTGCGCGTGGCATGCAGATCCAAACCAACACCGGACACATCGTCAACCGCGCTTATTACAACATGGCTGGGGCATCTGATGTCAAAGCTAATGAAGGCCTACATTACGGCGTCGATGAGGCAGATCTACTCAAACAAACACTAATCGGCAGTGGTGCCCCTACTCCAGGCAGCGCGCATGCTGTGCAACTTCCAAGCACACTCATCTCCGTTGTTGCGGATAGCTCTGCGCCAACCATCGTGGACAATACTCTTGAGAGCATCGATCCAAGCCAGCCATTTACCTTCTCTTTCAACATCACCGATGACATCGCGGTGCGTACCGCCACGTTGCAGGTGACATCGAGTGCTGGCGAAGAGGCTACTCAGGTCAACCTCATTGATGAAGACGGCACCTTCAGCTGGGAACTTCCGGCCGCCGATCTCACTGGCAAGTCCTGGTTTGAATACAGCCTCAGCGTCACCGACGGCTTCAACAACACCACCACAGAGCCTGTACGCATCACGGTCGACGGCGCCAACACCGATCCGCTGCGCCTGAACTTGGAAGAAAACCAATGGGTCAGCGGCACCACCGATATCATTGGCGCTTCAGATACCTTCGGCGACGAGCTTGAATTGCTTATCGACGACGCCCCAGCGCCTACGCGCTCCAGCTTGTCGGCGGCTCCCACCTTTGCCATGGAAGTAACCCAAACTGATGTATTCTTCCGCAACGGCATCCTCGCTGGTGAGAAAGAACTCCACATCTTTGATAAAGGCACCTATTCCAGAATCGAAACCATTTCCACCGCAGTTCCGCTCTATCACATCAATGAAGACGGCAGCCTCACCGTCAGCGTCTATGCCGGAACTAAAGCCGCCCCGGGCATTGATCTCAATGAGAACAATGATGATTTCCAAATCAGGAACCTCCGCCTCATCCTCCCCGATGGCCGTACACTGACCCCCGCAGGAATCTCAGATTCCAACGCATGGCTCAACATGGGAGACAGCGCTGGAAAGCTTGATTTCATTGACGCCACTTTCCAGCTTCCCGAAGATTCCTTTACTGGCGTTTCCCACACCTGGGATACCACCAAGCTTGCAGATGGCGATCACAACATCACCATTTCCAAGGCAGCAGGGGAGAGCATCAGCCGCACGGTCCGCGTGGATAACACCGGCCCAGAGCTTCATGTCACCGGAGTCGAAGACGGCCAAGAGCTTCGCGGAACTGTCAACATCGATGCACAAGCAGACGATGCTGGCGCGGGTCTAAAAACAATTGAAACATTGCTCGATGGTGAGCGCGTGGAACTTCCACTGGCCACTGGATCACTTGCACTCAATCAAGGCGAACACACATTGGTTATTCGCGCCGAAGATGAAGTGGGCAACCGTACTGAAAAAACCATCACGTTCAGCACCCCTGATGAAAACCCGATCAGCGGCGATTATGCACCTTCGCATGGCGCTACTGTCGATGCCGGCGATGTCACCCTTTCGGCTCGAGCAACCGACCCAAGCGGCGATGCCGTGACCATGACATTTTTGGAAGCCGACACTCCACAATTGGCAAGCGGAAGAATTCGCACCTCCTCCGGAGCGGTAGAAAATGCGGCAGGAATTCAACGTAAAGAAGCTAAAGCACTGTCACAGGAAGACGTCGATAAGCTTGCCGGCACCGCTGATGGGCTGAGCCTGGAAGTAGCCTCAGACACCGCATTGCCGTATCAGCTCTTCGAGGTCGACGCAGCAGCAGAGCTCGCCGATGACACCGACGTGCGACTGAATTGGGCTGGCGCCGCCGATAGCCGAGCGCAAGTAATCATGTATGTTTTCAATGGCACATCTTGGGTCGAGCTAGATCGACACCTCACTGGCGATGCCCAAGAAGAGTTCAAGCTGCAGGGCATCGTCAATGCCTCCGAGTACGCTATCGACGGCACTGTCACCGTCCTGATCCAACATTCAGAAGGTTTCGCTGGCGCTGATTTGAGCACCCGGGCCTCCGCCGTCACCCCGGCGCATGCAGAGGACGTTCCTCGATCTGACTACGATTTCACCCTGGCTTGGGAATCCGACACCCAGTACTACAATGAGGAATTCCACGAACACCAAACCAAGATTCATGATTACATCCTTGCCGAGCGAGAGAACAAGAATATTCAGTTTCTGTTCCACACCGGCGATGTTGTAGATAACTGGGATCAGCCAGAACAATGGGCTGCCGCCAATCCTGAATACCAGCGACTCGACGAAGCTGGTCTACCTTATTCTGTCCTGGCCGGTAACCACGATGTGGACCATGCAAACGATGATTTTACCGAATTCAGCCGCCACTTTGGCGAACAGCGTTATGCAGACAACCCTTGGTACACCGAGTCATACCGCGACAACAGGGGACATTATGATCTGTTCTCCGCAGGCGGAATCGACTTCATCAACGTTGCCATGGGCTGGGCTCCAGACGATGACGCAATCGCATGGATGAATGAAGTTTTGGCCAAGCACCCTGAACGCGTGGCAATCCTCAACCTCCACGAGTTCATGCTCACCACCGGTGGCCTTGGACCAATTCCACAACGCATCCTTGATGAAGTTGCGGGAACCAATCCCAACGTTCGCATGATCATGTCCGGGCACTACCACGATGCCTACCAGCGCACAGATTCCTTTGACGATGACGGCGACGGAGTAGATGACCGCACTGTCACGTCCATGCTCTTTGATTACCAAGGCTTGCCAGAAGGTGGACAGGGATATCTGCGCCTCATGCACTTTGATAATGAAGGACAGAAAATGATGGTACGCACCTACTCACCATCATTGGAGGATTACAACTCAGAAGAAGCCTCCCTCATGGGACCGGCAGAAAATCCAAATCTCTACCAAGAGTTCGACATCTCCTACGAGCAGCTTGGCATCACACCAGAAGGCCGCACTCTCATTAGCGATTCCTTCAGTGCAGATTTCCTCACCTCCAACGAGATTGGCACTGTTCAAGATGTTCCTTCAGGAGCAGTCGCTTCTGTCGTATGGAACGCGGTTTCCGAAGGACGCCATGATTGGTATGTTCGCTCAGAAGATCCTTTCAGAGGTGCCGAAATTTCTCCAGTGCAATCCTTCATTGCTGGGGAAGAAGCGCTTGGTGAGGGCCCCACTTCCGGTAGCTCCAACGGCAGTTCTTCATCCACTGGACTCTGGGGAGCAGTTGCAGGATTCTTTGCAGGCGCTGCTGCCTTGGCGGGTGCAGCGGTTGCCTTCGTTCCAGGAATCTGGGACTACGTAGTGAACGCTTTCAAGAGATAAGAGAGTGAGAAAACGCTCCACACCAGATGGGTGTGGAGCGTTTTTCATTTCTCGATACTTCTCAATGTTTCACGTGAAACATTTACATTTGGACCGCTGGTTTAAAAGATAAACGGAGTCGGGTGGCGATGTTTCACGTGAAACATCGCCATGGTTCATGTCCCCACAACCCCGCAGGGTTCGTCGACAAGCATCTAGCTGTTTTTATTGCGCGGCCTTCGAATCCCCATCAATGGGGAATTGCTGACCGGAAATAGTTCTTGCATGTGGGCCAGCCAAGAATACAGCCAACGCCGCGATATCCTCGGGGTCCGTAAATTTCTTAATGGACTGGTTACTCAATCCAGCTTCCCGTTCCTCTTCCACGCTCCGTCCAGAAACTGCAGCCCTGCCTTCAAAGACCTGATCAACACGCGGACCATTCACTGCGCCTGGATGAATCGAGTTAACGGTAATGCCGTGTGGCCCAAGCTCCAAAGAAAGCGTCTTGGTAAAACCAACCAGACCCCATTTGGTTGCTGAATAAGCAATGCGGTTGGCATAGCCAAAACGACCAGCCAGCGAAGACATCACCAAAATGGAACCGCCATTCCCTGAAGCTTTGAGGAGTGGCACAAAATGTTGCACAACATTAAATGATCCCGTCAGGTTAATACCAACCACGGCATCCCACGCCTCAGCATCATATTCTTCAACTGGGGTAGTAGGGCCAGCGATACCAGCATTACTGACCAAAACATCGAGTCCGCCCCAACGGCTTTCCAGATCTTTAGCAAGCGCAGCAATATCTTCCCGGGAAGTAACATCACCGATGCTGGCACTTAAATTCTGATGTGTGCCCGATACTTTCGCCACTGCTTCAGGGTTCACATCAACGATATGAACCAAGCTGTCGGAATTTAAAAATGCCTCAGCAATTGCCCATCCGATACCGCCGGCGCCTGCTGTAATAAGGACTCGTTGTTGCGTCATTATTTCTTACTAACCTTTCTCTACTTAAGCCGCTGCTCGTTGCCGAGCGTACTCCCGGAACCACGCTAAAGCTTCCGGATTTTTCACGGAATCTGGATTCAATTCCCGTCCTGCAACACGTGGACTAAAGACCTTTTTCAAAGGAACTTCAAGCCTCTTCATAGTGTGTGTAACCGGAATTTCCGGCGCCACAATGATTTCATCAGGCACATGGCGAGCACTGGCACGAGTTTTCAACGTGGTGCAAATACGGTCACGAAGTACATCATCAAGCTCTGCGCCCTCGGCGAGAACAACAAACAATGGCATCCAGTACCCGCCGTTATCCTCTTCAATGCCAAGAACGAGGAAATCCTCGAGTTCTTCAATCTCAGTTAAAGCATCATAAATATCCGAAGGTCCGATACGCACGCCCTGACGGTTCAAGGTTGCATCAGCACGTCCATGAACGATGAACTCACCATCATAGGTTCGAGTAATCCAATCACCATGCATCCAAATGCCATCGCCTGCAGTGAAATAAGAGGAGTTGTAGCGATTTCCATCTTCATCACCCCACAGCATCACAGGCATGGAAGGTATCGGCTTGGTCACAGCCATGGCGCCTACTTGCCCCAGAACTGCGTGCCCATCTTCATCGTGTGCTTCCACCGCGACACCCAACAGAGCACCTTGCAAATAACCCAAATGGACGGGTTCCATGGGATTAGATCCTAAGAATCCACCGCAAATATCTGTGCCACCGGAATCTGATCCCAAGTGCACATCAGCTTTAATTGCTTCGTGAACCCAGCGCCAGGTGCTTGGTGGAAGTGGGGAACCAGTGGACAAAATAGAGCGCAATGCAGAAAAATCACGGCCACGTTGAGGATCAATTCCGGCTTTTTCTACCATGGTCAAATAAGCCGCGCCGGTGGCAAACATGGTGACTTTGAAATCTGAAATAATCTGGAAGTGATGATCCTTGCCCGTCACTTTCGGCGATCCCGCATAGGTGACAATTGCAGCGCCAGCCAAGAGGTTTTGCACAAGGGTGTTCCACACCATCCACGAGGTGTTTGCCGCAACATAATAAACATCTCCTGGACCGATATCTTGGTGCAGGCCAATATTTTTCAGCCCATCCAAAACCATGCCACCATGCCCATGCACGATGCCCTTTGGTTCACCAGTGGTGCCGGAGGAAAATAGAATCCACAGCGGATCATTAAAGCCCACTCGCTTATATGCTGGGGTGGTGCGCTTAGCCACACAACGATCAAAAGTAAGACGCTTCTGGCCGGTGAGAGACATAGTTCCAGGGTCCCGATCAGCTTCTAAAGTGCGTACCAGGATTGTTGCAGTAATGGAAGGAAGTCCGGCTTCCACCTCGGCGGTGTGCTCACGTCGCTCAATGTTCCGACCACCAAAAACATATCCATCGCTAGCCACCAAGATTTTAGGGTCTAGCTGCTTGACTCTGCGCACGCTAGCCTCAGCAGACAAATCTGGAGAGTTAATAGTCCACACCGCACCGACACTGGCTGCCGCCAACAGACCAATCACAGCCTCTGGGATATTGGGCAGTACTGCAGCAATACGATCGCCAGGCTCTACTCCGAGTTCAATAAAGGTGGCAGCTAGCGATGCCACCTGTGATTCCAACTGTGCCCACGTTAATTCCGTATGGCTGCCGTCTTCTGCAACATTGAAAATTGCAGTTTCATGAGACATCAGCGGATTGTGTGCATGGCGCAGCACATTTTCAGCGAAGTTCAACTTTGCGCCAGGGAACCAAGAAGCAAAGGGCATGACCGGCTCTTTGAGCACCTCGGTGCCATCAAAACCTTCACCAATGATATCAAAGTAGGTCTGAATGGAGCGCCAAAACTCTGCGACCTCAGTTACTGACCACTCCAAGAGGGTCCGAAAATCAGGCAGTGAACGTCCGAATTGAACTTCAGAGTAGCGAGAAAAATCTGCCATTTTGGAGTTATAAATTTGCTCCGAAGTAGGGCACCAGGTGATTGGGGCTTCCTGGACAGAATGTACAAGTGCAGTGGACATGATGAGAGGACCTCCGAGGTATTCTACGAATTTATCTAGTCAGCGAGGGTTGCTGTGGAGCGACCAAACAGCAGAGTCAGAGCGGCTGCGCCAGAGATCAGCAGTGGGACAGCGAAGTAAAGGAAGACTTTTTCAGGAGCAGCGCCAGAAGCCAAGATATAACCAACGATGATCGGGGCGGCTACGGAAACCAACCGTCCGATGCCGATCATCCAGCCGATTCCTGTGGCGCGGGAGCGAGAAGAGTAGATGGTTGGTGCCACTGCGTAGAAACCTGCGATGCCACCAGTAGTAAGAACACCCAGAACGAAACCGACCATAATTGCTACTGGGATGATGCTAAAGACCATGCCGAAAACAAGGTAAGCGCCTGCTGCAGCAAACAGCGTGAGGAAAAGAAGGTGACGGCCACTAAAGCGCATTGCTAGCGCTGCGAAGACGAAGCAGCCCAACACGCCACCGAGGTTTGCACCGATACCCATGGCATTGCCCAATTGTGGATCACCACTGACGTTGGTCAAAATGGTTGGGATCCAGGTGTTGGCAAAGTAATACGCAGCAACAAGTAGTGCATAGCCAACCCACAATGCGATGGTGAGACGAAGGGTCGGCGGGGAGAGGATATCGCGGATGGTGTTCTTGGTGCTGACACGGTTCTCTTCATCAACTTGTACTTCTGGAAGGGAAGCCAAAGGAGCGAGATTCATCTTGGTCAAAATGGTGTTTACCCGCTCAAGTGCGCCTGCTGGTCGGCGACCAAAGAGGTAATCCAAGGACTCAGGAAGAAGGAAGAATGCGGCGACAAGAGCCAGTACAGCCAAAATGGTGCCTGCAATAAACATGGAGTGCCAGCCGAACTCGGGGATCAAAGGACGAGCGATGAATCCTGCGATGGTTGCACCAATTGGGTAACCAGCAGCGTAAATAGCAATGGCCGTGGTGCGGCGTTTATCAGAGGAATATTCCGCAACCAATGCATTAAGGTTTGCCATCATTCCGCCAATACCCAGGCCGGTGAGGATACGCCATGCAATCAGCCATCCGGCGGAAGGTGCAGTCAGCGTAAGGGCCATGCCTAAGACGATCAGTGCCAGCATTGCCAAGGTGAGGGGGCGTCGACCAAAACGGTCTGCCAATGGTGTGAGGAAAATTGAGCCGATAGCCATACCGAAGAGGCTTCCGCTGAGCACATAACCTAAGATATCTGAGCTAATTCCCATTTGCTCTTGAATTTGTGGAGCGGCGAAGGCCATGATGCCAACTTCAAAGCCGTCCAAAATGACCATCATCAAAGCAATGGTGACGGTGATGATCTGGAATTGAGACATTTTGTTGTTGCGAACCTCAGCAAGGATCTGCTCTGGGCCCCGCGTTGACTGTTGGATTGTTGCGGTCACGGTGACTTCCTACCCTTCATAATATGACTGAAACTTCATCTGCGAAACAATGTGAGAGGAATCATAGGCAGGGTGTGATCTGTATGTCACTTCATCTGATACAGGTTCCGCACAAAGGAATTAGCAACCATGATTTTCCGATTTACACACCCCTAAAAATGCCAAAAGGGCACTTGAAAAAGTGCCCTGAGCTTGTCTTATTACCCTATTTCGTTATGTATTCCCCATAGAGGAATGCGCAACGGTTTAGCTTGATAGAAGTGTCGCTTCCACTTCTGCAACAGCCGTTTTTAAACCTTCCACATACTCTGTAAGACGGTTCCTATCGAAACGGGAAACAGGTATTGCCAGCGTCAAGGCTCCAAGCGGACGTGCATCCTTTCCCAGAATGCATACTCCGACGCCCACAACTCCCTGCTCGGTTTCTTCCACGCTCAAGGCATATCCATTTCTTCGCACTTGAGTGAGCATTCGCTTCAACATTTTCAGCGATGTAACTTTACGCGTAGGCCATTCGATCAGACCGCGCCGATAGATTTCTTCCACTTCTTGGTTAGACAAACGACCAAGAATCACTTTTCCGCCAGAAGAAACAAAGGCTGGCATTTCATCACCAGCTCTGCGTGTGACTCGCAAAATAGTATCCGGCTCAACACCATCAACAAAGCGGATATTTCCGCCTTTTAGCACCATCACCTGCACAGTTTCCCGAACGGCTTGTTGGAGCCTTGTCATGGGATCCATGGCAGCAGCACGCAGATCAGCCTCACTGATAATGCTCTTCTCCGTTCCCAAGACCATCCTGCCTAGGCGATAACGGCGGGAGAAATCCTGCACAACAAAGTCACGCCTAGCCAATGTGGAGAGCAATCTATGCGCAGTGGAGGCAGCAATGTCTAGATGTTCCGCTGCCTCTTTAACTGAGATGGAATCATTCTCACGCAAGTAAATGAGCAGTCGGAGAGCACGATCTACTGATTCCACTGGCGCTGACATAGAGTCTTGGGAAGACATAGCTATTTCAACCCGAGCGCACGCATAGCGTTTTGCTTAAAGATTTTCGGGCGCACTTCATCCTTGATTGGTAGCTCTGCGAAATCAGCAAGCCACCTTTCTGGAGCAAGCAAAGGGTAATCCGTAGCGAAAAGCACCTTGTCCGAAAGCATATTAGACATGTAGCCCACCAAAGATTGTGGGAAGTACTTTGGTCGCCAACCTGAAAGATCAATGAACACATTAGATTTGTGGATCGCAATAGAGTTCGCTTCATCCTGCCATGGCACAGAAGGATGTGCCATGATGATGCGCAGTTCTGGGAACTCGGCAGCGATATCATCAAGAAGCAATGGGTTGGAGTATCCCAGCTTTATTCCGCCACCGCCTGCCATGCCGGCGCCGATTCCATTTTGTCCAGTATGGAAAAGAGCGGTGACTCCCAAATCTGAAATTGTTTTCCACAGTGGGCGATACTGCGGATCAGAAGGGTCAAAACCTTGAAGAGACGGGTGGAACTTCATGCCCCACACACCCAGCTCTTCTACCTGGCGGATTGCCTCATCAATCGCATCTTGGCCCGTGCGAGGATCAACACTGCCGAATGGAATCAGCACATCATTATGCTTTTGGGTTCCGGCAACCAGATCATCAATCGAGTTAGGAAGATGACCAAGCTGAGTGCGTGCATCCACCGTGAATACGACAGCAGCCATGTTTAGTTTGCGATAAAGATCGGCAATCGTATCGATGGAAGGAATGCGTTCGCCACCTTTGAAATACGCAGCAGATGCATCCATATATTCCTGCGGCAAGGAGTGGTGATCGCATGTATCGGTTTCATAATGAACGTGAACATCAATTGCCTCAATGGCATCAAAATCTACAGCTGACTCATAACGCATAGTGGTGAATTCTTTCTGGAGGAATGAATATGGATTCCCCTGAGCGTAAATGAACCAGCACTATAGTGAGGTTAATTTGCGACAGATTCCGGTAGGAGGAATCGTCGATAAGCACTTTTCGACGCCGCCAGCCACCAAAAAAGCCCGCCTATCAGCGGGCTTTGAGGCTGGATAAAGCAATAAATCCTGCCCACCTAGAAACAGTAAGAGCTACGGAGCCTCCATCGTGGGATTACCAAATTGATCATAATATCGAGGGGAAGTTTCACCAGTAATTTTGTCGAACCAAATCGCATTTCCATACTCATCGTAATAACCACATACTGCAGCTGGCCCTACGCATCCATCAGATCGTAAGGGCTCTTCATAAACCTCGATTTCAGGAGCACAGTTAATTGTGTCAGTAACAATCGAACCATCCGACATAACAGCGGCATTGCTTTCCCAACATTCCACGAACCTCAATGGCCCATAGGGGTCAAAATCCTCAGGATCCATAAAAGGCGGCCTTTGAGGAACAGAGCTAGTTTCTTCCACAATGTCTATAACTTCATTCGTTGGTGGTGTTGTCACTTTACTGGCAGTTGATGTGACCTCAGCACTTATCGGAGCTGACTTCGCACTACTGATATCAATCATGGTCAAATCGTCGTAGTGAGTTTCAGGATCCGCAAATCCAAAATGAATGATCTTAACGTCATCTGGGACCGGAAAAGACCAGATCATAGTATGACTAAAACCAGGATTTAGATCATCGTTACATCCAGGATTGCCAGGGATGCGATAGAGGTCATCGACGGGGTCATACCGCTGTCCCTTATCACTAAAGACGTGTGCTTGAATTGCAAAACCACAGGTCAAATCCCACGAAACTAACCCTGCATTTTCTACCGTGGTGGCAACCGTAACAAACCGTCCCCCTTCAGGAGCATCTAGCTGTTCTTGAGGCTTGGTACCTGGCTCCCACCCGTCAGCATGGAGCATTAAAAGTTCCATCTCCGACACACCGTCTACAATCAAAGTCACTCCAGGAGCTTCTACAGCTTCGTTGGCCTGTGGCAACTTAGGAGCCTCTGAAGACGAGACTGCTAGTGAATTTGAAGAAACTTCCTGGTCGATAGTCTCGCTAGATCCACATCCTGCAAGAAATAACAGTGCAACTGCCCCAAAAACCAGTGCTCTTTTACCTTTATACATCTACACTTCTTTCAGGATTCTCACGTCATGCGTCGCGATCAATTACGGCAGTAACTCACCTTACAAATGGAAGTCCGATGTAAAGGTCGTGTAATCATATTATCTACACATCAACCTTCTGCCCCCATACTCCTGAAGAATCCATTACCCCCTTACCTGACTCTATTCCAATATTTGGATGATTAACCAAATCTCAGAGAATCATTCTCTCTAACTACACGTTAAAGCGAAGTACGAAATTCAACATAGCCACCGTCGATAAGCACTTTTCGACGCCGCCAGCCACCAAAAAAGCCCGCCTATCAGCGGGCTTTGAGGTTATGCGTTTTGCTTTTCCGGTTCTATGGTTTCCTCATCGGGAAACGGCATATGGGAAAGATCAATATTGGGATCTTCATCCTGATTCTTCACGATCTCTACTGCCTCAGACTTGGTTTCCACAGTGGGGAATGAACCAAGCAAAGGCTTCTGTGAAGACTCAGTCATGAACAACAAGGCAATACCTGCGATTGCAGAGAAGAACATGATGTACAACGCTGGCACGATATCCAGGCCGGTCTTTTGCAACAAGAACTGGGTGATCAGCGGGGTAGTGCCACCAAACAGCGACACCGAAATGTTGTAAGAAATACCCATTCCGGAGAAACGTGATGCAGTTGGGAACAGTGCCGGCAGTGCGGATGCAGACAGCGCCACATACAAACCAGTTGGGATCGCAACCATGGACAGTGCAATCAGCACCGCACCGATTGTGCCGATATTCATGATCATGAAGGCAGGAACCATCAAGATCAACGTCGCAGCCACAGCCGTTGCATACACAGGCTTGCGGCCCACCTTATCACTCCACTTGCCCACGAAAGGCAAGAGCAAAGACATCACAACCAAAACTGGGACCGTCACCGCCGCAGCAGATGCAGAGTGCAGACCAATCTGCTCCTCTAGGTACACCGGCATATAACTAGTCAGGGCATAACCTGCAGTATTCGTTGCTGCAACAATTGCAATACCGATCAGCAGTGGACGCCAGTGGTGGCGGATCACGCCCATCAAGCCAAGGCGTGCATAAGGATCGTCAGAATCCTTTTCCAGGACAGCATCTTCGCCATCCTGGTTATTTTCAAACGCAGGAGTTTCCGGGATTCGGGTACGCAGATAAACAGCGATGATGCCCAATGGAATTGCCGTCAGGAATGGAATACGCCAACCGAAATCCTCCATGGCAGTAGCGCCATAGAAATGCGTGGTCACCCAAGTAGTGATCGCAACGACGGAAGCACCTGCAGCAAAGCCCAAGTAAGAGCCCATATCTAGGAAAGAACCAAAGAAGCCACGACGGCGATCCGGCGCAAATTCTGCCACATATGTGGTTGCACCTGCATATTCACCACCGGTGGAAAAGCCCTGGATCATCTTCAACAGATATAAAAGCACCAAAGCCCAAGCGCCTATCGACGCCGCCGTCGGCAGCAAGCCAATCAGCGCAGTAGACACCGCCATCATGGCCATGGTGACATAAAGGACCTTCTGACGGCCTACCTTGTCGCCTAATGGTCCAAGTACAAGACCACCCAAGGGACGTACTAAATAGGACACCGCGAAACCGAACATCACGGCCAGCAGCTGCCACTCTTCCGGCAGACCTTGCGTAAACACCGCGGTCATTGTGACTGTTAAATAACCATAAATACCGAAGTCGTACCACTCCATAAAGTTACCCACCACAGTGCCTTTAATGGCAGGGCGGATCTTTTTCGGAGGAACAACATTTACATCTTCAACTGTTAATCGTGGTTCGTCTTTGATTTTCTTTTTTGAGCGAATCGGGCTCACGAGTAAAACCTCTCGTCTTCTTTTTGAGTGCAGGTTCCTTAGAACTTTGGATTTTCTTCATCCAACACACCCTCGAGCGATGCTTCCGTCTTCCTGTAAAACTCCTTAAAGCTTTGCCTATAAAAGCGAAGTGGAAACACCACCTCTTTTTCAACATTGAACAACTTTAGTAGGGCTTAGGGGTGAAAGTCAGATCAATTTCAGGTCTGGGAGCTGCATAAATGCAAAAATACCCCACGCCCTTGCAGGTGAGCGGGGGTTGATTACAAATTGATTACGGTTTTAGATATCTCTGAAAAATCTATAAATCTAGGCTTTTCATGGCCTGTGTAGAGGGCTTTTCTACAGTGTGGATGTATTAAAATTAGCCCGTTCCGATGCTGCTTCAGTACTGCTTCGGTGCCATTTCGGTGCCGTGGAGGGTACTGAAATTGGCAACTTTAAGTCTTGGAATCTCCGTCGCGAACCTCAATGGTGGATCCTGGAGGAAGAGCTTCCAGCATCCGAATCTTGGCCAAAATTGGGTTTTGTTCCAACACTTTCGCGCTTGCCAGGCGAGCACGAGTAGTTTTCACCTCATTGCGAGCACGTTCCAAATCAGTTTCTGCTTGGATTCTCGCCACAATCGACTCTTGCAACGCTCCCGAGTACTCGCGTGGGAGATTCAAATCCTTAAGCAATACAGAAGACACTTCCACGCCAACATTCTTCGCAGCAGCTTGAGCAGCGGCAAGCACCGGCTCTAAATCAATACGCACGCCAATGAAATCTTCCAACGGCATAGCCACGACCATCTCACGCAATGCAATCTGAGCTGCCAAGTAGATCTCTTCCTCCGGATTCTGCGAATCAGCAATAAACTTCACCGGATCAAGAGTGCTTGCAGTCAAAGCCAACGTAATAGTCACAGACATCGCATCAGCAGTGGGAATAGACTGCGGGTGAATCTGAATCAATCGCCTCCGCAGATCTACCTGACGGAATTGATCCCCAAGCCGAGAAAACTCCCGCCCCTTCAACCGTGAGATTTCACCATCACGCTGCCGAAGCACCGTGAAACCTACTTGTGGCACAGGGGAGCGCACCGCCGAGCTCTGCCACTCTGCTACCGGAACCGCTTGACCAGGCGCATACATAGACCAACCCATTGCAGCTGAACGCGAACGAAAAATTCCCATTGAAAACACCTACAGAGCCTTTAATAGCGAGTCACCGCCACCGGGATCTAACAGCAGCGGGGCATCGGCGCGTCCCCTGAACTTTAAAAGAACAGGATATAGGACCGGACCACAGGCCACCATCAGAATAAACCCGGCAGACGGAAACTCTATGTCAGAAAGGAGTGCGGGACTCGAACCCACTTAGCCCTATTAAGAGCCGTGCCACGATGCGATCCGCATCAGTTCAATCGGAAACACCCCGGAAAACCGGAAGCGTCCAGCAACCAAGAATGCGGTGCGTTCGCCAGAGTAGTGGATTACAGCTTAATTAGCAGAGAAAAAGTTGAAACTCCCTCTCTGTCAGGCTGGTTGTGAAGCAACCACAACCAGCCTGACAGAGAGGGACACTAACCATTTCAATAAGATTCAGAAATAGATCAGTATTCCCTGATCAGAAGTAGTTTCCTTGTTAATATAATCAACTATGAATACTGAACAGGTTCTGGCACAACTGCAAGAATTTGCTAAAGACCGCGACTGGGGGAAATTTCATACCTCAGAGAACCTGGCAAAGAGCATCAGCATTGAAGCTGCAGAATTGCTCGAGTGCTTTCAATGGAGTGGTGACTTCGATAATAAAGATGTCCGCCACGAGCTAGCCGACGTTCTTACTTATTGTTATTTCCTGGCCATGAAGCTGGATGTTGACCCAAATGACATTATTTTGGAAAAACTGCAGATAACAAAGGAAAAATATCCCGTCGAGCAGGCATATGGAAAGGCCAACAAATATGACCAGCTTTGAAATTCAGCAATTTAATTTCGACGAATCTTTGCTCACATCGACGCGTTCTGAACAGCGCCTTCAAAACTGGCCTATTGTTTATGTTCTCAACCGTCCAGCGCAAAGTGCTCGCGGACTAGGGCGCATTTATATCGGTGAGTCCCGTAGTTTCAACAATCGCATGAAACAACACCTCGACGGGAAGAAAGAGCATGATCTGAAAGCAGTGAGAGTGGTTCTCGATGACACTTTCAACAAATCTGTCTGCCTCGACCTCGAGTCTTTCCTAATCAGCCTTGCTTTCGGCGATGGCCGAAATGAAGTCCTCAACCGCAATATGGGTATTTCAGACGCCGCCTACTTCGGCAGGGAGAGCTACCGCGATACCTTCCAAGAGATCTTCGAAGAGCTGCGGAATGAAGGCCTTTTTCAGAGATCAATCCCCGAAATTATTAATTCCGAGCTCTTTAAACTATCTCCATTCAAGGCGTTAAACAATGACCAAGCAGTTGCTGTCATGGATATCCTTGAAGGCCTCAGTGAGGATTTAGTATCAGACATTGATCCTGGTCAGGTGACGTTTGTGCAAGGTGCACCTGGTACCGGAAAAACTGTTGTCGCTGTTTATCTCATGAAATTGCTCAAAGATATCTCCGATTTCCGCGATGGTGAAGATATCGATGGCGATGAAATGTTCTCAGAATTTTTCTTAGAAGGCACCCGCGAACGCTTTAAAGACCTCAAAATCGGCATCATTGTCCCGCAGCAGGCCCTTCGTAAATCACTAGAAAAAGTCTTTGCCGCCACCCCTGGGCTCAGCAAAACTATGGTACTTTCCGCGTTCACCGCTGCCGATTCACCAGAACAATTTGATGTCCTGATCGTTGATGAAGCCCACCGACTCAATCAGTACTCTGCACAGTCTGTACCTGCATTAACAAAAAGATTTAACAAAATAAACGAGGTGCTTTTCGACGGCCGACACCCTCACGCGTCTCAATTGGACTGGTTGAAAAAGAAATCCCGCCACGTCATCATGATGCTTGATATGGAACAGTCAATCCGCCCCAATGATCTTCCACAAGAGGAGTTCCAAGAAGTTCTTGATCAAACCCCTCAGAGCAGAAAGTACCGCCTGCATACTCAAATGCGCAGCCTCGGTGGGGAAGACTACATCGAATACGTGACTCAAGTCTTTTCTCATCTGCCACCTACTGAGAAACTCAATTTTGAGTCTTATGATCTTGAAATTATCGATTCTCCATCTGAGTTTGTCAACACCATCAAACAGCACGATATAAAAGTTGGCTTATCCAGAATCGTCGCTGGTTACGCGTGGAAATGGGCAAGTAAAAACGACAAATCAGCCTACGATATTGATCTCGGTGATGGTGTACAGCTCCAATGGAATTCCAAAGTAGTGGACTGGGTGAACTCCAAAAACGCAGTGCATGAATCCGGCTCCATTCACACAATTCAGGGTTATGACCTCAACTATGCGGGAGTCATTATCGGCAAGGATCTGCGATACACCGCAGACCGTGGCCTATTCATCGACAAAACCCAATATTTCGATGCCAAGGGTAAAACAAACAACAAAATGCGTGGTCAAATAACTTCCGAAGCAGACCTCTTTAGCTACATCACCAATATTTATAAAGTCTTGCTGACACGAGGAATGAAGGGAACGTACCTTCATATCGTTGATGACGGTCTACGTGAATACTTAGGGCGGTATTTCCCGGTTCGAGAAAAAACTGAAGCAAAGTAGTCGGAAACTATCTTAAAAAATCCAGCCCACTCCCAGCACAAGTTGCATAGATTTTTCTGAAACGTTAGCCCAATGAAGCGAGGCGTCGATAAGCACAAGCACGACACAAGCCGCACTATGTTGACCACGTCTTTTATTGAGGCAGGAATGTAATAAGTAAGTGCGACGTTCCACAGACATACCCTGTTTTTAGACTGAGAGGAACACCACCATGCGCGCAATCACTCACAACACTTTCGGCAACCCCGCCGACGTCCTGCAGGTCACCGAGAAGGATATTCCTAATCCCGGCCCAGGTCAGGTTCGTATTCGAGTGACGCTGGCAACCATCCACAACCACGATCTATGGACCGTGAAGGGCTCTTACGGCTTCGTCCCAGATCTGCCGGCCGCCGCAGGCACCGAGGCAGTCGGCATCGTCGACGCCCTGGGCGAGGGCGTCGAAGGCTTGCAGGTCGGTCAGCGTGTTGCGTCCGGCACCAGCTTTGGCATCTGGGCGGAGTACGCGCTTATCGACGCCTCCGGCTTGATTCCCGTACCAGCGCAGCTTTCCGATGAAAGCGCAGCTCAGCTCGTGGCAATGCCATTCAGTGCGATCAGCCTTCTAGATTTCTTGGAAATGAAGCCAGGGGAGTGGCTGATTCAAAATTCGGCCAACGGTGCGGTCGGACGAATGCTCGCACAGCTGGCAAAATCCCGTGGCATTAATGTGCTGGGCTTGGTGCGTCGTGATGCTGGCGTAGAAGAACTTGCTGACCAGGGGATCACGCAGGTCATTTCAACTGAAAATCCAGACTGGAAAAAGCAGGTTTCAGAGATCACTGGTGGCGCCAATATTTCGGTGGCGCTGGATTCTGTCGGTGGTTCGTCCGCCTCAGATCTGGTCCAGCTGCTTGGCGAGGGCGGTACTCTCGTTTCCTTCGGCGCAATGGGCAACCCAGTGATGGAAATTCCTTCGGGACCTGTGATTTTCAAGCACATCACGGTGAAGGGTTTCTGGGGAAGTAAAGTCAGCCGCGAGATGCCTGCAGAGAAGAAAACCCAGTTGTTCGGCGAGCTCATTGCCCGCATACTTGATGGGACATTAACCCTTCCAGTTGATTCCACTTTTGATGCCGCTGACATCGTCTCCGCCGTTCGCGCTTCCAGTGAGCCTGGTCGTGCCGGAAAAGTGCTAATTCGTTTCTAAACGTTTAAGACCCATTAGGCCCCTGATTCTAAAGGATCTCACATGATCATTATCGGAGCAGTTTTCACCATCCTCGCAGCTCTACTGCATGTTTTTATCTTCTACATGGAATCATTCGCCTGGACTGGAGAGAAAGCACGCGGAGTTTTCGGCACCACTCAAATCGATGCTGAAAACACTAAAGAAATGGCCTACAACCAAGGTTTCTACAATTTCTTCCTGGCCGTAGTTTCCGGTGTGGGTGTTGCGTTCCTGTTCGCTGGTTCAACTGGCATCGGTGCAGCTCTCACATTCGCTGGTACTGGTTCCATGCTTGCCGCTGCTGCAGTGTTGGCCTTGAGCTCACCTGACAAACGTGGGGCAGCCGTCAAGCAAGGTGCGTTCCCGCTGCTCGCAGTGGTATTCCTTGTGATTGGATTGCTGGTTTAAGCGGTTTTTAAAAGATGATTTCCCTGGTTTTCACATTTGTGAAGACCAGGGAATTTTTGTATTTTCATCACCAAACTAGGTGACGGAAAACTAGAAACCCCGTTCTGCTGGTCACTTGGTTTGGCCTTGTACAAAAGGCTGAAAAATCTTGCTCAGTTCCCAAAGCCCATATCATCACAGAATGCGTTTTAAGTGGGGTGCACACCCATGACCTCACAAACCTCTTCAATGGCCGTGTGGCGAGCGTAAAATCTGACCCAAACACAAATAGTGAAGCTCCCTTTTTGCGGTTTTTCAACGCGTCAAAAAGGGAGCTTGATTCAAGTTTTCTACTTGTTGTCTTCTGCCAACCACACGGAAGTAAATGGCGCGTTGGAGGCAACAGCGTCATGAACTGCACGGGTGACTACTCGCTTAGCGGTGGTCACGGCATCAACGACCGAGCTGCCCTTGGCGAGCTCTGCGGTAATGACAGCCGCGAAGGTGCAGCCAGCGCCGGAGACACGCTCGTCGCCGATCTTTGGCTCAGAGAAAACGTGGTAGTCGGAGCCGTCGAAAAGTACGTCCACTGCATCATCGCCTGGGAGGTCAATTCCACCCTTAACCACGACATACTGAGGTCCCTGCTCGTGAATCAAACGAGCGGCTTCCTTCAGATCTTCGATGGTCTCCAGCTTGTCCATGCCAGACAGCGTGGTTGCCTCAAAGTTATTAGGCGTGACGACGCTCGCCTGTGGCAGCACTCGAGCCCTCAGCGCGGTATCCGTGTCGAGTGCCGCGCCAGGCTCCTGGCCCTTGCAAATCAGCACTGGATCCAAGACGACATGCTTGAATTTGTTCGCTTCCAAAGCCGTCGCCACCGTTTCAATGGTGGTGGGAGTGCCCAGCATGCCAATTTTCACTACATCAAGGTCATGCGCTGCAGTGGCAGCCTCAATCTGATTAGCGATAACTTGAGCATCAACCGGCACAAAGCGGTGATTCCAATTATCTTTCGGGTCGAAAGCCACTAAACATGTGATGGCACCAATGCCATACACATCTAAGTGCTGGAAAGTCTTCAGATCGACCTGGATACCGGCGCCGCCGGTTGCTTCGGAACCTGCGATAACAAATGCGTAATTAACCACAATTCAAACCTAGACCCTCAAGCGGAAGTTTCTGGCATTACCGCGATAAATTTTTCATCCGTAGGCTTAAGTCCATGACTAAAACCATCATTGTTCGTACTGAAATTGAAATCCCGGGGCACCCAACCGCTATCCATATTGCGGAAATGAAAGAACTCCCAGGGGCTGCCACTCCAGAAGGAATTCCAGTGTGCCAATTGCAGCGCATCATTGAATTAGCGGGAACAACTGATGGCGATATCGTTACGGGCGCCGGTGTTATCGGAAGCTCCAATTTTCAGTTGAGCAATGAGCCAAATGAAGTAGTGCCACACCCAGATACTTACGCGGATTTCCCAGATATCAAAGCTGTGACTATTTCCGCAGAAGCATTTGAAGGGCTGTGGCTGGAAGCTGAAGCTAAGTTCCCTGGTTTGAAATAACCGCTTGCCACATACCCCACGGGGGTATATCATCGGGAAGTAGAAGATACCCGACTGAAAGGTACCAATAATATGGCTATCAAAAATTACACCGTCGAAGGCATGACCTGCGGACACTGCGTCTCATCTGTCAAAGAAGAGATCGGCGAGGTCACTGGCGTTGCTGCAGTGGATGTCACTCTAGAAACCGGTGCTGTACAAGTCACCGGTGAAGGCTTCACTGACGAGGCCGTCGAGGCCGCGGTCGCGGAGGCTGGCTACAAGGTAGTCGCCTAATCCCATAAAGCTTAAAACCGCCCACTCACCGCGATTTACTACGGTGGGTGGGCGGTTTCGTCGTTAAGCAAAAACAACGTTGACCAGCAGCATATATGCCAGGGTACCGCCGACAATGGACAGCCCGGCTGAGCCTTTCCACCAATGTAAAAGAGCAGTAAAAGCCACCGCGATAAGCGAAGCCCAAATTCCGCCCGGCGCGCTGACCTGACTAAACAGCGTGTAGAGAACCAAGACAACCATCACACCGACTGGCATGGTTCGGCCTAAAACTCCCATGAGTTGATTGTTTTTCATGCGTTTCATCGCTGCGAATGGGAAGAGGCGCAGCAGCACGGTGATAATGGCAATCGGGATGAGCACAGAGGCGACATTGATCAGGGTGACGCCTTCGGGAAGGCCGTACTCACTCATGCGTGGTCCTGATCTCTAGTTTCTTGTCCAGATTAGGGAAGCGGACGCGCACGAGCAGGATGACAAAGTAGGTGGTTAGAGCGATAACGAGCATTTGTTCCGGCGCAATAAATCCTGAGATAAGTGCAAGCACCACAGCACACAATGGCAATGAATAATCTTTGTTGTTTTTGAATGCTTCCCAGGACAACACCACAAATAGGGCAGTCAGGGCGAAATCCATGCCTTTGAGGCCATCGGGGAGCACCTGGCCGACCAAAGCGCCGATAATTCCAGGAATAACCCATAAAGATTGGCACAAAATTTGGATCGTCAAAACCCGAGTGCCACTGATGTCTCCTGGTGGGCGGGCTGAGACGATGGCGTAGGACTCGTCGGTAAGCGCATAAGTGGAGTAGGCGCGCCCTACGCCGGGCTTGACGCTATGGCGGGGGAAGGTGAGGCCGTAGAAGATGTGCCGGAAATTCACCATGAAACCCGCAAGCGCCGCCGAAAACGGGCCGATTCCTGCGGTAATCATGCCGATTGCGAGGAATTCCATCGAACCGGCATAGATAACAAGGGAAAAAATTGGCGTCCACCACCACGCAAAACCTGTTTGCACCATCAGCAAACCAAAGGCCAGCCCAAGTGGAATCAGACCAAGCCCAACAGTTGCTGTTTCGGCAATTCCGCCACGTATTTCTTTGAGGGTTTCTGAGCTCATCTAATTATCGGATGGATCTGAAGGAAAAGTGGAATACAGAGGCAAAGGCATCGCCTGCCTGCGCATCACATCGCCCCAAATATCCACACGACCAGGCGCGATAATATCCGATGGCAATGCAGGCGCAACATACCAATCGCCTTGTTCAATTTCCTCATTGAGCTGACCTGGTGCCCATTCCGCATAGCCTGCGAAAAATCGCATTCCTTCGAGCTCTTCAGCCACAGACTCAGGTTCAGAGCGCAGATCAACGTGCACAAGACGGTTGGCTAGTTTGTTAAAACTCGTCGAAGCCTCAATATCGACGCCCGGTTTTGTCACACCCAAGCCAACAACAGCCTGCTGACTCAACGGACCACCAATATAAAGCGCCTGTGGTTTCGACGTCAGATCGACCCACTCCGGCAAGACATTGGCCACAGCCACATCAGAACGCGATGCAATATTCACACCGAAAGTGGTGGAAAGAGAATGCTCAACAATCAAAATGATGCTGCGTTCAAAATCCTCTGATGCCATATCTGGTGCAGACACCAGCAACATGCCTGGAGAAACCTCATTACGCTCCAGCGCATTAAACAACCTGTCAGCATAAAAATCACTCATTGTGTTCTCCTTCCCACCAGCTTTTCAGCTCAACAATGGCCTCATCGCGATCCAATGGGCCTCGCTCCAAACGGAGCTCCTTCAAAAATCCCCATGCCTTACCCACGAGTGGTCCAGCTGGAATATTCAGAATCTCCATGATCTCATTGCCATCCAAATCTGGACGTACTCTGGCCAGATCTTCCTTCGCTGCGATCTCTGAAATGCGCTTTTCCAAATGATCGTAAGTGGCCTGCAGTCTCGCTGCCTTCCGCTTATTTCGAGTGGTGCAATCTGCGCGGACAAGTTTATGCAAGCGGGGGAGCAGCTCACCCGCATCGGCGACGTACCTACGCACGGCAGAATCCGTCCACTGACCTTCGCTAAAGCCGTGAAAACGCATGTGTAGGAACACCAACTGTCCGACATCGCCGATCATCTGCTTGGAGTACTTCAGCTTGCGCATCCGGCGCCTGACTAGCTTTGCACCAACTACCTCATGCTGATGGAAGCTCACGCGACCTTCTTCATTGAAATCACGAGTATCGGGCTTACCGCAATCATGAAGCAAAGCAGCCCAACGAAGGACTAGATCAGGACCGTCTTCTTCCTGATCAATAGCCTGGCGCATCACCTGCAAAGAGTGCGCATAAACATCCTTGTGCTGCATATGCTCATCTTGAGTCATCTGCATAGCTGGGATCTCTGGGTAAATAATCTGCGCGAGACCAGACTCCACCATGAGATCGATGCCTGACTCAGGATTTTTTCCAAGAATCATTTTGTTCAGCTCAACCTGCATGCGTTCCACAGTGATTCGAGTGATCTGCTGAGCCATCTCAGTCATCGCACCAACAACACGTGGCGCAAGCGCAAAATTAAGCTGGGAAACAAAACGAGCAGCGCGCAGCATACGCAGTGGATCATCGTTAAAAGACTGCTCTGGCGTAGCCGGAGTATCTAGGATGTGGTTGAGCAGATCATCCAGACCACCGACAGGATCGTGGAATATTAGCTCTCCATCTGCTTGGATCTCCACAGCCATGGCATTGACCTTGAAATCACGCCTGACCAAATCGCCTTCTAAAGTGTCACCAAAAGTGACCTCAGGATTTCGAGAGTTTCCGTCATAGAGATCAGAACGGAACGTGGTGATTTCAATCTGCTGACCATGCTTTTCTGCAGAAAGCGTGCCAAAAGCAATGCCTGTATCCCACACTACATCGGCGTAGTTATCCAGAATTGCTTTGGTCTCCTCCGGACGCGCCGAAGTGGTGAAATCAAGGTCATGCCCCAATTCACCTAAGAAAGCATCCCGAACGGAGCCTCCTACCAGATAAAGAGAATGACCCTTTTCCGTAAAAGCTGCTGCAAGAGGTACAAGAATGTCCGAAAGTTCACCAATCGCCTGGTGGGCGCGCGCCATCAAGGCAAGGCGGTGGTCTGTCTCCGTTTCCGTCTGCGGTTCCACCTGGGGTGTGGGAACTTGGTTCTGAGCATCCTGGGAATTCACGAATCTGAGTCTACCTAGTAGAAGTGTGGGCAAAAACTGACGGTAAATCGATACTGGAAAGACATCTGCTTAATATAGCGATTTAAAAGGGCAAAACTGGTCAATATGGAATTGTCTAGGTGCCTCCTTAAGCGGCTGTTAGAAAGCCATACAGAAGGCCAACTTTTGAGAGGCCACTTGTGCCTAATGTGCGGATTCACCATTTTAGGAGGGTGGCCCCCAAAAATGGTGAATCCGCACATCTCACGCCTGTACAAACCAAACACCCCTTAAAGTTTGAGACTTTTAGCCCCTGGGCGGTTCATTAATACCGAATACCTACCTCTCACGATACGATTGGTCGAATGAGTGACTTGAAACCCGAGGGGACTACAAGCGGAGCGCCTAAACGCAGGCGTCGCCGCCGTTCTCGCCGTCCTTCAGGTCAGAACCAGAGCCACCAACCTCAGCACCAGCCCCAGGGACAAAACTCCCAAGACTCCCACAGCTCCCAAGGTTCCCAGAACTCCCAGGGCTCCTCCGGCACTCCAAAATTCCAGAGCCAATCTCAGGATCCGCAGAACCAGCCAAGCCAACAGAGCCAGCAGGACTCCGAAAAGACTTCCCAACGGCCAAAGCGTCGTAGGTCTCGTAGAAGTCCGAAAAGTGGAGAGTCTCAGCAAAATAGGCAACAGAGCAGGCAGAAGCAGGGCCAGGCTCCAGCTCAGGAGAAGAACAAGAGTAAAGGCCGGAGGTCTCCAACAAGGAGGCGTTCTAATACTCGTGTGCACCAGGCGGGGCAGCAGTCTCGGATGGTTACTTCTGATGAGACTTCGGCAGGCGGTCTTGTTGTTTCGGGTTTGGCGGAATCTGTCAATGCTCACGGCGAGGTAGATCTATCGAAGATTTATGTGGCTTTGATTGGTCGTTTGGATCGTCGTGGTCGTTTGTTGTGGTCGATGCCAAAGGGGCATGTGGAGCCTGGTGAAGGTAAGGCAGCCACCGCAGAGCGTGAGGTCTGGGAAGAAACCGGCATCCATGGTGAGGTGTTCACTGAATTGGGTGTGATTGATTATTGGTTTGTTTCTGATGGCAAGCGGATCCATAAGACTGTGCATCATCATTTGTTGCGTTATGTGGATGGCGATCTCAATGATGAGGATCCAGAGGTCACTGAGGTGGCGTGGATTCCGGCTAATCAGTTGATTGAGCATTTGGCTTTTGCGGATGAGCGAAAGTTGGCGCGGAAGGCACATGATCTTTTGCCAGAGTTTGCGTTGAAGGAAAAGGCGGAGGGAAGGGCCACCCCAAGGTGAGCGCAAAGGTTAATCCAGGAGCGAACCTAAAAACACAGGCCCTAGTTTTAGGTATTGCTGCTGTCGCGCTTGTCGGGTTTAGTGCGACTCCGCTGCATGCGTTGCCGATTCCAGTTGATCCTTCTGATCCGTCGGTGGCTCAGTTGTGGGTGAATCCGCAGGCGCGTGCTGATGATGCGATGTCTGATGTTGAGTTGTCTATTACTGGTTTTTCCATGCCTGGAGATAATCTCACGGTGCGCGTGGGGGAGACTGTTAAAGCGCAGGTCAAGGTCACTAATCATACCTCGGAAACATTGAGTAATATTACGTTGCAGGCGCAGCGTAAAGAGGCTTCTGTAGATGTTGCGAGTGCGCGAGTTGCGGCCACGGATGATTTCTATGGTTTTTTCGGCTCTACTCTGACGCTTGATCGCACCTTGGAGCCGGGAGTGTCGGTGGATGCTGAGATGGAGATCCCCACGAGCAGTTTGTCGATTACCCAACCTGGTTCTTATCCCACGTTGGTGTCCTTGTCGGGCCAGCTTGATGGGGTTGCGACGCATTTGGATTCGCAGCGGTTTTTGCTGCCTGTGCGCGGTAGCAACACCGACCGAGCTGATACTGCGACTCCCACGACGATGATTTATCCCATCACCGCCCAGACGCATGTGCTGGGTGGTGAGACCGGCGAGGCGCCGGAAAATCCGCCGCTGCTGGTCAGCTCCGACGCTTTAGCTGGCGAGCTGGAGGAAGGCGGGCGGTTGCAATTGCTTATCGACGCCTACCTCCGGTCTTCACCCGCCGTGCAGCAGGCCACGTGCCTTGCGATTGATCCTCAACTCATTGATGTGTTGGATCGCATGACCGGTGGTTACACCGTCACAGATACTCGTCCCAGCACGGTGCGCCAGAATCAGCGTCTGCGTGAATTGTGGACTGCTGATAACCAACCCACCACGGGCACTCCTGGCACGGGCTCTGCGAATGCCGCGTTGTTCTTAGATAAGCTTCGTCAGGCCACTGCTACTTCTTGCACGGTAGCTTTGCCATGGGCCAATGCTGATCTCAATGCAGTGAGCAGCACGGGCAATCAGTGGCTGATGCGTGAAGCTCTACAGCGAGGAACCACTACTTTCCACAACATCCTTGGGGTAGTTCCGGAATCTAATGTGGTGATTCCGGGCAATGGCTATATCGACCCTACCGCGGTCAGTGATCTCGGCTGGGCCGAAACCACCGGTACTCCCGATGAGGCGTGGGAGCTGCAATCGAAGCATCTGGTTGCCTCCACTAATTCCTCAGAGACAAGCGCGCTGGATAATCCAAAGCCCACCCCAGGCAATGTTGAGGCACCAGTGCCGACATCGCAGGTATCTGTGTTGGTATCGGAAAACACGATGTGGCGCACAGAAAATGCAGATCGGTTTCATAATTTGGCACCGGGCATCACCGGAGTGTCTTATCAGGGTTCTTTGTCCGCCACCTTGGCAACCTTAGGAAAAAACCCAGAAACAGTTGGCTATTCCAACCCAGATTCCCGCTATGACTACGCATTGGATTCTGAAAGCGCACGCAATCTCACAGGACAGGCTGCACTTCGGTTATCGGTAAGCAATGGCGATGAAGACACACCAGTTCTCGTGATGCCAAGCGCTAGCCTAGGTCCGAAAGACGGCGAAATGCTTCTGGAGACAACGGCAGAATTGCTCAGCGATGGCACTGCTCGTCCGTTTTCTTTACAGCAGTATGTGACAGCCAATGAGGAACAAAGAACTGCATTCGCAGCCACTGCGCCACCAACTGATGACGGAACGTCTTTCGGTGCTCCCTACGATGATCCTGCGTCACTGACGGAAACAGAGATCCTGCGTGCCACCCAACAAGCAGAATATATCGATGATCTCACCGGCATCATGTTTAATGATCCGGGCATCGTGTTGACTCGTTATGGGTTCACAGCTCCATTGCGCCATGATCTGCTGCGTGCGTTAAGCATTAATGAACGCCGCTCCTTGGCACAGCATGCAGACTCTACGGCCCAGGCCGATACCACTCTTAACAGCAACCGCGATACCTTGCAGAAGCTCCGCAGCTCTGTGGCCTTGTTGCCCCCTGGAAATGTGTATACCCGCACTTCGAATTCCTCACCGTTGCTGATTGTCGCGCAGAATGGTTTGCCACTGCCTGCCGAAACTCAGATTCTGTACACCGGAAATCAAGAAGCGCACATCAACACTCCAGGTGTTGTACGCATCCCGGCCCAAGGTTCCATCACGTTGCAGATGACTGCAGATTTGCCCGATGAAAATCTGCGCACAGATCTCATCTTGTGGCTCGCTTCGCCAGATGGGGCAACAATTAGTGAACCTGTGGAAATTACTGTGCAGCCACGACCAAACCTTCCTGTCACAATCATTACTGTGGCAGTAGGCATTCTGGCATTGGGAGGGTTGTTGTTTATACGGAAGAAAAGAAACGTCGAAAAGCATTTACCCGGTACGGGATCGCCTAAACCGCGCCCAAAGCACTAACGTATCGCATTAGTTATTTTCGCCGTGCACGCCTTTTATGGCGGGCACTCGTACATGAATGGTCAACAAGTGAGTTCTTCGCTTTCGAATAGTTCGGAGCAGCCTGGCCTACGCGCCCGGATCATTGCTCCTACGCCACCGGCGCCTGTGCCTGAGGCACGCAAGAAGGCTGTCGCACGCACAGATGGTGATCGCTCGAGCTTAAAAAGCTCACCAACTGCGCCGACAACCTCTAAACCTGAACCAGAAAAGCACACCTCCGATTCGGATGTGGTGCGCTCGACTGGCTCAATGGCAATTGCCACCCTGCTGAGTCGTATCACTGGATTCCTGCGCACCGTGATGATCGGTGCGGCGCTATCCCCAGCTATCGCGTCGGCGTTTAATACCGCCAACACCTTGCCCAACCTGATCACAGAAATTGTGCTTGGTGCGGTGCTGACATCGCTGGTCATTCCAGTGCTCACGCGAGCTGAAAAAGAAGATCCAGACGGTGGCTCTGGGTTCTTTAGAAGGCTACTCACGTTATCGGTGACGTTGCTGGGCGGTGTCACCATCTTGTCGATTATCTCCGCCCCGATCCTGACTCGCATGATGCTGTCCTCCGAGGGCCAAGTCAACGTGGTCATGTCTACGGCCTTTGCCTATTGGCTGCTGCCACAGATTTTCTTCTACGGGCTGTTTGCGCTGTTCATGGCAGTGCTCAACACCCGCGAGATTTTCAAACCCGGCGCGTGGGCACCAGTTCTCAACAATGTGATTACCTTGAGCGTGCTGGGCATTTACATGGTACTGCCAGCACGTCTTCATGCAGATCAGCATGTGGGTGTGCTTGATCCGCAGATTTTATTTCTGGGTATTGGTACTTCCCTTGGCGTAGTAGCGCAGTGCCTGTTCATGGTTCCTTATCTGCGTCGCGCCGGGATTGATATGCGCCCGCTGTGGGGAATTGATGATCGCCTGAAGCAATTTGGCGGTATGGCGATGGCCATTATTGTCTACGTGGCGATTTCCCAATTCGGCTATATCATCACCACCCGTATTGCCTCCCTTGCTGATGAAGCAGCACCGTTTATTTATCAACAGCACTGGATGTTGTTGCAGGTTCCTTATGGCATCATCGGCGTCACACTGCTCACTGCCATCATGCCGCGGCTGTCTCGTAATGCTGCAGATGGCGATGATAGGGCAGTAGTTTCTGATATTCAGCTGGGCTCTAAATTGACGTTTATTGCGTTGATTCCCATCGTTATCTTCTTCACGGCTTTTGGTGTGCCGATTGCCAATGCACTTTTCGCTTATGGACAATTCGACGCGGGTACCGCCAATATTCTTGGTTGGACGTTAAGTTTTTCTGCCTTCACCTTGATTCCTTATGCGTTGGTGTTGCTGCACCTTCGTGTGTTTTATGCCCGTGAAGAAGTGTGGACTCCTACCTTCATCATCGCTGGCATCACTGCCACCAAGGTGCTGCTTTCCCTGTTGGCTCCTGTGCTGTCTAGCTCTCCAGAACGTGTGGTTATTTTGCTGGGTGCGGCCAATGGTTTCAGTTTCATCACTGGTGCTGTCATTGGCGCATATTTGCTGCGCAAGAAACTCGGTTTGTTGGGCATGCGTTCCTTGGCTCAAACCTCCCTGTGGGCGTTCGGTTCTGCAGTGGTGGGCGCGGCAGCTGCGTGGGCTTTGGGCTGGATCATCCAGGCGCTCATCGGCGATTTCCTGCTGGGCACGTTGGGCTCTATTGGCTTCTTGATTTATCTGGGTATTCTCGGTGTCTTCTTCCTGATTATCACGGGCCTTGTGTTGTCTCGTTCTGGCCTTCCAGAGGTGCAAAACTTAGGCCAGGCGCTGACGCGGATCCCAGGTATGAGCCGTTTCATTCGCCCGAATAATAAGATTTCTCTTGATGTCGGCGAAGTTTCTGAGCAAGATTTCTCTACTCAGTTGGTGGCTCCAAGTGAGTTTGCGGCAACTCCAGTGCCACCTCCGATGTCTGCGGGTATTGTCCGTGGACCGCGGTTGGTTCCTGGTGCTCCGGTAAGCGATGGTCGTTTCCGTCTCCTTGCTGATCACGGTGGCGTCCAGGGTGCACGTTTCTGGCAGGCACGAGAGATCACAACCGGGCGGGAAGTGGCGTTGGTATTTGTTGATACCTCCGGCAATGCTCCTTTTGCACCGCTATCTCCGGCAGCTGCAGCGGGTATTGCCTATGAAGTACAGCGCCGCACCAAGAAGCTGGCAAGTCTGAACAGCTCCGCCGTCGCCTCTAATATCCACACAGAGGCCTACCGCAATGGTTGCCTAATCGTGGCAGATTGGGTGCCAGGTTCCAGCTTGGCGGCCGTTGCAGAAGCCGGTGCGGATCCGCGCGCCGCGGCACTTGCGCTTGCAGATCTGACCGAAACGGTTGGCCTTGCGCACGACAAGGGCATCCCTGCAGGCTTGGACAACAAGTCCCGCATCCGCATCAACACCGATGGCCATGCCATCCTCGCCTTCCCGGCGATTTTGCCCAACGCGTCCACGCTCCGCGACGCCAAGTCCTTGGCTTGGGCCACCGATATGCTTATCGACGCCTCCCTCGCTCCGAGCGATGTCAAGGCCATGCTCACACAGGCCCAAGAACTCTCTGAGGTTGAGGAACCTGATTACGCAGCCCTAGCCGTCGCGATGCGTACATGTGGCCTGTTGACTGAAGAACCCGCTCCCTTGGTGGTGAAAAAGGAAAAGACCCCGAAGCCTGCCAAACGTGATGGCTTCGGAGCTTCCGACTATTCCGTCAAAGGTATGGCAACCATCGCTGCTGTGGTGATCGTCTTAGTGTCTCTCGTGGCTGCTGGCACTGCACTGCTCACGAGCTTCTTCGGAGGCAAAAACCAAGAATCTCCACTGGCAACGGTAGAAACCACCACCTCCGCCACACCAGAACCAGTGGGACCACCGCTGTATTTGGCATTGGACAAAGCCCGTGAATGGGATGAGGGTGCAGGTGTGGACGTCGAAGATGTAACTGATGGAGATACCTCCACAGCCTGGACATCTACTGGTGGAGCAGGATTACTGGTAGATCTTTCTACTCCTGCACGCCTCGACCGCATCATCCTCACCACTGGTAGTGGCTCCAACAGCTCTGTGACCTCAACTCTGAAGATCTACGCATTCCAGGATTCTTCACCACATTCACTGTCAGAAGGCATTGAAATTGGCACTGTTGATTATTCAGGTCGAAGCTTGAGCCACAGCATTCGGGACTCCTCTAAGATTCCCGGGAGTGTGGAATCCGTGGTGATTTTGGTCGATGAGGTCCATTCTTCTCAGACCTCAAATACAGACCCGGAAATGCAGATTGCCGAAGTAGAACTCGTGGGTTGGTAAATTACGCCCGTGTAATTGACCCCCGTTAAGGTGCGCCCACCCTCCGTTTATTGAAACGAAGGTGGGCGTTAACTTTTGCCAGTTCATGGAACATACCTAGTCGCAAATTTCATACAGTCTGTACGTTGATATTGGCACCTCCCACTGTGGTGGGCACTGACAAATATCTCTCAGCAAAGACTCAGCACATACTTAGTCTCATGTGGGATGCGGGGTGCATCCCTCAACACATGGGGGATTTTATGACAGTGCTACCCAAACCAAATGAAATCAGCGATGCCAAACTAGTGAAACAATTCATTGCTGGCGATTCCGCTGCTTTCTCCACCATCATCCGTCGCCACGAACGCCATATGTGGAAAGCAGCCCAAAGGTATGGCCGCAAACCAGAAGATGCCCAAGACATTCTTCAAGAAGCGCTCTTTAGAGCCAGCCGAAATATGCATCTCTACAGAGCAGAAGCAGCTCTGGGAACGTGGCTCCACAAACTCGTACTCAACAGTGGCTTTGATTGGGCTAATCACCGTTCCCAAGTGGAATTCCCTGTCCTTAATGAACCAGATACTGACTTGGATAAAGATCCCCGCCTGGCCATCGATCCGCTGGGATACCTCGATATCGCTCTAACAATCCGGCAAGCCATCGATCAATTATGTCCCGATCAACGCATTGCCTTAATACTCGTTGATCTGGGAGGCTACACAGTAGAAGATGTAGCCGACATAGAAGGCATAAAAGTAGGCACCGTTAAATCACGCCGAGGGCGCGCACGCAAAGCGTTGCGCGCCCTTTTGCATGCAGACTTCTTCGGCGCAGAATATGACTAAATGCTGGGAAACTGTGAGCTTTGTATTTATTGGAAGCTTTTGGTGAGGTCGCAACGTTGAAAACATCGAGATCACAACTAGTGTGAATAGTGCACTTCAAGCTGCACGAGCAATATCAACAAATTGAGGGAAACAATGTCTGAAGAACAATCTGCCGTAGCACCAAAGATTCATGATGTCGCCATCATCGGCTCCGGCCCTGCTGGTTACACCGCAGCAGTATACGCAGCCCGCGCTGATCTGCACCCCATCATGTTTGAGGGTTATGAATACGGTGGATCTTTGATGACTACTACCGATGTGGAAAACTTCCCAGGCTTTGAAAAGGGCATCATGGGCCCAGAGCTCATGGAAAATATGCGTGCCCAGGCCGAGCGTTTCGGTACTGACATGCACATGGAACTTGTCGATCGCGTTGACCTCAGCGGAGACATCAAGAAGCTGTGGGTTGGTGACGATGAGTACCACGCACGCGCTGTCATCTTGTCCATGGGTTCTGCACCTCGCTACTTGGGCATTAAGGGCGAACAGGAACTTCTCGGCCGTGGCGTATCCGCATGTGCCACCTGTGATGGTTTCTTCTTCCGCGACCAGGACATCGCTGTTATCGGTGGTGGCGACTCCGCGATGGAAGAAGCAACCTTCCTCACCAAATTCGCCCGCAGCGTGACCATCGTGCACCGCCGCGAAGAGTTCCGCGCCAGCGCCATCATGCTGGAGCGTGCACAAAAGAATGACAAAATCCGCTTCGTCACCAACAAGACTGTCGAAGAAGTCCTCGAAGCAGGTGGCAAGGTCAGCGGCCTGAAGCTCAACGACACTGTTACTGGCGAAGATTCTACTTTGGATGTCACCGCCATGTTCGTTGCCATCGGCCACGATCCTCGCTCCGAGATGCTGCAGGGCCAGATTGATCTAGATTCTGCGAACTACGTCCTCGTGCAGCATCCTTCCACCAACACCAACCTTCCAGGTGTCTTTGCAGCAGGCGATCTCGTGGATAGCCACTACCAGCAGGCTATTACTGCCGCTGGTGCAGGTTGCCGCGCAGCCATCGATGCAGAGCATTACCTAGCTTCTTTGGCCTAATTCACAGTTAGCCTTTAAAAAAACCATGTACCAATGAATGTCGGGATCTTTCCAAGATCCCGTCATTCGTAATTTAGGAGAATTCCATGAGCAATGTTGTCGCAGTCAGCGAACAAACCTTTAAGTCCACCGTCATCGATTCTGACAAGCCAGTAATCGTCGATTTTTGGGCAGAATGGTGCGGTCCTTGCAAAAAGCTCAGCCCAATCATTGAGGAAATCGCCGGTGAATACAGCGACAAGGCAGTTGTCGCAAGCGTTGATGTCGATGCAGAACGCACCCTTGGCGCAATGTTCCAGATCATGTCCATCCCATCTGTTCTTATTTTTAAGAATGGCGAGAAGGTCGAAGAATTTGCCGGACTACGCCCAAAGAGTGAAATCGTGGCAAAACTGGAAAAGCACCTCTAACTGGTATTCTTACTGCAGTTACTTGGATGAACTATATCCATTGTGAATTTTCCACGAATGCCCCAAGATCCCGGGGTTTTTAACATGATTAATGTAAGGAGCAGGGTGTCTAAAGTCCTGAGAGTTGGCGATCGCAGCCCGCGCGTAGCTGAAGTGCGCACTACGCTCGCTCGCCTCGGCGTGATTGAAGGCTATTCACGGGAGATGTCTGCCAAGACAGAATCCCACAAGTTCCACGAAGAAGAAACACTTTTCGACGAAGAACTCAGCCTCAGCATCAAGTCTTTCCAACAAGCTCGAGGCATCATTCCCTCCGGGCTTATCGACGACCTCTCCCTGCGCATCATCCGTGAAGCTTCCTACACCCTAGGAACCCGCGTTCTGTCGTATCAGCCGGGCAACCAGATGGTGGGCGATGATGTCGTAGAGATCCAATCCCATCTCCAGGAGCTAGGTTTCTACACCGACCGCGTAGACGGCCACTTTGGTGATCTCACACACAAAGCTGTGATGAATTACCAATTGAACTACGGTATGCAGGCCGATGGAATCTGTGGCCCAGATACCATCCGTGCACTGGCTCGCCTCGGTCTTCGTATCAAGGGCGGATCTGCTCAGGCCATTCGTGAACGTGAACGGATGCGCACCGCTGGTCCACGTCTCACTGGCAAGCGAGTAGTCATTGATCCTGCTTTGGGTGGTCCCAACAAGGGACAAATTGTGCAAGGCCCTTACGGAGAAATCTCTGAAGAGGAAATCCTCTGGGACCTAGCCACTCGCCTTGAGGGTCGTATGATCGCAGCAGGTATGGAAACCATCCTGTCGCGCCCACACATGGATGATCCCAACAGTCGCGACCGTGCATCTATTGCGAACGCTTTCAGCGCCGATCTGGTGCTCAGCTTGAATTGTGATTCTTACTCAAACGACAAAGCTAACGGCGTTGCCAGCTTCTACTTCGGCTCGGAAAACGGCACCAACTCTTTGACTGGAGAGACGCTGTCAGCGTATATCCAAAAAGAGATCGTGGCGCGTACTCCATTGACCAACTGTGGCAGCCATGCGCGTACCTGGGAGCTTCTTCGCCTCACGCGTATGCCCATGGTGGAAATCGTGACCGGCTATCTCACCAACCCAGGTGATGTTGCTGTGCTGACTGATCCTAAAATGCGTGATCATATCGCCGAAGCCATCGTCGTGGCCGTCAAGCGTCTGTATTTGCTTGATGATGAAGCACAACCGAAAACTGGTACGTTCAAGTTCTCGGAGCTGCTCCAATCTGAACAGGCTGATTAAAAAGCGCCTATTTCTTGAAGCAATCGCTGCGCATCTTTAGCTGTCATCAGCACCGTCGCGGGTGGTAATTCCATCCGCAGGCGAGGCAGCACAGGATGATCGGCGATGACTTCAAAGCCTGCGGATTCTAAAGCCTCCACATCAATCAGGCCGATCTCTAAACGCCTGGAGGCAATAGGATCCGGATGGGTGCTGTCGGCGCGATAGCCAAAAGCCTCCACGGCAGGATAATCGCGCCGAATAAGTTCCATGAGGGAGGCGTCGAGAAGCGCCGATTCCATGCCTATGCCCCGGAAAACCTCGTCGATGAACAGACTGCTGATGATCGCGGCGTCGCTTGAAATCGGTGCCGTAGGCAACGCTTGTGCACCTGGAGCGGCATCTGGCTCGCAGAAAATTACCGACGCCAGCGCGGGCGTCCCATTGCGGTAACCAATATTGAAACCGCAGGACTCAAACTCTAAAAGCGTGGTGGACAGCCAGGCTTCCTTCTCAAAAGAAGGATCAACTTTGGCTGAAACCGCCGGAGCAAGTTCCCAAAACGCCGACTTTCGGGCCTGCGGATGCAGGAAATCTAAAGCTTCCTGCGCGATTGGGAAAAGTGAAGCCTGCATGTGGGCATCAAACTCGAGTTATTGTCCCTGGATCAAGGACATAATGCGCTCAAAATCATCCTTGTCACCGAATTCGACAACGAGCTTGCCCTTACCCTTACCCATGCTCACAGACACCTTGGTATCCAAATTATCTGCCAAAGATTCCGCAGCGCGGGTAAATACCTCAGGAGTTGGAGCCTTTTCACGCGGTGGCTTCTTCTCCTCTTCATCACCACGGTTGGTGAGCAACACCAGTTCCTCGGTGGCGCGCACAGACAAGCCCTCAGCGATGATGCGGGTAGCTAGAACATCCTGAGCTTCCTCGCCAGACTTAAGGCCCAGTAGTGCACGTGCATGGCCTGCAGAGAGCACACCAGCAGCAACCTTGGTCTGTACATTCACGGGCAGACCAAGCAGACGGATCATATTGGTAATCACTGGACGAGAGCGACCCAACTTATCAGCCAGCTCTGCCTGAGTGACACCGAACTCCTCCAGCAGCTGCTGATAAGCAGCTGCTTCTTCCAAAGGATTCAGCTGTACCCTGTGGATATTTTCCAAAAGGGCATCGCGCAGCATGGCGCTGTCTTCAGTCTCACGGACAATCGCCGGAATAACATCTAAACCAGCACGCTTGGATGCACGCCAACGGCGCTCACCCATGATGAGCTCATAGCCATCTTCAGACCTGCGCACCACGATCGGCTGCATGAGACCGAACTCGCTGATCGAATGCACCAACTCATCCAGTGCCTGAGGATCAAACTCATGGCGAGGCTGCTGCGGATTAGGGCGGATCTGCTCAATGGGGATCTCAAGGTAAGTTGCCCCGAATTCAGTGGACTGCTCAGACTGCTGCGGAGCGCTTACCTGTGGTTGAGCTTCTTCTGCCTTGGTTGCCGGCTCAGCAGCTTGTTGCAGCGCTGACTCTGACTTAGGCTCTACTTTTTCCATGGCAGGCTTTCGCCCATGAGCGTTGCCAGTAACGAGCCGAGCGCTACGCGCACCCGCCATTCCACCGAGAATAATATCGGCGGCACCGCCACCGAGGCCTGGGGAATTACTCGATCCAGCCCTACGCGTACCCGTTGTTCCACTGAGACCGGGGGAAGTATTTGGCTTTACGCCACGTGTATTCACCGAATCACCAGGGCCTGGGGAGTTGCTCGGTTCTGTGCCACGTGTCTCCAGTGGGTCACCGAGAGCTGGGGAATTGCTCGGTCCGGAGGGAATAAGTGCGGCCAGACCGCGCCCCAAACCGCCCTTACGCTTTGCGGTCTGGGGCTTGTCGGAACCCTTGTTCTGAGCCATAGCGCTTAGACGCACCTTTCATACAGCACAACAATTAACGTATTCAAAGAAGTTTACTGCTCATCGGCAGGTTTAACGCCGACCGGACCGGATTCTTCACTAGGCAAGAAATCACCACGGATTGCCAGCTCCTGCGCGGCATCTAAATAAGCCATCGCGCCACGAGAACCTGGATCATATTCAATGACTGTCTGTCCATAACCTGGAGCCTCAGACACCTTCACCGAACGTGGAATCTTATTGCCCAACACCACATCACCAAAGTGGCTATAAACTTCCGTAGCCACCTGCTCCGCCAAGTTGGTGCGGGCATCATGCATAGTCAGCAAAATTGCGGAAATATGCAGCTGACGGTTCAGGTGCTGGCGCAACATCGTGATGTTGTTGAGCAACTGACCCACGCCTTCAAGAGCGTAGTACTCACACTGAATAGGAATCAGTACTTCATTAACCGCGGTCATAGCGTTAATGGTGAGAAGTCCAAGTGAAGGAGGGCAGTCAATGATCATATAATCAAAATCGTGCTTATCAATGAACTCGCGCCCTAAAGCATCCGCCAAGCGGTATTCACGACGAACCAAGCTGACCAATTCAATTTCTGCACCGGCCAAATCCAGGGTTGCAGGAATACAGAACAAGTTCTCATGAGCGGTGGAAGGCTGCATAGCTTCCTCCGGGGTGCATTCACCGATCAACAACTCATATGAGGACAATGTTCCGGAGCGATGTTCCACACCCAATGCTGTCGATGCATTTCCCTGCGGATCTAGATCTACAACCAAGACTTTGAGCCCATGGATCGCCAAAGACGCAGCCAGGTTAACTGTAGAAGTAGTTTTACCAACGCCACCTTTTTGGTTTGCGATGGTAATCAAACGAGGTTCTTTAGGTTTCGGCAGCGTCAGGGAGTTGGGTGTCATCACCTGAGCTGCACGACGAGCCGCCGCTGCAATCGGTGTATCTTCCCAATTAGTGTCTTCCATCGACGTCAACCATCCCTATCTTCCTGTGCATGTGAATTCTTCATGCACACGTCATCGAATCAACATTAGTGCTTAACGCTATACCTATTCCACCACAGTGGAAGGTTACTTTTCTCTGCGGATTGAAATAAGCGTTGTAGGCTCGCTCAGAAGCTGGTCGCCCACTGTATAAACCTTAATATCGGAGCCACCGGCTTTGCGGATTTCCTTGGCATCCCGCTCAATTTCTTCCTCAACGCTGGATCCCTTCATGGCCACCATGCGGCCACCGATCTTCACCAAAGGCAATGACCAGGTGGCAAGCTTTCCAAGTGGTGCCACTGCACGAGAAGTAACAAGGTCTACCAAGCCGACTTGCTTACGCACTATTTTTTCCTCAGCGCGACCACGAATCACCGTGACATTATCCAACTGCAGCGCCTCTTTTACCTCGTTGAGGTACACCGAGCGCTTCAGAAGTGGCTCGATGAGAGTGATCTTTAAATCAGGGCGTGCAATAGCCAGTGGGATTCCAGGAAGCCCAGCACCAGAGCCGATATCAGCTACTGAAATGCCTTCATCCATGGCTTCGCCGATAACACCACAGTTAAGAATGTGGCGATCCCACAACCGGGGAACCTCACGTGGTCCGATGAATCCACGAATGGATCCATCCGTGGCCAGTGACTCATGATATGCAATGGCTTTTTCGAGATTATCCCCGAAAATTTCAGCGGCTGCTGGAGGCGTGGTCATGAAAAGTCCCCTTCGGACAAGAAATCTAACGGTACAGTACCTCAACTATAACGACTCAGCTCTACATGCTTGAGTGTTGGCTGCCTAAAGGTGCTTTTGCGCCAATAATTGCACAGAATCAAGCGTTTTGATCCGCACCAGAATTCCATTGAAAAGCACCAGAAAAGACAAAAGCCGCCAGCCCGATAAGTGGGCTGGCGGCTTTCCTTGTGCAAAAGTTAAAGAATTTTACTTCTTACGCTTCTTTGCATTTTCTGGCTTCGCGCCAGGCTTTGGAGCAGTTGTGCGCTTTGCTGCACGCTTTGCTTCTTCCTCAGCTGCTTCTTCAGCATCCATCTTGCCGAAAATGTAGCGCTGCTGGAAGAAGGTCCACACGTTGTTGGCCATCATGTAGACAAGCAGACCAATGGTCCAGATGAAACCGGTGAACAAAATAGTTGCTGGCATGAACCAGAGCATCATCTTGTTCATCATCTGCATCTGCATCGCCATTTGGTCATTTCCTGGAGCCTGCTGCTTGCCAGCAGCCTTACGAGCTTCCTGACGGTTGACAGACAAGCGCGCGTTCATGTGAGTTGCTACCACGATGATCAAAATCATTGGAGCTGCAACCAGTGCGATGTTGAGGCGGGAAACATCAACGCCAAGGAAAGCGTCGAATGCTTCAGCTGGCATGGTGATGAAGGAAGACAGTGGAGCACCGAACAGGTCAGCACGTAGGAAGGACTGAACCTCATCTACACCGAAGATGTAGTTCGCGGTGTTGGCATTTTCTTCAACTGACATGCCCAGCTGGCCGACGCCCTCACCGGTGCGGTTGAAGGAGCGCAGTACGTGGAACAGGCCAATAAACACTGGAATTTGCACCAGCATTGGTAAACAGCCTGCGATGGGGTTAACGCCAACCTCCTTTTGGAGCTTACGAGTTTCCTCCATCATCTTCTGCTGGTCGTTTTTGTACTTCTCGCGGATGGCCTGCATCTTTGGAGCCATGTCTTGCATTTTGCGCTGTGAACGCATCGTGTTGACCATTGGCTTGACCAGTACCAAACGCACGGTGAAGGTCAAGAACATGATCGACAAGGCCCAGGTGATTCCGGAATCTGGGCTCAGCACAAAGCTGAATGCTTTGTGCCAGAACCACAGAATGGCCGAAATTGGCCAATAAATGATATTGAGCACTGTGAGTCGAAACTCCTTGAGATTAATAGGGACTATATACTTTTGTCTGGATTTTTAGGTCACTGTTTCAGTGGCCCAAAATCCATGGTTTGGCACTGGGTCAAATCCTCCCGGATGCCAGGGCCCACATTTGGACAACCTTGCAACAGCGAGAATAGTTCCCTTAAAAGCCCCATGAACTGAGACTGCTTTCAATGCATATGTGCTGCAGACTGGATCAAACCGACAAGTGGCACCCATCTTAAGGCTAGAAAGGTACTTTTGATAGAAGCGAACAGCACTAGCTAATGCTTTAGCCGGGATGCTTTTCGGCTCTGGAATATCAAAAGGATCATCACTTGTTGGCGCGCACACGATTTGCTTTCCCCAAGCCATAGCGGATATCTCTTTCGAGTTCTGCTGATGTTGCTTCCCCAGAACCTGCCAATGCACGGATTACTACGTGATGGGTGGGGGAGAGTAGCTCTGGTGAATTTTCCGCGATGTTTGCACAGATATGACGAAGCCGTCGGGAAGTACGGTGGCGAACCACGGCATTTCCGACGGCTTTAGAAACGATAAGGCCGAATCGTGGACCACCGAATGAGGCGACTTCGCCTTGTTTTTCGGTGCCATCCAACGATTCGGCACTATCCCACAGGTGCACAACAGCAGTTTTACTGCCAGCACGACGCCCTTTCCTCAGCACCATGCGAAATTGCATGGAGGAGTTCAGTTTATGTTGCGCTGGCAGCACTTTTGCTTACACCCTTTATAAAGTGGTGACGCTAAATTAAGCAGTCAGCTTTTCGCGACCCTTGCGACGACGAGCCGCAACAATTGCACGACCTGCACGGGTACGCATACGAAGACGGAAGCCGTGAACACGTGCACGACGACGGTTGTTCGGCTGGAACGTCCGCTTGCCCTTTGCCACGTTAAACACTCCTAAAAATTTTTGTTAGATCACCGGACACACCGGTTCTACGGACAATTTGCGCGAAAACTTATCGCGCCAGCCCGATGCCGGGGAACGATCACCCAACGTTGGATGATTTTTGAGATTGCAGCTTCATTGTTGAAGTCGCAGCAGCGCTTTATGGAAAGCGCTGCTCTCAAGCACATGCGTTGTGACAGGATGCTTTGGAGAAGCGTCCTGGAAGTCACACGATGCGACAGACTGGTTTAGCTTACGGGAAAACGACCTTTGAAAACAAATTCAACCTTTGGCAATTTGGCGGGGGCACCCGTAATTACAAAGATGGCATTAACCACAGGTGAGAGGGCATATCGCCCGCCTAAACGCTTTTCGACGCCGCCCTCCGGCTATCTCCCCACGGCAAGAATTCACAGGGGTCAAACATGTGGACTGAACTGCGGGTAACAATGAAAATTACACATTGCATCAACAGCCTGTGGAAACTTCAACCTGTGGATAACACCTATTGTTAACCTTTAGATTGAGGGATCAAATGGAGTAATCGCAGGTGAGAGCGAATTTAAAGTTGATGCATATTTTCCACAGGCAATGCGCTATCCTGTGGATAAACGTTTTTGGGAAAAGTTATCCACAGCTGTGGACAACATTGTGGAAACAATGGTTATGGGCTTTTTTAGATGTGGATGAAGTTGTAGAAACATCGTGGAAGCTCTGGTGGATAACAATGCGGAATTTTACTCAATTTTCACACCCCTCCGCTGCCCGTATTCCACGGCTGAATTTAATTATTTTTCGATAGTTTCGCCAAAAGGAGATACCTAAAATA